>CAYGPT010000055.1:0-23680 GCA_964351755.1 uncultured Rhodobacterales bacterium | reverse complement strand
GGCTGGGGCGAGTCTATCATTATCGGTGTGGCCCCCGCCGGTGCCGAGATTTCAACCCGCCCGTTTCAGTTGGTCACCGGCCGCGTCTGGCGTGGCACTGCCTTTGGCGGGGCCAAGGGGCGCACCGATGTACCCAAGATCGTTGACTGGTATATGAGCGGCAAGATCGAGATCGATCCGATGATCACCCACAAGCTGACGCTGGATCAAATCAACCACGGCTTTGATCTGATGCACGAAGGCAAATCCATCCGCGCCGTGGTTGAATTCTGAAGACCGTTGCCGATCTCGCAAGAGCGTTAAGATAAGGCGCGCCTTTGGTGCGCCGCGCGGCGCGAATTTCCACTGCTGTGGCGCGATCTGCATGTTTTTGCGCCTCCCTTTGCTTGCTATCCTCTACGCAGGATTGCACTTGCGGAGGCGCAGATGAAGCTGACTGTGAACGGCATCGAACACGAGGTGGATGTCGAGGATGACATGCCACTTCTGTGGGTCCTGCGGGACGAATTGAACATCAAGGGCGTCAAATACGGCTGCGGGGTCGCGCAATGCGGGGCCTGCACAGTGAATATCGACGGCGTTGCCGTGCGTTCTTGCCAGACACTTGCGGCAGATGTCGATGGGCCGATCACGACGATTGAAGGCCTTGGCACGCCGGACGCACTACACGCCATTCAGGCTGCGTGGATCAAACATCAGGTCGCGCAATGCGGTTATTGCCAGTCTGGGCAGATCATGCAGGCGGCCTCGCTCCTGTCCGACATACCCAACCCCTCGGATGCTGACATCGATAACGCGATGAGCGGGAATCTGTGCCGTTGCGGCACCTACGCCCGTATCCGCGCCGCCGTCAAAACCGCAGCCCGAAACATGCAGGAGGCCTGACCCCATGTCCCGTATCGGAACAATCGCACGCCGGACCTTCCTGATCGGTTCAGCTGCTGTCGTGGGCGGCGTCGCCTTTGGTTATCACATGTACAAACGCCCGGTCGCAAACCCGCTGCTGGACGATCTTGCCGATGGCGAAGCGGCGCTGACCCCTTACGTCCGCATTGACGCGAGCGGAATTACCTTGATCACCCCGCGCGCCGATAGCGGGCAGGGGGCCTATTCCGTGCAGGCCGCCCTGATCGCGGAGGAACTGGACGTGGACCTCGACCAGATCCGCGTCGATCCGGGCATGCCCAGCCCCGCCTACTACAACACCGCGCTCAGCAGTGAGGCGGCCCCGTTTCCATCGACCGATGATGGTTTGGTTGCCAATTCGATGCGCGGCGTTATGGACGCGATGATGAAATTTCTCGGTATGCAGATCACTGGTGGTTCAACCACTGTGCCGGACGGCTTCGAAAAGCTGCGCGTGGCAGGTGCGGTCGCGCGGGAGACGCTGAAAGCGGCGGCGGCGCAGAAAGCCGGTGTGAGCGTCGCCGACCTCAAGACCGCGCGTGGCATGGTCGAATTGCCCGACGGCAGCGCGCTGTCTTACGTCGAATTGGCGCCCATTGCGGCCACGCTGGACCCCGTCGACGATGTGACCTTGCGTGATCCTGCCTCGTGGCGGCTGGTCGGCAAGGCGATGGAGCGCGTGGACATTGTTGCGAAATCGACTGGCACTCAAGCCTACGGCATTGATTTTGAACTTGAAGGCATGGTGCACGCCACCGTGCGCACCAACCCGCGCCGAGGTGGTGTGATGAAAGGCTATGATGCCGCCGCCGCCAAGACGATGCGCGGCGTGTCTCAGGTGCTGGAAATCACGAACGGCATAGCAGTTGTCGCCGACAACACATGGCGTGCCATGCAGGCCGCCAATGCGATCGAGATCGACTGGGGACCGGCCCCCTATCCGGCCGAGATGGAAGACCATTGGCAGACCCTATCCGACAGTTTTGTCGCGGATCGTGTGGACAGCACGCAGCGCGATGACGGTGATGTTGAGGCCGCAATCCAAAGCGGTGAGGTGATCCAAGCCGAGTACCGCGCGCCCTATCTGGCCCATGCTCCGCTTGAACCCATTTCGGCCACGGTTTTGGTGGGCGAGGATCGCGTGGACGTATGGACCGGCACCCAGATCCCGCGCTTTGTCCAGAATAACGTGGCCAAAATGACAGGTGTGGATGCGGACGACGTTCATGTCCATGTGCAGATGATGGGCGGCAGTTTCGGCCACCGGCTGGAAGACCGCGTGGTCAAGGAAGCGGTTGAAGTCGCCCTGCAACTCAAGGAAACACCGGTCAAACTGACCTATTCGCGCGAAGAGGACACGACCCACAACGATACCCGCCAGATCGCCATGGCCCGCGCGCGCGGAGTGGTTCGGGACGGGCAGGTGCACGGATTTGACCTTGGCATCGCGATGCCCTCGGTCATTTCCAGCCAGATGGGGCGGCAGGGCTTTCCCGTGCCGGGACCCGATTTGCAGATTGTGGCTGGGGCTTGGGAACAGCCTCTTTCGATCCCGAACTATCGTGTCACCGGCTACCGCGCGCCGGAACTGGCCCCGATTTCGTCGTGGCGGTCGGTTGGGGCGTCCACAAACGGGTTTTTTCATGACGTGTTTCTGGACGAATTGATTCACGCCGCCGGTGCCGACCCGATGGAGGAACGGCTGCGTTTGTGCTGGCACGCGCCGTCTCGCAAGGTCTTGGAAGCCGTGGCCGAGATGTCCGGCTGGGGCGGGGCCTTGCCTGACAACAAGGGCCGCGGTGTGGCGTTCTGCATGTCCTTCGGCGTGGCCACCGCCGAAGTGATCGAAGTCACCAACACCGACAGCGGCATTTCCATCGACAAGGTCTGGGTCGCCGCCGAAGTGGGCAAGGTCATAGACCCGGTCAACTTTGAAAACATGGTGCAGGGTGGTGTCGTCTGGGCGCTGGGCCATGCGATGAATTCGGAAATCACCTATTCCGACGGGATGGTCGATCAGCGCAATTTCTATGATTTCGAGGGCATGCGGTTGTACCAGACACCCGAGATAGAAGTGCGCGGACTTGAGAACGGAAACCGTGTACTTGGGATGGGTGAACCGATGGTGCCGCCTGCCGCCGCCGCCCTGTCCAACGCAATTTTCGCCGCCACCGGTCAGCGCGTTCGCGAGATGCCGATGAACAAATTTATTGACTTTGTCTAAGGGCGTGGCGCGCCGGAAACCGTGCGCAAGATGCCCTGCGTACACGCGGTGAGGGTGCCCGGGCCGCTTTGGCCCCGGCGCGACATTTACGCCGCATTTACATAAGTTTACGCCAGAACAGGGTCACAAAAGTGCTTTGCACCACCTGTGCACCGTTTGTCACGGTTTTGGCGGGTTAACGCGGCGTGCGCAGCTGATAACGGGCCCAGTATCAAGGCGTCGACTTCAACGCCGCGACGCGCTGCCTTGGGGCGACGCCCCTTTCGCCCCCATCAAAAAAAATTTGAAGGTTGCGTGAATAAACCCGGGGCCGCCCGTGTTTCCTTTTCATAACCACACCAACGCTGCGATTTAGAAAAGGACCAAAACCATGCCACAGACCATTGAAGGTGTCAGCTATCCCAAAACCGTCGCCGAACTGGTGGCGAACCGTGAACTGACCAAGCTTTTCCTGCAAACCTTTCCGTCAAAAGAGGTGCGCAACCGGATGCGGTTCATGATCAACCCACCCGCTGCAGATGCCGTGTTTTCCGAGTACATCGCCAGCGGGTCGCGCACGCCGATCACCCTGCCGCGCCACATCACCCAGAACGCCCAAGAGCTGGTGATGGAGGACAACTATGATCCCCGGCTTTGGAACGGGATCCTCGATCTTGTCGCGTCCAATTGTAAAACCTTCCTTGAGACCGAGATCTTTCCTGATTTCTTTGATCAGAGAAAATGCAAGAATTTCAAGGATCACCACACCGGGGTCATGCTGGGGTTGGCGGAAAAGAAGTTTGGCGATTCCGACGCCGTGGCGCTGCGTTTGAATAACGGCGAGGTATCGGCAGTCAAGGCGCTGCTGATTGCGATGCTGCGCAAGGACTCCAAGGCGATCAAGACCTTTGCCGTTTATCTGTCCAACAGAAGCGATTTCAAGGTGACTCCGGCTGAGATTGTCGACGCCATCAAGTCAGGCAAGGGCCTGAGTGCGGGCGGGTCGTTCGAGATCGACAACAAGAAGCTGTCGATGTGCGGTTTTGCCAAGCCCAAGGACAAGAAGGTTCAGAGCCGGGTTGAGGATATGGTGTCCGCCTTCCTTGGCGGGGACAAGACGACGGCCAAGAAGATTTTCCAGCTTATTCAGAAGGATGAGCCAAAGGAAAGCCAGATCAAGAACGAGACGATCGAAACGCTTTTCAAGACCTTCAAGCGCTTCAAGGTTGTCGCCAACTGACCCCCCCACCGCGCTGCACCTGCCACCACTTGAGCAGTGCGGGACGGTCGGATCGCCTTGTCCTTCGGGCGGTCCGGCCGTTTTTTATGCGTGTGTCAGCCCCAGCCCGGACAGCGCGCGGATATGTGTGACGATGCCGTCGACCCCTTGCCCGTGGCGCAATGCGGCGAACACAAACGGGCGGCCTGCGCGCATCCGGGTTGCGTCGCGTTCCATTACCTCAAGCGACGCGCCCACATGTGGGGCAAGGTCGGTCTTGTTGATGATGAGCAGGTCCGAGCGGGTGATGGCGGGCCCGCCTTTCCTCGGGATTTCCTCGCCCGCCGCGACGTCGATCACATAAAGCGTGATATCGGCCAGTTCGGGCGAGAAGGTGGCCGACAGGTTGTCGCCGCCCGACTCGATCAGGATCACTTCGATCTCGGGGTGGCGGGCGCGCATTTCGGCGACGGCGGCGAGGTTGATCGAGGCATCTTCCCGGATCGCGGTATGTGGGCAGCCGCCCGTTTCGACCCCGATGATCCGGTCTTGCGGCAGGATCTGGCGGCGCATCAGTTCCTCGGCGTCTTCCTGCGTGTAGATGTCGTTGGTGATCACACCGATCGAGTGTTGGTCCTTGAGCGCGATGGCGAGCGCCGCAGTCAGCGTGGTTTTTCCAGCACCGACGGGGCCGCCGATCCCGATGCGCAGCGGGCCATTGAGTTGGGTCATGTGCGGAAAATCCTCGGGCTCAGGGTTTCGTGACGCATCGCGGCGATATCGGCAGCAAAGCTGGTGGCGGACAGGTCGTCAAGGGTCGCCATCGCCGCCTCTTGCACCGTGGCGCCGATGGCGGGGGCGAGGGCGGCGAGCACCTGTTGGCCTTGCGTCTGCCCCAGTGGCATCAGGCGTTGCGCGACCGACACGAGGTTGGAGGCGAAAGCGTGCAGGTAGAGCGGCAGGGTTTCCTGAAGGGGGATGTTCATCGCCCGCGCGGCTGAGCCGACAGCAACGGGGTAGGTGAGGCCCTGAATATCAATGTTCCACACAGCGCGCGCAGTGTCGCAAAAGGCCGCGCCTTGCAGATCGGTTTCGCGCAGCCGTTCAGCACTGGCGGCAAACGCGCGGGCATGGGCGTCGATCTGTCTTGCGTCCTCGGCCCCGTGCGTGACCGCCATCAGAACCGCATCCGCGCGGCCTGACCCTTGAGTGATCAGCGTGTCGATCCAATCGCCAAGCGTTTCCGCGTCGTTGATCGCGCCATCTGCCACCGCTTGTTCCAGCCCGTGGGAATAGGCGAATGCCCCCACAGGGAAGGCGGGCGACAGCCATTGCATGAGGGTGAGGGCGTCGCTCATGTGTGGCTGTGCGAATGGTCATGCCCGTGCGTGCGGCCATGGCCATAGGCGCCGCCCTCGGGGGTGAACGGTTCGGTGACCTCGCGTGTTGTGGCTCCGATCCTGCTCAGCATATCGGCCATCACGTGATCGCGCAGGATCAGAAGGCGCGTCGCTTCGATCTGGCAGGGCGTATGCCGGTTGCCGATATGCCATGCGATGCGGTGCAGCGCCTCGCCCGTGACTTCGAGCAGCGGTTCGGGGGCAGCGTGGATTTCGATCTCCGCGCCGTCCGTCGTGATCAGCGCGCCGCCATGGTGCAGCGATGTGGTCTGGGGCAGGTCCACCAGCACTTGCGCGCCCGAGGCGAGCGTCAGCACCTTGCGCCGCAGGAACCGGTCCTCGTATGTGAGGGACACGTGATCTGTGGGGGTGTGGTGCAGGTGGTTGTGGTAGGTTTGGGCTGTTTGCATGGGTGCTCGGAATTGAAAGCGGTCGGTAACTGTCCGGCCTGAGGCCGGGCAACATGTGTAATGTTCAACGGGTCGCGATCGACACGTAGCGATATTTCTCCCGGTCCTGCCCGAGCGTCGATTCCACCAGCAACCCGATGCCGAGCGCGGGCAGGTAGCTGTAGACCTCTGTATATGTCGGATCATCGGCGAAAGTCAGGGTCACCGAAAATGCATCATAGCTGCAACTGCCGAGGCGCAGGGTTTTCATCGCTCCCGAGCGGGCCGTGCCGCCATCGGAGCGTGCGTTTTGCCATGTGGCGGAGGGCACCGGCGCGGCCCAACTGCGCAGGGTCGCACTGCTTGCTACTTCTTCCTGCTGGCCGACTTTAAGCACGCCGTCCTCTATCGGGATCATGCTGTGCAGGTACAGCCCATGTGCAAAGCGCATGACCGACCCGTCCTCCGTGCCGTCGTTATAGCGCACGTCGACCTGCACCATGTCGCGGTCGACGGTTTTGTGCACTTCGACCTGTCCGTTGTCCAGTTGCAGCACAATCCCGCGCGCAAGGTCGGCGATGGTCGGGCAGGTTGCCAGCGCCGGTGTCGCCGTCGCGAGGGCGAGCCACGCGACGAGGGTTCCGCCGAAGCTGGCGCCGCGTGGCGGGGATGTGACGGCACCCGTCAAAACAGGAAATACCGCTGCGCCATCGGCAGCACCTCGGCCGGTTCGCAGGTCAGCAATTCCCCATCCGCGCGCACCTCGTATGTCTCCGGGTGCACCTCGATATGGGGCGTCGCGTCGTTCAGGCGCAAATCCTTCTTGCCGATCATGCGCGTGTTCTGCACCGCCACAGTGTCCTTGTGCAAACCCAGCGCCGCCCCTATCCCTTCGCTCTGCGCCGCCGCCGACACGAAGGTCACCGCCGAGCGTTCAACGGATCGCCCATAGGCCCCGAACATGGGACGCGAGTATACGGGTTGCGGTGTCGGGATCGACGCATTCGGATCGCCCATCTGCGCCATGGCGATGGTGCCGGCCAGCAAAACCATCTCGGGCTTTACCCCGAAGAAGGCCGGGTTCCACAGCACGAGGTCGGCGCGTTTGCCCACCTCGATGCTCCCGATCTCGTGGCTGATCCCGTGCGCAATCGCCGGGTTGATCGTGTATTTCGCGATGTAGCGGCGCACGCGGAAATTGTCGTTCTCGCCTGTTTCTTCAGCCAGCCGCCCGCGCTGTTTTTTCATCTTGTCGGCTGTTTGCCATGTCCGGATCAGCACCTCGCCCACCCGGCCCATGGCCTGACTGTCGCTCGCGATGATCGAAAACGCGCCCATGTCGTGCAGGATATCTTCGGCGGCGATGGTTTCGCGCCGGATCCGGCTTTCGGCGAAGGCCACGTCCTCTGGGATGGATTTGTCGAGGTGATGGCAGACCATGAGCATGTCGAGATGTTCCTCGAGCGTGTTCACGGTGAATGGGCGCGTCGGGTTGGTGGAGGAGGGCAGCACGAACGCTTCGCCGCAGATCTTGATGATGTCCGGCGCGTGGCCGCCCCCGGCGCCTTCGGTGTGGAAGGCGTGGATGGTGCGGCCCTTCATGGCCTTGACTGTGTTTTCCACAAACCCGGATTCGTTCAGCGTATCGGTGTGGATCATCACCTGCACGTCCCAGGCATCCGCGACCGAAAGGCAGCAGTCGATGGCGCCGGGCGTGGTGCCCCAGTCCTCGTGCAGTTTCAGCGCGCAGGCGCCGCCCCTGATCTGTTCCTCGAGTGCTGCAGGCAGCGACGCGTTGCCCTTGCCCGCGAAGGCAAGGTTCATCGGAAAGGCGTCCGCGGCCTGCAACATGCGACCCAGATGCCAGGGGCCGGGAGTGACGGTGGTGGCAAGCGTGCCGTGGGCCGGCCCTGTGCCGCCGCCCAGCATCGTGGTGAGGCCCGAATGCAGCGCGTCCTCGATCTGTTGCGGGCAGATGAAGTGGATGTGGGAATCGAACCCACCTGCGGTCAGGATGCGCCCTTCGCCCGCGATGGCCTCGGTGCCGGGGCCGATGATGATGTTGACGCCCGGCTGCGTGTCGGGGTTGCCCGCCTTGCCGATGGCGGCGATGCGCCCGTCCTTGAGGCCCACGTCGGCCTTGATGATCCCGGTCCAGTCCACGATCAGCGCGTTGGTGATCACTGTGTCGACGGCCCCTGCCGCGCGCGTCACCTGCGATTGGCCCATGCCGTCGCGGATCACCTTGCCACCGCCGAACTTGACTTCCTCGCCATAAAGCAGGGCGTTCGAGCCTGTGCCTCCCGTCGAGGCTGCCCCAGCGGCTTCGGCGGTCAGGTCACGCTCAACCTCGATGATGAGGTCGGTATCGGCGAGGCGGACCTTATCGCCCACGGTGGGGCCGAACATGGCGGCATAGTTGGCGCGGGAGATGAGTGTGGGCATGGGATCAACTTTCGTTTGGCTTGCTTCGCGCCAAAGACTCCAAAGCGCGGTTTCTGGGATCAGCAAGGGCCTTTTCGATATCGTAATAGTAAGTTGCGTAGTCAGGTTCGGGCAGGCCAGCAGCTTTTCGCATGCGACGGGCTAGTTGAATCGCGTCAAAACCAAGCAATCCAGCTTGTTCATAAGCTTCTTCGGGAGCCGCGTCCCTTTCTCCAATCTGCCACCAAAATCCAATACGCCTTCTAGCCAGAATGACTTTAATCTGCATCGCCAGGTATTCGCTTAGAAGTTTTGAGGGCAAGCCGCTGAGTTCGATGCTATCCTTTGGTTCTGACAAATCTGGTATGTTGCTGGTGCTATTACCCGCATGCCCTCCAGAAGAGTGATACAATTCTGCTCTTTCGACCGCATCACCACACTCTTCTGCAAACAGGTCAAGTGTCTGCGCAAGTATTGCAAGGGTCTTCTTTCTTTCGCGACGTCGTGTTCGCCAATGAAAGAATGACTGGGTCAAAAAGGTTAATAGGGCACCGATTATTACCCCAACCAAAGGCAAGACTTGTTGCAAGGCGCCAGTCGCGCTCATACCTCGAAGACCTCATCCACCGGCACCTGCATCGCGCTGACCAGCCCGTTCGTCTGCATCGCCATGCCGATCACGCTCAGCAACTCGCCATGCTGCGCCTCACTCATCCCCTTGGCCTTCGCCGCCGCCGTGTGGGAATGGATGCAATATTCGCACCCGTTCGCCACGGACACGGCGATATAGAGCATTTCCTTGACCAGCGGGTCCAACTCCCCCGGTCCCATCACCACCTTCAGCCGGTCCCACGTCGCCGCCAGCAGCGCGGGGTCATTGGCCAAGGCGCGCCAGAAGTTGTTGATGAAATCCGTGCCGCGCGTGGCACGGATATCGTCGAACACGGCCAGCACCTCGGCGCTGGCCGCCGCGTCGGATATGAGGGGAACCGTCGCCACTCAGACCATCGCAAAGATGCGCGCAGGCCCGCCCGTGCCGCCCAGGTGGTTGGGCGCGCCCACGACCAGCGTGGCCCCGGCGGCGGGCACGTCGCCCAGTCCGGCGAGGTTCTCGATCCCGTAGCGCCCGGCGGGCAGCCAGACGTAATGCGTGGCGAAGTCGGGCGAGGGGCCGTGGTCGAGCGACAATGTGTCCACCGCGATCGCCGCTGCCGTCGTTTCCTCAAGCAGCATCTGCGCGGCCTCGATGTGGAAGCCGGGGAAATGCTTCACCCCGTCGCCGCTGTCGCCGGTATAGGCCGCCGCATCGCCGGTCTTGGCCGCCCAGCCGGAATGCATCGCCACGCAGGCCTTGTCGGGGATCGGGCCGTGGGTGGCGATCCATGCCTTGAGATCGTCCGGGGTCACCTGCGCATCCGCGTCGCCAGCCGCCTTTTCGTGGATGTGAATCACGCACAGCGGCACGACAAGGTCGATGACCGGGATTTCGTCCACCGACGCGCCGTCGGCGGAAAAGTGCAGCGGCGCGTCGATATGGGTCGCGGTATGTTCGTTGATGGCAAGGTTGAAGAGGTTGAAGCCGTGTTCGGCAAAGTTGAACTGCTGTTCCATCGAGATGCCGGGCACCCCGAAAAAAGTCGGAAATTCGGGGCTGAGCTTGTGGGTCATGTCGAACACGCCGCCATGTCCCGCCGCCATGGCCGCCGGGGCCGCGACCATCCCGCCAAGGCTCGCCGCCGCGCCAACCGCCGCCGTCTTGCGGAAGAAGTCGCGCCGCGACAGCATCCGCTCCTTCACCGCTTCCATCACGCACACATCACACATCCTGTCGTCCTCCTGATAAGGGGCAGGCCCGTCTAGAGCGGCCCCATGATGTCCTGGTTGAACCCGTAGACTGTGCGCCCGCCGCCGATCGGGATCAACTGCACATCGCGTTCCTGACCCGGTTCGAACCGCACAGCGGTCCCGGCCGCGATGTCCAGCCGCATGCCCCGCGCCGCCGCCCGGTCGAAGTCGAGCGCGGCGTTCGCCTCGCCGAAATGATAATGGCTGCCGACCTGCACGGGCCGATCCCCGGTATTGGCCACGTGCAGCGTGATGGCCGCAGCACCGGTGTTGAGTTCGATATCGCCCGCCGCAGGGATCACCTCGCCCGGGATCATCGCGCGCGCCACAGGATAGCGGCCCCGGCCGCGATCACCACCAGCCCGAGCAGTACCGGCACCGCGCTGTCGGCATGGGGGTGCATATGCGCGCCGGAATGGGCCAGCGCGGGCAGCGCGGTGAGGGTAGCGGCGAATGTCAGGAGGGTGCGTTTCATCGGCAGTGTCCTTATCTGATCGGGTTGTGAACGGTGACAAGCTTGGTGCCGTCGGGAAATGTCGCCTCGACCTGCACGTCGTGGATCATCTCGGGCACGCCTTCCATGCACTGGTTGCGGGTGATCACCTGCGCACCGGCTTCCATCATGTGGGCGACGGAATGGCCGTCGCGTGCACCCTCGACCACGGCGTCGGTGATCAGGGCGATCGCCTCGGGGTGGTTCAGCTTGACCCCGCGCGCAAGGCGACGGCGGGCCACCTCGGCAGCCATCGATATCAGCAGTTTGTCTTTTTCGCGGGGGGTAAGTTGCATGGGTCAAAGTCTCCAGCAAAGCGGCAGTTCATGGGCCGTCAAATGGTCAAGAATCGGAAGAAGGTGTTTGCGCAATCCGTAGCCGGACGCGGCCAGCATGCGCAGGACCAGTACGTCCGGTCGCAGAAGGCTGGCCCCGGCACTGTCGGGCAATAGCGCGCGCAGGGGCGCAAGCTGTGCTTCGGCGTCGGGCGCGACGTAAGTCAGGCCGACCATTGCCGCCGCACCGCCACCGCACGCTGCGCGGGTCATCTGGGCTGTCATGTCCCCGCTCAACCGCCACGCATCTGCCGCCAAAGGCGCGCCATCGCGCGCGATGCTGATGCGGTCGGCCATCAACCCGGTGACCTGTCCCTCACCCATAGCCAGACGGCCAATGCACAGCGGCTCGACGATCAGCGCTTGCCCTGTGCCGGTGATGTCGCAGGACAGATGTCGTTTCAAGGCGCAGCCGTCGAACAGCAGCGTTTCCTGCGGCAGCCACCACAGCGTCGCCCCGTCCGCGACGCGCAGGGTCGTGCGCACAAGTCCGACTTCGCCCGTCTGGGCGCGGTAGGCGCGCTCGCAGGCTTGCGTCGTCACGGTCAGGTGCGTGCCCGCGCCGGCTTCGGCCTCGTAGGCGAACGCATCGCCCCCCGTCACGCCACCGGAGGTGTTGAGCAGCACGGCCGTCATGCCCCGGTTCGCGCGCGGAAACACGGCCTTGGCCGCCCCCTGCTGGTACAGCCCGTCCAGCACCGTACGGCCCGCTTGCGCCTTGGTTGAAAGGCGCACGGACCCGATGGCGCGCGGCTGTGCGACGGTCGGCAACTGTGGCAAAGGCATATGTGCAGTCATGGCAGTCCGGGTCAGGCAGCGATTGAGCTGATAAGAGCATTCCGCGTGGCTCAGGACCAGCCCCGTGCGTGACAGACGCCCAAAGACCGCCCAAGGCGCCTATTTTTTAGGCGCGGAAGCGCAGCAAATAGGTGTCCATGATCCAGCCATGCCGCGCACGCGCCTCGGCCCGTCGGGCGATAATGCGCGGGGTGGCTTCGGACAAAGGGCCGGCGTCGAGTATCTCTTCCTCCATCCCAAGGTAAGCGCCCCACCAGATGTCGAATGCGTCCCCATCCAGCGACTGAAAGGTACAATCCCCATCCAACATCACCACCAGCGTCTCGCACCCCGCAGGCCAGCCATGGTCGCGCAAACGCCGACCTGTCGAGATGGTGACAGGGGCGTTGAGCGTGTTGAGCGGGATCGCATGCGCCGCCGTCAGCGCCTGAACCGAGGTGATACCCGCGACCACATGCAGGCGCGGGGCAGGGTTCAGCCGGGCGGCAATGCGCAGGGTGCTGTCATACAGCGACGGATCACCCCAGACCAGCAAGGCCACGGCATTGGCACCGGGATGCTTGGCCATGGTTGCAGCCCAAATCCGCGCGATTTCGTCATGCCAAGCATCGACACGATCGAGATACGGCAGGCCGTCATTGCGCACGGGCATCTCGAACAGGGCCACGGTCGCATCGTCGCGCACACTTTCAATGATCTGCGTGCGCAGATCCGCCAGGTCGGATTTGCCGGGCTTTTGGGGCACAAGGAACAGATCTGCAGCCGCAATGGCACGCCGCGCTTCACCCGTCAGGTGGTCGGGGTTGCCCGTGCCGATGCCGATCAGGTGCAGGTCAATCATGGCAATGTCTCACGAAAAAGGGCCGCGCAGTTGGCGCAGCCCTTGGTGTCATATCAGCCGGTGATCAGGCCGCGTTGAACAAACGGTGCGTGAACAGCCCGCCGGTCTTCCAATTGCGCGCACCCTTGGCAGCGGCAAGCAGGGCCAGATCGGCCAGTGGTTCGATCAGGATGACAAGCGCGTAGGCGCCGCCAAAGGCCAGAACGGACTGGATATTTTCTGCCCCGACGCCCTGACCGTAGATGGCCCAGAACGCAACCCACGCAATGATCCCGCCCTGATAGATGGCGGACATTTTCAGCACTTGGGCATAATCCAAATCCACATAGGCACGCGCGTCGGGCACGATCCGCTTGGCCAACGCGTGCAGGGCAAAAAGCGGGAACAGCAGCGTCGTCATGTTCACAAAGAACATGGGCAGGTCCGTGGGGGCAAAGAACGTGCCCTGCAACAGCAGACCCAACACCAGACCGGCAGCAGCGGCACCAGCCCCAAGCAAAAGGAACAGAGACGTGCCCAGAATGAAGTGAACCTCGGAAATCCCGGCCGAGAAGTGGGGCATCACCTCGAAAAATACGAAGGTGCCTAGAGTCGCGATCACGGCGCGCGCCGCAAATGCCGACACATTGGCGAATTTCAGATCATTGGCCGCCAGTTTCAGTGAATAGCCGGCTGCGGCTGCCGCTGATCCATAGGCGAATGCCATTTTCGCGCCATCAACGACGCCGGGTTCGATATGCATGTCACTTCTCTCCTCGCCACCCGCCCGGCGGCATTTTGGCCGGATGTCCGGCATGTTTCAGTCCCGATGGCAGGTCTCCTGACTTCCGTGTCGCTGCGGGGCCGAACCTTCCCAACCCATGTCGGGTCAGTGGTATTTGCCGGGCCGCTCTCCGGTTACAGTTGCGGGGGCAGTCCGGGATTTGAACCCGGTTCCCTTTTCAGACCCCTGTCGGGGCCACCATCGCCTCCACGTTTACATTGATTCCGGGGCCGGACAAGTCTGGATGCGGCATTTGGCGGCCCGGAATGCCCGGCTTGGGCACATCCCCTCGAAAAGAAAGCAGCGTGATCCCTTATCTTGGCCGAAAATACTGCGGGGATCAGGCGGCAAGGCCGCAGGGGGCTGGCCCCCTGTTCACGCCTCGGCCAGCGCACCGTACAGGATCAGGGCGGGGGCGTCGCTGACCGCTGTGCTCAAGCGGGTGGCAAGGTCTGCGACACTCATCCGGTGCAGGGCCTGTGCGGGGGTGCTGACCCCGATCGCAAGCAGGGCGGGGGTGTCGCCGGGCAAACCCGCCTCGATCAGCGTGGCGGCAAAGGCGGGAAACGTCCGTTGGCCCATGAACACGACCGTAGTGGCCTGGGCGTCCGCAAGGGCGGCAAGGTTCAGGTCCTCTGGCAGCGCGCCGCGCACGTCATGGCCGGTAACGAATTGCACGCGCCGCGCTGTCAAACGCCGGGTCAAAGGGATGCCGGCTGCTGCGGCGGCGGCACAGGCTGAGGGCACGCCGGGGATGATTTCAAACGCGATTCCAGCGGTTTTCAACGCATCAAGCTCTTCTTCTAGCCGCCCGAAGGTGCCGCCATCGCCCGACTTCAGGCGAACGATGCGTTGCCCTGTCTCGGCGTATTCGACCAGCAACTTGCTGACATGGTCCTGCCTCGGCGACGGGCGGCCTGCGCGTTTGCCCACGCCCACAAGGTCCGCGCCAGTGCGCGCGTGGGACAGGATCGGCCCTGCCGACAGATCGTCAAACAGCACTGCATCTGCCCGCTTCAACCGGTCTACGGCCTTGAGCGTCAACAGTTCCGGATCGCCCGGACCCGAACCGACAAAGCTGACAAAACCACTCATGGGGCCTCTCCGCTGATCAGGTGGAAAAAGGTGCCCGTCACATGACCGCGCCATGATCCGGTTTGCGCCGTCGGCGCGCCGTCTGCGTCAGAAACCTCTGCCAGCGGTGCGTCGGGTTGCACAAGGATCGAGGAATAGTGGAATTCGTGCCCGCGCAGCGCCGCGCCTACACCAAAGCCCGGCATCGGACGCTCCAGCACGGCGCGCCGATACCCGAGGTTGAATTTGCGCTTTTCGTAGCTGGTCACAAGGCCCAGAAGGCCCGCCATCTCGTGGCGCACCCCGTCCTTGTCGATCAGCGCCGCGCCCAAGGCCATGTAACCGCCGCACTCCCCGTGCACCGGCTTGGTTTCGGCAAAGATGCGCAGGCCGGTCTTGAAGGTCTGTGCCGCGGCCAAAGTGCCCCCGTGCAGTTCAGGGTAGCCACCGGGCAACCAGACCAAATCCGCGCTTGGGTCCGGGGCCTGATCCGCCAGCGGTGAAAATGGTAAAATCTCTGCCCCTGCCGCGCGCCAGCCGGTTATAAGGTGCGGATAGGTAAAGGAAAACGCCGCATCGCGCGCCAGTGCAATCCGCTGCGCTGGGGGTGCGGGCAGGGGGGCAGCAGGCATCGCAGTCCCGGCACGGGCCGCTTTTTTCAAAGCCTCGAAGTCGACATTTTCACTCAGGAATTCCGCATAGCTGGCAATCGCCGCTTCCAGATCGGGATGTTCGACCGCTTGGATGAGGCCGAGATGGCGTTCAGGCAGTTTCAAATCACCACGTCGCGGGAGGGAGCCGAGCACTGTCACCCCCGCCTTCTCCATACCCAGACGGGTCAGCCGTTCATGGCGTGGGCTTGCCACCCGGTTCAGGATCACCCCGGCAAAGGGCAGATCTGGGTTGTACATCCGAAACCCCAGCGCCGTTGCCGCCGCCGATTGCGCCTGTCCGCCGACGTCTATCACCAGCACCACGGGCCAGCCCATCGTCAGCGCAGTTTCCGCACTGGAGCCGAACCCCGATTGCCCTCGCGTCGCCACTCCGTCGAACAGGCCCATGGACCCCTCCGCGATGCAGATGTCCGCGCCCTCGCGTTGGGCTGCGATCCCGCCCAGCAGGGCTTTGTCCATGGCCCATGTGTCGAAGTTGAACGACGAGCGGCCCGCCGCAGCAAGGTGAAAGGCCGGGTCGATATAATCGGGCCCGGATTTATACGGCTGCACCACCAGCCCCGAGTCCCGCAACGCCCGCAACAGGCCCAGCATCACGGTCGTCTTGCCCGTGCCCGAGGCCGGGGCGGAGATCATCAGGCCCGGTGGATTAGTCATCATCGTGGCTCCAGCTGGCCCACGGACTGTCTGCACTTTGCGGGCGATAGCGGCGGTCGTAATCCGGCGCATAAAGGCAGCTTTCGTCAAACGCCTCGGCCCCGATGGCACGGCCCACAAGGATCAGCGCGGTGCGCGAGATATCATCGCTCATCGCGCCTTTCAGCGTGCCAAGCGTGGCCCGGATGATCCGCTGGTCCGGCCAACTCGCGCGGTAGATCACGGCGACCGGGCAATCCGACCCGTAGGCGGGCGAAAGGTCGTCGATCACCTGGGTCAGATTGCCGATAGACAGGTGGATGGCCAGTGTCGCCCCGGTGACTGCGAAATTTGTCAGCGTCTCGCCCGCAGGCATGCTGGAGGCCCGCCCCGGCGTCCGCGTCAGGACCACGGATTGCGCGACTCCAGGCAGGGTCAACTCGGCTCCGAGGGCGGCGGCGGCGGCGGCAAAGGACGGCACACCCGGCGTGACGGTAAAGGGGATGTCGGCCGCCTTGAGCCTGCGCAACTGCTCGCCCATCGCCGACCAGACCGACAGATCGCCCGAGTGAAGGCGCGCGATATCTTGCCCGCTGGCGTGGGCTGACGCGATCTCGTCCATGATCTGATCAAGGTCCATCGCGGCGGTGTTCACCACCCGCGCATCCGGTGGGCAGTGGCCAAGGATCGCCTCGGGCACCAAAGACCCTGCGTAAAGGCATACGGGCGAGGCGGCGATCAGGTCGCGTCCGCGTAAAGTCAAAAGGTCGGGCGCGCCGGGGCCTGCGCCGATGAAGTGGACGGTCATGTGTCGGCTCCTTTGGCGATGGCACATGTGGCCATGCGGTCGGTCGAGATACAGCGCGCGATCAGCAATGTCGCCCCCGGCCCCGCGGCAGCAAGAGCGGCGGCCTCGGCCACCGATCCGGTTTGGCGGGCTTTCTGGCTTGGCTGGGATTGGGTGTGCGTCAAGGTCCGCGCAACGTCTTCGGCGGGGATGGCCGCTATGGGCAATCCGCGTGTTTCGGCAAACAGGCGCATTGGGGGCGCGTCGGCCTTGTCCGCCGGGGTGGCGATGCGGGCCAGCGCGCCGTCATAGCCCGTCGCGGCCAGCGCCTGCGCAAAGCTGTCCGCCGTCGCGCGGCTGGTAAACCCGAACCCCGCCACGATCATCGCACAAGGCTCCACTGCACAACCGGGTAGGATGCAGACCATCCGCGTTTCGGTCCCAGCGGCTTGGCATGCGCAATCTCGATCCGCATCAGATCGCCGCCCAGTCGTGCCGCCCAAGCGGCCAGCAGCGCCTCGCCTTCCAGCGTAACGGCGTTGATCACAAGCCGGGTGGGGTGCGCTGTCACCGCCGCGAGCATCTCCTCGCTCAACCCGCCACCGACAAAGATCGCATCCGGCTTGACAAGCCCCACCAGCGCGCCGGGCGCCGCTCCGGTCACAACGGTCAGGCGGTTCTCGACACCAAGGGTTTCACTGTTGCGCACGATCCGTGCAGCGCGATCGGCGCGCGGCTCGATGCAGGTCGCGGTGGTGGTGGGATGGGCAAGCAGCCATTCCAGCGCGATGGACCCTGAACCGCCGCCCACATCCCACAGATGCTCAAACGGTTTGGGCGCAAGGGTCGACAGGGTGATGGCCCGCACGGGCCGCTTGGTCATCTGTCCATCGCTTTGGAATATGTCGTCGCTTTGACCCGTGGCATGACTGAGGGTGGGACCGCTGCCCGCCACAAGGATCGTCGCGCAGACAGGATGATCGAAACTGCCGCTTATGGCTGCTGCAGCGGCCTTCGTCACCCGTTCGGACGGACTGCCCAGGTGTTCAAGGATGCTCAGGGTGCTTTCGCCAAAACCCGCCTCGACCAGGTAGCTGGCCAGTTCAGCGACAGCGGCCCCGTCGCGCAGGGTCAGGATGATCTGCGCATCGCGCGCGAGATAGCGACGCAGGCGCGCCATGGGGGCGGCGTGCAGGCCAAGGCAGGTTGTGCGTTCCAGCGCCCAGCCCATCCGCGCAGCTGCCAGCGAAAAGCAGGACGGGCCGGGAAGGGCCGTCCATTCGTGCGTACTATACCGGGCAGCAAGGACCGAGCCTGCTCCGAACCAGAACGGATCACCCGAGGCCAGAACAACGACTTGTTGCCCGCGTAACCTGTCAAGCATATCCAAACCGTCGCTGAACGGCACGGGCCATGGCACAGTGCGCGCGTCCGTCTTGCCCAGCAGGCCCAGATGACGCGGCGGGGCCATGATCACCTCAGCTTGCGCCAGTGCCGCTTGACTTGGCCCGCCGAGCCCGGCAACTCCGTCCTCACCCAACCCGATGATCGTCAACCAAGGATCAGACATGCCGCCGAACCTCTTGATCCTTGCCGGCACGACCGAGGCGACGGCCCTTGCCGGCGCTGTGGCCGAGGCGGGTTTGCTCGGCACGGTCAGTTTCGCGGGCCGGGTCGAACGCCCCAAGCGCCAGCCCTTGCCACAGCGCATCGGCGGTTTCGGTGGGGTAGCGGGATTGCAGACCTATCTTGCCCACCATGCGATCACACATGTGATCGACGCCACGCACCCCTTTGCCGCGCGGATGAGCGCCAATGCCGTCACGGCATGCGCTGCAACCGGGATCCCGCTGATCGCGCTGACCCGGCCTGCGTGGACGGCCCAGCCGGGCGATGACTGGACCCATGTGCCCGATATGGCCGGTGCGGTGGCGGCTCTCGATCAGCCCGCGCGGCGCATCATGCTGGCGGTGGGGCGGATGCATCTGGACGAATTTGCGCCCAACCCGCAGCACTTCTACCTGCTGCGGCTGGTCGATCCGCCCGCCAGCCCGCCGCCCCTGCCGGAGCATCACGTGCTGGTGTCGCGCGGCCCGTTCACCACAGCCGCCGACCGCGCATTGATGCAGGATCATGGCATTGACCTTGTGGTGTCCAAGAACGCAGGCGGCACCGGGGCCTATGCCAAGATAGCAGCGGCCCGCGAATTGGGTCTGCCCGTGCTGATGATCGACCGCCCCGCGATACCCGCACGGGCCGAGGCGCACAGCGTGGCCGAAGTGATGGCGTGGCTGGGTCATGGTGCGGACCGTGGGGTGTAGACGATGGGGACGGTCCCCGTTTCGATGATGCGGGTGCGGCTGGACCCCACGATGACGATGGTGCGCATGTCGGCCATTTCGGGCGTGGTGGATTGCAGGGGGACGACTTTGATCTCTTCCTCTGGCGTGGACACGGCGCGGGCAAAGATCACCGGGCGGTTGTCGCCGCAGGCCTCTTTCAGCACTTCAAGCGTGCGTACGAAGCCTTCGGGGCGCGACTTTGATCTGGGGTTGTAAAAAGCCATGGCGAAATCTGCCTGAACAGCCAGCCGCAAGCGGTCTTCGATCACTTGCCACGGCTTGAGATTGTCCGACAGGTTGATAGCGCAGAAATCGTGGCCCAGCGGGGCTCCGGCACGGGCCGCCGCCGCAAGCATCGCGGTGATGCCGGGCAACACGCGGATGTCGAGCTTGCGCCAATGCTGCGGCCCGGCCTCAACGGCTTCGAAAACGGCAGAGGCCATAGCAAAAACGCCCGGATCGCCTGAGGATACGACAACCACATGCCGTCCCTCGCTTGCCATCTCAAGCGCCTGGCGGGACCGATCCAATTCGACGCGGTTGTCCGAGGGGTGCAGGGTCAACCCCGCGCGCGGCGCGATCCGCGCGACGTAAGGGATGTAGCCGACCACGTCCGTGGCACGCGCCACAGCGGCGGTGACTTCGGGTGTCACCAGCCCTTCATCCCCTGGCCCCAGCCCTGCGATCACGAGCGTGCCGGTCACGGCCTTCGACCCTGTCCGTGCACGATTATGATCGAGAAATAGGGAGTGACCTTCCCCTCGGCCTCGGCCAGCCGCTGCACGGTCTGGTTCGGCATGGTGGCATATTCCACCAACCATGCGTCATCGTATTTTCCGGCTGTGCGCAGGGCTGCGCGCACCTTGTCGATATTGCGCCCGATCTTCATCACTACCAGCGCATCGGCATTGGCCATGTTTCGGGCCAGGGTCGCTTGATCCAGCGTGCCCATCAGCACGGTGAGGATGTCATCGCCCCACGTGATCGGCGCGCCCGTGGCGGTCCACGCCCCTGACATGCCGGTAATGGCGGGCACGACCTGCACCGGCACATCATCCTTCAGCCGGGTATAAAGGTGCATGAACGAGCCATAGAAAAACGGATCGCCCTCGCACAACACAACCACGTCCTCGCCCGCATCCGTAAGCGTCCGCAGGCGTTGTGTGCACGCGGCATAGAAGGCGGACAGGGTGCTGTTATAGGCCGGATCGTCCAGCGGGATTTCGGTGGTGACGGGATATTCCAAGGCATGTTCGGTGGCCCCTGCGGGCAGCAGATCATGGGCCAAGCTGCGCGCCTGGCCGGGGCGGCCTGCCTTGCGGAAATAGGCGATGTGGCGGGCACCGCGCACAAGCCGGTCGGCGCGCACGCTCAGTAGGTCCGGATCGCCGGGGCCAAGTCCGACACCATAGACCGTTCCCGCAGGCACACTCATTCCTTGCGGCTCGCGATGGCGTTGACGGCGGCGACGGTGATGGCGCTGCCACCCAAGCGCCCCTTGACGATGCAGCAGGGCACGGGCTGGTCGGCCCAGAGCGCGTCCTTGGATTCCACTGCGCCGACAAAGCCGACCGGGCAGCCGATGATGGCTGCGGGGCGCGGGCAGGCGGGGTCCTCGAGCATGTTGAGCAAATGGAACAGCGCCGTCGGGGCGTTGCCGATGGCGACGACCGCGCCCGCAAGATGCGGGCGCCACAACTCCAGCGCAGCGGCAGAGCGTGTGTTGCCCATCTTGGCGGCCAACGGGCGCACGGCCTCGTCATGCAGCGTGCAGATCACCACGTTATCCGCAGGCAGGCGGGTCCGCGTGATCCCTTCGCTTACCATGCGCGCATCGCACAGGATCGGGGCGCCGTTCTCAAGGGCGGCGCGGGCTGCGGGCACGAAACCGGGCGAGAAATGGCAGAACGCCTCCAGCCCGACCATGCCCGCGGCGTGGATCATGCGCACCGCGACCTGTTCCTCGTCCGGATCGAAGCGGGCGAGGTTCGCCTCGGCCCGGATGGTGGCAAAGGATTGCAGGTAAATGGCCGCGCCATCGGTCTGGTATTCATAGGGCATCTGGTTAGGCCTTGAGCGTCAAGAGGTCATGCGGGGCAAGCCCGCGCTGGCTGGGCTGATCCCATGGATGGCCGTTCTCCACAAGATCGAAGGCACCGTCGCGCCCCACAAGCGTGGTGCGCGACGGCCGTGGGTAGGCACACCCCTTGGAACAGCCGGACACGTGCAGATCGCGGTGGAGGTGTGCCAGTGTGCGGGCCAGCGCACGGGTGTCCACGGTAGCTTGCGCGCAGGCAGGCGCGCCGGGACAGGCATGCGTGGTCACTAGCGGGTCACGCGGATCAAGGACAAAGCCGTGCGGGTCGCTGGGCATGGCGGCTTCAAGGGTGAACAGCCGCCAGGGGGTCGTGCGCAGGGCGCTGGCATCGCTGTCGGTGATCAGGGCGGCCAAGGCGGCGGCACCCAAGCTGCCAAAGGGCGCGCCGTATATCGCGGTCTCGCCGGTCACGCCCGGTTTCGGACTGCTGGCAGGTGCTGCGGGCAGAACAGCCATCCAGTCGGCGGGGGGTGGGGTCGTTGCGACGTGTCGCGCCATCCGCCGCGCGTCTGTTTGGGTGTCGGCAAACCAATGCGCAGCCTCGCACAGGGCGTCCGCTGCCGTATCCTCGGTCACCGTGCGCCCACGGCTTACGCAGTCCAGCCGCAGAAGCAATGCCCCATCCGCACTGCGTTCAAACCGGAAATCGGCCGAGGCATCCGACAGGATCGGTGCGGGCCCGGTATCGATGGCTATCCCCATTTTGGCCGGCAGATCCGGCAAGTCCCCAAGCCGAGCGCAGATCGCGTCATGCAGGCGATGCGTGAGGTCTCCGTCCTGCCAAAGCGGCGTGATGATGATGTTGCGTTTGGCTTCCAGCGCGGGTGCGCCGTCGAGCAGATCAAGCGCCAGAAGCTCGGCCAACAGTGCATCATGCCGGTCCTCGTGTACCCCCCGCAATTGCAGGTTCGCGCGGCTGGTAAGGTCGATCACCCCATTGCCAAATCGCTGCGACAGACGGCACAGGCCAAGGACTTGCGCAGCGCTCAACCGCCCCAGCAGGGGCCGCACCCGCACGATCAGCCCGTCGCCTGACTGCATGGGGCGATAAGCGCCCGGACACCAGCCTTTGGTTGTCACTGCGCCGCCTCAAGGCTGGCACGGATCGAGTTGCGGCGGGTGGTCCATAGCCCTGCGGCGTCCAACGCCGCGAACTGGTCGACCATAGCCTGATAGGCGCCGGGATTGGCCGCCTGAAGGAACGCGGCGACCTTCGGATCGCCGAGCGTCGCCTCGTGATAGGCGTCAAACAGGTGCGGCTGCACCACGCCCGCAAGATGGGCAAAGGCGGCCATGTGATCGAGGGTCGCCGCAATCTCTGCCCCGCCGCGAAAGCCGTGGCGCATCATGCCGGCAAGCCAGCCGGGTTGGGTGGCCCGGGCCTGCACAACGCGGGCGATTTCCTCGGGCAGGGCGCGGGCGCGGGGGCGGTTTGGGTCAGTTGCGTCCAAGTGGTAGAGCGCCGCACTGCCCCCCGTAATGGCTTGCGCTGCGGCAAACCCGGCCTCGTGCGCGGCATAGTCCGAGGCGAGCAGCAGGTCGGTTTCGGGCAGGTCCTGCAGGTGGACAAAACTGTCGGCGGCGGCGACGCGGGCGCGGATGCCTGCGTCGTCCCGCGTTGCGTCCAAACCGTCCAGCGCATGGGACGAGGCAGCCAGCCATGCCCGTCCGGCAGCGGCGCGGCTTTCGTCGGTGAAGGTTTCCAAATCTGCGCCCATGCCAAGGCCAAAGCTGCCCGGCGCCGGGCCATAGACGCGGGGGCTGGCCGTTTCGCCTGCATAGGGGTTCCAGTCGGGGGCCTCATCGCGTGCGCTGAGCACGCGGACGGCTTGGGCGAACAGGGCTGACAGGTTCGGAAAGACATCGCGGAACAGGCCCGAGACGCGCAATGTCACGTCAAGACGCGGGCGGTCCAGATCGGTGATCGGCAGCACCTCGATCCCCGAGACCCGTTCGGATCCCTTGTCCCAGACAGGGCGGACGCCCAGCAGATGCAGAGCCATCGCGAATTCTTCGCCCGCGGTGCGCATGGTGGCCGAGCCCCAAAGGTCCACGACCAAGCCGCGCGGCCAGTCGCCATGGTCCTGCAGGTGGCGGCGCACCAGTTCCTCTGCCAACTTTACGCCTTGTGCATAGGCCGCACGGGTGGGGACAGAACGTGGATCGGTGGTGAACAGGTTACGCCCCGTGGGCAATACGTCGCGCCGCCCGCGATAGGGCGAGCCTGAGGGGCCGCCAGCGATGCGCTTGCCGTTCAATGCGTCGAGCAGCGACTGGCGCTCGTTGTCGACGCTCGCGCAGTCGTAAGGCGCAGCTGTCGGTGCGCCGCGGCCCCAGATGTGCAGACCATCGCCGAACTGGCTTTCCTTGATGTCGCAGACAAAGCGGTCGATGCGGGTGATCGCCTCGGCCGTCGAGGTCGCGCGGGCGAGGCCCAAATCGTCCTCCACCCC
>CAYGPT010000054.1:0-24822 GCA_964351755.1 uncultured Rhodobacterales bacterium | reverse complement strand
GAAAGTGTGTAGGCGGGAGACCGTCTCCAGGGTTCGAATCCCTGTCTGTCCGCCACCAAATTCCACAACTCGTGAATTTTGAATATTCCTGCCCCCTTAAGGCTCGAATGTGACACGACTTCCGACAAGGTGGGCGCAATCAGTGCAATTGTCATGGATCGCAACGTTCATGTGGGCGGGACGGTGCGGTGCACGTCACTTGGCCGGGGTGTCCGGTCGCACAAATGCATGATGCGCGGAAATGTCCGGAATTTAGCCGTTTTCCTGCGGTCTTGTTCATGAAGCAACGTGCGTCATGTTTTTGAAGGACAAGCCGGGCATTTTCGTCAAACATGTTTCAATGATGTCTGACCTGAAAATCGCTCAAGCCAAAGTCTCGATGGAAGACCCCCACGATTGCACCGATGCGAGCGATGTACTGACGGTTTTCAATGCGCTTTTCGATACCCTGATCCGGCGGAGCGGACGCAGGTTTGTCCCGCATCTAGCCGACGAATGGACCGTGTCGGGCGACGCGATGACCTGGCATTTCAAGCTCAGGCCCCATGTCAAGTTTCATGATGGCAGCACGGTCGATGCACATGCTGTCTGTGCCAACCTGCGCAGGCTTTCGCGGCCCGACAAGGGATATACGCTGGGCGCGCCCGGCGTCTGGCACCAATATCTGGGCGGTGCCGAGTTTCGCGCCCAGAGCGATCTGGTCGTTGCTATCGCTCTTAAGGCGCCTGTTGCCGACCTTTTGGACATTCTGGTTCAGGCCTTCATCCTGTCGCCGGCCTGTTTCGAAAATCTGGACCTCGGCAAGTGGGATCACGTGATCGGGTCGGGTCCGTACGAAATCGATCGGGTCGCACCTGACCGTATTACTGTTGTTGCCACGCGCGCTCACTTTTCCGGGCCGGTCCCGCATGACACGGTGACGTGGATGACCTGCCGCGACGATAGGGAAAGGCTTGCGATGGTGCAGCGCGGCGCGGTCCATGTTGCCACCGTCCTGCCTTACATAAAGGATACCGCGGGGCTCAGGTGCATCGCCTTTACCGCGCCTGTCGCAATCATCTATCTGTTCAATGTCAGCAAAGGGCCGCTTGCCAACCGGGACGTTCGACGGGCGTTGAACCTTGCCATCGACCGCGCGGCATTGATTGACGAGGTTGTGGCGGGCGCCGCCGTTCCGCTGCATGGCTTTGTCAGCGAGGCGCATTTCGGGGCGGGACGGAATGCGCAGGTGAGCCCCGATCTGGACGGTGCCAGAGAACTGATGCGCCGCGCCGGTTATCCTGACGGTTTGGCGCTGACTGTATCCTGTCCGACCCGGCTGCCGGATGAGGCAGAGGCCCTGACGGCAAGCCTTGCCGGACAGCTATCGGCCATTGGCGTGTCTTTGCAGGTGACATTACATGAGGACCGCGAAGCCTATGCGCACATGGTGCGCAAAAAGCAGATCGGGGATCTGGCCGTGTTCGACTCGAGCCCGCTCAGCACCTTTCGTGTGATTTATGAAAAGCTGTGTTCGCGTGTGGCGGGTTCGTGGTGGCAGGGATACCGGAACGCGGTCGTCGAGGGCCTGCTGGACGACGCGCGTCGCACGCCCGACACCAATGCACGCGAAGCGTTGTACCAGAGGGCCTATCATGAGATCGGTCAAGACCCGCCATGGCTGTTTCTCTACAATCCCATCCGCGTCGTCGGCGTTACGGGCCACCCGACAGATTTCGAAATGCCAATTGACGGAGTCCTTGATGTTACCCGCGTTCCACGCTCAACTCCGGTCAATTGAAGGCCTGCCTGTTTTTACGTCCCAGGGAAAGACACTCAGAAATGGTTGATGAATGCGATCTGGTGATCCGAAACGGCCGGGTCGTGACCCCAACCGGGGTCGTAGAGGGTGACATCGGAATCATCGGGGACCGCATTTCCAGCGTCGGTCAGCCGGTCCCGACAGCCAAGCGAGAGTTAAGCGCGCGAGGGCACTGGGTCATGCCGGGCGGGGTCGATCCGCATGCCCATATAGAACAGATGTCCGGCATGGGTCAGATGAACGCGGACACTTTCGAGACCGCGACGCGTTCTGCCGCCATGGGTGGCACGACAAGCGTTATTTGCTTCGCCGCGCAAGCCAAGGACGAAAGGCTGAGCGATACCGTGGCGCAATACTCCGAACGCGCCAAACGTGGTGCAATGATTGATCACGCGTTCCATATCACCGTGACGGACCCAAGTGTTTCGGACTTCAGGCAGGATCTGGAAGCCCTGATCGGGGCCGGACACAGGTCTCTGAAGGTCTTTACAACCTACAACATCCAACTCAGCGACGCCGATATTCTTGAGACGATGGCATTGGCACGCAAGTTCGGTGCGTTGGTCTGTGTCCATGCGGAAAACGACGCGATCATCGCGCGGGCCAAAAATGAACTGATTGGCTCGGGCCGCACCCGACCGCGTGATCACGCCGCCTCGCATCCGCCGATGGCGGAGATCGAGGCCGTTGCGCGGCTGTGCCGTTTTGCGGAATATCTGGATCAGCCCGTCATGTTGTTTCACATCTCGACTGTGGAAGGGGCGCAGATTGTCGCCGAGGCGCGTGCCCGCGGCGTCCCCGTCTGGGCAGAAACATGTCCGCATTATCTGTTCATGACGGCGGATGTGCTCGACAAGCCCGGGCTTGAGGGGGCGAAATGGATGTGTTCACCGCCACAACGCGAAACCAGAGATCAGGATGCCCTGTGGGACGCACTTGGTGCTGGGGACCTGCAGCTTGTGTCCTCTGATCACGCGCCCTACCGCTTTGACGAAACGGGCAAATTGTCCGCCGGACCGGACGCTGGGTTCCACCAGATCGCAAACGGGTTGCCGGGGCTGGAGACCCGCTTGCCGCTGATGTTTGACGCAATGGTCAGCAAGGGCCGACTGGGTCCAGAGGCATTTGCCCGCATCACAGCGACCGCCCCGGCTGAAATCTATGGCTTGCACCAGAAGGGCGCGATTGCGCCCGGCAAGGACGCAGATTTGGTGATATGGGACCCGGACCGCTCGGTCACTTACGGCGCGAACGATTTGCACGACAATGTCGGCTATAACCCGTGGGAAGGGTACCATGTCACCGGTTGGCCCACTCACGTGATCCTTCGGGGTCAAAACCTTGTGGCGGATGGCGCGTTTCTTGGCACTCCCGGTTCAGGGCGCTGGATCGCACGCCCGACACTTGCCACCCAGCCCAAAAAGGATGCGCCATGAAACGACCCGACACGCCGACGCAGCTCGCGATCACGTTTTTCTACTACAAGGACCTGGCCTCCGCGATCGCGTTCTATGAGGGTGTCATGGGCCTTTCGCTCGCCATTGATCAGGGATGGTGCAAGATCTACCGGATTTGCCCCGGTGCCCATGTCGGTCTTGTGGACGAGACGAAGGGCATGAACAAATGGGCCGCGGTCAAGCCCGTTCAGCTTTGTATTCGGGTGGAGGACGTGGATGCATGGTACGCCTATGCGACCGACTGCAAACTCGACAACCTGTCTGAACTGTTCGTAAATGACGCGCTCGGTATACGCGCCTTTGTGTTCAATGATCCGGAAGGGTATCAGATCGAAATGCAATCCGCCACGCGAGACGGCGCATGAGCAACGGGGGCGCGCTGATCATTATCAACCCGAACTCGTCCCAGACGGTAACGCATGGGGTTGAGTGCGCGGTTGCTCCTTTGCTTGGCTTTGGCATCCCGATCCGCTGTCTGACGTTGGCCCAAGGTCCGCCGGGCATCGAAAGCCAGATGCAGGCCGACCTGACGATTGCCCCGATGCTGAGACTGGCCGCCGCGCAAACCGATGCCTCAGGTTTCGTGATTGCCTGCTTTGGCGACCCGGGGCTGCATGCGTTGCGCGACCAGACCGCATTGCCGGTCGTTGGCATTCAGGAGGCTGCGGTCGTGACAGCGCTGACCCTTGGCCAACGGTTCGGTGTCATTGCGATCCTGCCTGCCTCGATTCCGCGACATTTGCGCGCCTTCGGGGCCATGGGCGTGCTGGATCGTCTGGCGGGGGATCGGGCCCTCGGCCTTGGAGTGGCGGACCTTGCCAGTCCCGACAAAAGCCTTGCCGCGATGATCGCGACGGGCAAGCGACTGCGCGACGTCGACGGGGCGGACGTTCTGATCATGGGCTGCGCGGGCATGGCCCACTACCGCGCGCAGATCGAAGAGGCGACAGGCCTGCCGGTGGTCGAACCGTGTCAGGCCGCCGCCGCGATGGCACTGAGCCACATTGCTCTGGGACAGAGCCATAAGCGGGGGAATGCGCATGCTTGATGAGACAGCGGCGGGGGTTTACACGATTGCCGTCACTCCCTTCATGCCGGACGGCACTCTGGATTTCGACAGCATCGACCGCATGGTCGATTTCTACGTCGCAAAGGGTGCGACCGGGCTGACGGTTCTGGGCATGATGGGCGAGGCCGGAAAACTGTCAGCCGAGGAAAGCCTTGCCGTCGTGCACCGCGTCGTTGCGCGCACGTCCTTGCCTGTCGTGGTCGGTGTTTCTGCGCCAGGTTTCGCCGCGATGCGGGCGCTTGGCGCGCAAGCGATGGATGCGGGTGTTGCCGGGCTGATGGTTGCGCCACCCTCCGGATTGCGTTCTGACGATCAGATCGTGAACTATTATCATGGGGTGGCTGAAACACTTGGCGCAGCACCTTTCGTGTTGCAGGATTTTCCACTTGCGACCGGGGTCGTAATCCCGACCAAAGTCATCCTGAAGATCGTTGACGATTGCCCGACCTGCGTGATGCTCAAACACGAAGACTGGCCGGGCCTTGAAAAGATCAGCGCATTGCGCGCCGCCTCGGATGATGGCGCGCGGCGCATCTCGATCCTGTGCGGGAATGGTGGTCTGTACCTGTTCGAAGAGATGATGCGCGGCGCGGACGGCGCCATGACGGGCTTTGCCTATCCCGAAATGATGGCGCGGGTGGTCGCGGCGCATCAGGCCGGGGACGAGACACGCGCGCGTGATATCTTTGACGCCTATATGCCCATGGTCCGATACGAGGCGCAGCCGGGCTTGGGGCTTTCGATCCGAAAGTACAGCCTTGCCAAACGCGGTGCCATTGCGCACCCGACATTGCGCAAACCCGGACCGGCCCTGAGCGCCATGGCCATGGCGGAGGTGGATGTGCTGGCCAAACGGCAAGCCGACAAGCTGGGAGAACTAGGTCTCTAGAGCCTCGCCCGATTTGGCGCGCTTCTGGTAGTGGCCGACACCTTTGGCCTGATGCAGCGCACCGTCCGCCACCAGTGTCTTGCCGCGCAGCATCGTGCGCACGGGCCACCCCTTGACCTTGATCCCCTCAAACGGCGTGTAGTCCGCGCCATGGTGCAGGATCTCCTGGCGCAACACTTCGGTGCGGTCCGGGTCCCACAGGGCAAGATCGGCGTCGGAACCGACCGCAATCGTGCCCTTCTTGGGATAAAGCCCATACGTCTTGGCATGGTTTGTCGAACTTAACGCCACAAAGCGTTGCAGGTCGATGCGGCCCTTGCTGACCCCTTCGGAAAACAGGATCGGCAGGCTGGTTTCGACGCCGGGAATGCCGTTGGGCACCCACTTGAAGGTTCTCAGACCATTCGGGTGTTTTTTGCCCTCGCTGTCGTCATATCGAAACGGGCAATGATCCGAGGAAAAGACGTCGAACACGCCCTGTTCCAGCCCGGCCCAACAGGCGGCTTGGGACGCCGTGTCGCGTGGGGGTGGGGAACAAACGTACTTCGCACCGTCAAAGCCGGTTGTGTCCAGATCGTCCGCCGTCAGCACCAGGTACTGAGGGCAAGTTTCCGAAAACACCTTGCTGCCCCGCGCGCGCCCGGCTTTGATTTCGTCAATCGCATCGCCGTTGGACACGTGGACGATTACGATAGGTACGTCGATGATCTCCGCAAGGGCAATCGCGCGGTGGGTCGCCTCGCGCTCTGCCGGGATGGGACGGGTTGTGGCGTGGTACTTCGGCGCAGTCTCTCCTCTGTCGGCGGCCCGATCGCGCAGGAATTCAATGGCGTCGTCATTCTCTGCATGGACCATGGGCAATGCGCCGCAGGACTTCGCCGCCTCCAGCGTCTGCAGGATTTCCTTGTCGGTCAGTTTCATGCCCTCGTAGGTCATGAAGACCTTGACCGAGGTGTAGCCGTCGCTGACCAACGCAGGCAGGTCCTGATTCAAAGCCTGCGGGGTCGGATCGGTGATGATGAGATGAAAGCTGATATCCGTATAGCAATTCCCGTCCGCCAACCCGTGATACCACGACACCGCGTCGCGCAGGGATTGCCCCTTGGCTTGCAGGCAAAAGGGCAGGAGGGTCGTGTGCCCGCCGAACGCCGCCGAACGGGTCGCGCTTTCGAAATCATCCGCCATGGTGACCCCATCGCCAGACGGTTGCGAGATATGCACGTGGCTGTCGATCCCACCGGGCATGACCAGCAGGCCGGTGGCGTCGATGATCTCGTCCGCATCGCTCAGGTTCCGCGCGATAGCCGCGATCTGACCCGCCTTGATCCCAAGATCGGCCTTGAAGGTGTCGGCGGCGGTGACGATTGTGCCCCCTTTGACGATGGTGTCATAGGTGCTCATGTGCGGATGTCCTCTAGCGCTGCGATCAGACGGTCCATCTGTTCAAGCGTGTTGTAGTGCACGGCGGACACGCGGATCACGCCGTCGTCGTTGTCCAGATCAAGATCTTCGACCAGCGTGCGCGAGTAGAAGTCGCCAAAGCGGATGCCGATACCGGTCTTGTCGATCTGTTCGACCACGGCCTTGGATGACTTGCCGTTGATCACGAATGAAATGGTCGGCACGCGCTGTGCCTGATCCGGGGTCGCGGCACCAATGATCGTGACGTCTTCGCGCCCGCGCAGATAGGTCAGCAGGCCTTCGGACAAGGTTTCCTCATGTGTTGCGATAATCTTGAACGCGGCTTCGATGGCTGCGCGCCCGGTCGCGTTCACGCCATGGGCCTGCGCGAAGGCTTCCAGATAGTCGATGACGCCAAGACAGGAATAAGCCAGTTCGTAGTTCGCGTTCCCCGGTTCCATCTTTTGCGGAACCTTGGCGCGGGTGAAGAACCGGTGGTTGATGTTGCCTGCCGCCAGCAGCGCATAATAGCGTCCATAAAGTGCCGCGAAATGTGCGCCGTAGGTCTTGTAGACGGAAAAGGCATAGAAATCAGCGCCAAGCGCCTGCACATCCACCGCGCGATGCGGCGCATAGGCGACGCCGTCGACACATAGGAGGGCACCTGCGTCATGCACCACCCGCGCGATGTCCGGCACGGGATTGATCGTGCCATAGATGTTGGACGCATGCGTGACGGCCACCAGTTTGGTCTTGGGCGACAGCAACGCGCGCAAATCGTCGAGGTCGGGCAAATGCGCGCCTTGCGGCATGCGCCATGTGCGCAACACGATCCCCTTGTCGGCCAGCTTGGCCCACGGGCCGATATTGGCCTCGTGATCGAAATTGGTCACGATCACCTCATCACCTTCAGACCAATCCTGCGACAAGGACTGCGCCAATTGGCCCAGTAACTGCGTGGTGGTCGCGCCCATCACCACCTCTTCCGCGCGGCTGGCATTTAGGAACGTGGCCAGTGCCGCACGCCCGGCATCCACCATCTTGCCCGCTTGAACAGAGGCCGCGTAACTTGCGCCCAACTGCACATTCGCCTCGAACAGGTATTCGGTCAGCCGATCAGCGACATGGCGCGCGACCTGCGAGCCACCGGCGTTGTCCAGAAAGACTTCGGCGCGGCGCAATGCGGGAAAAGCGTCCATAAGGAAGTCTGTGTTCAAGCCCATGGTCTGGTCTGCTCCAATGTGACGGCTGCGCCTTACTGACCCTAAACGCAGGTTGATACAGTCTGAAATGGTGTTCATGCATGCGGCCGCAAACCCGCGCAGTTAGTCGTTTTGTGGTTAAAAAACGCGCACTAGCATAGAAAAAGAGCGAAAAAGCGTCGTGCGCTTCGCTTTTCTGTCAGTTTTGTTCGGTGGTCTTTTGAAAAACAACGCGCTTGCCTGACCTTCAGCGTCACACCTTGCGTTTGTCGCGGGGCAAGAAAATGGGGAGCTATCAATGAAGATCAAATATCTCGCAAGTTTTGCATCCTTGGCAGTCTGCATGGCAGCGCCGGCGTTTGCACAAGACACATTGGCGGCCGTAAAGGAGCGGGGGATTCTCAACTGTCAGGTCGGCCTGCCGACTCCGGGATTCTACGCGCTGGCCGATGATGGTACCTGGTCCGGTATGGATGTCGATTTGTGCCGTGGCGTTTCGGCGGCTATTTTCGGCGACCCGGACAAGGTCGAATATCAGTCGGTGACATCTGCGGTGCGGTTTACGTCCCTGGCCAATGCCGAAAGCGATATGCTTTCGCGGACGACAACATGGACGGCGGTGCGTGACACCCAACTGGGCCTCGATTTCACGACGGTCAACTTCTATGATGGCCAAGGGTTTCTGGTTCCGGCAGACTCAGGCATCACGTCCGCTCTCGAGCTGGATGGCGGCACAATCTGCGTTCTGACAGGCACCACAACGGAACTGAACCTCGCTGACTATTTTCGCGCCAATGGCATGAGCTTCACTCCAGTCACAAACGAGAACGTCAACGTCTTGGTCGAGACGTATCTGGGTGGCGGCTGTGATGCCTATACCAACGACAAGTCAGGGCTTGCGGCCCGCCGGTCTGCGTTTCCCGCGCCAAGCGAGCATGTCCTTTTGCCGGAAACCGTGTCGAAAGAGCCCCTTGGCCCGGTCGTGCGACAAGGTGATGACGCGTGGGCCAATCTGGTGCGCTGGGTTGTCTTCGGGATCATCAATGCCGAGGAGTTGGGCGTGACATCGGCCAATGTCGAGGAAATGGCCTCGTCTGCCGATCCGAACGTCGCCCGCCTTCTGGGCGGCGAGGGCAACATCGGCGAGGGTCTTGGGCTAAGCCCGACATTCATGGTCGATGTGATCAAGTCCGTCGGTAACTACGGCGAGATCTACGAAAAACATGTTGGCGAGAACACAGCCATCGGGATCCCGCGCGAAGGCACTTTGAACGCGCTTTGGACCAAGGGCGGGATCATCTACGCACCACCTTTCCGCTAAAATCCAGAGCGTTCGCGCCGCCTGCCTCTTCCTGACGGGCGGCGCGTTTACGTTCACTTTTCACGGCGGAGCATCACCTCATGACGACCGTTCCTGATCGCGCAAATCCCGAGCCGCCTCAAAATGGCCTGAGCCGCGCGCTTTACGACGCCAAGACGCGGGCAATTGTCATTCAGGCCGTCACGCTGTTTCTGGTCTGTGCTGTATTTTATTGGCTGGTCATGAACACGGTGACCAACTTGCAGGCGCGGAATCTGTCTGCGGGCTTCGGGTTCCTTGATGTATCGGCGGGCTTTGGGATCGGCTTTACCCTCGTGCCCTATGAGGAGGGCGACACGTACCTGCGCGTGTTCTTCGTCGGGATCATGAACACGTTGCTGGTCGCCATTGTCGCAATCGTTTTTTCGACGTTCTTTGGTTTGATCGTGGGCCTGGCGCGGCTGTCGTCGAACTGGATCATCGCGGCCATCGCGCGCGCATACATAGAACTGATCCGCAACACACCGCTGCTTTTGCAGATCATCGCGTGGTACTTCGGGGTGTTCAACCTGCTGCCACGGCCGAAACAAAGCCTTGAAGTGGTTGAAGGGTTTGTGCTGAACAACCGTGGCTTTTACATGCCCGCACCTGTGCCCGGCGAGACATTCAATATCGTGCTGATCGCAATGGCCTTGTCCGTCGCCGCTGCCGTTGCGATTTATGTCTGGGCACGCCGACGTCAGGACAAGACGGGCAAACCGTTTCCCGCCATATCGACCGGAATCGCTATCGTCATCCTGTTCCCGCTGGCCGTGCATCTGGTGCTCGGGTCACCGCTCAGCTGGGAAATCCCGGTGCTCCAGGGCTTCAATTACGTGGGTGGTTTGTCCGTTCCCCCAAGCTTTTGCGCCCTTATCGTGGCACTTTCGGCATATACATCCTGCTTCATCGCGGAAATCGTGCGATCGGGAATTCAGTCGGTGTCAAAGGGGCAGTTGGAGGCCGCGGGGGCGCTGAACCTGCCCAGCGGCTGGACACTGCGCCGCGTGGTGCTGCCACAGGCGATGCGCGTGATCATTCCGCCGCTGATCAGCCAATATCTGAACGTCACCAAGAATTCGTCGCTGGCCATCGCAATCGGGTTCCCTGATCTTGTCAGCGTCTGGATGAACACATCGCTCAACCAGTCCGGGCGTGCGATCCCGATCGTGGCGATGACCATGGCATTCTACTGCGGTGTCAGCCTGTTCGTGTCCCTGATCATGAACGCCTACAACAAGCGCGTTCAGCTGAAGGAGCGGTGAACATGACCGACGCCCCCCTTACGTTCGAACCACGCCCCGACCGCCCCGCGCCAATCGTCACCGTCGGTTTTGTCGGCTGGCTGCGCAAGAACCTGTTCAAGGACATTCCCAATACGCTGATGACGCTGCTGGGCGCCTATATCGCCTTTACTGTGCTCAGCGCCGTGCTGAACTGGGCGCTGTTCAATGCGGTCTGGCAGGCAGAGACGCGGCGCGAATGTCTGGATGCGGTGGGACGCGCCGGGGCGTGCTGGCCCGGCGTGGGGATATGGTTCGAAAACCTGATTTACGGGCTTTACCCCAAGGATCAGGTCTGGCGGATCAACATCGGCTTTCTGGCCTTGCTGGCGTGGGTCATTCCGCTGTGGATGCCGCGCGTCAGCTCGAAAATCGCGATTGGTCTCAGTGCCGTCGCACTGTACCCGTTTCTGGCCAGCTACTTTTTTCTGGGCGGATCAAAGGGTGTGATCTGGACCGCCCTGATCGCTGCGGGATTGTCGGGGTTGATCTGGGTCTGGGCTACAGCGCTCAGCGAAACCTTCAGGTCAAAGACGGTCGGCGCATGGCTGATCGACGCTGTTGGGCAAAGCGATGCCGACGAGGTGATGCAGCGCCGCATCAAGCTGGGCGCGATGCTGGCGGTGTTTGTCGTGGCCTGCCTGATCGTAGCGTCGGTTTCCTTTGTCGAGGTGCGCACGCGGTTTTGGGGCGGTTTGTTCCTGACCTTGGTGATCTCGGGGATCGGCATCACCGTGTCGCTACCCGCAGGCATCCTGTTGGCGCTTGGTCGACGCTCAAAGATGCCCGTGATTTCGATGCTGTCGACACTGTTCATCGAACTTTTCCGATCCGTGCCGCTGATCACCATACTGTTCATGTTCAACACGATGCTGCCGCTGTTCATGCCTGCTGGGACCGAGGTCAATCAACTGCTGCGCGCCATTGTAGCCGTGTGCCTGTTCGCGGCCGCCTATATGGCCGAGATCATCCGCGGGGGTCTGCAAGCAATTCCCAAAGGCCAGTACGAGGCAGCACATTCGCTGGGCCTTGGATACTGGCAGATGACATCGCAGATCGTGTTGCCACAGGCGCTGAAGATCATGATACCCGCCATCGTGGGCAACTTCATAGGGCTGTTCAAGGACACGACCCTTGTGTCGATCATCGGGCTGTTCGACCTGATGAACATGGCCCGGGCCATCGGCGAGGACACCGATTGGCTGGGGCTGTTCATCGAACCGTTCTTTGTCGTCTCGCTGATTTATTTCGTGTTCTGCTTTGCGATGTCGTCCTACTCCATCGGGCTGGAACAGAAACTTGCCAAGGGGCGTGACCGCTGATGGCCGCCGCAAACCGCATGATCGAGATCGTCAAACTGAACAAATGGTTTGACCAGTTTCACGTGCTCAAGGACATTGACCTTGCGGTCGCGGACGGACAGAAATTCGTGATCTGTGGTCCCTCCGGCTCGGGCAAATCCACACTGATCCGCTGTATCAACCAGCTTGAGCACCATCAGGAAGGCAACATCGTGGTCGACGGGGAAGAGGTCGACCCGAAAGGACGCAACCAGAGCAGAATCCGATCCAAGATCGGGATGGTCTTTCAAAGTTTTAACCTGTTCCCGCATCTGAGTGTGCTGGAGAATTGCACCCTCACGCCGATATTGGGTCAGCAACTGCCCAAAGCCGAGGCCGAAGAGATCGCGATGACCCATCTGTCGCGCGTCGGCATTGCCGATCAGGCGACGAAATTTCCGCTGCAACTGTCCGGCGGGCAACAACAGCGCGTCGCGATTGCCCGCGCGCTGTGCGTCAAACCCAAAATCATGCTATTCGACGAACCGACATCGGCTTTGGACCCCGAAATGATCAAGGAAGTGCTGGATGTGATGGTCGAACTGGCACAAGACGGCATGACGATGATTTGCGTGACACATGAAATGGGCTTTGCGCGGCAGGTCGCGGACAAGGTCATTTTTATGGATCAGGGTGAGATCGTGGAGGTGAACTCACCCGACGAGTTCTTTCGAAATCCACGCTATGACAGAAGCCGGGATTTCCTGTCCCATGTTCTCTAGAAACGACCGGACAGGCGGTTGTCGGTGTATTTAATCCCTGAGAATTGATTGCTGCCCCGGTCGGCGGACGCATGTACGGGCGCTGGACAAGGGGCCGTTCCCGATTGTCGAAATTGCTGCCAACGCCTGTTTGCAGCACCAGTTCCAGGGTCGCCTGCGCGCCCAAGGCGGCAGTTATTTTTCACGTCGCTCAAGAACAACCTGGGTTGGGCCTATCCACAAACCTCTGGGTTCACCCCACACGTGGTTGTCTATGCGGAAGAAAGCCGTTCAATGGACAGACGAAGTGCGATAACCAGCGTTTGAAACGCGCAACGCGCTACAAATCAGCAAGCGCATCGCGCCCATCGGCCGCTTTTGATCAGGGAACCGGGCGCGTCAAGCCAGGCGTTCAAGCAACTTGTCAACACCGCGTTCCAAAGCCGCAAGCTTCTTACGTCTTGCCACGCTGCCGCCGTTCGGAGCGGCGGCGTGCGGCGCGCCAAGCTCGCCCTTGTCTTTGGCTGTCTTGATGGTGGTTTGCAGCAAGCCGACCACGGAATGGGCCCTTTTGACGTCCGTATCGATCTGATCGACAAACATGCGGGCCAGCCCCGCGATCTTTTTACTCAGACCGGGATTCTGCGCAGCCTCGGCCAGATCAATATCGGGCTTCATCGCCTTGAAATCCTTCATAAGGCTCTCTCGCAGAGCATCCATGCGCGCGTCCTGATCGGCTTTCGCATCCACCTCCTTCTCATCCGCTTGTTCCGCTGCGGGTTCTGGCTCTTTCTTTTCGGCCCTTTCGGGCTCGGGGGTTGGCTCGGACCTTTTGGGGGCCGCGTCCTGCGGTTTTTCATCCGCTCGTTTTGCCGCCTTGGCTGTCGCCGCCGTGTCGGCGTCATCCTCGTCATCTTCCGGCTCTTCTTGCCCCTTGAGCATGATGCGCAGGACAACACCACGGTCGGAAAAGTGCTTTTTGGCCGCTTTGAGGAGCGGGCCCGGGACAGAGCCTGGATCGTCTGCATCCAGAACCATGACCTTGCCAGACATCGAAACCGTGCCCTTTGCACCCTTGGCACCGCCCGCTTCGGACTTGGCGCCACGCCAGAGTATGTCGGGGTTCTTCTTGCGGTCGGTGTGGAAGGCGACCCCTTCTTTCCCCATCACCATGGCAAAGTTCAGGTCCTTTTTGCGGATTTCAGCGACTTGCTTGCTCAGCTCTTCGCCTTGTTTTTTCAGGTCAGCGGGGCTCAGTTTCTTGGCCATGGACGTATCCTTTCCCGTCTATTCGGCGGCGGCGCGACCTGCGCCCATGTAAAGCTTTTGCATGTCGACAAATGCGCCATTCGTTAGCTGGGCACGCAGGTTTGCCCACGGCTCGGGATCGGCGGCAATACCGTCATACCATCCCCGCGGGCATACGCTTTCCTGCATCACCTCTTCGGTGTCCGAGCGCATCCAGCAGAACCCAAGGTCTTCGTCCGTCACGGCAACGAGGCGCAATTCCACCCCCGGAGCCAATGGCGCCGACGGCATGGCACGCAGCATGTCCAGCTTCATCATCTCCAGCACGACATCTTCGATGCCGTTGGCCGCGGCCAGCAGCTTTTCCCGCACACTCGGCCAGCCAAAGGTCATGCGGACATTCAGATTGTTGCCCACATCGCGGGCCGCTTTGGGGGCCTTGGAACCGTAACTCGCCTCGAACAGTTCCGCGACCACATCTTCAATTTCGAGGTAGCGGGGCATGTCATAGGCGGGCATCGCCGCAATCCATTGGCCTCGCCCGGCGTCCAGATAGTTGAATTCGGGTTGCAGACGAAACGCGTGCGCGCAAGCGCCGCAAGTGGTGTCCTGAAACGCGTTGTCCATGATGGCATCGCGAAAATCTGGTCGGCGGTCGGCGTTCACGCTGCCCACGGCCTCAACCATGACGTCCGCCTCGCAGTTAGGGCATTTCACGGTGATCGGATGAAACAGTGACATGATGTCAGTCCTTTTTAAGGTGCGTCGAGGTCTTCGAGCCAGCCTGTCGCCGGGTGCGACGGTTTCAGCTTGCCGGAATGGTAAGCCGCATAAAGTTCAGAGAACCATTCGCCCGGCGCGCGGAACTGATAGCCCGTCATCCCCTTGGACCGGGCCGCAAGCTGATAGCTGGTCCAGACCCCGGTATAGCTTTCCTGATAGACCACGCCGCCAATTGCCACGCGCTGCGCCACGGAATTGCTGGCCCACGGGTTGCGCGGCTCGCGCACTTGCGCCAGCCACGCGGTAAAGGCAACGCGACGCGCCTCCCATTCCTCGGGCTTGACGCCAGCCGCCGGCTGCGGCGCGCCCGGTGCCACATCGCCCGGGGCTGCGACGGTGGGCAGCTTTTGCGACATGGCTTGCTGAATGTATGTCTTGTCGTATTTGAAGTGGCCCGCAAGGATGGTGGCGATGGGGCCGGTATTGCTGCCATATTCGGTCCATCCGCCAAAGTCGGGCCCGCTCTGTTTCTTTTTCATGAACCCGTGCTGATCATCGACCGCATGGCCAACCTCGTGCAGGGTGTTCCAGCTGAAAAAGCTGACGGGTTCCGTGTTTGCAGGTTCGCATCCGGGATCGACTTGTCCCACTTCGGCCTCTTGGCCAAAGCCATATGCGACGGACAGGGCGGCATCCCCTTCACGCATAACGACATCCTTGGTTGACCCTCTGTAAAGCGACCCCTGACCCGACTCGATTTCCGTGAAAATGCGCATGCTGTCATTGTCCGACGTCGCGGTGGGGGGCAGATCGGACATGATCTCGTAGAACCGTTTGATGTTTGGTCCGTCTTGCGCGCCTGCCGCGATCGGATTGATCGGATTGCCAGCGGCATCCACCCCGGCGAAGTTTTGCAGTGTGCAGCCAAAACGCGCCTCGAATGCCACTTTCAGCACGGCCCGCTGGGCGTCGGGTTCCAGCTTGTCGATCATCGCGTCCAGTTCGGCGTCGCCGCCCGGCCCGTCGAGGATCTTTTGAATCTCAGCTGCGCTTGGGGCGACGTTGTTGCTCATCTGCGCCATAACGAGCGCGCTGTTGCCCAGTGTTTCCACCTCTTTCAGCAACGCGACGGCAGGCACGGGATCAAAGGCAGCCGAGAGGCGTGCGGCATCGTCCAGTTTGCGCCGGATCGCGTCGATATTGCTTTGGATGGCAAAGCTGTGATCGTGGGCCTCAAGCACGGCCAGACGCGGCTCGACTTCAGGCTTGGCGCGCAGCGGCACATATTCGGCGTGCGCATCCAGTTTCGGGCCCATCTCGGTCAGGCGGGCCACCAGCGCGGCCAGATCGGACGAACAGGCGGGCAGGGCGGCAAGGTTGACGGCACGCGACGCGATCACGCCCAGTTCAGTCTCTGCCTCCTTGATCAGCGGCTCGAGGTAGGCGGCCTGTGCATGGCTGCGCAACCCGGCGATCTGCTGGCGGGCGGACTCCAGCGCGGTTTCCAGCATCTGGTTCTGGCTGATCACGTTGCCCGCCGTCGCGATCAGATCGAGAGCGCGGCGCAAGGCTTCGGTGCGCACGGCGGCCTCTTTCGTTTCATCCTTGGCAATGTCCAGCGCAGCCTCGGCATCCTTCAATTCCTGGGTCGCGATATCGGCATGTTCACGGCCCACCTGCACCGCCAAGGCGGCTGCGGTTGCGTCGATATGCGCCGCCTCCGGCCCGTCGGTGGCCGAGGCTGAATCCCCAAGCGCTGTCGCTATGTCGGTGCGGGTCTTGGCAAAGTCGGCCTCTGCAATGGTTGCGGTGGCGCTGGCTGTAACCTCGTCCATCATGGTCTTGGCGCGGGCCGGGTCGCCTGCGTCCGCGATGGTGACGGCGGTGTCGTATTTGCTGCGCAACAGCCCGATCATCGTTTCGATTGCATCGCGCTGCGCGTGACCTTCGGCGGCGGTCAGTTTCGCTACGGCAGCGACTTGGGCCGGACCATAGCTGTTATAGGCATCCGCCATCGCGACAAAGGCATTCACCTCGGCTGTCAGATCGGTCATCCTTTGTGTCGCAATCACATATTGCGGCTCTGCGGCCAAGGCCACAGCAGCGGTATAGCGCCCCTCAAATTCGTTGATCTTGGCCTCGATAGCCGGCGAGGTTTTTGCCGCCAGCGCATCAAGCGCCGTGCGCGCGGCGGCCTGTGCGGCGTCGTAGGGCCCCGCAAGGGCCAGCGCATCAATACCACGCTGGATCGACCAGAAGATCTTGTCCATGATGCTGGATGCGGCACTGTAGCTGCCCGCAGCCAGACAGGCCTGATGGTCCGCGATCAGCTGGTTCGTTTCGGCTAGGGCCGCAGCGACAGCCGGCTGACCCCCTTGAATCTGGCCGATGCGGTTTGTCACCCAATTCGTGTAGTTGTTGTCGATGCGTACGCAATAGGTTCCGTCCTGCATGGTTGCAGTGGACACGACGGAGGCTTCGTTGCCCTTGCTTTGGGCGGCCTTGAAATCCTCGTTGGCAATGTCGGTCGCGATGTCCGTCTGAAGCTTGGTCAAACGCGCCACGCGGGCGGCCATCAGGGCCTGAACATTGGCGTTGCCCGTGTTGACCAGGGCAAGGGCATTCGTGATGGCGGTAAGGTCCGGCTGGATATCGGACGTGTAGAGTCCGGAATTGATTTGCGCCTGAAGTCCCCGCTTGGTGGCCTCGGCCAGCTTGGCCTCTGCACCGGCAAAGTCCAGACCGGGGGCAGCGGCCAGGGTTTCGGCTTCGGTCAACAGCACCTTGCAGGCATCAATCGCAGGCTTGATGCAATTGTCGATATTCAATGGCGGCAGGGTCGTGTTTATCAGCGTTTTCGCCGTGGCGAGGTGCGCTGTGAATGCAGCCAGTGCACCGATCTTGGGCAACAGGGTCTGCAGTGCTGCTATCCCTTCATCCAGCTTTGCCCGCAACGCGGCTGCGTCAGGGCTGGCTTTGGCCGCCTCGGCCTTGGCAGCGTCGACGGGGACGTCGGCGGCGGTCAACTGCGCGGTGAAGGCATTGGTTGTGTCCTGCCCCGCAACATTGGCCCGCATCGTGGTGTAAACGGCGAGCGCCGCCGGGAAGTCCGTGCCTGCGCCATCCAGCGCACCTGTGTCGTGCAGCGCATCGAGTGCTGCCTTGGCATCTGCCGCCGCCTTGGCTTCATTGGCGCGCGCTGTGGCCTCCACAAGGCGCGCTTCCGCACCGGGGATGTTCTTGGCAATGGCTTGTTCGGCCGCCAATGTCATGAGTGCTTCGGCTTGGGCGATACCATCGGCGGTTCCGGGCAGCGCCTTGACCGTGTCGATCAGTGTCTGCGCCGTCTGACGTTTGCCTTCATAGGCCACATAGGCGTCCGCCAGGGCCTTGTGGGCGGTCCAGTCGCCGGCGCCTGTGCGCTGCAGCAATTGGATGGCCGTGGGGAACTTTGTCGCTGTTGCGTCCGTCACGGCCTGTGCACGGTCAGCCTTGCGGGCGGCCACAAACTCCGCGATCGCCACCTGGCCCGCGTGTGGATCCACCGTGGCCATCTGGACGTCAAAGGCCGCAAGGGCAGCGGTGTAGGACGCGGCTGTGCGCAGGATGTTCCGGATTGTCCCCAGTTCCGCATTCAGCGTCCGCATCTTTGCAGACGAGTCGGCATAGTCATTCGTCTGCGCGTATTTGGCAGCGGCCGCTTGCGCCTTGAACTTGTCGATTGTGGCCTGCAAGGGGGCGCGGTCCCCGGCAGGGGCGGCATCAATTGCCGCGATATGCCCCATCACGCGGGCGTCATCGGCCAGATAATTGGTCCGCCGGACATCAAGCGCGCGGCGGCGCTCGTGCAGAACGGGAATTTTGTCGAGCTTGGTGATGCCGTTGCTGAATTTCGCAGCCGCCGCATCGGTCTGGGCGTCTGCAAACAGCGTGTCGATCTCGGTCTTGAGGTCGTCAATGGCGGCATCCCCGGCAGGGGCTGCCGGAACCGGATTGTTCACCAGCGTTGTACGATGGGCCAGCACGGCATTGAAATGCGCCAGATCGTGGGCCTTGTCTTCGACCCCGGCGCATTCTGCGGCCAAGGGGGCCATCTGGGTCAAGGCTTTGGCATAGTCGCCGGCTGTGGCATCTGCATCGGCTGCCGTGGCCTTTGCCTTGATCGCCGTGATCTCGCTCGCGATGCTTGGGGCGGCTTTTTGCGCATGACGTTCCAAAGAGGTCATCGCCTTGGTATACAGCGCTTTGGCGCCTTCGAACTTGGCCTTGTCGGCATCTACACCCGGTGCCGGGGCCGGGGCGGGCGCTTCTTCACCCCCCTCGGCAGCGACCGCGGGCTGCGCAGCCAAATAGGCTTGATAAGCGGTCGCCATCTTGGCGCGGGCCATCTCCAGCACCTTGGTGGCGTCGTTCCAGCGTTCGTCATCCGCCGCCGCCGTAATCGCCGCCGCCGCAGCTTCCAGCTTGGCAAGGTCGGGCCATTTTGCGGACTGCAAGGTCTTTAGCCGCTGTTCGAACTCGGCCTTGGCGGCACTTAGCGCATCCCACATCTCGCGGTTGCGCGTGACCACAGCGCGTTGGTTGCGCGCAAGGTCCTTCAATACTCTCAACTTGCTCGACAGATTGTCCAGATCCGTTTGCTCGTCGGCATCTATGATGCCGTCCATCTTCGCTTCGGCCTCTAACTTCTCGTATTCCTTCTGAAATTTCTCGATCGCGGCTTCAGCCATCTCAATGAGTTTGATGCGAATGTTTCCAGACACGACCGTTTCCTTTTTTAAAAACGCAAGGGCCCCGAAACAGCATCGCGGGACAAAATTTCGTGCGGAGGCAGATATCGAAACGAATACTCAGAGAATAAATTTTGAGATCAAAAAGCTTCCGCTAACGCGAGCAGAGTAAGCGCAGTGCAGGCAATCTGCCAAGGGTGGATTTCCTTACTTTTGAACCCTTGACCCACAAACATAAGCTGAGCCATGATTAACGTATTGATAATCTGGGCATGCTCATGAACCGTTTGATCTGTCTCGTGGTGCCCGCTTTTGCCCTTTTGGCGCAAAGCGCCACCGCCTGTTCCGGTCTTTTGGCTCAGTCTCAATCGCCAGCTATGCCCCAACCTCCGAGGTCCAACATGTCCGCAGGTGCAACCGATCCGGCAACGCAATTGCAGGGTGAATGGGTCCTCACCAGTGTTGCTGGCACCCCCGTGCCGGACGGGGCCCGCGCAACGATGAGCGTCGACGCTGGTCGCCTATCGTTCAATCTGGGCTGCAACACGATCAACGCGCAACCTGAATTCGGGCCAGGCTACGTAAATTTTGGTGATGTCAGTACGACGGCGATGGCCTGCCCACCCGAAGTTGCCATGCGAGAGGCGCAATTGGTCGAGGCACTGGCCAGTATTGAAGCGATGCAGGTCGGCGCGGGTGATGCGGTTGCCTTTTACGACGCGATGAATGGATTGGCTTTGGGCGCGCGCCGTTCTGGCCAATAACCAGCGCCTCACTTCGGCCAGCATCGCCCGAGGCATACATGCAAAGGGATACATCTGGTTCGTATGCGGATCCGAAGGACCGTCGATTACGGGAGTGCGCTGCGTGTGCGCGCGTCCTTCTCCTTTCACTCAAACGCCGCCATGGCGGCGAAACCAAGATCCAAGCGACGTCGAGCGGAAAGGCCGCCATTCAGTGGCACGAAAAATCGTGGAATCGCCGGAAGATACAAGAGGTGCAGCGCCTCTGCTCCAGGGCCTCACTTCTCCGGGATCAACCCACGTGGGCTGAACCGCAGCACCAGCAGCAGCACCAGACCCATGGTCAGCAGCCGCATATGGGCCGCCGACTCGATCAGGTGCGCACGCAACCAGTAGCCTTCGGCCATTCCGGACGTGATCAGGTTCATCAACCCCAAGCCAATCGGTTCAACCATCACCCACAACCACCAGATCAGGAAACCGCCAAGCACCGAGCCCAGATTGCTGCCTGATCCGCCGACGATCACCATCACCCAGACGAGGAAGGTAAAGCGCAAGGGCTGGTAGGTGCCCGGCGTCAATTGTCCGTCCAGCGTCGTCATCATCGCCCCCGCGATGCCGCAGATGGCCGAGCCCAGCACGAAGACCTGCAAATGGCGCGCGGTCACATCCTTGCCCATGGCTTCGGCTGCAACCTCGTTGTCGCGGATGGCGCGCATCATGCGCCCCCAAGGGGAGTGCAGCGCACGTTGGGCCAGCAGGAACAACGCGACCAGCACCACGGCGAACAAGCCCCCGTAGACCAGCTTGACCCACAGCGTCGAGGCCGTCACCGGGTCAAGGCCCCAGCCCGCGACACGCTCGACAAAGGCCGGGTCGTTCTGCAGGTCGATTTCGTACGGCGCGGGGCGGGGCAGGCCGACCACGTTCTTGACCCCACGCGCCAGCCAATCCTCGTTCTTCATCACGGCGATGATGATCTCGGCAATGCCAAGGGTTGCGATCGCGAGGTAGTCCGAGCGCAATCCCAACGCCGTCTTACCGATGATCCACGCCGCGCCTGCGGCGAGCAGACCGCCTACGGGCCACGCGACGATGGTCATCCATCCCCAGTCCTTGCCATACGGGTTCATGCCGCCCAGATAGCCCGCATTGGCCGGGTTCACCGCCTCGACTGCGGCCACTCCACTGTCAAAGACGGCTCGAAACAGGAAAAAGCCGATGATCAGTATGGCAACCATTCCAACGGCGCGCGCACGACCTTTCGGCAGCGCGTTATAAGCCAGAATGGCGCCCACGATGGTCGCCGCCCCCATGACCAGCCCCAGTATGACCCGCCAGCCCCCTGCAGCCCAGGCCTCGGCCTCTGGCGGCATGGCCACCAGTACTGTGGCAAGGCCGCCCAGAGCGACAAAGCCCATGATCCCCACGTTGAACAGCCCCGCGAACCCCCATTGCAGGTTCACACCCAGCGCCATGATCGCGCTGATCAGACCAAAGTTCAGCACGAACAGCGCGGCATTCCAGCTTTGCACGAACCCGGTGCCGATGATCAGCAGGGCGACAAAGCCGAAGTAAAGCGTATTGCGAATGCCGTCCGTCATACCGATTTCCCCGCAAACAGGCCCGTGGGCCGGAACAACAGCACGATCAGCAGGATCACGAAGCTGACCGCGAACTTGTAGTCGGTGGATAGAAGCTGGGCGAGGCCTTCTGGCGCCCACGCGTCCGGCAGCGCATACCCTGCCACCTTTTTCCACGCATAGGTGATCATGACTTCGGAAAAGGCGATGACGAAGCCCCCGGCAATCGCGCCGATGGGCGAACCCAGACCGCCCACGATTGCCGCGGCAAAGATCGGCAGCAGCAACTGGAAATAAACGAAGGGTTTGAAGGATTTGTCGAGGCCGTAGAGCACGCCCGCGATGGTGGCCAACGCGGCCACGATCAGCCATGTGACCATCACCACCCGCTCGGGGTTGATGCCGGACAGCAGGGCGAGGTCTTCGTTATCCGAATACGCCCGCATCGATTTACCCGTGCGGGTGCGGTTGAGGAAATAGAACAGCGCGGCCACGACGATGATGGCCGTGATCACCGTGATGCCCGTGGTGGTGCGGATCACCAGCCCTTCGTCCAGCCCCGTCATCGCCTTGAAGGTGCGCACCGAGATGATGAACCGCTCGCCGTCCGCGAACTGCTGGTCGTTGGGGCCGATGATGAAGCGCACCAGACCATTCATGATGAACATCACGCCAAGCGAGACGATGACGAAGATCACCGGCTTGGCCTTTTGCGCACGATAGAATTTATAGACGGTGCGGTCGGTGAACAGCAGAAGTCCCGCGCACACCGCGATGCCGAAGGGCAGGGCGAGCAGCGCGGTGGGCAAGGGGCCAGCGCTGATGCCCATGGCCTGAAATCCCCATGTGATCAGGATCGTTGCCATGGTGCCGAACGCCATGGTGTCGCCATGGGCGAAGTTGGAAAAGCGCAAGATGCCGTAGATCAGCGTGACCCCAAGCGCGCCGAGAGCGAGTTGAGAGCCATAGGCGATGGCTGGGATCAGGACGAAGTTCGAGAGGACGACGAAGGCGTTGAGGAGGTCCATTAGTCGATCACCTCGCAGGTTCCCAGATAAAATTGTCCCGCACCCGGGTTTCCGGCATATTGAAACGACTGGATCGCGCCACCGCCGTCAAAGACGGTAAGCTGGGAGGCCACCGCTTCGCGCATCTGCATAACGATGGCGCGCGCCTCGGAAGTGTCTTTCCAGCGCGCATCTTTCATCACCAATGCGCGGCGCGACACCTCTCCATTGCGGCGCACCTGATATGCGGCCTCCTCGGCGTCGTTCAATCGCCAGCGCACATCCCGCCACGCCGCCACGCAAGGCTCGCCAAGGACGCAGCGCTGGTCAAAGAGGCAGTTCATGGCAACATAACCGCGCCCTGCCAACTCGGCCTCGGTCAACACCGAAACCGGCGTCGCAAGAATTATGAGTGCAAAGATCAGCCTCACCTCATCCCCCCAAAAAGCTCTTGCGCACTTCGGGGTCGTTCAGCAATTCCTTACCCGTCCCCGTATACGCATTGCGTCCCTGCACCAGAACATAGCCTTTGTCTGCAATCTCAAGGGCTTGTCGCGCGTTCTGCTCGACCATCAGGATCGGGATACCGGTGCGCGCGACCTCGATGATCCGGTCGAACAGCTCGTCCATGACGATCGGCGACACACCCGCCGTTGGCTCATCCAGCATCAACACCTTCGGTTGCGTCATCAACGCGCGCCCCACCGCGACCTGCTGGCGCTGCCCGCCCGACAACTCGCCCGCGGCCTGATAGCGTTTCTCTTTCAGGATCGGGAACAGGTCATAGACCTGCGCCATGGTCCCCGAAAAATCGTCGCGCCGGATAAACGCGCCCATCTCGAGGTTCTCTTCCACCGTCATCGAGGTAAAGATGTTCGAAGTCTGGGGCACGAACCCCATCCCCTTGGCCACACGATCCTGCGGGGACAGCGCAGTAATGTCCTCGCCCGCGAGACGCACAGCCCCTTGCCGGACGTTCAGCATGCCGAACACGGCCTTCATCGCCGTTGATTTGCCCGCGCCGTTGGGGCCGACGATCACGGCAATCTCGCCGGGTTCAACGGCGATGGTGCAGTCGTGCAGAATATCGGGGCCTACGCCGTAGCCACCCGTCATGCCGTCACCGATAAGGAAGGGTTCTGACATCAGCGGCCAATCCTGTAATCCGCCAGGGCGGCGGCATGTGCCGTGCGATGTTCTTGCGTCACTTTCGTGACTTTGCCACCGGGTGCGCCGTTGCTGGCCCGCGCCAGGCGTTCCTGCACGGTAAAGACCATGAATATTGCGTCGGTCCCCGGCAATGCGTCCACGATGTAGGCCCCAAGCGGGCCACCGTCCCTGTCGACCCCAAGAAAATCAACCTGAAGCGTCTCGCGCCCGTCAATGTTGTTGTTGCGCAACTCAAGATCGGCGACCTGCACAAAGGGCGGAGTGCCACGCCGGAATTGATCGAAAATCATGTCAAGCACGTCATTGGATGAGGTCAATGTGCGATCCAAAGGCATCACGACGATATTCGAGGACACCAACGGATCGCGCTGCAAGGTAAAAGTCGCAACATGGTCGGCATAGATCGTCGAGCTGATGCCACCCTGCCTGCGTTTGGCTTCGGTGCAGTATTCGATACCATCGGTGATCGTTTCACAGGACGTCTGCGCATGAGCAGGAGTGATCGGCCAAAGTACGAGCGCGGCGAAAAGTGCCAGAATTCTCATGCGCCCACCTTGTCCTTGTTCTTCAAACCCGTGCCCAGATAGGCCTCGATCACCTGCTCATTGGCCTTGATTTCGTCCAGTGTCCCTTCGGCCAGCACACGGCCCTCGGCCATGCAGATGACGGGGTCACAAATCTTGCCGATGAAATCCATGTCATGTTCGATCACGACGAAAGTATAGTTGCGCTCTTTGTTGAGCCGCAGGATTGCGTCACCGATGGTGTTCAGCAGGGTGCGGTTCACGCCCGCGCCGACCTCGTCCAGAAACACGATCCGGGCGTCGACCATCATGGTCCGCCCCAGTTCCAGCAATTTCTTTTGCCCACCGGACAGGTTGCCGGCCTTTTCATGGGTCAGATGGTCGATCGTCAGGAATTCCAGAACCTCGTCCGCGCGGGCGGCCAGCGCCCGTTCCTCGTTGGCGATGCGTTTGCGGCCGAACCAGGCATTCCATAGCGTCTCGCCCGATTGGGCGCCGGGGACCATCATCAGGTTCTCGCGCACTGTCATCGACGAAAATTCATGCGCGATCTGAAAGGTGCGCAGCAACCCCTTGTGGAACAATTCATGCGGCGGCAGTCCGGTGATATCC
>CAYGPT010000053.1:0-25897 GCA_964351755.1 uncultured Rhodobacterales bacterium | reverse complement strand
AGGCGGACGTGCCGTCCAACCCCAAACCGGGTCTCGCCAAGCGATAGGTGGGACCATATGTCCGGACTTTCGATCCAGAGCATCTCGATGCGTTTTGACCTGCCAGATGGCGGGGCGGTGCAGGCGCTGCAGGATGTCTCGCTTGACCTCAAGGCGGGCGAGTTGATGAGCGTGCTGGGTCCGTCGGGCTGCGGCAAGACCACGCTTCTGAACATCGTTGCCGGCTTCCTCGCGCCCACCGGCGGCAAGATGATCTTGAACGGTCACGAGATACACGGACCCGACGCCGAGCGTGGCATGGTGTTCCAGCAAGGCGCGCTGTTCGAGTGGATGAGCGTGCGGGAAAACGTCGGCTTCGGCCCCTCGATGAAGGGGATGCCCAAGACCGACAAGGCAGAGATCGTGAACCATCTGCTCGACGTCGTCGGCCTTCAGGACTTCAAGGAAAAGGCCGTTTACGAATTGTCGGGCGGGATGCAGCAGCGCGTGGCCTTGGCCCGCTGTCTGGCCAACGACCCCGATGTGATCCTGATGGATGAACCGCTCGGCGCACTGGATGCGCTGACCCGCGAAAAGATGCAGTCCCTTGTGCTCAAGCTTTGGAAAGAAACGGGCAAGACCATCATCCTGATCACCCACTCGGTGGAAGAGGCATTACTGCTGGGCGAGCGGTTGCTGGTCATGGCCCCGCGTCCCGGTCGGATCCATAAGGAATACCGCCTGCCCTTTGCAGAAATGGGCGTGAACGCTGACCTGCGCGAGGTCAAGAAACACCCCGAATTCGGTCAGCGCCGCGAGGAAATACTGAGCATGATCTGGGACATGGAAGAAGAAATCATGGGCCGCACCGAGGTGGCGTCATGATCCCCCTTCTGATTTATGTCGCTATCTTCGTCGCCGCCTTTTTCGCCGTGCGCGCCATCGCCGCAGGGGCGGCCCGGTCGGATTACGGATCGCTCAAGACCGTCACCTTCGGCGATGAAAGTGCCGTGACCCCCAACCGCGCCGCCAGTGTCATTTCCATCCTGACCATTTTCCTGCTGTGGGGCATGTTCACCGGCTCGACCCTGCTGCCCCGTTTCCTGCATGCGCCGGGTCCGTTTCAGGGCACCGGCACGTTCGAATACACGGCGCAGGCGGGTAACGAGCGGGACAGCGCGACCGTTACCGTTGTCGTGCATCCCATCGATACGCCGACCGACGCCCCCGAGGTCGCTCCGGGCGAGGGGTGGGCCAAGGATGACAGCGTGGCCATCGGCATGTGGCGCTCGGGTCTGCTGCGTGTGGACCGCAATGACGAATTGGGCCGCGACGAGGGTCACGAGATCGCCGAGATCAACGGCGAACCCGTGGCCCCCGGTGGATCGGTCGATGTCGGCTGGGGCACCGTCACAATCACGGACAAGGGCACACCCAATATCGAACCCGCCAAAGGCTGGCAGATGGAACCGATCTGGCTGCCCTCGCCCGAGGCGGTTGTGGTGCGCATCGGCGAAATAGCCAGCGAGGGGTTCCGGGGATCTACCTTGTGGGAACACTTGGGTTATTCGCTGTTCCGCGTCGTTGTCGGCTTCTTCTTTGGCGCATTGGTCGGCATTCCGCTGGGCTATGCGATGGGCCTCTCAAACTGGTTCCGGGGCTGGTTTGATCCGATCGTGGAATTCATGCGCCCCGTGCCGCCGCTCGCCCTTATCCCGCTGGTCATCATCTGGGCAGGCATCGGTGAGACGGGCAAGATCATTCTGCTGTTCCTCGCCGCCTTGTGGATCATGGCCATCGCGGCCCGCTCGGGTGTGAGCGGGGTCAAGATTTCCAAGGTTCATGCCGCTTATTCCCTTGGGGCAAGCAAGGCGCAGATCATGCGGCATGTCATCGTGCCCAACTCGCTGCCCGAGATTTTCACGGGTGCGCGGGTGGCCATGGGCGTGTGTTGGGGTACGGTTGTGGCCGCTGAGCTGGTTGCGGCGGAAAAGGGGGCGGGCATGATGATCATGGTCGCGTCCAAGTTTCAAAACACGGATATCGTCATCATGGGGATCATCCTGATCGGCATCATCGGCTTTGGCATCGACATGCTGATGCGATGGGCCGAGCGGATTCTGGTTCCGTGGAAAGGCAAAGGCTGATCCCGTCACGCCTCGCGCAGATGGTCAAAAGCCAGCGTGCTTTGCCATGGCAAACAGGTGATTCGAACTGGACAGCAACGCCCGGGGCGCGCCTGCGACCCGGCGATTTCGTTCCGACATGCCTGCCCAACAGCAAATCCATGATCGCGCTAACACTATTGCTTGACTGGGCAATGCAGGTCGTAAAGGTTACGGCGTGCGTCCATTTCTGCAGCGCAAGCTGCGGTTTCAAAGATTTGGCGAGCAATTGAGACTAAAATCACATCCCTTCGGATGTGAATCTTCAATCGGACCAAGATCCGATGAACCTAGGGAGGACTACAATGAAAAAAGCATTTTTGCTTGCCTGCGTCGCGACGGCCAGCCTGACATCGGTGGCCATGGCGCAGAACACGAGCGTGTGCGTCAGCTGGTCGAATTTCCGTGAAGAACGCTGGAAAACGGACGAAGCGGCGATCAAAGGCGCGCTTGACGCGGCCGGTGCCACGTACATATCGGCAGACGCGCAGACATCTGCGACCAAGCAATTGGCCGATATCGAAGGCATGATCACACAAGGCTGTTCCGCCTTGATCATTCTGGCTCAAGACTCCGCATCCATCGGCCCAGCCCTTGATGCCGCCGAAGATGCCGGCATACCGGTGGTGGGCTATGACCGTCTGATCGACGATCCGCGTGCCTTCTACCTGACGTTCGACAACGTCGAAGTGGGTCGAATGCAGGCGCGTGCCGTGCTCGAAGCACAGCCCAAAGGCCGCTACGTCATGATCAAGGGTTCGCCCGTTGACCCCAATGCCGACTTCCTGCGCGGCGGTCAGCAAGAGGTGCTTCAGGCCGCAATCGACGCCGGTGATATCGAAATCGTAGGTGAATCCTATACCGATGACTGGCAGCCCGCAAATGCGCAAAAGAACATGGAGCAAATCCTGACGCAGACCGACAACGGCGTTGACGCTGTCGTCGCTTCGAATGACGGCACCGCCGGTGGTGTTGTTGCGGCGCTGACCGCACAGGGCATGGAAGGGATCCCGGTCTCTGGTCAGGATGGCGATCACGCTGCGCTGAACCGTGTGGCGCTGGGCACCCAGACTGTGTCGGTGTGGAAAGACAGCCGTGCGCTGGGTCGCGCTGCGGGTGAAATCGCTGTTGCCCTTGCCGGTGGCACGGCCATGGCCGACGTCGAGGGCGCGGGCATGTTCACGTCGCCTTCCGGCAACGAGCTGAACGCGATGCTTCTGGCCCCCGAGCCGATCACACAGGACAAGCTGAACCTTGTGCTGGACGCAAACTGGATCCCCAAGGACACGCTGTGCGCGGGTGTCTCTGGTCTGGCCGTCTGCGAATAAGACCGAGCCAAAAGAACAAGAAGTGTCCGGGCGCAGGCCCGGGCGCTTTCATACCCAATAATGACAGTGCCAAAAGGCACGCATCGGGAGGAGCCAGGAAATGACGGATACCGCGTTGCCGGACCAAGAGCCTATCAAATCGGACTCCACATTGCCGGGTCAGAAACGAGGCCTGCTAGAAACGCTTGAAGTCGACATACGTTTGCTTGGTATGCTGGTCGCCTTTGCCGCGATCGCAGCGGTTTTTACCATTTGGACGGGCGGCAAGTTCTTGTCCCCCCGCAACGTTTTCAACATTTCCGTTCAGACCGTTCCGGTGGCAATTATGGCCTGCGGCATGGTCTTTGTGATCGTGGGGCGGCATATTGACTTGTCTGTCGGCTCGCTGCTGGCCATGTGTTCCGCTATCATGGCGATGAGCCAGGTCTACTGGCTGCCCAATTTCCTCGGTCTTGAATACGGCAATCCCATTATCCTGCTGTTGACCATCGTGATTGGCCTCGCGGCAGGTACAGCCATGGGTGCGCTGACCGGCTGGCTGGTCGGATATCAGTTGATACCGTCCTTTATCGTGACGCTGGGTGGTCTCTTCATCTGGCGCAACGTGAACTGGTTCACCACCAATGGGCAGTCCGTGGCGCTGAACGACCCGAATTTGCTCAAGTTCGGCGGGACCGAGGGCGTTCTTGGTGCGCCCGTCAGCATCGGTGTCGGCATCGCGGCGTCGGTCATCACGGTCCTTGCCGTGCTGGCATCGCGGCGCAACAAGGTCGGCCATGGCTTTTCTGTGAAACCGATGTGGGCCGAGGTGTCGATGATGGGCATCATGGTCGCGGCCATCATGGGCTTTGTTGTCTGGCTGTCGCGCTATCCCATCCCGCCCTCCAAACTGCGCCGCATCTTCGAGGCACGGGGCGAAGTCGTACCCGAAGGTTATTCTGCCATGCATGGTCTGCCGATCTCGGTTCTGATCCTGCTGTTCATTGCAGTTGTGCTGACCGTCGTCGCGCGCAAGGCGCGTTTCGGGCGCTACGTTTTCGCGATGGGCGGCAACCCGGATGCGGCGGAACTATCGGGCGTCAACACCCGCTTTCTGACGGTCAAGACCTTTGCCCTCATGGGCCTGCTGTGCGGCATCGCAGCACTGATCGCGCAGGCGCGTCTACAAAGCCACGGCAACGATATCGGCATGCTTGAAGAGTTGCGCGTGATCGCCGCCGCTGTCATCGGCGGAACGGCTCTCGCCGGTGGAGTCGGCACCATCTACGGCGCCGTCCTGGGCGCGCTGATCATGCAGTCGCTGCAGTCGGGCATGGCCATGGTGGGCGTGGATACGCCGTTCCAGAACATCATCGTTGGGTTGGTCCTGATCGTCGCAGTCTGGGTCGACATCCTGTACCGCAAACACATGGGAATCGCGAAATGAGAGATCAAAATCAGACACCTCTTGTCGAAATGCGCGATATCTCGATCTCGTTCGGGGGCATCAAGGCGGTGGATCACGTGTCCATCGACCTGCACCCGGGTGAAGTCGTCGGCCTGCTGGGTCACAACGGTGCGGGCAAGTCCACGCTGATCAAGATTCTGTCCGGGGCCTATCACATGGATTCCGGCGAAATCCGTATCAACGGTCAGAAGGCGACCATCAACAACCCCCGCGATGCGCGCAGCTATAACATCGAAACGATCTATCAGACGCTGGCCTTGGCGGATAACCTTGATGCAGCTTCGAACCTGTTTCTGGGCCGTGAGATCATGGGCCGTTTTGGGCTGTTCGACGATGCCAAGATGGAGGCGGAGACGCGTAAGATCATGGGCCGTCTGAACCCCAACTTCCAGAAGTTCAATATGCCGGTCTCGGCGCTGTCGGGTGGTCAACGGCAATCTGTGGCGATCGCACGTGCGGTCTATTTCAACGCCCGCATCCTGATCATGGACGAACCCACTGCCGCGCTTGGCCCGCACGAAACTCAAATGGTGGCTGAGTTGATTCAGGAACTGAAGGCCCAAGGCATCGGCATCTTCCTGATCGAGCATGATGTGCACAACGTGATGAAGCTTTGCGACCGCGCCAGTGTGATGAAGAACGGCGAGATGGTCGGCACCGTCAACGTGGACGAAGTCACGGATGACGACATCCTGGGCATGATCATCCTGGGCAAGAAACCTGCGCATCTGGCCGCCTGAGTCATCGGTGACAGGGGCATTGGTCAGGTCGATCTGGGCTGCTTTGGCCGCGACGCTGGCCATACCGTGCGCTGCCGCGCCTTCGTTCGTGGGCCGCGGCGCGGACCTGCCTGTCCATCAAAGCTATGAAGGCGGCTGGCCGCACTTTGTTGGTGGCGGCGTCGCCGTGCTGGATTGCGACGACGACGGCCTGCCGGATTTCTATGCCGCAGGCGGGGCGGCATCCTCCCGGCTGTTTCGCAATGTTACGGTGCCAGGCGATCGCATCAGCTTCGAGGAGGCTGAGATCGCGGACCTGTCTGGAGTGACGGGAGCCTATCCTTTGGACATCGACAGCGACGGGCTGCTGGACCTTGTCGTCTTGCGCCACGGAGCCAACGCGCTCTTGCGCGGTCGCGGCAACTGCCGGTTTGAACCTGCACCAGCAGAATGGCAGTTCGACGGAGGCGACGCATGGACCACCGCCTTTTCCGCCACGTTCGAGGCTGGGCAGAACTGGCCGACGCTGGCTTTCGGCAACTATGTCGATCTGAAGGACCCCGATGGGCCGTTTGAGGCCTGCGACGACAATATGCTGCTGCGCCCCGATGGCCGACGCTTTGACGCGCCCGAGGCCGTATCGCCGGGTTATTGCGCCTTGTCGATGCTGGTCTCGGACTGGCAACGCAATGGCACACCCGATCTGCGCATCTCCAACGATCGCCAATACTATGTCCGTGACGGGCGTGAGCAGATGTGGCGCCTGTCTCCGCTCTCCGAATACACGCTGGATGACGGCTGGCCTGACATGAAGTTGTGGGGCATGGGCATTGCCAGCCGCGACATCACAGGCGACGGCCTGCCCGAAGTGGTGTTGACCTCGATGGGCGATCAGATTCTGCAACTGAACATGGGTGGCGGGAATATGCAGAATGTGCCCTACGATATCGGTAGCTACGCAACCACGCCCTATATCGGGGATGACGGCCGTCCCTCGACCGGGTGGCATGCCGCCTTTGCGGATGTGGACAATGACGGGTTGAACGATCTGTTCATCGCCAAGGGCAATGTAGACCAGATGCCGGGCAACGCGATGGAGGACCCCAACAATCTGCTGATGCAGCAGTCGGACGGGAGCTTTGTCGAAGTTGGCGATGTCGCTGGAATCGGCACGACCGCGCGGTCACGTGGGGCCGCACTGGTCGACCTGAACCGTGACGGGCGCTTGGACATCATCGTTGTGAACCGCCGCGCGCCGTTGGAGATCTGGGAGAACACAACCGAGAATACAGGAAACTGGCTGGCCGCCGATCCGCGCCAATCCGGCACGAACAGCCGTGCAGTGGGCGCCTTTGTTGAGCTGCGCATGCCCAGTGGGCGGGTGCTTACCCGAGAGATCACGGTGGGGGGCGGACATGCTTCGGGGAGCGCTGTGCCGCTGCATTTCGGTCTTGGGGATGCGGAAAGGGCCGGAATGCGGGTGATCTGGCCGGACGGTGAGGTTTCGGACTGGGTCGAGGTGGATGTGAATGCGACGCTGCGCGTTATGGCAGGCGAAGGCGCAGGGCTTGAAGTGGTCGAAGCGCGCTAAGTCAGATGCAAGGAGGCGGCGTTACTCGGTGCCTGTGTGACTGGACGAAATCGACCGATAGCACAGAGAACATGTAGTTTAGGGCGTCCTGCGATGAAACAGAGCCGCTGGGCATTCCTTTGCGAAATTCGATCCTCCGCAACAAATTTTTTTGCGTCGCAAATTGGCGAAGGAATGGTGGAGCATTGCAGGATCGAACAGCTGCACTCAGCGTAGCGGCGCAGCCGGTGCGCGTCAGTCAGCGCCTGCGGGGTCAGCCCGCGCAACATTCGGTGGTGGGGCAACAAGGAAATGGTGGAGCAAAGCGGGATCGAACGACTGCACTCAGGGCAGACGCGTCAGCGGATGCCCGTAAGCCGGCTCCGCCAGCCAAAATCAAGAATAACAGTTGCAATGTGAGTTGGCGAAGGAATGGTGGAGCATAGCGGGATCGAACCGCTGACCTCCTGCATGCCATGCAGGCGCTCTCCCAGCTGAGCTAATGCCCCATTCCGTTGTGTGGCTGTATCCAGCCGTGCGCCGCTGATTAGGCGCTTTGCCGAACGGGATCAAGCGAAAAAGACCCCGTTCGGACAGTCAGTATCAGTCGTCGTCGTTGGTAGATACGTCAGCGATTTCCTCGAGGGGGACGGTATCCTCGTCCTCGTCGTCGTCATCCAGCAGATCATCATCCAGATCCACATCGACATCATCGTCATCGACCACTTGATCGTCGTCTTCCACAGCCGTTGCGGCTTTGGCCTTGGCTGTCACGGCATCTTCGGCGTCGGCTGCGATCATGCGTGTCTTGGAGTTGTCCAGTTCCACGACGTCGCCCGTATAGGGGCTGACGATGGGCGAACGGTTCATGTCGTAAAACCGTTTGCCCGTGGTGGGGCAGAGGCGTTTGGTGCCCCATTCTTCCTTTGGCATCGGTAATCCTTGTCTGTCTTGAGGGGCGCGGAACATCCGTGTTCGCAGCCCGTCCATATTGCGGCGATTCTGGGCAAGTGCCATAAGGTCGGGACGGAGTCAAAGCCTTATGGCGAGATGGAGAAAATGGGATGGGTGAGCGTGTCCTTCAAGGGGATCCGGATATCACTGTGACCCTGCGCCGTTCGGCGCGGGCGCGGCGGATGACCTTGCGCATTTCGCAATTCGACGGTCGGGTGACCCTGACCCTGCCCACAAGGGTGCCCGAGCGCGAGGCGCTTGCCTTTGCCAAACAGAAGCACATCTGGATCCGAAAGCACTTGGCGGAGTGGGAGGGCAACTTTCCCGTGGCTTTGGGTGTTCACCTGCCTGTTGAGGGTACGCCGCGCGAAGTCATTTCAGGATCGGGACGTTCGGTCAGACTGGAAGATGACGCACTGGCGGTGCCGGGACCCGAGATGCGCATCCCGTCCCGCGCTCTTGGCTTTCTCAAGGCGCGCGCGCGGGATCGGCTGGCTGCGGCAAGTGATCATTATGCTGAACGGCTGGGTCGCACCTATTCCGGGATCAGCATCCGCGACACCCGGTCGCGCTGGGGGTCGTGTTCCAGCGCGGGCAAGCTGATGTATTCGTGGCGCCTGATCATGGCACCTGCGCCGGTGCTGGATTACGTCGCCGCCCACGAGGTCGCACATTTGGCACAGATGAACCATTCGCCAGCCTTCTGGGCCGAGGTCACCCGCATTCACGGCCCCTACGGCGCGCCACGCGATTGGCTGCGCACCCATGGCAACACGCTGCACCGTTTCCGCTTTGGCGATTGACCGCGGACCACTTTTGTGATCACAAATCACAATGTTGTCCGTACCCCGACCCCGAGAGGCGTCCACCGCCGCCCATGATCGCGTCTATCGCCGCTTGCGCACGCGCATAATGCATGGGGACATTCCGCCCGGCACGGCGCTGACCTTGCGTGGCATCGGCAAGCAATATGACGTATCCATGACCCCAGCGCGCGAGGCCGTGCGCCGTCTTGTCGCCGAAGGCGCGCTGACCCTGTCGCATTCGGGACGGGTGTCGACCCCCGAACTGTCCAACGAACGGATCGAGGAACTGGCCGCCCTGCGTGCGCTGATCGAGGTCGAATTGGCCACCCGGGCGCTGCCGCGTGCGCATCTGGCCCTGATCGAGCGGTTGCAGACCATCAACAGCGCCGTGGCAGAAGCCGTCGCGCACCGCGATGGGGTCAGTTATATCCGCACCAACCTGGAATTTCACCGCACGCTGTACCTGCGGGCACAGGCCCCGGCGATGCTGGCGATGGCGGAAACCGTGTGGCTGCAAATGGGTCCAACCATGCGCGCGCTTTACGGACGGCTGCGCCGGACGGACCCGCCGCATTACCACCGTCTGATCATCGCGGCTCTGCGCGCAGGCGACGAGCCGGGCTTGCGCCTTGCCGTGCGCTCGGACGTGACGCAGGGGCTTAGAATGCTTGCAAGCTAGGCGCGGGCGTTAAACCTTTGGTAGGTTGCGCGGCGTTAGATGGGGTCCAAGCCGTGAGGACTGCCATGCACTGCACCGAATTTTCTGCTTTCGATTTCGTGGACCAGCCCATTTTCGTTCTGGTGCCCGATGCGGATGATCGCCCAGTCTACCATTTCATGAACAAAGCGGGGCTCGCCCGCGTCAACAAATCGCTGGACCAGATCAGCGGCCAACCTGCACACCAGGTTTTCAGCGGTCGCGCGGCCTATACCGTCTACCGGCGCCAATGCGACGTTTGGTCGAACGCGCAGGCGAGCGAGTATGAAATCGCCTTGCCACTTGCCTCTGGATCATTCTGGGTACGCACCAAGGTGCAGCCGGTCTGCGACGCCACCGGAACGATGACGCACATGGTGGGTACGTCGCTGGACATCACGGCGGAACGCGACCAGTTGCAGGCGCACACCATGGCCGCTGCATCCGCGCGCGAGATGGAAGATCTTGTATGCCTTGCCGCGCACGATCTGCGCAGTCCGATCGGCAATTTGAAATCTCTCGCTGTGCTGATGCGGCAGGATTTCGTCGATCACGGCGATGGCAAGGCGGAATTGATCGACATGATCGACGCGATCTCGGACAAGGCGCTGTCAGTGGTGTCGGACATCATGGGACAGGCGATGGCGACAAGCACCCGGGCATGCAGGGAAAGCTTTGATCTGGGCGCATTGTGCGATGACATCATCGTTTTGCTCGATCCCACCCGGATGCACAGCATCGCCTATCCGCGCCTGCAGATCGAAGCCGATTGCGTGGCCGTGCATATCATTCTGCGCAATCTGGTGGAAAACGCCTTGCGCCATTGTGGCGCAAAATCGGCGCAGGTGGTGATCGAAGCGAGCCCTATGAATGCGGAACGCTTGCTGTTTATCGTGCGCGACAATGGCGATGGGTTCGACGCCAATGCGTTCAGCGCCTTGTCGGACATGACGGATTACAAAGCTGGCGGCTTTGGGTTGATCGGGGTGCGTCGACTGGTGCGCGCGCGCGGAGGGAAAATGACGATCATGCCGCCCAAACACGACAGCGGCGCTGAAGTACAGATTGAACTGCCCGGACGGTTCACAATGGTCGGGAACCGCTTGCCCGAACCATTCCAGATCGCCTGACGATCAGGCGGCCAGCCCGGTCTGCCCCAGCCCGATGAATTTGGAACGCCGGTCGGCGATCAACGCCTTGGCGTCCTTTGGGTCCAGTTCCGTCAGCATTGCCGATATCGCCGAGCCCACAGCGGTGATAGTGGCCTGTACCGCCCTATGTGCGCCGCCCACGGCCTCGGGAATGATACGGTCGATGACGCCCAATTGCTTGAGGTCCTGCGCAGTAAGGCGCAGCGCCTCGGCCGCCTCGCGCATTTTCTCGGCATCCTTCCACAGGATCGACGCGCAGCCCTCGGGGCTGATCACTGAATAGACCGAGTGTTCCAGCATCGCGACCCGGTTGGCCGTGGCAAAGGCGACAGCCCCGCCCGAACCACCTTCGCCGATCACCACGGATACGATGGGCACGCCGATTTGCAGGCACTTTTCGGTGGCCCGCGCAATCGCTTCGGACTGGCCCCGCTCCTCTGCGCCCTTGCCGGGAAAGGCACCGGGGGTGTCGACCAGCGTGATGACGGGCAGGCCAAAGCGGTGCGCCATATCCATCAGGCGGATCGCCTTGCGATAGCCTTCCGGTCGCGCCATGCCGAAATTGCGTTCGATCCGCGACTTGGTATCGTTGCCCTTTTCATGTCCGATCACCATCACGGGGCGATCATTGAACCGGGCAAGCCCGCCCATCACCGCATGATCGTCGGCAAAGTTGCGATCCCCTGCAAGCGGCGTGTATTCGGTGAACAAAGCCTGAATGTAATCCACGCAATGGGGCCGTTCAGGATGCCGCGCGACCAGACATTTTCGCCACGGCGACAGGTTCTTGTAGAGGTCCTTGAGCATCGCGGCCGCTTTGCCATCAAGCGCCGCTGCTTCGTCCGCGACATCCATGTCCTCATTCTGGCGGGCCAGGGCACGCAGTTCTTCGGCCTTGCCTTCGATTTCGGCCAGCGGCTTTTCGAATTCCAGATATTGCGTCACGCGCGCACTCCCGATGCGGTTTACCGCTATATGGCCGGAGGCTGCGGCTTTTGCAACGCTCAGGCAAACACAACCGGGTAAAGCGAGGCGATCAGCAGTGCGGCCATGGTCCAATTGAACATGGCCAGACGGGTGGGATTGGTCAGCACGCGCGCCATCTGCTGACCCAACAAGGTCCAGGTGCTGACCGAGGGCAGGTTGATCGCCCCAAAGACCAGCGCCACAAGCGTAATGGCCGCCAACGTGGTGTCGGGGGTATAGACGGTGACGGCCGTCAGGGCCATGCTCCATGCCTTGGGGTTGACCCACTGAAAGGCCGCGGCCTGCACGAACGTCATTGGCATGCCCTTTGACTCGCCGGTTCTGGCCGGGGCGGCGGTTGCGATCCGCAATGCGAGGTAGAGAAGGTAGAGGACAGAGACGCTTTTGAGCACTTTGTGACTGATCGGGTAGGCGTCGAACACCTGTGCCAGCCCAGCGCCAACCAAGAGGACCATCACCATGAACCCGACTCCGATGCCCAGCATGTGCGGCATGGTGCGGGCAAAGCCAAAATTGGCCCCCGAAGCCATCAGCATCAGGTTGTTCGGCCCCGGCGTGATGGAACTGACGAGGGCAAAGGCCGCGAGCGCGGGAATCAAATCAAAGGTCATGCGCAATAAATGATCCAACATTGACTTAAAAAAATTGCAAATGTGTGGATGCGCATGGTAATTTCGCAATAAATGACGGATTTGGACGACATAAGTAAGCGAATATTGCGTGAACTTGGCCGTGATGGGCGGATCAGCAATATCGCACTGGCAGAGCGCGTCGGTCTGTCCCCATCGGCATGTCTGCGCCGGGTGCAGGATCTGGAACGACATGGCATCATCACCGGCTATCGCGCCGTGCTGGACCGCGCCAAGCTTGGCGCCGGGTTCGTCGCCTATATTGGCGTCGGTCTGAACGAGCATTCCAAGGCCAGCCAGCAGGCGTTCGAGCGCGCAATGGCCCACGCACCCGAGGTGCGCGAATGTCACAACATCACCGGAACCATCGAATACCTGCTGCGCGTGGAATGTGCCGACATCGCCGCCTACAAGGCCTTTCACACCGACCTGCTGGGCGCATTGCCCCATGTGAACAGCATCACATCCTATGTGGTGATGGGATCGCCCAAGGATGAGCGGGCCTGAGGTTTGTCAAGCGCAGGCGCGGGGGGCGAGACCCTCGCGCTCCCCTCGGCTTTATTGAACACAGATTGAGGACCGCGATTTATTGCGTGGCCTGGGCGCTGATGGCGGCGAAGATCGTGTCGAGTTCTGCGGCCAGCGTTTTCAACTCCGACCCTGCCTCTTGCACATACGGTGCAAAGACAGTGCTGGGGAGCTTGTAGCTGAGAGTGGCCGTGCCGTCCGCGTTTTCGGTCACATACATACGCACGGGCGCTTCGATCATTGCTGCGGTTGACAGGTTCAGGATCTCGACCGCGTAGGCGTTGTTGAAAAGCCCGATCACCCGATTGCCCGGAATCGTGATCCCGCGGCTGGCCGCTGCTCCGGTGGGTCCGGCTTGGGTTACCACGCCCATCTTGTTAGCAGCAGCGGCAGATTTCACTGCCTCGATCAGGGCGTCATAGGGTTTGGCTGTCGGTGTCACTGACCAGCCCTCTCGCGGGGATATGTCGGCCTGAGCTACGTGGGCAAAGGCGATCATCATCAGCAGCGCAAGCAGTCGGCGCATTGTGGTCCTCCGATTGGTGGAATTAGCAAAGCATGTCAGCCCACCGGTTGCCCAATCACGTCTGTGTGCGCGGCGCTTTGCCGATCGGCGGTGCCGTTGTGGTTTCGGGGCTATGCGGTGCGCGATGTTCGATGTAACGGCTGCATCCAGCGAAACAACATATGACCCAACGCGCATGCGATATTTAATGTTGATTGCCGCCCTTGTTGTGGCGGCCTGTTCCCAACCCGCACCCGAGGCGGCCTCGAGTGCCCCGCTTTACCCTAACGAAACGCCACAACTGCGCGCCCTGATCGAAGCGGCGGCCGCAGAAAACGAAGTTCCGGTTGCGCTGGTCCAGCGCGTCGTGATCCGCGAAAGCACCCACCGCCCCGAGGCGCGCAACGGTCCGTATTACGGTCTTATGCAGATCCTGCCCGCCACTGCCCGCAGTATGGGGTTCCGTGGGCAGCCGAGCGATCTGCTCGATGCAGAAACCAACCTGCGCTATGCCACCCGCTATTTGCGCGGGGCGTGGCTGGTGTCGGGCCGCGATATGGATGCTGCCGTCATGTGGTACGCGCGTGGCTATTACTACGAGGCCAAGCGGTTGGGATTGGTTGAAGAAACCGGCGTGAACGGGCGCAAGGTCTGGCCATCCTGAAGACGAGCTTACAGACTCGCGATCATTTCGGATTGTTTTACGATCACTTCGGCCTGTTTGATCGACGCAATGTCGACCAGGCGGCCCTTGTAGACTGTGGCCCCTTCGCCCTTGGCTTTTGCCGCGTCCATGGCCGCAAGGATTTCGCGTGCTTCGGCGACTGCGGCGTCTGAGGGGGTGAAGACTTCGTTGGCGATGGCCACCTGTTTTGGGTGGATCGCCCATTTGCCAACCATGCCAAGGGTGGCTGAGCGGCGCGCCTGTGCCCGGAACCCGTCATCGTCCGAAAAGTCGCCGAAGGGGCCGTCCACCGGTAGAACGCCATGTGTGCGGCAGGCGGCCACGATGGCCGCTTGGGCCCAGTGCCACGGATCGGACCAGTGTTTTTGCCCCTCATGCAGCATGTAATAGTTTTCCTGCGTTCCCCCGATCCCGGTGGTCTGCATGCCCATGGAGGCCGCGAAATCGGCTGCCCCGAGGCTGATCGCGTCAAGGCGGGGCGAGGCGGCGGCGATCTCTTCTATATGGGCGATCCCGGCGGCGGATTCGATGATGACTTCGAACCGGATCGGCTTGCTGCGTCCTTTGGCGGCTTCGATCGAAGTGACGAGTGCGTCGACCGCATATATGTCGGACGCATTGCCCACTTTGGGGATCATGATCTGGTCCAAACGGTCGCTGGCCTGCTCCAGCAGGTCCACCACATCGCGATACCAGAACGGCGTGTCTAGCCCATTGATCCGCACGGACAACGTCTTGGCCCCCCAATCGATATCGTGGGTCGCCTTGATGATGTTGGCGCGCGCGCTGTCCTTGTCCGACGGCGCGACGGAGTCTTCTAAGTCAAGGTTGATCACATCTGCCGCCGAGGCCGCCATCTTTTCAAAGATTGCGGGGCGCGAGCCGGGACCGAAAAGCTGGCAGCGGTTGGGGCGGGCAGGCGGAGTGGGTTGCAAACGGAAAGACATGTGGGCGTCCTTTCGGTAAGAATGTTGCGAATGCGTTGCCTGGGCTGGTATTAAATTGCGTGCCGCTGCACAACCCGCATTTTGCAAGCGCAGCATAAAGCGCCCATAGGCCGCGGAAATGTCCGAAATGCGCGCATGCCGTATCTTGGCTGGCGAAACTGTCATGGTTTTTGATGTATGATGCCGCTTTTGCGATGTCATCGGTTCTGATCCACGCCAAGCTGCGGGGAACGATTCCGATGGAAAGCAACCGAAATGATTCAGACACCCTATCTTTTGTTCCTTGGCGATGCCCCGGATCACTTGGCCGCCAAGGTGGCGCAAGGCATCGTGGACTGGCGCCCTGACAACGCGGTCGGTCAGTTTCGCTTGCCCGGCTGTGGTGCCGATATGGGTCTGACCGACATGACCCTCGAGGAAGGGCTGGCCGCCGGAGCAAAGACGCTGGTCATCGGCGTGGCCAATCGCGGCGGCATCATATCTGCCGAGTGGAAGGTGGTTTTGGTGCAGGCGTTGCGCATGGGGTATGACCTTGCCGCGGGCTTGCACAATTTGCTGCGCAACGAGAACGAGTTGCAGTCAGCCGCCAAGGTCAACGGCGGCACCTTGCACGACGTGCGCGTGCCAACCGTCGCCTATCCAATTGCAAACGGCATCAAGCGGACGGGCAAACGTGTACTGGCCATCGGCACGGACTGTTCCTGTGGCAAGATGTATACCGCCATGTCCATGGATGCCGAGATGAAGGCGCGAGGCATGAACTCCGATTTCCGCGCCACCGGGCAGACGGGGATCCTGATCACCGGACGCGGCGTGCCACTGGATGCAGTCATCGCCGATTTCATGGCCGGGGCGGTCGAGTATCTGACGCCGGACAACGATGCCGATCACTGGGATCACATCGAGGGGCAGGGGAGCCTTTTTCACGTCTCATACTCCGGGGTGACGCTGGCCCTCATCCATGGCGGCCAGCCAGACGCACTGGTGCTATGTCACGAACCTACCCGCACCCATATGCGCGGATTGCCGCATTTTTCCCTGCCGTCGCTTGAGACGCTGCGGGACACGGCCTTGCCGCTGGCCCGGTTGGCAAACCCGGCCTGTCGCGTGACTGGTGTGTCCGTCAACACCAAGGCGCTGGATGAACCGGCGGCGCATGCTTGTCTGGCCGAGATTGAGGATCGCATGGGGTTGCCTGCCGTAGACCCTTTCCGTTTTGGTGCTGGCAGGTTGGTGGATGCTCTTGTTGATATGTAAGGGTGCGGTTGGAGAGCGGCACCCCGGGGGCGGACTGTCTGGCGAGATGAAGGTGGATCATGCGCATTGAAGTGACCCGAGACGTGTTTCGGCTGGCGCAAGTGTTCACTATATCACGCGGGTCGCGCACTGAGGCGCAGGTACTTACCGTAAAGATCAGCGATGGGAATCATCGCGGTTTGGGTGAGTGTGTGCCCTATGCGCGCTATGGCGAGACGTTGGACAGTGTGACGACCGAGATCGAGGGCTTGCCCGTGGCGTTCAATCGGCAGTCTCTGTATGATCTTCTGCCTGCGGGTGCTGCGCGCAATGCGGTGGATTGTGCGATGTGGGATATCGAGGCCAAGCGCGCGGGCAAGCGGGTTTGGGAATTGGCCGGTTTGGCGGCACCCGGGCCGGAAATCACCGCTTATACCCTGTCCCTTGATACGCCCGACGCCATGCGGGCGCAGGCCAGCGCGCATGCGTTTCGCCCGTTGCTCAAGATCAAGCTGGGCACACCTGATGACATGCCCCGTCTAGAAGCCGTGCGTGCCGGTGCCCCTCAATCCCGGATCATCGTAGACGCGAACGAAGGGTGGTCGGCAGAGGTTTACGCCGATCTCGCCCCCCATCTGTTGCGTCTGGGGGTGCAATTGGTCGAACAGCCCCTGCCAGCAGGGGAAGATGAGGCTCTTATCGGGATGGAACGCCCGGTGCCGGTGTGTGCTGATGAAAGCTGCCATGATCGCGCCAGCTTGCCCGGTCTGAAAGGCAAGTATGACATGGTCAACATCAAGCTGGACAAGACCGGCGGGCTGACCGAGGCGCTGGCTTTGCGCGAAGCCTCCCTTGCCGATGGGTATGGCGTGATGGTGGGCTGCATGGTTGGCTCGTCCCTTGCCATGGCACCTGCGACGCTGGTGGCGCAAGGGGCGGCGGTGGTCGATCTGGACGGGCCGCTGTTGCTGTCCGAAGACCGCGACGCGCCGCTTGTGTTTGACACGGCTGGTGTGCATCCGCCATCACGGGAGTTGTGGGGGTGAGTACAACGGCTGTTGTCTACGACTGCGAATTTGCGACAGCACCTGGCGCGCCGCAACGGTTCTGGTGCGGCCCGCTGGATCCTGACCCGATCGTGTTCCAGATCGGCGCGGTGCGACTGTCGCTTGAGCCTCCATTCGACAGTCTGGACCGCTTCGAAGTGTTGATCCGCCCGCTGGATCGCAGTGGCGCGCTGATCGAGCTTGATCCTCTCAATGCCAAACTGACCGGCGTCAGTGTTGCGCGGCTGGCGGATGAGGGTATCGACCTGGCCGAAGCGTTGCACAGGTTCGACATGTTCGCAGCAGGTGATCCGATGTGGGCCTGGGGGAAAGACGAGTTCCACATGGTCGCGATCAGTTGCTACATCCGCGGGATTGCTCCGCCCATTCCGGCCAGCCGTTTCGGCAATGCGCCCGTGCTTTTCCTTGAGGCAGGCGAGCCGCTTGATGTCATACATGGGTTGCGCAGCAACACGATGCCGGAGCATTTCGGCCTTTCACTACCTGACGCGCGCGGGCACGACGCGCTTGGGGATGCCCGCATGGTCGCAGAGGTGTTGCGCCATCTGATGCGAGCGGGTCGGCTGGACCCGACGCGCCTGTTGAACCCCTTGCAAGAAACCCCGGCCTGACTTAGGCGAATATCCAGCCATCTTGCCGCATGAAGGACCCATTGCCATGACCAGAACCGTTTACGTCAACGGCGACTACCTGCCTGAAACCGAAGCCAAGGTGTCGATCTTCGATCGCGGGTTCCTGATGGCCGACGGGGTATACGAGGTCACGTCCGTGCTGGACGGCAAGCTGATCGACTTTGACGGTCACGCGGTGCGACTGCAACGCTCGCTGGACGCCTTGGACATGATCTCGCCCATCACCAAGGATGACCTGCTTGAAGTGCATCGCGAATTGGTGCGGGTGAACGGGATCGAGGAAGGCATGATCTATCTTCAGATCACGCGCGGTGCGCCGAATGACCGGGATTTCGTGTTTCCCGACCCAGAGACGACCACGCCAACCATCGTGCTGTTTACCCAGAACAAGCCGGGTCTGGCGAACAATCCTGCCGCCAAAAAGGGCATGAAGGTCATCAGCATCGAGGATATCCGCTGGGGACGGCGCGACATCAAGACGGTGCAGCTGCTGTACCCTTCAATGGGCAAGATGATGGCCAAAAAGGCGGGTGCGGATGACGCATGGATGGTGCAGGACGGGTTCGTGACCGAAGGCACGTCGAACAATGCCTATATCGTGAAGGGCAACAAAATTATCACGCGGGCGAAATCCAACGACATCCTGCATGGCATCACCCGCGCGGCTGTTTTGCGCTTTGCACTTGAGGCGCAGATGGAAGTGGAAGAGCGCAATTTCACCATTGAAGAGGCGCGCGCGGCCGATGAGGCGTTCATCACTTCGGCCAGTACCTTCGTGATGCCAGTCGTCGAGATTGACGGCGTGGCTTTGGGCGATGGCACGCCCGGGCGCGTCGCGCCGCGTCTGCGTGAAATCTATCTGGACGAAAGCCGCAAGGCCGCGATCTGAGGCGGGTGCACTAGAATGCACTTTGTGGTATCGTGAACGTCTGATGCCCCGCGCGTGAGGCGCACATTTCATGCGCCCAACCTTGCGCAGGTTTCAGGCATTTTTGACGTTTTCCGCGAAGGCCGTTTTGAACGCGTCCTGCTGTGTGTCCGTGGCCGCGGTTTGGTGGTTCGACTTCCAATCTTCCATGGTCATGCCGTAGAAGGTTTCGCGGGCGTCTTCCTTGCTCATCTCGATGCCTTTTTCGGCGGCCGCTTCCTGATACCAGCGGCTCAGGCAGTTGCGGCAGAATCCGGCAAGGTTCATCAGGTCGATGTTCTGCACGTCTGTCCGTTCCTCCATCAAGTGCTGGCGCAAGCGGCGAAAGGCAGCGGCCTCGAGTTCAATCCGGATTTGGTCATCCATGATTTCGGTCCTTTCTTGTACTGTCCGACCGGAGGTTACCCCAGTCTTTCTGGCCATGAAGCGTCTGATTATAGATTGGCCTGCCTGTGTGCCGCTTCAAGGTGCGGGGTTAGGATCTGTGCCCAGTTTCGTTGTCCGGCCGTGTCGGCGATCTGGTCCTGACGGATTTCCAGGATCACATTGGGTCGCCCTGGACCATGTGCGTGCTGGCTGAGCGCATCACCGGGAAAAAAGCCCGCATAGGGTACGTTGTCGCCTACAGGGCTGGTCAGGGCCGCCGTGAGCCGGGCAATCAGCGGATCGGCGATGCGCCTGTCCTGCGCCGAAAGCACGCCGACTTCCCAAGGACGTGGGGGGCGTCCGATCAGCTGCGGGGTAAAGCTGTGCACGGACAGAAATGCGATGTTTCGACCGTGGGCCAGTTCGGCTATGGCATTGTGGTACGGCTCATACAGCGTGGATATCCGATGTGCGCGGTCCTGCGCCGTGATGTGCCGGTTCCCTTCGATGATCGTGCCGTCATAAAGTCGCGGAATAAGCGTCGGGTCATCCGCCCCCCGGTTTGGATCGATCACAAGCCGCGAAAAGTTCGATGTCACTACCGGCGCATCCAGTGCCTCGCCCAGGGCCAGTGCTGTTCCCATCGCCCCAATATCGTAGGCGATGTGGCGTCGCATGTCCGCGTCCGATAGGCCGAGCGATCCACCTGCGACAAAATAAGGCACAGTGTTGGTTGCGTGATCACATGTAATGATCCATGGCCCCCTGCGTTCGGGACCGTGGATCATGACGGGGGAGTATGTCATAGAGATGTCACCAATTTTGCCACAGGTGTAGGCCAGTTGCCTCGCGATGTGAATTGGGCAATAACGATCACCGTTAGCGGTATCACAAGAAGGCGACCAACCATGAAACGCATGCGCAACGTCAAGATCGTGGCCACACTCGGCCCCGCCTCGGACACTTACGAGATGATCCGGGCGCTTCACGAGGCGGGTGCGGACGTGTTCCGCCTGAACATGTCCCATGGCAGCCATGAAGAGATTGCCAAAAAACATGCGATCATCCGTCAGGTCGAAAAGGATACTGGGTCTTCGATCGCCATTCTGGCTGACCTTCAGGGGCCGAAATTGCGCGTAGGCGTTTTTGCAGGTGACAGCGAGATGTTGGAGGAAGGGGCCAAGTTCCGCCTCGACCTTGACACGACCGAAGGGAACAGCAGCCGTGTTTGTCTGCCCCATCCCGAGATTTTCGCCGCCCTTGAACCCGGCAAGTCGCTGCTGGTCAACGATGGCAAGATTCGCCTCAAGGTCGAGGATTGCGGCAAGGATTTCGCCAATTGCGTTGTCATTGCGGGCGGCGTGATTTCCAACCGCAAAGGTGTGAACGTGCCGGACGTGGAGCTGCCGCTGGCCGCCTTGTCGGACAAGGATCGCGCCGATCTGGAATTTACCGCCAATCTCGGTGTCGACTGGATGGCGCTCAGCTTTGTGCAGCGCCCCGCGGATGTGGAAGAGGCGCGCGAACTGGTCAAGGGCCGCGCCGCCATCCTGTCAAAGATCGAAAAGCCCAACGCGGTCGAACGGTTTGACGCCATCCTTGCCGTCAGCGACGGCATCATGGTCGCGCGTGGCGATCTGGGTGTGGAATTGCCTGTGCAGGCTGTCCCGCCGATCCAGAAACGTCTGGTGCGCAAGTGCCGCCATGCGGCCAAGCCCGTCATCGTCGCCACGCAGATGCTCGAAAGCATGATCGAAAGCCCGATGCCCACCCGCGCCGAAGTCAGCGATGTGGCTACCGCCATCTACGAAGGGGCCGATGCCGTGATGCTGAGCGCGGAAAGTGCTGCGGGCAGCTTTCCTGTCGAGGCGGTCACGACCATGGACCGGGTCGCCACAGAGGTCGAAAAGGACCCGACTTATACGCAGATCATGGAAGCCAGCCGCAGCGCAAATCGCGCCTCTGTTGCGGATGGGATCGTTGCGGCGGCGCGTGAGATCGCTGAAACCACTGATATCAAGGCTATCTGCTGCTTTACCCAAAGCGGCACAACAGCCCTATTGGTAGCGCGTGAGAGACCGCGCGTGCCGATCCTAGCGCTGACGCCTTTGGTGGGCACGGCCCGCCGCCTTGCGCTGAGCTGGGGCTGCAATTGTGTGATCACGCCGGTTATGGAGCGGTTCAAGGGCGCCGTTGTCGGTGCCGCAAAGGCTGCCTTGGCAGAAGGCTTCGCGACATCCACCGATCAGATCGTTGTAACCGCGGGTGTGCCGTTCAACGTCACGGGCACTACCAACATTCTGCGTGTCGCGCCCTGCGATGAACGTTTGATTTACTCAACCGATCCAGAGTAGCTTTACCCAACGTAACGTAAGGTAAGTTCATGGACCCTGATACATTTCTGGTTTTGGGTATTATCGTCGCGGGGTTCTCCATCCCCTCGATCTTGTCGGCTATTTCTGATGGTCGCGCTCCACGTGCGTCGGCGCTGACGATCCTGATCGCGGGCGGCTTGATCCTTTATGCCATCCAGTCGCATCCGGGTGGATATGCGTTGCAGGAAGTCCCCGACGTATTCGTCCGGGTGCTGGCACGTTTTGTTCCGTGACGCGGCCCTGACGTTGCGCCGCTGATCGGGTGCGGCGCCGCTGGCGGGTGGGTGTAAATATTGGTCTGTGCGCAAATTCGACTTGCCTTTGACGTCGTCCCATCCTATTTCGCGGCTTCGTTCTGCGCGTCCGGCCAATGTGGCATGCCGAGTCGCGCGTTTACCGAACTCGAAAGATGGAGACGGAAATGCCCAAGATGAAGACCAAATCGAGCGCTAAAAAGCGCTTCAAAGTGACTGCGACCGGTAAGGTCATGGCAGGTCAGGCTGGCAAACGCCACGGCATGATCAAACGCACCCGCAAATTCATTCGTGACGCCCGTGGCACCACGACCCTGTCGGCACCCGACGCCAAAATCGTCAAGGGCTTCATGCCCTACGACCGCTGATAGGAGGATAGACACATGTCCCGCACCAAAGGTGGAACAGTCACCCACGCCCGTCACAAGAAGGTCATCAAGGCCGCCAAAGGTTACTATGGCCGCCGCAAGAGCACCTTCAAGGTCGCTCGTCAGGCTGTCGACAAGGCGAACCAGTATGCGACCCGCGACCGGCACAACCGTAAACGCAACTTCCGCGCCCTGTGGATTCAGCGGATCAATGCCGCCGTGCGTGCCCATGACGAGGCGCTGACATACAGCCGCTTCATAAACGGCCTCACGCTTGCCGGTATCGAAGTCGACCGCAAGGTTCTGGCTGACCTGGCCGTGAACGAACCCGCTGCATTCGCGGCGATCGTCGATCAGGCCAAAGGCGCCCTGCCTGCCTGAGACCGAATGCCGAAAAGAATATGAAAGCCGGCCCAGTTGGGTCGGCTTTTTTTGTGCTGAGCCGAGGTGTCCCAAGGCCGAAACGCGTTCCCGGACTGAAATGAAATCCCGCTATGGTAGAGTCGCGTTGTCCGAATTGGCATTAAGTTCGCAATCCCGGCGAAAGGCCCTTTTGGAAAGGTCTGGACTTAGCAAATTACTTGCCCCACCACTTCACATCGTATTAACATCAGTCGATATTAATAGGGGAATGATGGTGCTGTGAAACTGACAAGGCTAGTATATTACAGTCAGCGTAATCCGTCAGAGAAGCTTGATGTTCAGGACCTGATCAACGTTTGCCAAAAAAACAACAACCGCCAGTTCCTGACGGGCCTTTTGTATTTCAACGGTGACCACTTTCTGCAGGTGATCGAAGGCGGACGCGTCGAGGTGTCGGCGCTGTATCATCGCATTGCCCGCGATCCGCGGCACAGTAACATCATCCTGCTAAGCTGCGTGGACGTACGCGAGCGTCTTTTTCCAAAATGGTCCATGGGCCTGCATCAGGGCATGAATGAACGGACGCGCAATATCTTCCTGCGTTACTTTTCGACGGACGAGGTGAACCCGGAATCCGTTGATGTAGAAAGCCTGCTTGATGTCATGCAGGACATATCCGCGGAAATGAACCCAACCCTGAACAAAGTGTAAGGGCGATCTGCAGGGTTAGTGCTGTATTCTAGCCTTGCGCAGCTTGCGTTCCGCATTGGTCTTTATCATCGCCGCCGCACGTTCGGCTTCCTGCGCACGGCGGCGCAGGCGTACGATTTCCGTACCGAACATGGTCGTCTGGTCTTCGACCTCCGGGACCACTGAACGCTGGCCCAGATAGTATCCGATTGCGCCTGCGGCCAACAAACCGCCAACGGACATCAATACAATCGTCACATCCATATCAACCTCCCGTTTCGGCCCTTTGCACTCTGAATTCCACCCGTCTGTTCGCCTCGTCATCGTCCGAAGACCCCTCGGCCACAGGTTGGCGCGACCCGAACCCAATGGGTTCGAATTGTGACGTGTCGAGGCCGTATTCGCTGAGAAGTCCAAGCGTTGCATCGGCGCGTTGCCAGCTGAGCTGCAGGTTCAAAACATCAGCGCCTGTTGCGTCCGAGTGTCCGGCTATGACGACGCGCGCCTCTGGACACGCCTGCGTGCCCGATCCCAGTTCGACAAGCGATTCGACGTCGAACGGGTTCGGAACAGTCGAGCCGCTGGCGAATGTCAGCACCAGATCACTGGCCACGTCCCGCAGATTCTGCACGCAATCGGGCTGCGCGATGTCCGGAACGGGTGACGGCGCGGGGGCAACCTCTTGCGGCTGCTGGGCTTCCTCGAAGGCGACTGTTTTCAACGTTGTCGTCTCTGGCGGCGCCAGTGTCTTGTCCTGGGTGATGACCACGGTTTCCGCGGGTGCGGTCCATTCCGGGGTTGGAGCCGTAACGGAAACGGTCGGCTCGACCGTTGGTGCAGGTGCGGACACGGGTGCTGCCTGTTCCTGGGGCGCGGGCGAGGGCGCAAGGTCTGCCGTCAATGTCGGATCACTTGAAAGGCGTTCCTGAAAGACCGCTGCAACCCCTGTTCCCATCAGCACGACACCCGCAATCGCCACGACCAAAGGCATGGGAACGGGCGTGCGTTTCTTGCGGTTTGCGAACAAATTCGCTTGCGCCAAGGTCAGCCCCTTGGATCGCATATTCGCAATATCTTGCTGAACTTTCCCAGCTTTGAGCATGTCGTCCTACCCAATCATCTTAATATTCAATCAACTATAGAATGTGAACGTTGCCCCGGTTTCACTGCGCTGAACGTCCAGTTTGAGACCCATCATCTGCGCAGTCTCCTGAATCATCGCTTCGTTGTCCGCGAGGGACAGTTCACTGCGATGGTCGTCCAAAACAAGAGTCAGGCCCAATTCGCGCACCGTATGTTGCAATACTGACTTGAGACGATGCGAATACATAATTGGCGGCATATCTATTCCTGGACTTCGTACTAAGTGGATAGGCTAACAGCCCGAAAAGAAAACTCAAAGGGACCTCGGCCAATTACCTGTGTATAACTCTGGCAAACTGTGAATAAGTTCGCAACAGCGGCGTATTGTTCTATTACAGGTTGTCTGAATCCGCGCATGAACCGCCCAATTCGCTGGCCTTGGAAACTTCAGGAAGCACAATCCAGGGTTGTGTCTATTCTTGTATGCCCGGATGGTGTGGTCTGTAGTTGCGGCGCAGCTGTGCCTTGCCTGACTTGCAATCGACCTTGCGGGCGGCTAGCAGAACGTCACCGTTTCAATGGGGACGATCATGGACGATCTAAAGGCAAAATACCTGACCCAGATTGCCGAGGCCGGGAATGAGGCAGCGCTTGAGGCGATCCGCCTTGCAGCCGTAGGCAAGAAGGGCGAGGTCGCCCTAAAGATGCGCGAGTTGGGCAAGATGACCCCGGAAGAGCGTCAGGTGGCCGGCCCCGCCCTCAACGCCCTCAAGGACGAGATCAACAGTGCCCTTGCGGCAAAGAAATCCGCCCTTGGCGATGCGGCCCTTGATGAACGTCTGCGCAGCGAATGGCTGGACGTGACGCTGCCCACGCGGCATCGCCGTCAGGGCACACTGCACCCGATCAGCCAAGTAAGCGAAGAGGTCACCGCCATTTTCGCCGAGATGGGTTTTTCCGTGGCCGAAGGCCCTCGCATCGACACCGACTGGTACAATTTCGATGCCCTGAACATACCCGGTCACCATCCTGCGCGGGCCGAGATGGACACGTTCTATATGCATCGTGCGCAAGGCGACAATCGACCGCCCCACGTGCTGCGCACCCATACTTCGCCGGTTCAGATACGCAGTATGGAACACACCGGCGCGCCCACCCGCATCATCTGTCCGGGTGGCGTGTACCGCGCGGATTACGACCAGACACACACGCCCATGTTCCATCAGGTCGAAGGCCTTGCCATCGACAAAGACATCAGCATGGCGAACCTCAAGTGGGTTCTCGAAGAGTTCGTGAAAAGCTATTTCGAGGTGGACGGTGTCGATCTGCGCTTCCGCGCCTCGCATTTTCCGTTCACCGAACCCTCGGCCGAGGTCGACATCCGCTGTTCATGGGAAGGCGGCACTCTTAAAGTGGGCGAGGGCGACGATTGGCTCGA
>CAYGPT010000052.1:0-26310 GCA_964351755.1 uncultured Rhodobacterales bacterium | reverse complement strand
CGGATGTGAAACACGTCTACAACTTCGATCTGCCCAACGTGCCCGAAGCCTATGTCCACCGCATCGGGCGCACGGCGCGTGCGGGCAAGGACGGCGCGGCGATTGCATTCTGCGCCCCGGACGAGATGGACCAATTGAAAGACATCCAGAAGGTGCTGAAAACGGCGATCCCTGTCGCCTCTGGCCGCCCGTGGGAACCGGTGGATGATCCGACGGCCAAAAAACCCGGTGGCGGTCGGGGCAGGGGACGTGGCCGCCCCGGCGGCGGTCGCCCTGCTGGTGATGGTGGCGCGCCGGGCGGGGCAAAGCCTGCCAATCGGCGGCGGCGCAAACCTGCGCCAAAGGCCTGATGACCCAAACAAATTCGGCCCGCGTGACCATCAGAGTCTTGCGAGAAACAAGAACCGCGTCTCTTATACCGCCAGTGCCCGACTTTTGCGGGGCATTTTTGTTTTAGGGGCGGATATGTCGAACAAAACACTTGATGAGAGATGGGCAAAGGCGAAATCGGAATACGATGTGCTGGCCAAGGAAAACGCCAAAGCGCGCGAGGCGATCGAGAAACAGATCTCCAAGCTGATGAGTGAAGGCGAAAAAGAGCACAAGAAACTGAAAACGAAGGAAAAGTTTTCATCCTTTCTGGCTGATCCCGTGCTGACGCAGATGCACGCGCCGCAGCTCAAGGCCGTGATCGCCAAGATCAAAGCCAAGCAAAAAGAACTGACCGCGATGAGTCTGGTCAAACCGCGTAAGTCGGTGGGTTGCACACCTGCCTTCAAGGAAGTCGAAAAGGTGCTGGACGTCGGTGCACGCCTCAAGGACGCCGGTGTGGACAGTCCGGACAAGTGGAAAGCTTGGTACAAGGCCGCGATTTCTAGCCTGAAAAAATGCGCGACAGCGGAAAAGAACTTTGAGAAATGGATCGGCAGCCCGGACAAAAGCAACGAGGCTGCAACCGAATTTCAGAGAGCTTTCAAAAACATCATGGGTGCGATGAGCGAAAAAGGCACGCCGCTGATGAAACATGCAGGTACAATCTTGCAAGCCGCCTGACTGTTTACGTCCGGCTGGTCGGTAAATGAACAGTACAGCGTGGTTTAGTCGTCGCGTCCGGGCTCGCCCGGGTCGCTTGAGAACAACGCGATCTTGTTACCTTGCGGGTCGCGCAGGTAACTGACGTAGAAATGCGGGCCATAGGCCGTGCGAAAGCCCGGCTGCCCCTCATCCGTGCCTCCGGCGGCCAGCGCCGCTGCGTGCAGGGCCCGCACCTGGCTCTGGTCTTGCGCCTCGAACGCGACCATCGCCCCGTTCCCGGCGGAAGCGGGACGCCCGTCAAAGGTGGGTTTGACATAGAAATCCGGGTATACGGGCGTTTGCCCCGGTGCGACAGGCAACGCATAGCTCAGCCCCTCGGCCCCTTCTTTCAGCCCATAGCCAAGGGCGGGCAGGAAGGCCGCGTAGAACCGTTTTGCCCGGTCGATATCGTCAGCGCCGACAGTGACATAGGCGATCATCTAGTGACGTTCTTTCGGCGCGTTGAACAAGTGAGATAAACATCCATGCGCAACGCTAGAACAGCAGGGAATTCCGCACAAGCAAGAGCCGCGTGCAGAGCGGTGCGGCGGCATGGAATTAATCTGGCCTTCATGCCTGTGCGCCTAGTGTGCGGCAAACCCGCGATAAAGACAGGCATCATGGTATGAACTGCTTTAAGTCTCCTTTTTCCGCACTGACGGCTGAAAAACCGCGCTTTGCGCACCGTGGCAGTGATCCGGTACGGGCAATGGAATGCCTGCAACCCGAAGGGCCGAAAGGCAGCACGGCCCATGACGGTCCCCGGGCCACAGTCAAAGGTTGAGGGGATGTGCGCAAGCCCGATCAGTACGGTCAAAACCCGCCCCTACAAGGTCGTAGTGGTGGACGATTCCATCACCATGCAGCGATGGCTATGCAGCGTGATCGCGCAGGATGACCGGCTCGAGATCGTGGGCCTTGCCGGGTCGGCCGAAGAGGCGCGCAATGTGATCAAGGCGACGAACCCGGATGTACTGACGCTCGACATCGAAATGCCCGGAATCAACGGGCTTGAATTCCTGTCCCATCTCATGCGTCTGCGCCCAATGCCTGTTGTGATGCTGGCAAGTGCGGTGCAGGGCGACAGCACCTATGCGCAACGCGCGATGCGGATCGGCGCTGTGGCTTGCATCGCCAAACCCGGTTTGCCCAGTCAGGTCAGCGTTGTGGATATGCGAAACATAATTTTCAACGCGGCTGCGGGCCTGTTGCCCGACAAACAGGACAGTCCCGGAGCCGGAAAATTTGCGCGCCGGATCCTGCTGGTCGGGGCCTCTACCGGGGGGGTCGGCGCGATCGAAACGATGCTTGCGAGCCTGCCGCAGGATATACCGCCCATCGTCATCGCACAGCACATGCCGCAAAGCTATCTGGTCAACTTCGTTCACAGGCTGAATCGGCTGGGTCCGCACGCCGTGATATTCGCCTGTGACGGGGTGCGGCTGGAGCCCGGCACCATCCATATCTGTCCATCGCGGGACATGCAGACCTGCGTGGCGTGGCACAGCGATGCATGGCACTGTCAACTGGTCCCGCGTCGCCATGATCACACGTATTGTCCATCGGTCGACGTGTTGTTCGCCTCAGGCGTGCCGTGGGCAGACAGGGTCGGGGCGGCGATACTGACCGGACTTGGCAGCGACGGCGCACAGGGCATGCTGGCCTTGCGCCAAAATGGCGCCAGCACCATCGGCCAGTCCAGACAAAGCTGCGTCGTCTATGGCATGCCGGGCGCGGCGCTGGCTTTGAACGCAACGCAGGTCGAAGCCCCGATCGAGGTGATTGCGCCGGAGATTCTGGCCCGCATGGCGGAAACCGCCAAGAGTTCGGGCGCATTATGAGTGAAAGGCGCGTGCATATCACCCAAGGAGAAATGGCGACGGGCAGCGATCCTGATACGGTCGTGTCGACCCTGTTGGGATCGTGCGTGTCGTGTTGCCTGTGGGATGCGGTTGCGGGCGTCGGAGGCATGAACCACATCCTGCTGGCCAAACCCAACGGGCAGGATCACTCCAGCGCCCTCGCAGGCATCAACGCGATGGAGATTCTGATTAACGCGGTGATCAAGCTTGGGGCAGATCGTACCCGGCTCAAGGCCAAGGCCTTTGGTGGGGCCAGCATGTTCAAGGGCCTGTCCGGTATCGGTTCTCAGAACGCGGAATTCGTGACGACATTTCTTGCACAAGAGGGCATTCCATTGGTCACCCAATCTTTTGGTGGACGACAGGCGCGAAGCCTGATGTTCTGGCCTGCAACAGGACGCGCATTACAGAAATTGAGCGATAAGGACGTGTCCATTGCCGAAGTTGCACCTATGGTGTCGCGCGGTCATGGCGTCGAACTGTTCTGACGCGGGCCGTTCCGCGAGGCACGCGCGGTCGCAAATTGGGCCGGAGGCATGTTGAACGCGACAGCAAGCGCATTGAGCCCCACGTTCCCACGGGTCCGGTGCCGATATACCCGGCCCGCGGAACGAGCACGGAAGTCCAAGCCACGTTGAAGCGCCATAGCTGGTTGGGTCAGTGCCCGCGCCCATTGGCGTCCTTTTTTGGTCGGCTCACATCGCAGGACTTCAGTGGTTCTACGTTCTACAGTTGGGTCCGTGTTGATGGTTCGGCGTTGCCAAGACTTCCAAATCTGATTTTGTGATCTATCGGTTCAACAAAGCCCGAATGTCAGGGTATCAGAACAAATCTACGGTACCCAACGTCTTGGGCCCGGACCTTGCGCTATGGGTCAGCAGGGCCCGTGTTGTATCCAATTGCAGGGATTTCAAGGCAGGGTCACGCTGCGAGGCGGGGCAGGCCAGGGCATCCGTCAACCGAGCCAGATCGGACAAGGATTGCTCAAGTGCGTCAATCTTCTGAAGCTGCTTGATGGCTGGTGATGCCGGAGGCGGGTCGAGGCTTGCCGTCACATCACAGACAGCACCCGCGACATGCGCCACGTCCACCGCCAGCCCACGCAGATGATGCGCGAGGTTTCTGAGAACACGCGCATCATCCATCCCGTCATCCGCCATCACAGCGGACCAACGACCGTTTCGATGCACTTGCGCAGATCCTGCGCCTCGAAGGGTTTTTTCAGGTAGTTGTTCATCCCCAGTTTGCGTCCGTAATCAATGATTTGCTGCTCGGCTCTACCGGTGATCAGGATAAAACCGATACCCTTGGTCCTTGGTCCGCTGCGCAGATGGTGCAACAGTTTCAACCCATCCATATTCGGCATGTTGTAGTCGGAAATCACCAGATGCACCGGCGCCTTGGCAAGGGTCGCCAGCGCACCCGCACCGTCTTCGGCCACACAGACATGGCGCACCCCGAAGCTGTCGAGGGTCTGGCTGATGATGCCGCGGCTGGTCGACATATCATCGACCACCATGATGCGGATTTGATCACGAAGTGCCATTTCGTCCTCCTGAATGCGGCGCAGATTGCGCTGTTGTGGCAGGCGTTTTCATGTACGCAGTTGGCCCAATCGACGTGAAGCCGACCACATCGGGTGACATGACCCGTTCGGAATGGCCAAGAAAGAACATGCCGTCATCTGCGAGGGCCTCCCGGAACCGTGGCCAAAGCCGCGCTTGGGTTTCCAGGTCGAAATAGATCACCACATTGCGGCAGAAAATGGCATCGAAACGTTGACGCATTGGCCAATCCGCCAGCAGGTTCAATTCCCGAAACGCCACGCATTTGCGGATCGTGTCGACAACGCGTAGCCCGCCATCTGCGTCCTGCATGAAGCGCGACGTGTCGTCTTGGGACAGGCCGGACAGAAATTGTGACGGGTAGGTGCCCTGTTGGGCAAAGGTCACGACCTTGGGGTCGATATCGGTGGCGAGAATTTTGAAATCCGCATCGGCCAATGCAGGCTCTCGCCCCACCAAGTGCATCGCGATCGAGTACGGTTCCTGACCATTCGAACATCCTGCGGACCAGATGCGAATCCTGTCACCCGATAGAATGCGATGTTTCAGGCGGGGGGCCAGCCGCTGGGTGAGGAGTTCGAAATGATGTGGCTCACGAAAGAAATGTGACACGTTCGTCGTCAGCGCAGAGATCATGTGCCGTCTCTCTTCGCTGCCCTGTGTCGAGCCGAGCAGTCTGGAATAGGCTTGGAAATCGGGCAGGTCGAGCGCGCGCAGGCGATGCCTGAGCCGCGACTGAACCATCATCATCTTTTCGGGGACGATGTTCAGCCCGCTTTCACGATGCGCCAGCGCTGCAATGACGTCGAACGAGGACTTGTCCAGCGTCGCTTGCGGGTTCGTCTGCCGCATCATGCAGCGTCCCGTTGCACAAAAGCGACCACGCTGGGCAGATCGAGCACTCGGATCATCCGATCTTCGATCAGGGTCAGCGACTTTATGATGGCGGGTGCGCCGATTGTGGCCGCGTCGGGCGGAGGCTGCAAATCGGCCGGATTGAGCGTGATGATATCCGAAACCGCATCTACCAATAGCCCGGTCATCGCATCGCCGTGTTTGACCACGATGATCACATTGCGATCCGAGTGTGGTCTCGCCGGCAGGCCCAGCCGCTCGGCCAGGTCCATCACCGGCAGGACCGTGCCGCGCAGATTGATCACGCCACGCATGAAGCTGGGTGCATGTGGCATCGGCGTCGCTTTGGTCCAGCCGCGGATTTCACGCACGCACATGATATCCAGGGAATACTCCTGATCGCTGATCTGGAATGTCAGGAATTCGATCGGCTCTAAAGAGATGGACGGATCTTGGGACATGTCAGGCTTCCATTTTTGAAAGGGGCTGGGATGGCACGTCAGCGGCTTTGGCGATGATGTCCGAGGGATCGAGAATGAGCGCGATCTGCCCGTCACCCAGGATCGTGGCCGCGGCAATGCCCGGCGCGCGATAGAACGTGTCGTCGAGCCCCTTGATCACGACTTGGCGCTGGTCCTGGATTTCGTCCACGATCAGCGCGCCAAGACTCCCGTCCTCATGCATGATCAGCAGCGCGACGCAATCGATGTAGCTGTCTTTCCTGTCGCGGTAGCCTAGCAGGTAGCCCAGATCGAACAGCGGGACAAACCCGTCGCGCACTCGAACAACATCGACGCCGGGTTGAATGCTTTCCAGGTTGTCATGCGCGATGGTCAGCGTTTCGGACACCATATTGAGGGGAAGGACCAGGGTTTCACCGGCAACGTCCACCACCATGCCATCAAGAACCGCAAGCGTCAGAGGCAGCGAGATCGAGAATGTCGTGCCTTCGCCGGGAACCGAGGTGATTGAAATGCGGCCGCCCAGCGACTGGATCGATGTGCGCACCACGTCCATGCCGACACCGCGGCCCGAAAGGTCTGAAACTTCGCTGGCGGTCGAAAACCCGGGCAGGAACAGGAGGTTGTCGATTTCACCGTCCGATAGCGTTGAATCAGTCGGGATCAGACCTTTGTCCATTGCGATTTGCCGTACTTTGGGCCGGTTGATCCCACCACCATCGTCCGACACCTCGATGATGACCCGGCCCGAGCGGTGCGCCGCACTGAGCCGCACGCAGCCTTCGCCGCTCTTGCCGGCGGCAAGTCGCTTTTCCGTAGGTTCGAGCCCATGATCGACCGCGTTGCGGATCATGTGTGTCAAAGGATCTGCAAGCCGTTCAATCACCGTCTTGTCGACTTCGGTGTTTTCCCCTTCGCTCACGAGGCGCACGTTTTTGCCCACAGCAGCAGAGGATTCGCGAACGATCCGCGACATCCTTTGAAACAATGATTTCACGGGTTGCGCGCGGATCATCATCACGCTGTCCTGAATGTCGCGTGTCAGGCGCTGGAATTCCTCAAGTCCGTTCATCGCGTCACAATGGGGGGACAGACCCGCGCTTTGCAGACTTTGGGCGAGCATGGCCTGATTGATCACCAACTCTCCCACGAGATTGACCAGTCGCTCGATGCGATCAAGATCGACGCGGACAACGGTCTTGGCAGCCGCAGCTGGTTTATTCGGACTGGCCTGCGCCGCATCAATCTGGGTTGGAGCACCGGCTTTTTTGACGGGTGCCGGCGAACCTTGGGGCAGTGGTGTGTCAAGATCGGCGGGTGGGTAAAAATCAGCGATCATTTCGGGCGGAGCGATGTCGCCTTGGTGCTGGTCAATCCGCGTGATGGAATATTGGCATAGCCCTTCGACGAATTCGAACATCGAAGCGATTTCGGCCTTGTCCACGTCCGCGCTCAGTTCGATGTCCCATGACAGATAGGGAGTCTCGGGGGCGAGGTTTGCCAAGTCGGGCAGTCGCGATGTATCGCACATGACCTTGCACTCGCCAAGGCCGGCCAATGCGCCAAGGATCGGAAAGGCGTCATTGCCGTTCTCGAACATCTCTGTTTCGGGCGCGAAACGGATCGCAAAGCGTACCGCGCCGGACTTGGGTTCTTCATCACCGAAGTCCAGGTCGAGGCTGAGTCCCAAAGGTTGGAATTCGATTTCTTCGTCTGGTGCATCAGCCTCTGCGCCGACATAGGCGTCGAGTTCCGCGATCAGAGCATTGCCTTGCGTAATCGGCATTTCCGTGTTGTCACGGCAGGCGCGCACCAGATCGGACACCTGGTCGGTGGCGCGAAAGAATATTTTGATCAGTTCCGCGTCGACCGACAATGTTCCGCTGCGCACTGCGTCCAGTGTGGTTTCATAGCGGTGCGCAAAACGCACCAGAGGCTCAAGACCAAACGCTCCTGCGCCGCCCTTGATCGAATGGACGGCGCGAAAGACCACGTGAATGGTTTCGCTGTCATCCGTCCCGCCGTCCATCTGCTGAAGGCCGTCCTGCATCGCCTCAAGAAGTTCCTCGCACTCCAAAAAGAAGGACGCGCGGATTTCGGCCATGGGATCGGGTATTGTCATCGACAAGTCCTATCCGGCAACCATCTGCAATGCCTTGACCAGTTTGACCGGGTCAAAGGGTTTGACGATCCAGCCTGTCGCGCCTGCCGCGCGGGCACGCATTTTCAATTCGGGCGCGGCCTCCGTCGTCAGGACAAGGATTGGTGTCGAGCGGTGATCGCTGCGTTCACGCACTACGTCGATAAAGCCGAACCCGTCCATGCGCGGCATGTTGATGTCGGTTATGATCACGTCCGGTGCGATCATGGACAGCACTTCGGCGCCGTGAATCCCGTCATCGGCGGTGTGTACCGTAAAACCGGCGGGTTCGAGTGCAAAGCGGATCATGTCGCGCATCGTTCGGCTGTCATCCACGGCTAGGACTTGCAGGCTCATTGGGCATCCTCCGAAAAGTCTGGTGAAAGGCCCATCATGGCCAGTTGGTCGCGGGCGCGGTCGCTGATGGCGACGATTTCGAATGCGCCGCCGCAGGCGCGCAGGTCGCGGGCTGCAGCAAGGATCATCTGTGCCCCCAAAGCACCCATATGCGTCACGTCGCCTGCGTCGAGGCGCAATTCCCTTTCGCCGAGCGCGCGTGTCAGGTCGGTGCACAAATCGCGCAGCGCGACGGTGTCCAGTTTGGCGGGCAGGCAGATCGCGTCAGCCATGGTGCACCACGGCCCGATTATCAGCTTGCTTTGACATCTACGGACCCTCCGCCATCACATCTTCGGGTGGTGTAGCGGACGGTCTGTTAAGACCGGGTTACCAGTTCTGTGACCCGCCGCACATTTTCGACACCCCACGAAAAAACCCGCGCCGGTACGGGGCGCGGGTTTCAGGAACTGCTCGGAACGTTCGGTCAGGCGCGGCGGCGCCCTCCGGTGCGGCCTGCACGTCCGCGTCCTTCCTGGCCCGCCTTGGGGGCCACGCGGTTGAACCTGATCCATTCGCCGCCGCCTTCGTCATTGTTGGTCAGGAAGTTGGCTGCACGAATGGCCTCCATTTCCTTGCCCGCGCGGGGCAGGGTGGACCCAAGCCCGAACATCTGCACGAACGCCTCGTCATCCATGTCCTCGGGCAGCATGATCCCGGCGGCGGCCACTTCGGCGCGCTTTTCCGCGATCCGGGTCGGGCCGACGGGCAGGGCGACCGGGTTCATGATGGCGCTGGTCATGCCCGCGCACATCGCCATCGGCAGGAAGGCGTTGTTGATCCCGTGCCGGTTGGGCAGCCCGAACGAGATGTTGGAGGCCCCGCAGGTCGTGTTGACCCCCAGTTCCTCGCGCAGGCGGCGCACAAGCGTGAACACCTGCAAGCCGGCAGTGCCCATGGCGCCGATGGGCATCACCAGCGGGTCGACCACGATGTCATGGGCCGGAATGCCAAAATCGGCGGCGCGCTCCACGATCTTCTTGGCCACGGCAAAGCGCACGTCGGGGTCTTCGGAAATCCCGGTGTCGTCGTTACTGATCGCCACCACTGGCACGTTGTATTTCTTGACCAGCGGCAGGACCAGTTCCAGCCGTTCCTCTTCGCCCGTGACCGAGTTCAGCAGGGGCCGACCCTCGCAGGCGGCCAGCCCGTTCTCCAGCGCGCCGGGAACCGAGCTGTCGATGCACAGCGGGATATCTACGATGGCCTGCACGCGGTTGACCAGTTCGGTCATCAGCATCGGCTCGACAAAGTTGTTGTCGGCATAACGCGGGTCCTCGGCCATCTTGCCGGAAAACACCGCACCCGAGTTGATGTCGAGCATCGTGGCCCCGGCGGCGACCTGCGCGATGGCGTCGGCCTCGACACGGGAAAAATCGCCGCGCTCCAACTCTTCGTTCAGGATCTTGCGGCCTGTGGGGTTGATGCGTTCACCGATGACGCAGAACGGCTGGTCAAAGCCGATGATGGCTGTCTTGGTCTTGGATTCGACGATGGTGCGAGTCATGAGAGTGGCTTTCTTCTTGGCGCTTTGGGCGGACCCTACGCGCGTGATGCGCGCGGGGGCGGTGTTGATGCGACATAGCCGGACGCAGGCGCGACGTCAGCCCGGTTTGTGTTCATGAAGATGATGAGGGCAGGGCGTTTAGGGCGGCCAGGAGTTCGTCGCGCAGGGCGGAGGCTTTGGTGTAGTAGAAGGACATGTGGTCGGCGTCATAGACTCGCAGAGAGTTGTCCACATGGACCAATGCCGCCTCCAGATGCGGGCGCGGGTCGGCGGTGGTGTCATGTAGTGCCCGCGCCAGTTCTGCGATTGCCATATTCTCCTGCGTCATCGCCCACTGCACCGGATGATCCGCCTCGGTGCGAACGCGCAAGGCGGCGCGGTAGCTGTCGACCGCCTCGCCCATCAGGGCGACTCCCTTTGGCCCTTGGGTGCGGGTGCCTTGGGTCTGCAGCGCACCGGCGAGGTTCTGCATGGTCATGGCCCACTGCACCGGATGATCCGCCTCGGTGAACACGCGCAAGGCGGCGCGATAGCTGTCCACCGCTTCGCCCAGCAGCGCGGCCCCCTCCGGCCCTTGGGTGCGAGTGCCCTGGATTTCCAGCGCAATGGCGAGGTTCTGCATAGTCATCGCCCAGTCCACCGGATGCTCCGCCTCGGTGTACACGCGCAAGGCGGCGCGGTAGCTGTCCACCGCTTCGCCCAGCCGCGCGGCCCCCTCTGGCCCTTGGATGCGAGTGCCTTGCTTGCGTAGCGCAATGGCGAGGTTCTGCATGGTCATCGCCCAGTCCACCGGATGCTCCGCCTCAGTGAACACGCGCAAGGCGGCGCGGTAGCTGTCCACGGCCTCGCCCAGCAGCGCGGCCTCCTTTGGCCCTTGGGTACGGGTGCTTTGGATTTCCAGCGCAACGGCGAGGTTCTGCATGGTCATCGCCCAGTCCACCGGATGCTCCGCCTCAGTGAACACGCGCAAGGCGGCGCGGTAGCTGTCCACGGCCTCGCCCAGCAGCGCGGCCTCCTTTGGCCCTTGGGTACGGGTGCTTTGGATTTCCAGCGCAACGGCGAGGTTCTGCATGGTCATGGCCCAGTCCAGCGGATAATCCACCTCGGTGCGCACGCGCAAGGCGGCGCGGTAGTTGTCCACCGCTTCGCCCAGCAGGGCGGCACCCTTTGGCCCTTGGGTGCGGGTGCCTTGGTTGCGCAGCGCAACAGCGAGGTCGTTTTGCGCCATCGCGCACAAGTAAGATGTAGGGGCAATCGCGGCGCATTTCCGCGCAAGGCCCGCCGCAGCGTCAAGTGCAAACGGCGTGCCAAAACGCAGACCGTCCTCATAGCGCTCTCGCCACAAATCACGCAAGCGATGAAAGCTGTCTTCCGCACCGGGGCTTTCAAGGCGAATGCGTTGCAAATGCGCCTCGGCCAATCCGTCCGCATCATTGGCCAGTGTCGCTTGCGTAATCAGCATATCAAGGATGCGGCCATCTTCGGCGGTTTGCTGCGCGCGCGCTTCGGCCCGCCGCGCGGCCTCGACCTGCAAATCGGCATAGGCCTGATCGACCTCGCCGTCCTGATTGAGCGCATTGATGCGGGCGACGATGGTGTCCACGGCCTGTTCGTAATTCGAGGGCAGGCGGCCGCGTTCCAGTTCCTTGGCCGCCTCTTTTAGCGCGTCTTTCAACCCGGCCAGCGCCCCTTCGAAGTTGCCGGCGTTGTTTTGCGCGTAGTGGTCGGAGACGGCCAGCGCGAGGTCTTCGGACAGCCCCGATGCCTTGGCCGCTTCGGCAATGACCTCGAACAATTGCCGCGCGAATTGCGCCAGTTCGATCTCTTGCGCCGTGCGGCAAGCGTCTATTTCCTCTTGGGTCAGGTCCAGTGCGAGCCGATATTTGCGGATGGTGGCGGCGTTGGGTTTACGCGAGCCACCCGCTTCCAGCTTTTGCACGTCGGCCTTGCGCGACTCGCCCCCTTTGCCGTCGTCGCCATATGCCGCGACGGCGAGTTGAGCAAAGCTCAACCCGTGCTCTTCCCGCTTGGCCGCGATCAACGCACCGAAGCGTTCACCGAAACTAGGCACCCGTTTTCCCTACAAATCCCGACAAAACCCCAAAAAGCCCCACAAGTTCAGACTTTTGCAGTCGGGTAATCCGACCCCATCGCAGCCAAATTGGTCCTGCGTTCCGACGGAGCGTAGCAAGGGCCCTTGTTCAACTTCAAGTGGGAGAGACCACAATGATTGAACAACTTGCAAAAGTGACTGAGAAACTGACCAAAGCCATTTGGTGCCATCGCGCTGCCTATGCGGGCCTCGCGGCCATCTATGGGGCAGGATGCCTCGGCCTCGTAGACAAGGACACCGTGGCGCAAGTGGCCACGGCGCTCTACGTCGCGATCACAGCCCAGCGGCACTAACCCGCAGGCACCGCCGCCGATCCGCCGTTCTGGATCGCCCAATGTGCGTTCGTCTTGATGCCCCCCAGCGGAAAGAAGTGCACCTGAGCGATGTTGAAATCCGGGTTGGCGGCCTTGTGCGCGGCCAGTTGGCTGATCACCTCCGTGGGCTCGAACGGCATCAGCAGCTTGGTCACATCCTTGGCCCGGCGTTGCAGAACGCGCAGGGATGCGCCCACACCGCAGGCGATGGCGAATTTGATCATGGTTTGCAGCTTGGCCGGGCCCGCAATACCGATATGGATGGGCAGGTCGATCCCGGCGGCTTTCAGGCTGTCGGCCCATGCGATGATCGGTCCAGCCTCGAACGCGAACTGGGTGGCGATGGCCATCTTGGCGTCAGACGTTTCGGAAAACTTCTGCTTCCATCGCAGGGCCTCGTCCACGTTTCTTAGACCGCCATCGGGGTCGATGTCCTTGTTGCCCTCGGGGTGGCCCGCGACGTGCAGGCGCTTGAAGTCTGCCGCGTCGAACACGCCGGTTTCCATCAACTGAATGGAGGAGTGGAAATCGCCATAGGGTTTGTCGACGCCCCCGGCCAGCAGCAGGGCCTGATCCACGTTCGCCTCGCCCTGATAGCGGGCGACCCAGTCGGCCAGCGTCGCCTTGTTTTGGATGATGCGCGCCGGGAAGTGGGGCATGACCGGGAAACCATCAGCGTTCAGACGCTTGGCGGTGGCGACCATGTCTTCGATCGGGGTGCCTTCGATATGGGCGATGTAGACGCGGGTGCCTGCGGGCAGCAGGGCGCGGAAATCCTCGACCTTTTCGGCGGTGCGGGGCATGACCTCGATGGAGTAGCCTTGCAGGAACGCTTCAACCTCGGGGCTGAGCGTGCCGGGGACGACGGTGTCGTCTTTCTTGAAGTTCAGCAATGCCATGGCGGCGCTCCTTTGATGGGCTCAGGCCCTACCTGTTTGTGCGTGGGCCTTCGGCCCGACATTTACGTGCGTGGGCCTTCTGCCCGACATTTAAGTGCGTGGGCCTTCGGCCCGACATTTATGTGCGTGGGCCTTCTGCCCAACCTTCATTGTCGATCAGCGCCTTGATGCGGGCGGTGTCATATTCGGTTTCCAGACGCACGGCTTCGGCTTCGGCCACGGCATCGGGTTCGCCGTCCACGGGGTAAGGATCAGCCTTGCGCCATTCGGCCAGATAGGCGTCCGCATCCTTGGCATTCACCTTCATCGCGGCACGGTCGATGGCCTGTTCGAACCGTTCGGCCAACTGGCGCTTGGACCCACGCCGCCCCTTGCCCACAATGACCTGTGCCGGGATGTCGCGCCAATAGACGATGGTGACGTCGGGCATGTGATTCCTCCAATAAGGTTGGCCCCGTGTAAGGCACCACGGGGCCGCTTCGCGGCTCATTTTCGACAAGTGCGACCTTGGTTGCGACTTGCCCGCATAACGTGAGTCGCTTGTGCAACAGCACGCGATAATTTTCAGAAACGGTCTTCGCGTATATGAACTTTGGGGTAAACTGAAAAAAACTCATAAAAACAAACGAGCAGGCGACATGGTTATCCGGGTAGACCCCATGCGACTGGCCTATATGGCAGTCCCCAAGGCGGCGTGCGCGTCGGTGAAGGCAACGTTGGCCGCAATCGACCCCGCGCACAGGTGCGATGACCCCGACGCATTCAATCAAAAGCAGGTCCATCGCCTTTACCCGACGCTGCGCTTTCGCATGCACCGGTGGCAGCACGTTCAGGACCACTTTCGCTTTACCGTGGTGCGCGATCCGCTGAAACGGCTGCTGGCGGTCTACACGAACCGGGTGGTGGCCTTGGGCGAATTGCACCATTGCCGCAACATTCGACGTGGTCGGATCAACTTGCCAGCGGACCCGGATCCGGACTTTTTCTTTCAGAACCTCAGTGCCTACACCGCGATATCCTCGTCGATCAAGCATCACGCACTGCCGGCCGTGGTATTCACAGGTGCGGACCTAACCCGGTATTCACGCGTCTATCGCACCGCCGAAATCCCGACATTGCAGACGGACCTGAGCACTTTGGTGGGGCGCGAGGTAAAGGTGCCGCATTTCAGCCCGACAGATAACCCGCTGAGGGTGCAGGACCTGAAACCAAGAACGCAGCAGGCGCTGGCTGAGCGGCTTGATCATGAATACCGCCATCTTGAAGGGTACTTTATCAACCCGTTTATCGCGGCCCACTACGCTATGGCGGCCTGACGGATCATGCATTTGAAGGTGAAACAGGACAGACTGTTCTGGACTGAAATCGAGCAGGTAAAATGGCAATTCGTATAGATTCTCAAAGGCTTGCATATATGGCCTTGCCAAAGGCGGCGTGTTCGACTGTCAAACGTGCGCTGGCGGAACTGGATCCCGCCGTGGATATCGGCATGTTGCGCGCACCAAGGGTCGAGAATGGCAAATGGCACGTGCTTTACCCGACCAGGCGATTTCGCCCGCACAGGTGGGGCGAAGTGCCCGAGGACTGGTTTCGCTTTACGGTCGTGCGCGACCCGGTCAAGCGCCTGTTTGCCTGCTACACAAATCGCGTCGTGACGTTGAAAGAATTGCACAACAGCCCCAAGATTCGTTCAGGCGAATACAACCTGCCCACCGATCCCGACCCGGATTACTTTTTTCAGAATATCGAACAGTACAAACTGGCCTCGTCCGCGATCAAACACCACGCCTTGCACACGTGGCTGTTTACGGGCTCCAAACTGGAAAAGTACACCAAAGTCCATCGGGTCGAGTCCCTGACGGACCTTGCCACCGATCTGTCTGAATGGACAGGCGAGGACGTGACGATCAAGCGGGAAAACAAAAGCACCTATCGGCTGGCGGATGACGATCTGTCGCCCGAAACATGGGACGCGCTGCGCCCGTGGCTGAAAGAGGAGTATGACTTCCTCAAACAGATTTATCCCGACGCCCACGACCGTGTGTGCTGAGGCGCACGAGGCAAGCCACTTGCGCGATTGTGTCATAGGACATAACGTTCTCTCAACTCGATATGAAAGGCGCGCAAGATGGCGCCAAAGCGTCCCCAAGGTGCGGGCGCGACTGTAAACAGCAGCCCCTATACAGGGGTGCCGCCCGTGCCACGTGCCCCTGGATCGCCCGAGCTTTATGCCGCGCTTGATCTGGGCACCAACAGTTGCAGGATGTTGATCGCCGAGCCGCGAGGCGCGGGGTTTCATGTCGTCGACAGTTTCTCGAAATCGGTGCAGCTTGGGTTGGGGCTGGAACGGTCTGGCAAGCTGTCACGCGGGTCGATGACGCGCACGGTGCAGGCGCTGCGCATCTGTCAGCAAAAGCTCAAGCGCCACAAGGTCAGGCGCATGCGCCTGGTCGCGACCGAAGCCTGTCGACGGGCCGTGAACGCGGGCGAATTCATCGACCGGGTCCACCGCGAAACGGGGCTGCGCCTCGACATCATCGAGACCGAGGAAGAAGCGCGCCTTGCCGTGATCTCTTGTGCGCCGCTGGTCAGCCCCAAGACGGAAAACCTGCTGGTGGTCGATATCGGGGGCGGGTCGACCGAACTGGTCTGGATCGACCTGTCCCAAGTGGCCAAACTGGACCGCCCGCAGGCCATCATGCGGCTGCATTCGGGTTTTACCAAAGCGGTGACGGATGTTCCGGAGGCGCGCGTCGTGGACTGGATCAGCGTACCCCTTGGCGTGGCGACGTTGCGCGAACAGTTCAACGATGTCGAAGACGACGCCGCGCGGTTCGCCCTGATGAGCTGGTTTTTCGAGGAAAACCTCGCCGACTTTTCCCCCTATCACGCGACCGAGCCGACCGAACGGTTCCAGATCGTCGGCACTTCTGGCACAGTCACGACCGTCGCGGCCTCGCATTTGGGGCTCAAGCGCTATGACCGCACCAAGGTGGACGGGTTGCGTATGACAAGCGCGCAGATCGATGCGGTGATCCGCTCCTACCTCGACATGGGGCCGGGCGGACGACGGGCGGACCCGCGTATCGGATCGGACCGCCACGCGCTGATCATGTCGGGGGCGGCGATCCTTCAGGCCCTCATGCGCTGCTGGCCCACCGACAGGCTGTCGGTGGCGGACCGGGGCCTGCGAGAGGGGCTGCTTTATGCGCAGATGAGCGCAGATGGCGTGCTTGAAGAACAATCGGTGCGTCCCAAAGGGGCCAGAACCTCGGCGCACCGCGGGGAATAGGGCGTGCGACTTGCAGCGCGCGCAGGGGCGGGGTATCGCATCCGCTGAGCAAAGAGGTGACTGACGTGGCAAAGACACCCACAGGCAAGAACACATCCGGGCGCGGCCAGCGCGAACTGAAGGTCAAGGTCAAGACGGCGCGCGGGCGCAAGCTGTCCTCGACCCGGTGGTTGCAACGCCAACTGAATGACCCTTATGTGAAACGGGCGCAGGCCGAAGGCTATCGCGGGCGCGCGGCCTACAAGATTCTCGAACTCGATGACAAATTCCGGTTTCTGGTACCCGGCGCGCGCATTGTCGACCTTGGCGCCGCCCCGGGTGGCTGGTGTCAGGTCGCGGTCAAGCGCTGCAACGTGCTGGGCGAAAAGTCGGGCAAGTCGCAAGGCACCATTCTGGGCATTGACCTCCAGGAAATGGAGCCCATCGCGGGCTGCGAATTACACCAGTTGGATTTCATGGAAGACGACGCCGATCTCAAGGTCAAGGAATGGCTTGGAGGACGCGCGGATGTTGTGATGTCAGACATGGCCGCCGCATCATCGGGGCACAAGCAGACTGACCATTTGCGCATCATCGCGCTGTGCGAGGCGGCGGCCTATTTCGCCTTTGACGTGCTGGAGGACGGGGGCACTTTTGTCGCCAAGACGCTGGCGGGTGGGGCCGAAGGGTCCTTGCAAAAGCTGCTCAAGCAGCGGTTTGCCAAGGTCGCCAACGTCAAACCGCCCGCGTCACGCGCCGACAGTTCGGAAAAATTTGTGGTTGCGACGGGGTTTCGCGCCGGCAGCGACGCCGTCTGAGTGTTCAAACGACCGGAGTGCCGTCTGCCTGAACGCTTCGATCTGTTCCCTGCGCGGCGGGGTCGCTGCAAATTCCTGCACGTAATGCGACACATCCGCGGCAAGGTCGCCTTGGCGCAGGATTTCGAACACACGGGCATGGCGCGGAATTTTGGGACTGTGCAGTGACATGTGAGCAGATAAAGGCGAACCGGTCAAAATAAGGCGCAGATACGGTGTTTGGCAGCAACTCAGTCAGTCGCAGCTATTCGGGGTTCGTTCAAGATGCTGTACGGGTCCGCACGCGGTCCGAATGGACTTTTTGCACAAGAAAAACCCAATTTGCTCGAAAATCAGGACGGTCACGCATGGTCACGGACGTGATGGGCGCGCGTCGTTGAACAAGGACCGGATCGCCTCAGCCAGAAACCGGTCAACGTCGGCGTGCGGGTTACCGTGGACGTGTTTGTGCGTCCTGCGCTTCGCCATGTTCTGCTGGCGCAGCAGTTCGAACAGGCGCATGCGCGGTGACATATCGGAACAGGACTGGGTCATGATCCATGTTTATGCCCTGACATTCGGGCATGGGTGCGGAGGCGGTAAGGCGATGTCGGGGCAGAACGCCTAGATCGACAGGCGCGCTGCGTGGGTGCCACGCTCGCGATAGGGCGTCGTGTCGTAGTGCGCGCGGTAGCATTTCGAAAAATGGCTGGGCGAGGCAAAGCCGCAGGCAAGGGCCACGTTGATCACACTCATATCAGTCTGCATCAGCAGGTTGCGCGCCTTTTGCAGGCGCAGTTCCATGTAATACCGCTTGGGCGAGCGATTCAGATAACGGCGGAACAGCCGTTCCAGCTGGCGCGTGGACATGCCCACATCCTTTGCAAGGATCGAGGGGCTTATCGGTTCCTCGATGTTCTGTTCCATGATCTGGATCACTTGGCTCAGCTTGGGATGGCGCACGCCGATGCGGGTGGGCACGGACAGGCGCTGGGTGTCCTGATCGGTGCGGATCGAGGAATAGATCAGTTGGTCGGCGACCGCGTTGGCCAGCTGTTCGTCCTGATCGTCGGCAATCAGCTTGAGCATCAGGTCGATGGATGACGTCCCCCCGGCAGTTGTCAGACGTTTGTCGTCCACGACAAAGACGGATTTGGTCAGATTGACCTCGGGAAACTCCTCGATAAAGCTGTCCTGGTTTTCCCAGTGAATGGTGGCGCGCTTGCCGTCCAGCAGCCCGGCCTTGGCCAGCGAATAGGCGGCTGTGCAAAGACCGCCCATCTGGGCGCCTTTGCGCGCCTCGCGGCGCAACCAACCCAGGAGCCGCTTGGAGGTGGCGGCCTGTACGTCGATTCCGCCACAGACCATGACCGTGTCATCGCGCGCGACCTCGTCCAGATCGCCGTCCAGCTTGAACCCGGTGCCGGCCGAACAATAGGCCACGTCCCCACCTTCGCCGATGATGCGCCAGCTGTAGATGTCCTTGCCCGCCATCCGGTTCGCGATTCTCAGGCTTTCGAGAGCGGCGGAAAAGCACAGCAGAGTGAAGTTGTTCAATAGGACGAAAACGAAACGCTTGGGCGGATCGGCCGCCGGTCGGGTCTGGGTTGCGTGGCGCGTGGTCGACATCGCGACTTTATCCTAAAGGGCGAACAGCGTCATGGCACTGCCCGCGTTTTGGCTGACGCGCACCTTGTGCATGAGGCAAACGCGACGTCAATAGGCCGCATTTGTGATATGGTCACGCGGGACGACCTTTTGTATAGAGGGGCGCGACGGCGTTATCGCCAACAGTTTTGCGGAGAGAGACGATGAGCAATTGGACAAAATCTGACTGGCGCGCCAAGCCCCGGGTACAGATGCCCGATTATACCGACCCGGATGCCTTGCATGCGGTCGAAGCGCAGCTGTCGAAATATCCGCCGCTGGTGTTTGCGGGCGAAGCACGTCGTCTCAAAGCGCATCTGGCCGACGCCTCGCGCGGCACGGCATTCCTGTTGCAGGGCGGCGATTGCGCCGAATCTTTTGAACAATTCAGCGCCGACGGCATTCGCGACACGTTCAAGGTGATGTTGCAGATGGCCATGGTGCTGACCTACGGCGCCAAGGTGCCGGTGATCAAGCTGGGCCGCATGGCTGGGCAATTCGCCAAGCCGCGCTCTGCCCCGACCGAGACGGTCAATGGCGTCGAGTTGCCCAGCTATCGCGGTGACATCATCAACGAGTTGGACTTTACCCCCGAGTCCCGCATTCCGGACCCGAAAAAGATGCTGCAGGCCTACACACAGGCGGCTGCCACGCTGAACCTGCTGCGCGCCTTTTCGACGGGTGGTTTTGCCGACATGCACCGGGTCCATTCGTGGACCCTTGGCTTTGCGACCGGGGGCGAGGCGGAAAAGTACCTGGAAATCGCCAACCGCATTCAGGACACGATCGATTTCATGGCCGCTGCCGGTATCGACGCTGAAACCACGCACGAGTTTTCGACAGTTGAATTCTATACCAGCCACGAATCCCTGCTTCTTGAATACGAAGAGGCGCTGACGCGCGTCGACTCGACTTCGGGCAAATGGCTGGCAGGCTCGGGGCATATGATCTGGATCGGGGACCGTACCCGTCAGCCTGACGGCGCCCATGTGGAATTCGCCAGCGGCGTGCTGAATCCAATCGGCCTGAAATGCGGGCCCAGCATGACCACCGATGACCTCAAGGCGCTGATGACCAAGCTGAATCCCGACAACGAGGCGGGCCGCCTGACGCTGATCGCTCGGTTCGGGGCGGGGGCCGTGGGTGAACACCTGCCGCGCCTGATCAAGACCGTGCGTGACGAGGGCGCCAATGTGACATGGGTCTGCGATCCGATGCATGGCAACACGATCAAATCCTCGACCGGTTACAAGACACGGCCCTTTGAATCGGTCCTGCGTGAAGTGCGCGAATTCTTTGGTATTCATGCCTCCGAAGGCACGATTCCGGGCGGTGTGCATTTCGAAATGACCGGTCAGGACGTGACCGAATGCACCGGCGGCGTGCGCGCGGTTACTGACGAGGACCTGAGCGACCGCTACCACACCGCCTGTGACCCGCGCCTGAATGCGTCGCAGTCCTTGGAACTGGCGTTCCTTGTGGCCGAGGAACTGTCGTCGCTGCGCGCCTCTCGCAACAGCGAACGCGCAGCCAGTTAAGGTGCAGATTGAAAGATAAAAAACGCGCGCAACCAGATTGTTACGCGCGTTTTTTAATGTTTGGCGCTAGTGCAGATCAGTCGTCGGACTTGACCACGCGAAGATAGGGCACTTCGGGGCGTGGCGTGTGCGATTTGAACGCGCGCGGCGCTTCGGCGAACCCATCCGCGCGGGCGGGAATGTCTTGCCGCTTGGGCGACGGTTTGGGCACTGCGGGCAGAGACGATTGCGCGGTTACCGCCCGCAGTTTCGAGCCCACCACATCAAAGCGGCGCGGCGTGTGTCCGATGTCGCCCTGTGCCACCAGACAGCCAAGGATCCGGCTGACATCGCCCAGATCGCTTTTGAGCGGCAACAGCAGCAGTCGCGCATCCATGTGCGGCTTGGTCATGCCGACTTCGGCACTCAGGCGCACCTCGCAGGTGGCCGGACGCTGGCACACATCTTCGATCAGGTCGTTGATCTGGCGCCGGCAGGGCGGAGTGATCAGTGAAGTCAGGGGCATGCCCCGCACTTCCATACCCATAAGATCGCTCAGATGGCTGCCCGCGATGCGGATACGTGCCATGCCGGGCGCGATGCGTTCCAGAACAAACGTGTGTTCAAGGGCGGATTCGATGCCACGCGGGTCGATCTCGGACCGCTTGGGCATCAGCCGCGCACCGCGCAGCCCTTCCCAATAGGCCTCGACCTGCGAAATTGCGGAATATCCAACTTCTGCGCGAAATTCTGTCATGTTGAGAATATTGTGGGGGCTCTGGTTCGATTTGTCCATCATCTGCGTCCCTTGGTCACTCTTCATCGTCCGAGGCGCCCAACGGGACGCTTCTTGTGTGATCAATATGGACCAAATTGTGTCATTGAGGGGGCCAAATCGTAACACATGGTTAACCTATCTGTGGGTGGCAAACCATTTCGCTTTGGCTTGCCTGAGCCCTCTGGACCCCCTAAACGCAATGCCATGAGTACAGCACCCAAGTCGCGCCAACCGCGTGCGAATTCTTCCGGAACCAACGCATTCCGCTCGACTGCTTCTGATACGAGCGGCTTGCGTTCGATGACAGGCTTCGCCGCAACGACCGGCAGCATGGACCCGTTCCGCTGGACGTGGGACCTGCGCAGCGTAAACGGCAAGGGGCTGGATCTGCGCCTGCGTGTGCCGGACTGGATCGAAGGGCTTGAGGCTGCGATCAGACCACTTGTTCTCGCGCGCACCAAAAGGGGCAATGTGACCTTGTCGCTGCGCCTGAACCGCGAGGATGCCTCGGCCAGCCTCAGCCTCAACACCGCCCAGATGCATGCCGCCGTGCAGGCCCTGCTGGCGATCGAGGCCGAGGCGATGGACAAGGGTCTGTCGCTGGCCCCGTCGCGCACCAGCGACATCGCCGCCATGCGCGGCGTTCTGGAACAGGGTGTGACAGCGGATGACCCGGCCCCGCTACGCGCCGCATTGCTGGCAGAACTGCCCGCCCTGATCGACGCCTTTGACGCGATGCGCCTGAGCGAGGGCGCGGCCCTGCGCGCGGTCCTGACCGCGCAACTGGACGAGGTCGCGGCACTGACCACAGAAGCCGCCGCACTTGCCGAGGCGCGCCGCGCAGACGTCGCCGCAACCCTGAAACTGAACCTCGCCCGCGTGCTCGACAACGCGGACGGGGCTGACCCTGACCGCGTCGCGCAGGAACTGGCGCTGCTGTCCGTCAAGGCCGACGTGACCGAAGAAATCGACCGCCTGCACACCCATGTGGACGCCGCACGCACCTTGCTGCAGAGCGGCGAGGCCGTGGGGCGCAAGCTGGATTTCCTGATGCAGGAATTTAACCGCGAGGCCAACACGCTTTGCTCCAAGGCGCAGAATGCCGACCTCACGCGCGTCGGCCTTGCGCTGAAGGCGCTGATCGACCAGATGCGCGAGCAAGTGCAGAACGTGGAATAGACGATGACAACCGACCAGACCAAGCGGCGCGGGCTGCTGATCATCCTGTCCTCGCCGTCCGGCGCGGGCAAAAGTACGCTGGCTCACCGTTTGCGCGACTGGGACAATGACATCGTGTTCTCTGTCTCTTCCACAACGCGTGATGCACGCCCCGGCGAGACGGATGGGGAGCACTATCATTTCGTATCCGTCGATGACTTCAAAGGTGCGGTGAAACGCGGCGAGATGCTGGAACACGCCCATGTTTTCGGCAACTTCTATGGCTCGCCCAAGGTCCCGGTGGCCGAGGCGATTGACGCAGGTCACGACGTGCTGTTCGATATCGACTGGCAGGGTGCACAGCAAATCCGCAACTCGGACCTTGGGGCGCATACGCTGTCGATCTTTTTGCTGCCCCCGTCGATCCACGAATTGCACCGTCGCCTTGTCACCCGCAATCAGGACAGCGATGATGTGATCAAGAAGCGGATGCGCAAAAGCTGGGACGAGATCAGCCGCTGGGATTCCTACGACTTCGTGCTGGTCAACGACACGCTCGACCATACCGAGGCCCAGCTGCGAACCATCATTTCCGCCACCCGACTGCGCCGCCTGCAACAGCCCGACCTGACCGACCACGTCCGCGCCCTGCAAACCCAGTTCGAGGAGTTGAAATGACCATCTATGCCCTTGGGGACCACAGTCCCCAGATTGCGGATGACACGTGGATCGCACCGGATGCGAACCTGATCGGCAAGGTCATCGTCGAAGAAGCTGCAAGCATCTGGTTCGGCACCACCATCCGCGCCGATCACGAGGAAATCCGGATCGGCGCAGGCACCAACGTGCAGGAAAACTGCGTCATGCACATCGACGCAGGCTTTCCCCTGACCATTGGCACGGGCTGCACTATCGGGCACAAGGTCATGCTGCATGGCTGCACCATTGGCGACAACACGCTGATCGGGATGGGGGCGACGGTGCTGAACGGGGCCAAGATCGGCAAGAACTGCCTGATCGGGGCAGGGGCCCTGATCACCGAAGGCAAGGATATCCCCGACGGTAGCCTCGTGATGGGCATGCCGGGGAAAGTGGTGCGTCAACTGGACGAGGACGCCATTCAGGGCTTGCGCGTCTCCGCCCTGCACTATCAGGACAACATGCGTCGTTTTCGCGACCAGATGAAACAGGTGACACCATGAAAAACGACCGCGGCTCCATCATGCGGCCGGTGCCGTTACCCGAAAGTGCGTCGCGCCCCGTGGCCACGCCGCTGAGCCCGTCGGTGGTCTATGCCAGCGACACGCCCGACATGCTGGACCAGCAGTACGAAGGGGGCCTGCACGGCTATACCTACAGCCGCGAGGGGCATCCCAACGCCGACGTCGTCGCGCGCACCATCGACGCGATGGAGGGGGCGCCGCATATGGGCGTTGTCGTGTCCTCGGGTATGGCTGCGGTTTCTGCGGTGCTGCTGGGGTTGACCAAGGCCGGGGACCACGTGATCGGGGGAAACCAGCTTTATGGTCGCAGCTTGCGGATGATGTCCGAAGACCTGCCGCGTCTGGGGATTGAGACCTCCATGGTCGATCCCGGCAATGTCGCGGACGTGCGCGCCGCGATCCGTCCTGAGACCAGACTAATTCTGGTCGAGGTGGTGTCGAACCCAACCTTGCGCGTCGCCGACATCCTTGGCCTGTCCGCTCTTGCGCGCGAAACCGGCGTGCTGCTTGTGGTCGATAACACCTTCACCACCCCGCGCGCCTTCAAGGCGTTCGATCACGGTGCGGACATCGTGATCCATTCGGTGACCAAACTGCTGGCGGGGCATTCGGATGTGATGCTGGGCTATGTCGCGGCCAAGGATCAGGCCCTGAACGACCGGTTGCGCGTTTTCACGGTAACGGCGGGGATGTCACCCAGCCCGTTTGACTGCTGGTTGGCCGAGCGGGGCATGCTGTCCTTCAACTTGCGCTTCGAGCGGGCGCAATCCACAGCCGCGATCCTTGCCGAACACCTTGCCACCCTGCCGGGGGTCAAGCGCGTGATTTACCCTGCGCGCCGCGATCATCCCGACCACGCGCGGGCCGAGGCACTGCTGAAAGGCAAATACTGCAACATGGTCAGTTTCGAAGTCACAGACAGCCGCGACGCCGCCAACGCCCTGGCGCGCGGTGCCGAGGGGCTCAGCTTTGCGCCGACGCTGGGCGATGTGGGCACGACCCTGTCACATCCCGCCTCGTCCTCGCACCGCGCGCTGACGGCCGCCAAACGCGCCGAACTGGGCATGTCCGAAGGCTTCTTTCGCGTCTCGGTCGGTCTGGAGGATCCGCAGGCTTTGTGCGACGTCTTCACCGCCGCCGTGCAAGCCGCGACAGGCTAGGGGGCATCAAATGGGGGATGAAGTGCTTGACTCTCTTTTGTCCGCGATTCCCCTGCCTGCGCTGGCCATCGACGGCTCCGAACGGATCGTCGCCGCCAATGCCGAAGCGCTGACCCTGATCGGGCAGCAGGCGCTGGGGCGCAACTATGTCACCATGTTGCGCCAACCCGCGCTGTTGGACGCGGTCGAGGCGGTGCTGCGCGACGGCACGCCACAAAGCACGCGTTACCTGGGCAATGACGGGGTGCAGGACACCACGTTTCGCGTCAGTTGCCGGGCTGCCCTTGGCGTCGGCGCGCGCGGGGCAGGGGTCGCGCTGTTGGTGTTCGAGGATATGACGCCCATGGAGCAAGCCAGCCAGATGCGGCGCGATTTCGTGGCAAATGTCAGCCACGAATTGCGCACGCCGCTGACGGCCCTCATGGGGTTCATCGAGACCCTGCGCGGTCCCGCGCGCGAAGACAAGGTGGCTGCGGCACGATTCTTGGACATCATGCAGACCGAAGCCGAGCGGATGAACCGGCTGGTTGGGGACCTCATGTCGCTGAACCGGGTGGAAAGTGACGAACGGGTCCGGCCCACCGAACGGGTGGTACTGAACGATGTGCTTGATTCGACCATGCGCACCCTGCGCCACCTTGCGGACGAAGCGAGTGTGAAGCTCGAGGCGGATGTTCCCGGCACCGACGTGTGCATGAACGGCGATAACGACCAGCTGAAACAGGTGTTCACCAACCTGATCGAGAACGCGATAAAATACGGAGGTTCGGGCGGGCGGGTCACGGTGCGCCTGTCAACGGTGTCGCGCGAACCGGCCCTGCGTGCACCGGGCGCGCGGGTGCAGATCGTGGACTACGGCCCCGGCATCGACCCGATCCACCTGCCGCGCCTGACCGAACGGTTCTACCGCGCCGACGATCACCGCAGCCGGGCATTGGGCGGCACGGGGCTCGGGCTCGCCATCGTCAAGCATATCATCAACCGCCACCGCGGTCGGTTGAGGGTTGAAAGCGAGTTGGGGCAGGGCGCGACCTTTACGGTTATCCTGCCGGTTCTGGAAAGTTTTCCAGTGACGTCAGGGGAATAAATCCTCTGTCATAAAACTGTTACGCAACTGTCACAAAAGCATCGCGCGGGGCCCATAGACGGGCCCTAAGATTCCCATGGGGGGGATCAGATACAAAAATGCTCAAACAGGAGACATTCATGTCCTTTGTGAAACTCACCACTTCGGCGCTGGCCATTTCGGCCGTTGCTGCAACTGCCGCCGTCGCGCGTGACCAGGTTCAGGTCGCTGGCTCGTCCACCGTTCTGCCTTATGCATCCATCGTCGCCGAAGCTTTCGGCGAAAACTTCGACTTCCCGACACCGGTCGTGGAATCGGGCGGCTCGTCTTCGGGCCTCAAGCGTTTCTGTGAAGGCGTTGGCGAAAACACCATCGACATCGCAAACGCATCGCGCAAGATCCGCGAAAAGGAAATCGCAGCTTGCGCGGATGCCGGCGTGACCGACATTATCGAAGTGCGCATCGGCTATGACGGCATCGTGTTCGCCAGCCAGATCGACGGCCCGG
>CAYGPT010000051.1:0-26333 GCA_964351755.1 uncultured Rhodobacterales bacterium | reverse complement strand
GTGCGCGCCTGACCGAGCTGATGAAACAGCCGCAGTATTCGCCGCTGTCCAACGCCGAAATCGTCTGCGTGATCTACGCCGGCACCAACGGCTACCTCGACAAGATCGCCGTCAATCAGGTCGGTCGTTTCGAAGAGGGTCTGCTGAACCACATGCGCACCAAGCGCAAGGACGTGCTCGACTGGATCACCAACGAAGATCCGAAGATCAAGGGTGAGGCCGAGGACAAGCTCAAGGCTGCTCTGAACGAGTTCGCGGCCGACTTCGCATAAGGGGGGACGAGGCAATGCCGAGTCTTAAGGACCTTAAAAACAGGATCGAGTCGGTCAAATCGACCCGCAAGATCACCAAGGCCATGCAAATGGTGGCCGCCGCGAAACTGCGGCGGGCACAGGAAGCTGCCGAAATGGCGCGCCCCTATGCCGAGCGGTTCAATGCCGTGATGTCAGGGTTGGCCGCATCGGTTGCCGGGTCTGACAGCGCGCCCAAGCTGCTGTCGGGCACAGGTGAGGACAAGGTACACCTGCTGGTCGTGATGACATCCGAGCGTGGTTTGTGCGGCGGTTTCAACACCAACATCGCCAAAAAAGCGCGCGCGCAGATTGCCAAGCTGCTGGCAGACGGCAAGACGGTCAAGATTCTGACCGTCGGCAAAAAAGGCCGCGACCAGCTGAAGCGTGATTATGCCAAGCATTTCGTTGGTCACATCGACATGTCCGGCGTCAAGCGTTTGTCCTATGCAGATGCGCAGGGCGTGGCCAAGGATGTGCTGGGCCGGTTTGACGAAGGTGAATTCGACGTTGCCACAATCTTTTTCGCGCGCTTCCAGAACGTCGTGACGCAAATCCCGACAGCACAACAGATCATACCCTTCGCGATCCCGGAGGATTTCGAAGCACCTGACACGCTCTATGATTACGAGCCGGATGAAGAGGCGATCCTCGCCGACCTTCTGCCGCGCGGGGTTGCAACGGCGATCTTTACAGCATTGCTCGAAAACGGCGCATCCGAGCAGGGCGCGCGGATGTCCGCGATGGACAACGCGACCCGCAACGCGGGCGACATGATCGAACAGCTGACCATTCAGTACAACCGCTCGCGTCAGGCCGTCATCACCAACGAGCTGATCGAAATTATTTCCGGCGCGGAAGCGCTGTAAGAAAAACCGGAGACGAAACATGGCAAACGCTAAAGGCAAAATCACTCAGGTCATCGGGGCCGTCTGCGACGTGCAATTCGGCGACCATCTGCCGGAGATTTTGAATGCTCTGACCACCGACAACCACGGCAACAAGCTGGTCCTGGAAGTGGCGCAGCACCTTGGGGAAAACACCGTACGCTGCATCGCGATGGACTCCACCGAAGGATTGGTGCGCGGTCAGGAAGTCGTGGACACTGGCGGACCTATCATGGTGCCCGTCGGACCCAAGACACTGGGTCGTATTCTGAACGTGGTCGGCGAGCCTGTGGACGAAGGTGGTCCCGTTGACGCCGAGGAATACCGTCCGATTCACGCCAACGCACCTGCCTTTTCTGAGCAATCCACTGAATCCGAAGTGCTTGTCACAGGCATCAAGGTCGTCGACCTGCTGGCCCCATATTCCAAGGGCGGCAAGATCGGCCTGTTCGGCGGTGCCGGTGTGGGCAAGACGGTTCTGATCATGGAACTTATCAACAACATCGCCAAGGTGCACTCGGGCTATTCCGTGTTCGCCGGCGTGGGCGAGCGGACCCGTGAAGGGAACGACCTTTACCACGAGATGATCGAGTCCAACGTGATCAAGCCCGACAACCTCGAAGAGTCCCAGGTGGCACTCGTGTATGGCCAGATGAACGAACCTCCGGGAGCGCGTGCGCGTGTGGCCCTGACGGGCCTCACATTGGCGGAACAGTTCCGCGATGCGTCCGGAACAGACGTTCTGTTCTTTGTCGACAACATCTTCCGCTTTACCCAAGCCGGTTCGGAAGTGTCGGCCCTGCTGGGCCGTATTCCTTCTGCGGTGGGCTATCAGCCGACACTGGCGACCGACATGGGCCAGATGCAGGAGCGGATCACATCGACCAAATCCGGTTCGATCACGTCCATTCAGGCCGTATACGTGCCTGCGGACGACCTGACCGATCCCGCGCCCGCGACCACCTTTGCGCACCTTGATGCGACAACTGTTCTGTCGCGTGCCATCTCCGAACTCGGCATCTACCCGGCTGTGGACCCGCTCGACTCCTCGTCGCGCCTGATGGACCCGCAGATCGTGGGCGAAGAACACTACAAGGTGGCCAGCGACGTGCAGCAGACGCTGCAACGCTACAAGTCGCTGCAGGACATCATCGCGATTCTCGGCATGGACGAATTGTCGGAAGAGGACAAACTGACCGTGTCGCGTGCGCGCAAAATCCAGCGCTTCCTGTCCCAGCCCTTCGACGTGGCCAAGGTGTTCACCGGCTCTGACGGCATTCAGGTGCCGCTGGAAGACACGATCGCTTCGTTCAAAGCAGTTGTGGCCGGTGAATACGATCACTTGCCTGAAGGCGCTTTCTATATGGTGGGTGGCATCGCGGACGTGATCGCCAAAGCCGAGAAGATGGCCGCTGACGCAGCTTGAACGCGCGGTGGGCAGGACTGCCCACCCTACGACAGTGCCAAGGGGTAGGGTGGGCAATTTGCCCACCACCCGAATAGGAGGCAGACATGCAATTTGACCTTGTATCGCCAGAACGCGCGCTAGCCTCGATGGAGGCCGCATCGGTACAGATTCCGGGTGCGGATGGTGACATGACCGTCATGGCCGATCACGCCCCCACCATCACCACCTTGCGCCCCGGCGTGCTGCGGGTCGACGGTGACGGCGGGACACATGAGTACGTCGTAACGGGCGGCTTTGCCGAAATCGGCGCGCAGGGCGTGTCGGTTCTGGCCGAGCGCGCAGTGGCCAAGGGCGACATGACCCAGGATGAGATGGACGACATGTTCGACGAGGCGCAAGCGGTCTACAACCGCGCCAAGGAGACATTCCAGAACGAACCGGGCCCTGTCGACGATGCGGCCAAGCTGCTCGCGGACATGGTCGCTGTCGGCTCCGAAATCGGGCTAAGCACCAAACAGCCCAGTCTGTAAGCTGCGCAAGGGTGCAACAGTTTGGAAAGGCTCTGCCATTGGCGGGGCCTTTTTCGTGTTTTGGCCCTCGAATTGCCATGCGGTCATGTTAGGACATGCATAAGATTTGAACAAAAAGACCTCATGAAACGACTGCGTAATCACTTAATCGGTATCGACCAAGGCGACACGGTTCTGTTTTCGGATTTCGAAGACGATGGAGAGATGTGGACGGGGCGTGGCCAGCGCGAACGGCGCCGCCGCATCGCGTTTTCCGAGCCGTTCCGAACGGGCCCGGTTGTTCACGTGTCGATTTCAATGTGGGATGTGGACAATGAAACCCCATTGCGCGCCGATGTCGCCGCCGAGGTCATCACCAAGGACGGTTTTGATCTGGTGTTCCGAACGTGGGGCGATACACGTGTAGCCCGTATCCGAGCGGCGTGGCTGGCCATGGGTGAATTGCGCCAGATGGACGAGTGGGATCTTTATTGAGTGACGTCGACCTCTGGCGGGCTGTCTGCGTCAATCCAAGCTTGTATCGCGACCGGATGCCCGGGCCTTATCCATGCGCTTGACGAACTGCTTGTGTTCCGTTCTGAACCGCTCCGCGAACTCTGCGCTTTTGGTTCCGGCAAGCTTGCGGTGCGGGCTTGATGGGGCGTCGGGCAAAGTCACCTCGACCCCAAGATGCGCGACGATGCGCGACAGCACATCCCGGCCCGGCGTCTGCATCATACTGTCATAATCCAGACGCAATGGCGTGATGCCGTGGCGTTTGAAAAACTGTTCGGATTGTAGCTCCATCCAGACAATGCGGTTGGCCGCGGATTTGATGCGTTTCGCATCATAGGTGATCGCAGCCCGGGCCGCTGCGATCTCTTCGTCCGTCACGTTTTTCGCATGGCCAAGCTTTGTCTGCCCCATGCTCATGATCGACACGGCCTGCGCTATGTAATCCTTGCGTGTCAGCCAGACATACCTGTCTGGTTTCACCAGTTCGAGAAACTGCCGTTCGTCTTTGAACATGAAATCAAGGTGTGTCCAGACGATCTCGGCCCCGAACACGCCGTCCGTGTTGCGCGCGCGCACGATACTGTCTGTGTAATCTTCGATCGACTTTGAGCCCATTGCACCCGCAACTTTGGCGGCAATCTTTGGGTTGAAAACCTCCCCCGCGTCGCCGATTGTGCCAGCGCTTCGGATCAGGTCCGTCAGATAAGAGGACCCGCTGCGCGGAGTAAAGAAAATGACATAGCGAAGATCGGCGGGCGGTTTGCTTTTGATGTCGTTGAACTTCGGCTGCGGCTGAACGTCTTTTGCGGTGAACGGGTCGGGCCAGTCGTAGCGAAGCGGTCCTCGGACAAAATCAAATCTCAGCATTCCCACCGCCCTGTCATGTGTCTGGTCGCATGCAAAGTTTCATTATCGCAGGATGGACGCAAGGAATTGCTTCGTGCGCTCAAGCTTGGGGGCAGAGAATATCTGGTCCGGAGTACCTTCTTCGGCGATCACACCCTTATCCATAAAGCAGATGCGGTCGGCGAGGTCACGGGCAAACCCCATTTCGTGTGTGGCCAGTACCATCGTCATCCCGTCATCGCGCAATGCCCGCAACGCGTCCAGAACCTCACCCACCAGTTCGGGATCCAGCGCCGAGGTGATTTCGTCAAACAGCATCGTTTGTGGCCGCATCGCCAGCGCCCGGATCACCGCAACCCGTTGCTGTTGCCCGCCGGACAGTTGGTCCGGGTACTTGGCCATGTGTGCGCCAAGGCCGAAGCGATGAAACAGCTGTTCGATCCGGACCCTTGCGTCCTCACCCAGCACGCGGCGGGGGGCGAGGGCGACGTTTTCGTAGGCCGTCATATGCGGGAACAGGTTGAAGGACTGGAATACGATCCCGATGCGCTGGCGTATCGGGCCAAGATCAAAGCCCGGTTCCGCGATGTCGACACCATCGAGCCGTACTTCGCCGTCGTCCACTGGCTCCAGCCCGTTCACGCACCGCAACAGCGTCGACTTGCCCGACCCCGACGCCCCGATCAGGCAGACCATTTCACCGGGCTGCACGACCAGGTCGATGCCATGGAGCACCTGTACATCGCCAAAGCTTTTGGTGACGCCGCGCAGGGCCAGCCTAGGTTCGGGCATTGCGATCCCTGTTGATAAGGTAGTCGGCATAGCGGGTGGCTGGGACCGTGACGCACAGGAAAATCACGGCCGCTGCCACGTAAGGCGTGAAGTTTGCCAACAGGCTTTTGAAGATTCCCGCCTGTCGCAGGATTTCGACTGGCCCGATGAAGGACAGAAGGGCCACGTCCTTTTGCAGCGCCACCAACATGTTCATGTTGGCAGGGACAGTGCGGCGGATGGCCTGGGGCAGGATCACGTAGCGCATCGTGTCCCGCTCGCTCAGGCCCAGACAAATGGCGGCGTTGCGCTGGCTGTCATGGATGCTTTCGATGCCCGAACGCAGCACCTCAGCGACATAGGCCGAATACGTCAATACCAGCGCCACGGTGCCCCAGATGTAGGGCGAATTCCACGGTCGCGGCAGGCCCAGTCCCGGAATGCCGAACCCCACGAGGTAGACCAGCAGGACCACTGGGATGCCCCGGAACAGATCTACATAGATCGCCCCGAAAATGCGCAGTGGGAACAGGGCGGGGGAACGGACACCGCGCGCAAGGGCAATGGCAAGGCCAAGAGCGGCAATCAGCGGCACTGACCAAGCAAAGATCGCGATATCGACCAGAAACGCGCTGAGCAGGTCGGGAAAGGTACGCAGGAACACGTCACCGTTGAAAAAAGAGGACTTCACTGCCACCCAACCCGGCGCAAGTCGCACCAGCACGATCAGCAGTCCAAGCACGGCAGCCGTACTGCCTGCGGCAAGCAGGATCGCCCGGCGGCGTTGCCGGGCCTCATAGGCGGCGCGTCTTGTGCTCACTTGATCAGGGGGACCCCAACCGCGTCTTGCAGCCATTCGGCCTCGATCGCGGCCAGCGCACCGCTTTGCGTGAGCGCGGCGAGGGCCTCATCGACGCAAGCCTTGAGGGGCGAGCCTTCGGGCATCAGGGCGCCGAACTGGTCTGCGCTTTCTGCCGCCGACGGGTCGAACTGGCCCAGCACGACGCCGTTGTCCATCAGCACGGCAGCGGTGAACAACGCCGTGGGCAGATCAAACAGGGCGGCGTCGATCTGGCCAGCCTGCATGGCTGCGGTGATGTTGGCGTTGTCGTCATAGACCAGCGGGGACTGGTCGGGCTGGACCATCTCCATCACGACGGGCAGGGCGGTGGTCGACGCAACCACGCCCCATTTCATCGCCTTGAGGCTGTCCATTGTCGGTTTTGCCCCGGCCTCGACTGCTTCCACGGTCGTCATCACGGCCTGCGGCGCAGTGTAGTAGGGGGCAGAAAAGTCGACCACGCGGTCGCGATCCTCGGTGATCGAGAATTGCTGCATGTTGAGGTCGAAATTTTTCTCACCCGGCTGGATCGCCTCGTCAAACGAGGTGCGCACCCATGTGACGTCTTCGGCGGCAAATCCCATCTCTTCGGCCAGCGCATAAGCGACGGCTGCTTCGAACCCCTGGCCTGCTTCGGGGGCGTCATCAATCACCCACGGATAATAGGCCGGGTTGCCGGTCGCGATTGTGAGGGTGCCGTCGGTCAGGGTCTTGCCCGCGGCGCAATGGCCGGCGGCAAAGGCCGTTGAGGCGGTGAGGGTCAGGATGGTGGCGGTCAGGATGATTTTCATGTGTACGCTCCCGGTGTGTTTGGCCTGATATTCTGCAATAGGGGCAGGGGTGTCCAGTGCGTTTGCTGCGCGCTTTGGCAGACCCGCTTGAATTGCCAAAGTGATGGGCACCGGGCGACGCGGCGGGGGGCGTTCGTGGCATGAAAACGCGGCTGGGTCAGGTCGTGCATTCCATACTTGTGACAGTCATCGAAACGCCCCACCTTAAGTTCAGTCATTTCAATTATTTAATTGACTTGCGCCTCAGATAGGAAGCCCTTTCCAATGAAAAACCTGCAATGCGCCGCGCTTTTCGCAGCAGCTATTCTTGCCGGGTGCGCGCCCATACCGCTTCCCGGAAGAGTATATGTTCCGGCATTTGCCGCCGACTTGCCACCAGAACGGCCCAACGGGGCTTGCACGCTGAATGCGCCCGAAAAGGACGCGGTCCGCCGTGTTGGCGATATATTGATCGGCATTTTTGAACCCGGCTCGGAATTGAACAACAAGGATGGTCAGGCAGACTTTTTCATCACTGCCAAACGGACAGGCAAGCACGTGTCGTTTGCGGTGGAGCCTGCGCGCATCACGCTTCAGGACGATGGGCGGCAACTCAAGCCCGAACGCCTTGACAAGACATCAGCTACGGATGTCGCGCGGCTGAAATTTCCGGCACCTTCCGGCAATGCCAATTCGGTGACCCTCAGTTTTCAATCAGGTGCGATCAGGGTGGAGGGGCGGCCAGTCAATCTGGCACCGGTGACGTTCAAGCGGGTGAATGACCCGACTGTCTATCTGTTTCCTTGCATTCCAGCCTGATCGTCCGCACGGCGCGACCTCGCTTTCGACGGCCTGCCGAGGGGTCCCTGTCGGGCGGGTCCTGTGTAAAGGGGGCACTGCCTGCGTGCCCCTCACTCCGCCGCGTACATTCCGTCATAGATGGGCGACAGCGTTTCCGCCTCGAATAGCGACGACACCGACGTTCCGTGCCAGATATTCAGGATGGCTTGGGCAAACACCGGCGCTGTCGGCACGATGCGGATGTTGGGCGCGGCCTTGACCGCGTCGGAGGGTTGGATCGAATCCGTGATCACCAGCGACTTCATCACCGAGGCAGTCACCCGTTCGACCGCAGGCCCCGACATCACACCATGCGAAATGTAGGCGTGCACTTCATTGGCGCCGTTTTCCAACAGGACTTCGGCGGCCTTGCACAGGGTTCCAGCGGTGTCGCACATGTCGTCGACGATCAGGCAGGTCTTGCCCGTGACATCCCCGATCACCGTCATCTCGGCCACTTCGCCCGCCTTTTCGCGCCGCTTGTCCACGATGGCGAGGGGGGCGTTCAGCCGTTTGGCGAGGTCCCGCGCCCGCGCCACGCCGCCCACGTCGGGGGAGACGATCATCAATTCGTCCAGACACCCCGCGAACTGCGTCTTGATATCCAGCGCAAAGATAGGTGAGGCATAAAGGTTGTCCACCGGGATATCGAAGAACCCCTGGATCTGGGCCGCGTGCAAATCCATCGTCAGCACCCGCTCGATTCCCGCCCCCACCAGCATATTGGCCACCAGTTTGGCCGAAATCGGCGTGCGTGCCTTGGACCGTCGGTCCTGCCGCGCATAGCCGAAATAGGGGATCACTGCGGTGATACGCGCGGCCGAGGAGCGGCGCAGCGCGTCGCACATGATCAGCAGTTCCATCAGGTTGTCATTGGCTGGGTTCGAGGTGGGCTGGATGATGAACATATCCTCGCCGCGCACGTTCTCGAACACCTCGACGAAAATCTCGCCGTCATTGAACCGTTCGACCCGTGCATCGACCAGCCCCACGTTGACCCCCCGATGCAACGACATGCGTCGCGCGATCGCTTTTGCCAAGGGCAGGTTCGCATTGCCCGAAATCAGTTTCGGTTCCTGGATGTTCGGCATGTGATGTCCCCGGGGCAGCGGAAATGTGACAGATTCGTGATGTTGACACCACCTAGCACGGGCGTACGGTCGCGCGAAACAAAAGACCCTGAACCGGAGAGAGAAATGCCCCATATCGACTATTATTTCGCGACACTGTCGCCCTATACCTACCTCGCGGGCACAAGGGCAGAACAGATCGCGGCCAAGCACGGGGCGACCATGACCTACAAACCGCTGGATATCATGGCCTTGTTTTCCCGCACCGGTGGAACGCCGCCCAAGGATCGTCATCCCAACCGCATCGAATACCGCGCACAGGAGTTACCGCGCATGGCGAAAAAGCTGGGCATGCCGTTGAACCTGAAACCTGCGCACTGGCCGACCAATGCCGCCCCATCCTCTTACGCGATCATTTCTGCACAGACCGCAGGCGGTGGCGATCTCGGTGCGCTGGTGCACAGTATTCTGCGCGCCGTCTGGGCCGAGGAAAAGGACATTGCCGAGGACGCAGTGATCAAGGCCAGCCTGAGTGAGGCCGGCTTTGACCCGATGCTGGCAGACAGCGGATTGCTTGCGGGTGCCGAAACCTATGCCGCCAACCTTGAAGAGGCGGTGGACAAGGGTGTGTTCGGCGCTCCTTTCTACATTGTGGACAGCGGGCAGCGGTTCTGGGGGCAGGACAAGCTTGACGATCTGGACCTGCACCTGTCGGGCAAGATTTGATCCCACATATCCACAGCCGGACCTTCGGGTCCGGTCCGCGCCCCGTGTTGGCGATCCACTGTTCGCTGGCCCATTCCGGGGCGTGGCGGGGTATGGGCGCGGCCCTTGGCGATATGGCCACGCTGCATGCATTCGATCTGCCTTGCCACGGCAAGTCAGGAGATTGGGACGGGCAGGGGGTGATGCACGACACCGCCACCGACATGGCGCTGGCGGTGTTGGATGGCATCGGGCCTGACCCGGTAGACGTGATCGGCCATTCCTTCGGCGCAACCGTGGCCCTGCGCCTTGCCATCGAACATTCCGCGCGGGTGCGCAGCGTGGTGATGTTCGAACCGGTCTATTTCGCACCTGTCATGGCGGATGATCCGGGTTTCGGCCCGGCTTATGACCGTGACATGGCGGGTTTCGAGGCCTGCCTTGATGCGGGCGACCGGATGGGCGCGGCGCGGGCGTTCAACGGCGCGTGGGGCGATACCGGCACGTGGGAGGACATCCCGCTGGTCACGCGCACCTACATGGCCGAGCGCATCTTTTTTGTGCGTCACTCTGGCCCGTTCCTGATCGACGACTGCGCGAACCTGCTGGCACCAGGTCGGTTCGACGCTGCACATATGCCCACCCTGCTGATGCGCGGAGAAGCCTCGCCATGGGCCAAGGCGGTCAACCACGCCATCGCGTGCCGCCTTCGGGATGCATATGATGTGAACCTTAAAGGGGTCGGTCACATGGCCCCGATCACGGACCCTCAAGCGGTCGCCGAGCCGGTGCGCACCTTCCTGGCGCGGACTTAGGTCGGCTCGTCTATGATGTGGTCTTCCCAATCGTCATCGGCCACTTCGTATTCACTAACGGTCTTGCCGCGCATGGACACACCAGCCGCATGAACCGTCTCTGGCGTGCCCGAGATCAGCGGGTGCCAGTCGGCCAGCGGCTTGCCCTCGTACAGCAGGCGGTAGGCGCAGGTGGCGGGCATCCAGTAGAGATGGCTTCCTATATTCGACGGCTTCAGCACGATGCAGTCGGGCACGAACTGGTGACGAATATCGTAGTTCGAACAGCGACAGGTCGCATCGTCAAGCAAGCGGCAGGCCACGCTGGTCAGGGCCACCTCGCCACTGTCCTCGTCCTCGAGCTTGTTGAGGCAGCACTTGCCGCAGCCGTCACACAAGGCCTCCCACTCGGCCTCGCTCATCTGGTCAAGGCGCTTTGTCTCCCAGAAGCGGGGTGCAAGGCCGGTCCGCTCAATCGGATCGCTCATAGGGCGGCCAGAATGGCGCGGGCCCGTGCGCTGTCGCGATCCATCTGGGTGATCAGGGCGTCGAGCGAATCGAACTTTTCCTCGCCGCGCAAGTGCTCGACCAACGCGACGGACAGGGGTGTGCCATAAAGGTCCCCCGAAAAATCGAAGACAAAGGTTTCCAGGTTGGGGCGGTTTGCCCCGAACATCGGACGCACACCCAGAGAGGCGACGCCGTGATAGGAGCCCTTGTGTGGCCCTTCCAGCACCTCGACCAACACCGCGTAGACGCCGAAGGCGGGCGGATGCAACCCGTCGATGGACATGTTTGCGGTGGGGTAACCCAACTCTCGCCCGCGCTGTTCGCCGCCGATCACCGGGCCCTCGATGCGGTGCCAGTGACCCAGCATGGTGGCGGCGTCGCGTGGGCGACCCTCGCTCAACGCGGCGCGGATCGCGGTGGAGGACACGGTGGCCGACCCGCTTTCCAGCAAGGGGGCGATGGTGACTCCAAAACCCATGTCCGCCCCGAAAGCCTGAAGATCAGCGGCGGTTCCGGCACGACCGCGCCCGAAACAGAAATCGGCGCCCACAACCACGTGGCGCAGTCCCAACCCGTCGCGTATCACCCGGGCGGCGAACTCTTCGGGGCTAAGACCCGCAAGGCCTGCATTGAAGGGCAACTCATAAAGCCGCTCGACCCCCAGCTTGGCCAACCGGCTGGCGCGGGCCGCACGGCTCATCAGGCGAAAGGGCGGGGCATCGGGAGCAAAGTAGACCCGCGGATGGGGTTCAAAGGTCATGACGCCCAAGGGGGCCTCGGGAGCAGCGGCGCGCGCCAGGTCGATCACGGACTGATGGCCCAGATGGACACCATCGAAATTGCCGATAGCGGCACTTGCGCCCCGATCGGCAGCCTCGACAAACTGATAATCCCGGATGACTCTCATGGCGTCTGCCTAGCGGCGGACCAAGGCCAAGGCAAGCATGACACCGCACCGTTCTTCTGGCGAAAAATACGGTAGGGGGGGCCGTGGGATGAGGGTGAAACCCCCTAGCAATGTCGGCGCGCGTCAGCGCGTCCGCTGGATCAGTCGAACTTGCGCGAGGGCGCCATGACCATCGCCTCGCCCACCAGCACCTTCTTGCCATCCACGGCGCAATGGCAATCCAGCTTCACCCGCCGCTTGGCGACGTCGATGTCGATGACTTTCACCTCGGCATAGACCATGTCGCCCGGGCGAACAGGGGCGAGGAATTTCAGTGACTGCCCCATGTAAACAGTGCCGTGCCCGGGCAGTTGTTCCCCGATCACAGCCGAAATCAGCCCAGCGGTCAGCATCCCGTGCGCGATCCGCCCGGCAAAGATCGTGTCGCGGGCGTAATCGTCGTCCATGTGGACTGGGTTGTGGTCAGTCGAGACTTCGGCAAACAGCTCGATATCGCGGTCGGTCACCTGTTTGCGCAAGTGACGGGTCATGCCCATTTCAATGTCTTCGATGCAGATCGTGCCGCGCGGCATGTTGTCCAACATGAGGAACTCCGGTAATTTTCTATCGCTTTCAGGGCGTATTACGCAATGTAATTACTTTGCGTGTGCAGAAAATCAAGGGAAAAGAAGGTCAGCGCAGATGCCCTATCGCAAACGTCGGTGCGCTCATTTCCTTTTTCAGATAGGCGTTCAGCGCCTCCGGGTCAGGCTGGCGGTCGGTTTTCGTCTCTGCCGCTGCCAGTCCGCCCGAGATGAACAACGAATCGATATCCTCGCCCATGGCTCCTGCAATGTCGGTCAGAACCCCGTCACCAATGGCCAGAATATTGCTGTCCGGCACATCCACTCCCAACTCGAACAATCGACGACGCGCCAGATCATAGATCGGCGGATGCGGCTTTCCGAAGTACAGGCTCTCTCCCCCCATCTCGGTATAAAGCTTCGCCAGCGCGCCGGCACACCATTCACGAACCTCACCACGATCCACAACGATATCCGGGTTGGCACAGAGCAGCTTCAGACCCAGTTGTTTCGCCATCAGGAATTCAGGGCGCATCGTGTCGGGGTCTGCCATCGGATCGCGCGGGCCCGTGCAGACGATCCCCTCCGCCTGATCAAGCGGAACCATCTGCACGTCGATGGGGTCCTTGATCACACCGATGGGTTCAAAGAATTTCTCCTCGCCCGGTTGGCCGATGAAATAGACTTTTTCTCCGACCACGCCGCGGAACATGGCCGCGCGCGCGCTGTCACCAGACGTGGCGATGGTGTCCCACGCATCTTCAGGCACTCCGAAATGGGTCAGTTGCTTGGTCACTCCGGCGCGCGGACGGGGCGAGTTTGTCACCAGCACCACCTTGCCCCCGGACTGGCGATAGGTCTGCAGGGCCTCGACCGCCTCGGGCAGGGCATGTACTCCGTTATGCACGCAGCCCCAAAGGTCGACGAAGAGGGCATCGTAGCGCGCGGAAACCTCGGATAGCGAAGAGATGATGTCTGCCATGAGGCCTCCGGCATCGTGGATAGGGGAGCGGACGATAGGTCTGCCTTGCGGAAAAGTCATGTAGGTTAAGACGCAGGTGTCCTGCGCCTCGCCTCAGACCTTGAGGTTCGGGATGATCTGCTTTTTGCGGCTCATCACGCCAGGCAGGACGACCGTGTCGCCAGTCACTGTCGCGCCAAAGCTTTTTTCGGCGACGCCCTTTACCCGGTCGTTTGGGATCAGCATGGTGGCTTCCTCGTTCAGGATATCGACCACGAACAGCAGGACCTCGTCGGCCCCGTCCTCTTTGGCCACATCGACCATAGACTTCATCAGGCTGTCCTTGCGGTCCAGCACGATCTTGGGAGCGGTGGTTTCAAGCACGGAGACGCGGAATTCAGTTCCGTCAACGGTGTATTCCTTGCTGTCCATGCGCAGCAATTCGGCGTCCGAAAAGGAGGATACGTCAGATTTGGCCTCGAACATCTCGGCGGCGTACAGCGGGATGTCGATGCCAAGGTCACGGGCCAGATCATAGGCAATCGCCTTGTCCTCCTGCGTTGTGGTGGGCGATCGGAATTCAAGCGTGTCTGACAGGATACAGGACAGCATCGTGCCCTTGATCGCCTCAGGCGCCTGCGCCATGTCCTTGCCAATCATCTTCCACATGATCGTGGCCGTGCAGGCCAGTGGTTCGATGCGGATGTCGATGGGGCCCTTTGTTTCGAGTCCCCCGACCAGTTTGTGGTGGTCGATGATACCGCGGATGTCCGCATCGTTGATGTTGTCGGGCAGCTCGGCGGGGTTGTTGGTATCCACGATGACGACGGCCTGATCGGATTCAAGCTGGCCCAGCACGCGGGGCATGGTCAGGGACCATTTGTCGACCACGAACTTCGCTTCTGTGTTGGGCTCGCCCAGCAGCACAGCTTCGGCTTTTTCGCCTCTGATTTCGTTCAGGTACCATGCCCAGATGATGGGCGAACCGGTGGAATCGGTGTCGGGCGATTTATGGCCGAAAACAAGGGTGCTCATGATGTCCTGCGTCCTTTGGAAGGGAGTGATTTTCGCGCCCTTATAACAAGCTTTATCGGCGTGTCACGGGTGCAAGGTCAGCGATGCGGCCGCACGGCTCGGGTTGAGTTTTGCACATTTGCCGGTTACACGTTGCCATCTGAAAAGGAGTGCCCTGCACATGGACAACTTGGTCTGACCGCCCATCCGTTCCTGCACCATGCCATTGGTGTGCCTTACATCAGGAGTGATCTGACAATGGACAAGCCCGTCTGACCCGCGTTCGCGGGAAACGCCTGCGCGTTCGCGCAATTCCATAACGATCAGATGAAAAGGGTCACCTTATGCCCAGAAGTTCCAAGCCCCGCACCTCGCGCGGCGCCAAAAAGGCTGCGCGCAATACGCCACGCCCGGCCCGTCCAAAACCGCCAGTCGCACGGCCCCCGGGCCTGCGCACGCAGATTCGTGGCGGGCGACCGCCCCGCTTTCCAGGGCGCACCGGCGGGCGCTAGCCTCTTGCCAAGGGGCCTCGCGTGGGGTTTCCTCGCGCGGCCCCAATCAGAGCGGATCACCAGTGAGCCCACGCGAAACCGACCTTTATCCGCCCGTCAAAGCCTTTCTGGAAGGCCAGGGCTATGTTGTGAAATCCGAAGTGGGTGCGGCGGACGTGGTTGCCGTGCGCGGCGGCGAGCCGCCAGTCATCGTGGAGTTGAAGCTTGGGTTTTCCCTAGCCCTCGTCCATCAGTGTGTTGCGCGCATGTCCGTTACGGATGACGTTTACATGGCCGTGGCGCGGGGCAAGGGAAAGCGGTTCCTGAAATCCGCCAAGGATATGACCCGCCTGTGCCGCCGCCTCGGCCTTGGGCTGATCACGGTGCGGCTGAGTGACGAGCTGGTGCAGGTGCATTGCGATCCGGGCCCCTACGACCCGCGTAAGAATACGCGCAAACAGGGGCAGTTGCTGAAGGAATTCGCAAGGCGCGTGGGCGATCCCAATGATGGCGGGCAGACCCGCGTCGGGCTGATCACGGCCTATCGGCAGGACGCGCTCAAGGTCGCGCTGTATCTGTTCGAGGTGGGGGCCAGCAAAGGCGCCGACGTGGCGCGCGAAACCGGGGTGGGGCGTGCCACGACGCTGATGCGCGACAATCACTATGGCTGGTTCGAAAAGGTGGAAAAAGGCGTTTATGGTCTAACGCCGAAAGGGGCCGAAGCCGTATCAGCTTGTGACGTGGCACTTGGGCAGTAACGGACGTCGGCACGAAGTCTGCCGTGTTTCCCGTTTCGGATAACGCCCGATCGCACCATTCCATACAAAAGCAGAAAAATTTTTCGGACTCGCCGTCGCATGGGACGTTGACACATGCAGGAATGGCGCCTAACTACACGCCGTTATCACTCGCATGTGGTGAGTGCTAACGGCCCCGAACGCGGGGTCTGGAAAGAAACCTTTGAGCCTTAAGGAGCTGCAAAGATGGCATTGAAACCGCTTCATGACCGCGTGCTGGTACGCCGCACGGAAAGCGAAGAGAAAACCAAGGGCGGGCTTATCATCCCCGATAGCGCCAAGGAAAAACCAAGCGAAGGCGAAATCGTGGCTGCAGGCCCCGGCGCCCGCAAGGACAGCGGCGAGCTGATCGAAATGGCAGTGAAAGCTGGCGACAAGGTGCTGTTCGGCAAATGGTCCGGCACGGAAGTCACCATCAACGACGAAGAACTGCTGATGATGAAAGAATCCGACATCATGGGGATCATCGAGTAAGCGATCGCGCTTGTACGGTGGGCAGATTTCCCACCTTTCGGTGACCTCTCAATCCACATTCTCAAAGGAGAAAAGATATGGCTGCTAAGGACGTCAAGTTTAACACAGATGCCCGCAACCGCATGCTGAAAGGCGTGAACATCCTCGCCGATGCGGTGCGCGTCACGCTGGGCCCCAAGGGTCGCAACGTGGTTCTGGACAAATCGTTCGGTGCCCCTCGCATCACCAAAGACGGTGTATCTGTTGCCAAGGAAATCGAACTGGAAGACAAGTTCGAGAACATGGGCGCGCAAATGGTCAAAGAAGTGGCCCAGCGTACCAATGATGAGGCCGGTGACGGCACCACAACGGCCACTGTTCTGGCCGCTGCGATCATCAAGGAAGGCATGAAATCGGTTGCCGCCGGCATGAACCCGATGGATCTGAAACGCGGTATCGATCTTGCGACTTCCAAAGTCGTCGAAGCGATCAAGGCCGCGGCCCGTGACGTGACCGACAGCGACGAAGTCGCACAGGTTGGCACCATCTCGGCCAACGGCGAAGCCGAAATCGGTCGTCAGATCGCCGACGCGATGCAGAAAGTCGGCAACGAGGGTGTAATCACCGTCGAAGAAAACAAAGGCCTGGAAACAGAGACCGATGTTGTCGAAGGTATGCAATTCGACCGTGGCTACCTCAGCCCCTACTTCGTGACCAACGCGGACAAGATGACCGCTGAGCTTGAAGACTGCATGATCCTGCTGCACGAAAAGAAACTGTCGTCGCTGCAGCCCATGGTGCCGCTGCTGGAGCAGGTGATCCAGTCGCAGAAACCCCTCCTGATCATCGCCGAAGATGTCGAAGGCGAAGCTTTGGCGACCCTCGTGGTCAACAAGCTGCGCGGTGGTCTGAAGATCGCTGCCGTCAAGGCCCCCGGTTTTGGTGATCGTCGCAAGGCGATGCTGCAGGACATCGCGATCCTGACAGGTGGTCAGGTGATCTCCGAAGACCTCGGCATGAAGCTCGAGTCGGTGACCATGGACATGCTCGGTTCGGCCAAGCGCGTCACCATCACCAAGGACGAGACAACCGTGATCGACGGTGCCGGTGAGAAAGCCGAGATCGAAGCCCGCGTGACACAGATCCGCGGCCAGATCGAGGAAACAACCTCCGACTACGACCGTGAGAAACTGCAGGAACGTGTGGCCAAGCTGGCTGGCGGTGTTGCCGTGATCCGCGTCGGCGGCATGTCGGAAATCGAAGTGAAAGAGCGCAAGGATCGTGTCGACGATGCGCTGAACGCGACCCGTGCCGCGGTTCAGGAAGGTATCGTCGTCGGCGGCGGTGTCGCACTGGTGCAGGCTGCCAAGTCGCTCGACGGCCTGAAGGGTGTGAACTCCGACCAAGACGTGGGTATCGCGATCATCCGTCGCGCGCTTGAAGCGCCGCTGCGTCAGATCGCAGAGAACTCCGGCGTGGACGGTTCGGTCGTTGCGGGCAAGATCCGTGAAAGCAACGACAAGACCTATGGCTTCAACGCGCAGACCGAAGAATATGGCGACATGTTCAAGTTCGGCGTCATCGACCCGGCCAAAGTGGTGCGCACAGCGCTTCAGGACGCAGCCTCGGTTGCCGGCCTGCTGATCACCACCGAAGCGATGGTCGCCGACAAGCCGCAGAAGGAAGGCGCGGGCGCCGGCGGCGGCATGCCCGACATGGGCGGCATGGGCGGCATGATGTAAGCGTAAATTCGCAACGCGAATTTGCGCGTAGCCCCGGCAGGGTCGTTTTCGCCAGAAAACGGTCCCGAGAGGGGAACCGCACAGAGACTTGGGAAAGGGCTGCCATCTGGCGGCCCTTTTTTCGTTTTTGCGGCGAATAAAGCCGAAAGCAGAAGGGTTACCAAGTCATCGAAGTCAAGTCAGACAAAAGCGATTGGACAAAAGATGACTTTCAAGATCGAAGGACACACCTACCCCAATGTTGGAACGCCCATGCTGAAGCACAAGAAACTGGGCCCAATCCTGCGCGCTATCATGCGCTCGAAGATGCAGCAGGAAAACTACCTGTTTCTCGATGCCGTCCCGAAATTTGGTAAACACTACAGCAAGATGTACTGGATGTTCATCGACGAGGAAAAAGCGAAACATCCCATCAACATCGGGGGTCCCATACGCAACCCGATGCGTGATGCCGCAGCGATCGGCAATTTCTATGACAAGAAACTCTGGAAGAAAGGGATCGAGGACGCGGTCGGCGAGATCGAAGCGTTGGTGCAAGCCAATTACACGCCAACGGTCCTGATGGAGAACAAGGCCTTTCGCGCCTATCACAACTCGAAAATGTGGTACAACCGCGCCAGCCTCTACCGCAAATGGAAGACCAGCAAGGAAATGAAGAAGGTCCGAAAATTCCTCGACGTGTCGGAAGACATCGTGTCGATGGAACAGCTTGGCGAGGCCTATGCGGCGCTTCAGTACAATCCCAAGGAGTCCAAGGGCGCACTCGCAACCATCGCCAACGCGACCGGGAAGAAAGCGCGCGACGTCAAATCCGCTTTCGCGAAAGCCTTCAGGATCAGGTAGGTTCCTGTCCGCCAGCGCCACGCCCGCTTGTGCATGGACGCAACTGCACCCACAGTGCGCCCATGCGCCTTGCCCTGCTGACCACCCTTACCATGATCGCCTTTGCCGCCAATTCCGTGCTGAACCGAATGGCGGTGGACAGCGGGTCGATTGACGCCTCAAGCTTTGCCATGATCCGTGTGCTGTCCGGGGCCATCGCCCTGTGCATGATCCTGACTGTGCGGGGCGGAGGCTTGCCCATAGCGCGCAAGGGTCGGCTGCTGGGCGCGGCGAGCCTGTCGGCCTACATGATCGGTTTTTCGCTGGCCTATGTCAGCCTCGATGCCGGGCTTGGCGCGCTGATCCTGTTCGGGACGGTGCAGGTCGTGATGTTCGGCTGGTCGTCGGTGCGCGGGGCGGCCCCGTCAACCCGGCAACTCGGCGGAGCGATTGTCGCCTTTGGTGGTCTGGTGCTGGCACTTTGGCCAAAGGACGCAGCCGTCAGCGCCGATCCCGTCGGGGCTGCCCTGATGGTGATCGCGGGGCTGGGCTGGGCCGTCTATTCGCTGGTCGGCAGGGGCAGCAGCGACCCGCTGGCCGAAACGGCTGCCAATTTCGTCGTGGCCTTGCCGATGCTTCTTGTGCTTCTGGTGGGCGCGGGGCTGCATGCCGCACCCTCCGGCATTGCGCTGGCGGTCGTATCAGGCGCGCTGACCTCGGGGTTGGGTTATGCGCTGTGGTACAGCGTCATGCCGCAACTTGGGCCGCAAACCGCGCCCGTGGTCCAGCTGAGCGCTCCGATTATCGCCATTGTGGCCGGTGCCGTCCTGTTGGGCGAGGCGATCACCCTGCCCATCCTGCTGGCCGCTGCCCTGGTGCTGGGTGGCATCGGCGTCGCCGTCACCGCACCAGTGGTTCCAGCGGGTCGTAGGTGATCCCGCCGGTATTGAATGCGACCTGCGCAAGGCTGTCGGGCTTGTGCGGGGTTTTGGCCAGTTCCGACGCAGTCAGCCAGCGCCGGTCGGTCACGATAGCCTCTGTGTCCGTCCAGGCGACGGGGCGCGCAGAGCCGGACGCCACCGAGCAGCGGAAATAGACATCGACCTGGTGAAAGCCACTGCCGGGATCGTGGAATTCGTTCACTAGGCACGGCGCGCCGACCTCGATCGTCAGCCCTGTTTCCTCGAACACTTCGCGGATCAGGTTGTCGGGTAGGCTGGAATGCACCTCCACCCCTCCGCCGGGTGCGCACATCAGCGGGCTTTGCCCATCGGGCCATGCGTTGACAACCAAAACCCGCCCGTCTTCGACGATGATCGCGCGCACGGCGAGGCGCGGAGATTTCAGACGCATGAGACTATTCTTTCCCGGTGACGGCGTGTTTCCATTCCATAGGAGGCAAGAAGGCACTATCTCAACCCACATGAAGCAGATTGTCACCCTTTTCTTCCTGACGATCGCCGCCTTTGCGCCGTGCGTCGCACAGGCGGATTGTGTCGTGCTGTTGCATGGACTGGCGCGCAGTCAGGCGTCACTGCTGGTGATGGAGGGGGCGTTGCGCGCCGATGGGTATGCCGTTGTGCGTCCCGGCTATCCGTCCACGTCGGAAACCGTGCAGGCGTTGGCCGACACCGTGATGCCTGATGCGATCAAGGCTTGCGGCGACGAAACGATCCATTTCGTTACCCATTCGATGGGTGGTATCCTTGTGCGCCAGTGGCTGGCCACGCATCCCCATCCGGAGCGGTTGGGGCGCGTGGTGATGCTTGCCCCGCCCAACCGGGGCAGCGAGGTTGTGGACGAATTAGGCGATCTGGAGGCGTTCGGCTGGCTGAACGGCCCGGCGGGGGCGCAACTGGGCACGGGGCCTGACAGCCTGCCGCGCCGTCTGCCCGCCGTGGATTATCCGGTTGGGATCATCGCGGGGGATCAGTCGCTGAACCCCTATTTCTCGTCCCTTTTACCGGGGCTTGACGATGGCAAGGTGGCCGTGCTGTCTACGCCTGTCGCCGGAATGGCCGATCACATCGTTTTGCCGGTCACTCACACCTTCATGATGAACAATCCCAATGTGATCCTGCAAACCATCACCTTTCTGCGTACCGGTGCGTTTGATCGTGACCTTGGCGTGATCGAGGAGGTGCTGAACCAACTTGGCTGTCCCGAAGGCGCATGCCTCGTGGGGGATCACAGTGCTGACAATTGATCTGGTCGGAGCCGAGGTGCTGCATCCGGATGGTCTGAGCGCGGCATCATTGTCGCTTGCCGACGGGCTGATTTCTGCGTCCAGCACCGGACGGGTGGTCGATCTGAGCGGCTATCGCGTGTTGCCGGGCATTGTCGACGTGCATGGCGACGGCTTTGAACGCCATGTCGCCCCGAGGCGTGGTGCGATGAAGCAGATGGCCGAAGGGCTGGTCGCGGTCGAGGCTGAGCTTGCCGCCAACGGCATCACAACCGGCGTTCTTGCCCAATTCGTGAGTTGGGAAGGGGGCCTGCGTAGTTTGGAGTTCGCGGATGAGGTGCTGAGCACCTTGCGCGATGTGGGCGACACCCTTTTCACCGACCTGCGCGCGCAACTGCGCTTTGAGGTCAGTCTGATCGACCTTTACGCCGCGCTGCCCGAGAAGGTCGCTGAGTGGGGGGTGCGCTATGTCGTGTTCAACGACCATCTGCCCCATGATCGGCTGGCCGAGGGGAAGAAACCGCCGCGCCTTACCGGGCAGGCGCTGAAGGCTGGGCGCAATCCCGAAGCGCATTTTGCGATGTTGATGGATCTGCATGCCAATGTGGCAAAGGCGCAGGGCCTGCTTGGCCCCTTATGTGCCGCATTGGGAGCGATGGGTGTCCGCATGGGCAGCCACGACGACCATACGGGTACGGACTGGGCGACATGGCAGGCGCGCGGGGCGCACATCGCAGAGTTTCCCGAGACGCTGGAGGCTGCCGAGGCCGCCAAGACAGATGGCGGTCACGTGGTGCTGGGTGCGCCCAACCTTGTGCGGGGCGGGTCACATAAGGGCAATGTCTCTGCCGTTGATCTTGTGGCGATGGGGCTTTGTGATGCACTGGCCTCGGACTATCACTATCCCAGCCCGCGCCGGGCGGCTTTGATGCTCGCGCGGTCGGGTCTGCTGGATCTGGCCGGGGCTTGGGCGCTGGTATCTTCGGGGCCTGCGGCAGTGCTGGGGTTGCATGATCGTGGCACGCTGGAACCGGGCAAGCGGGCGGATATCGTGGTGTTGGATGGCAATGACCGGGTGGCCGCCACACTCGCAGGCGGGCGCGTCAGTTTCATGTCGGGCGAGGTGGCGGAGCGGTTCGTGGCGGCGGGATGAACCCCGCCCTATTGCGTGATACGGTTGACGTGCCCCATCTTGCGACCCTCGCGCGCTTCGGACTTGCCATAAAGGTGCAGCGCGGTCGCCGGGTCGCGGGCAAGTGCAGGAACGCGGACCATGTCATCCCCGATCAGGTTCTCCATCACCACATCCGCATGGCGTTTGCCATCGCCCAACGGCCAGCCGGCAATGGCGCGGATGTGCTGTTCGAACTGGTCCACGACGCAGCCATTCTGTGTCCAGTGGCCGGAATTGTGCACACGGGGCGCTATTTCGTTCACAACGAGGCCTTGGGTCGTCACGAACAATTCGACCCCCATCACGCCCACATAGTCGAGTGCATTCAGTATGTTGGCCGCGATCAGGATCGCATCGGTGCGTTGGGTAGCACTCAGACGGGCAGGGACGGTGGTGGTGTGCAGAATGCCGTTTCGGTGCACGTTTTCGCCCGGATCGAAACAGGCGACGGCCCCGTCCAGACCGCGTGCGGCGATCACCGACACCTCGTGGCTGAAGTCCACGAACCCTTCGAGAATGGCGGGAGCGTCGGCCATGTCGCGGATGGCGGCTTCGGCCTCTTGGGCATTGTCAATGCGCGCTTGCCCTTTGCCATCATAGCCAAAGCGCCGGGTCTTGAGGATTGCGGGTGTGCCGATTTCAGCAAGGGCCGATGTCAGGGCAACCGCGTCGGGCACATCCGCATAGGGGGCGGTGCGTAGGCCCAGTGCTTTCAGGTAATCCTTTTCCACCCGCCGGTCCTGGCTAACCCGCAGCGCCTCGCGGCCCGGGCGGATGGGCGCGTGATCCTCAAGCGTATCCAGGGCGAGGGTGGGGATGTTTTCAAACTCATACGTTATGACATCGACGGTGCTGACAAAGGCAAACAGCGCATCGGCATCTTCGTATTCTGCCGTAGTGACCAGATGGGCCACGTCGCCAGCGGGAGGATTGGGTGAGGGATCAAAGATGTGGGTGCGAAAGCCAAGGCGGCTGGCTGCAACCGACAGCATGCGCCCCAACTGCCCACCGCCGAGGATACCGATGGTTGCACCGTGCGCCAAAGGCGCAGAAACGTCATGCGCCAAAGCCTCAGTCATCCTGCGGCTCCTCGGGGATCGAGGCCGAAAGCTCTGCCCGCCACTTATCCAGCCGCTGAGCCAACGCAGGGTCGGACAGCGCCAGAATACCCGCCGCCATCAGCCCGGCATTGGCCGCGCCCGCCGACCCGATGGCCATGGTCGCCACCGGAAAGCCGCGCGGCATCTGCACGATGGAATAAAGCGAATCGACACCCGACAGCGCCTTGGTCTGCACCGGCACGCCGATCACGGGCACGCGGGTTTTGGACGCCATCATGCCAGGCAGATGCGCAGCCCCGCCTGCACCGGCGATGATGACCTGCAACCCGCGCTCCACAGCCGTCTTGCCGTAGTCCCACAACCGGTCCGGCGTGCGGTGGGCGGACACGATCCGCGTCTCATATGCTACGCCTAGAGCATCCAGCACCTCGGCCGCCTGCCGCATTGTGGGCCAGTCCGACTGGCTGCCCATGATGATGCCCACGGGGGCGGTTCGGTCTGACATGGCAAGGGCCTCGGGTGGTTCAAAACGCGCACTATAGCTGTATCGCGCGGGCAGGCAATGGGGCCGGTCCGGTTCGGGTCAGGCGGTATTCAGGCAATGATATCAGGGGTCAGCCGGTCTTCGATGTTGGCGATGCGGTCCTTGAGCAGCAGCTTTTTCTTCTTCAGGCGCTGCAGCGTCAACTGATCACCCGTCCCCACCTCTTGCAGGGCGCGGATGGCCGCGTCGAGGTCGCGATGTTCGGCGCGAAACACTTCCAGTTCATAGCGCAAAACATCGTCGGATTTCATCGACATGTCCGAAGGGGCGTTCATAGATTGATTCCAAGTCCTTGAGTGATCTCTAATATAATCACCACAATGCGACACGCCTACCCCTTGTGGGATCGCGCCATTCTGCCCATATTCAGTGCACCCACCGCCGAAACCGGGGTGGGCCACTGACGGTCGCTTGATGTAAAAGGACGTGTCGCATGACGAAAATGACCCTCGCCTCTTATCCCCATATGCTGGGATTTGAGCAACTTGAACGGCTTCTGGAACGCACTGCAAAAAGCAGCGAAGGCTATCCGCCGTTCAATATCGAACAAACATCTGAAAACTCCTACCGTATCACGCTGGCCGTGGCCGGGTTTGGCGAAAACGACCTGTCGATCACGGTCGAAGACCGCCAATTGGTGATCCGGGGTCGCCAGACCGAAGACACCGATGGGCGCATATTTTTGCATCGCGGTATTGCCGCGCGGCAATTTCAACGCAGCTTTGTCTTGGCAGAGGGCGTCGATGTGGGCGAAGCTGTGATGGAGAACGGGTTGTTACATGTGGACCTGACACGCTCCAAGCCCGACACGATCGTGCAGACGATCAACATACGGAAAGGATAAGTTATGGGTAACGCTTTTGATCTTAATGCCGATGTGGGTCGCATGGTCTATGTCAAACCCATCGCCGTGACCGACCTGCCGCGTGAAGTGCGCGATCAGGCCGACGGGCTGGAACAGCTTTTTGCCGTGCATGATGCCGAAGGGCAGCAACTGGCACTTGTGGCCGATCGCAAGCTGGCCTTTGCGCTGGCGGTCCAGAACGACTATGCGCCGCAACCTCTGCACTGAGTGATGCGATTGTGGCCAGCAGCAGTGCTGTTGCTGGCCCTGTCCGTGAACCCCGCCTTGGCCCAGGGTTATGTGCGCTGTCTTGAAGAGCAGTTGGCGCATCTGGGCAAGGACACAGGTGTCATAGATGACCAGATTGGTGCGGCGACCTTGCGTGCTGCCACCGAAATTGCCCCAAACGATCTTCCGCCTCTGACAGCGCGCACAGCATTTGTATGGTGTCAGGCACTTGGCCGCTCTGATCCAGATTTGCGCGCCTATTGGCCAGCGCTTGCGGATGATCCGGTGCGGATGCCACCCAATCTTGTCGGAACCGTTTTGCAAACAGTGACGATTCGCGCGGTGGATCAATCGCGCCAGTTTTTTCACGACAGGTATGACCACGACCTGGTGGGCGGCTTTGCGTTCATCGCCGGAACCACTGCTGCGCAGGTCGAAACGGCTGCGATGGCCCTGCGCCTCGAGCGGGGTGGGGATGCAAGCCGGATGTTCAGCGCTGAGCCGATGCCGTGCGGTTCTTCGGATGTGTTGCGCGCCATCGCCTTTCGCGACATGGCTCTTTTCTGCGCTGCCGCCCCCCCTGCCTATGACGACGCCTGGGTCAGCAAAAACCAGCGGCACTGGAGCCGCGTGCTTGTGCACGAATACGCCCACGGTCTACAAAATGAACTGGCCGGAGTGCATGCAGGTCCCCGCTTGCCTTCCGGCGAGCACACGCTTGGGCCCAAATGGCTGGTCGAAGGATCAGCCGAGGTGTTTGAAGAGGAATTCTATGCCACGATCACCCGGTTCTCCGAACGCTCCATCGGCAAGCATACACGGATCATGCGCAGCATTGACACACCGCTGAATGCCCTGCGTGACAAGGTGTCCAGCACCCCGGATTACGACGTCTCGCAATATGCCGCTGATCTGCTAGGGCAACGTTTCGGGCGCGCGGCGCTTCTGGACTATTTCGCAGCTTTGCGGAACGCGACCAGTTGGGACGATGCATTCAAGGTGACGTTCGGTATGTCCATCGACGAGTATGAGGCGCGGTTCGAGGATTTGCGGGACTCGCTGGTCGCCGCGCATGCCTTTGGAAAGGGACAGGAATGACATTTGAAGTGGACTGGGTGGATGCGTTCACCGACCGCGCCTTTGACGGCAACGGGTGCGCAGTTGTCCATGACGCGGCGCAGTTGGACGATGCGACCTGCATGGCCTTTGTGCGCGAAACTTCTCTTGTGGAATGTACGTTTACGGGGCCGTCGGCGGTTGCGGACATCCGAGTGCGCTATTTTCTGGCCAGTCGGGAAATTCCTTTCGCAGGCCATCCCACAGTTGCCACCGTCGCTGCGATGCGCCATCGCGGGCTGATCGGGGATGGTGCGCTGATGCTAGAAACCGGGGCAGGGGTCGTACCGGTTACGGTGAACGGCATGCAGGTCACAATGACCCAGAACGCGCCAGAATTCGGGGTGCTTGTGCCTGCCGAGATCGTGGCGGCAGTAGGCGGGATCGCGGCTGCGGACATCATCCACCCACCGCGCTTCACCTCTACTGGTTTGCCGTTCTGCATCACCGTCCTGCGGGATCGCGCGACGCTTGAGGCGCTGCGTTTCGATGCGCAGGGCTTTCGCGCCTACCTTGATCATCTGGGCCTGACCGGCACGGACGTGATGGAGCCGTTCTGGGTCACGCAGACGGACGTGCCGACGGGCGGCGACACTTTTTCCCGTCTGCTGCTGGCCCCCCCCCCCCCCCCCCCACACCCCCTGAACCGGGGGGGGCCGGGGGGCAAGGGGGCG
>CAYGPT010000050.1:0-26951 GCA_964351755.1 uncultured Rhodobacterales bacterium | reverse complement strand
ATCGTTTTTTTCGCCCGACAGCAAGGGCGACACCCTGTTGGGTGGGACGGGCGACGATGTCTTGTTCGGCAGCAGCGGGGGCGACAGCCTGAACGGCGGGCACGACAACGACACGATCTTTGCCAACGAGGGCAACGATACGGTCCGGGGTGGCACGGGCGACGACGACATCGACGGATCTCTTGGTGACGATTCGATCCTGGGCGGCCAGGGCGAAGACACGATCCTCGGCGGAGACGGCAACGACACGCTCGGAGGCGGTGCGGGCGATGACACGCTTGACGGCGGCTTTGGCAACGATATCCTCAATGGCGGCGCGGGAAATGACGTTCTGCTGGCCGGGCGTAACAAAGATGAACTGAACGGCGGCAGCGGCGATGACATCCTTGATGGCGATTTCGGCGACGACACTTTGTCTGGTGGTATTGGCAATGACACACTGACCGGCGGTGTCGGCAGCGATGTCTTTGTATTCCTCGGAACCGGCAATGGCGCGGACGTCATCACCGACTTCGAGGTCGGGACAGACCACATCGACGTGAGTGCGCTTGGCTACATCAATTTCGCCGCTCTTTACCTCGGGCTCACCCAGAATGGTGACGATGCGGTTCTGGTCGATCCGCTGGAGTCGTCGAACATCATGATTCTGACCGATGTAGACAGCACCACGCTCACCGCCGGCGACTTCATCTTCTGACGCGACAGGGCGCGTCGCACGCACTTGGGTCGTGAATGGCGGGGCCCGCACCTTGGTGCTGGCCCCGTTTACATTTTTTCCCCTTGCGGCCCCGCCGACCGGTTCTGGCATTGTGCGCTCGCAGAAATGCGTCCCCACCGAATTGTCATTGCCCACCTCACATCGGCGAAAATCCCGTAAACGCACCGAAAACAAGCGGTTCTCTGCTGAAATGCGGCACTGCAGAAAAAACCGGCCGTCCGGGCCTTGTCGATGCCGCTCGCATGTCGATATTCAACCTTAAGTTAGTAAAGCGAGTTGAAAGGTATTGACCATGACGACCACCGAATTCTGTTTCCGCGTCTGCGTCGCAGCCACTGTCATCATGGGCCTGCAGGCGATCGTTACCTACCTGCCCTGAGCGCCCTACAAAGTTAAGGCTTGGGTCCCGCCCGCCAAAGCGGCTATTCTTGCGCCGACAGCTTGGTGGGAGTTTGGTGGATGAATCCTGTTTCAGCGATAATACGTGTGTGCGCGGTCGCCGTTCTGATCTGTAGCGGCGCGGGTGTGGCCATGGCGCAATGTGGCAACTCAGCATCCGGTTTCGAGGCGTGGAAATCAAGCTTCGCACAGGATGCCCGCAGCGCAGGTGTGCGGGGCCCCGGCCTTGATGCCCTGGCCCGCGCACAATACGCCCAAGGCACCATCAACGCGGATCGCAACCAAAAGTCGTTCCGATACACTCTGTCGAAGTTTATGCAAGTGCGCGGGGCCGATACGATCGTGGCCCAGGGGCGCAAACGCAAGGCGCGCAGCCCCGACTTCTACGCCGCACTGGAACGGCAATACGGCGTTCCTGCGGGCGTGTTGATCGCCATTCACGGGATGGAGACGGCCTTTGGCGGGTTCATGGGTGACAGTTCGGTCGTGTCGGCCATCGTGACGCTGACTTATGATTGTCGGCGCTCCGACTTCTTTCGACCGCACGCCATCGGAGCGCTCAAGCTGGTCGATCAGGGCGCGATCACGGCGGCGACCAAAGGTGCAAAACATGGCGAGTTGGGCCACACCCAATTCCTGCCCGGCAATGCGCTGCAATACGGCGTGGATGCCAACGGCGACGGGCGGGTGGATTTCTACAACCAGACCGATGCGCTGGCCTCGACCGCGAATTTCCTGCGCCAAAAGGGCTGGCAGCCGGGCAAGGGCTATCAGGAAGGCCAGCCCAATTTCGCCGTGATCAAACAGTGGAATGCGGCTACCGTCTATCAGCAAGCTATCGCGATCATGGGTGCGCGCATCGACGGCTAGGCGCGTGTTCACGCCCCGCCCCGGCACCAAGCAGGACCCTGTGCGTCGTTGGGCGCAGGGCGACCGCGCCTTTTTTGCCTGCGGTGCATGCCATATCCTCGCAGGCGTTTGCCTGCGCGACCGGGCGCTGCCCGGACTATATGCCGAACGCATCCGCCCCGGCGGCCCCTACCCAGGCAACCACGTCTATGTCACCGACGGCACGATCTGCTTTGACTATCGCGGCCTTGTCGCGCGGGATCGCCTGCTCGACTGGTTCCGCGCAAGCTGGCGCAAACGCGTGACCGGATGGACCTGCACGGTCACCAGGGTGGACTTTGACCTTCTGGACACAAGCGCCCTCAATGCACGTCAGATGCGCGGCCCGGACCAATACGCCCAGGACCCCATCCCAAGGGCGCGTGCCTTTATCGCGGTGAAACTCCCCTTCTCTGATTAGAAAAAAATCCCGGGGGGAGGCGCGTCGCGCCGGGGGCAGAGCCCCCAAACCCGCTTGCCAAATCGACCAACCCCGCCTAAAGCGCTGACCATAGGGTTCAGGCCCCTGCCCTGCGCAAATGGTGAAGCCTGACATACCGATCCTTTTCAAAGGTCGCAGCCCCGGCAACGCGCAGACCCGAACGGCACCTTTCGCGACCACGAACAGGAGACGGAAATGGATATCCCCCTTCCCTCACGGGCCGCACTCAAGGCACAGGCCAAACGCCTGCGCGCAGCCCTCTCAGACGCAGGCACGCCCTGCACCCACGCGCAGGCGCTCGAGGCCATCGCCCACCAATGGGGTGCACGCGACTGGAACACGCTGCACGCCCGGGCAAACACGGACCCGCAGCCAAACTTCAGCCCCGGCCAGCGGGTCACCGGGCGCTACCTGGGTCAGCGCTTTGCGGGGCAGATCAAGACGGCAAGCACGATTGGGGCAAAGGCGCACAGGTTGACCATACGCTTTGACACGCCCGTCGACGTGGTACGCTCGGCCCTGTTCACGTCCTTGCGTCAGCAGATTACCTGCATCGTCGATGTGCGCGGGCGCACAGCGCAAAAGACATCCGATGGGGTGCCGCATGTGATTCTGGATGATGCCTGGGCCGGTGGCTAGGGGTCGGTCTGCAACGCAGGCACATCCGCACGCGCCAGCACATAAGTATGAATGACAAAGACCACCGCCCCACTGAGCGGCAGGCGCAGCAGCGTCTGCCGCTCACTCCGATAAAAGGGGCCGCTGCGCTGGCGCGATCCGACGCGGCGCGGCTCTTGTACCGAGCGGGGCTGGTGCAATTCCGGGTCGTCATACCAAAGCTGGTTGAACCGCCACAGCGGGCGGCCGACTTTTATCCCGTCGAACAGGCGCTGCACCCGGCGGGCCAGTTCGTCGGTATACTCATGCACCGGGATGTGGATGTCGGTCAGGGGCCGACCCGCCTTTTCGCTCAGCATCCACGACGCGGGAAAGCACAAGACCGCCCCCGTCAGAACATGTTCGTCGCCCCGGCTCTCCATGATGACAAAGTCATTTTGCAAACAGCGCCCCAGTGCGTCCATCGGGGCATGGGCCGACACATCCACCGTCCGCCCGTCCGGGCAGGTCAGCACATCGCCATCATGCAAGAACCCCAGGGCGGGCAGTTCAGCCAGCACATGATCCAGCAATTCGCGCGCGGCCGGCGCGGCCTGCGGGTCCTGAAACAAAACCTCGTCCGGCTTGGCATCCAACAACGCAACCCGCCGCGCCATCTGCCCGGCATAGGCCTCGTCCACGCGCAACCACGGCCCCCGTTCGGGCTGGATACCCGGCAAGGCGCGAGTGGCGCGCATATCTTCGGGCAAGTGGGATTGCAGGATGGGCGTTTGCATCGCGCTGTTCTGCCATGTGCCGGACATCAAGACCAGACGATCATGCGCCACGCGCAAAAGAACACGCGACGGCGACCTGATCGGCCTCGGGAACCGGCACGATGTCCACTGGTCCCGCAGCGACAAGATGCTGCGCGATGTCGTCCGGTGTGGTCCGATCGGCTTGCCCATGATCCCAATCGTGCCACGCAGTGGAATAGCGAAGCGCGGCACCACATTGTCCAAGCCGCTCTGTTCCGCCTTCGGCCCAAAAGCGCAGGTCATCCCCCATGAGCGATCCGAACAGCTTGGCCCGTGCGCCCAGCCGATGCGCGATCAGGACCGCCGCAACTATGGCTGCCGAAAAGGTGTATCCGTTCACCAACACGGCGCAGCGCGCAACGGTATCGCCAAGCGCATCGACCAAAGGCAGGACTTTGGTGAAATCCCCGCCCGGATTGCCGCGCAGATCGACCACTGCACCCGCTACACCCTGAGCGCGCACTTGATCGGCCACATCTTGCACGGGTGCACGTTCCAATGTGGCCATGTCTGAAAGCCGGATGCGGGCAAAACCGGTCACCAACTCCAGTACCGCGCCGCCCGCCAACGCATGGTCATCACAATGCGGATCAAGATGGCCGTTTTCGGCAACAGGATAGAGAGGCGGCGCCGCAACGCAGTCCAGCAGATCACACCGCACTTCCCCTCCACCCTCCAGACGGTAGGTAAGCGTCGGGCCCGTTTCCAAACCCGCCGCGGCCAGCGCTGCGGGCCATCCCAACATGATCCCTGACAGCTTTTGACGGCGCACGGGATTGCCCGCCAGCCAGTCAGCCCACCGCACCTGCAATGCCGATGGATCGACACCATTCACCGTCTCGATCCGCCTTGCCGTGTGGCCCACAACCATGGCCGCAGATCCGCCCCGCATCACGATGCGGTGCGGGGCGACACGGATGGCTGCGTTTGGAATAACCCGACTGTGCCCGTTGCCCGCCATCGCGACGACGCGCATCGCACCCAATATGAACGCCTCGCGCCCGTCGATGTGATGCAACGCATCCAGCGCGGCCCTGCGCTGCACCATCGGCAAAGGTTCAAAAGCCGGGTCACGGCGCAGCACGACCTCCTCTATCACCGAAATATCGTCCTCGAACCCCATTTCCCGACCGTGCAACAGGCGCGCAAAAAATGCCATCGGGATTCGGAAAACGACCCGCCACCACGTCGCAAACCGGCAACCGGACGAACCCGTTCTGGGCGACCCTGCGTCAACCCATAAGCAGGACCACGCCATGAACCAGCATCACCGCGATATCCGCAAGATCGACCCGACCCGCGGCGCGTTCTTGGGCGACGGCACCCCCAACGATGCAGACCGGGTCGAGATCGGGCCGACCCAGCTTGCCTTTGCCGAATGGCAGGCCGCGGGGCTGACACTGCCCAACCTAGCCAACATGCGCGAATTTCGCTGGGCGCGCCTGACCCAGCACGTGATTGACCGGGATTACGGCGGCGTGCTGATGTTCGACCCGCTCAACATCCGATATGCCACCGACAGCACCAACATGCAGCTGTGGAACACCCACAACCCGTTCCGCGCCGTGCTGGTCTGCGCCGACGGCTACATGGTGATCTGGGATTACAAGAATTCGCCGTTCCTCTCCGCCTTCAACCCGCTGGTGCGCGAGGTGCGCTCGGGCGCATCGATGTTCTATTTCTCGTCCGGGGACCGCCCTGATCTGGTCGCCGACCCTTTTGCCGCCGAAGTGCGCGACCTGATCGCCGAACATGGCGGCGGGAACATGGCGCTGGCCGTCGACAAGATCATGCTGCACGGCGCCCGCGCGCTCGAGGCTCTGGGGTTCACCATCATGGACGGCGAAGAGGTGACGGAACACGCCCGCTCTATCAAGGGGCCGGACGAAATCCTTGCCATGCGCTGCGCCAACCACGCCTGCGAAACAACCGTGCGCAAGATGGAGGAGTTCGCCCGCGCCAACGTGGGCGACGGGGTCACCTGCGAGGATGACATCTGGGCAGTGCTCCATGCCGAGAATATCAAGCGCGGCGGCGAATGGATCGAAACCCGCCTGCTGGCCTCGGGTCCGCGCACCAACCCGTGGTTTCAGGAATGCGGCCCCCGCGTGTGCCAGACGAACGAGATCATCTCGTTCGATACCGACCTGATCGGGGCCTACGGCATCTGCATCGACATTTCGCGCTCGTGGTGGATCGGGACGATGAAGCCGCGTGCGGACATGATCTATGCCATGCGCCACGCGGTCGAACATATCCAGACCAACATGCAGATGATCAAACCGGGGGTGACCATCCCCGAATTGACGGCCAATGCCCACCGCCTGGACGACAAGTTTCAGGAACAGAAATACGGCTGCCTGATGCACGGGGTGGGGCTGTGTGATGAATGGCCGCTGGTCGCCTATCCCGACAAGGCCGTGCCCGGCGCGTTCGATCACGCGCTGCAACCCGGCATGGTGCTGTGCGTCGAGGCGGCGGTGGGCGAAGTGGGCGGCGATTTCACCATCAAACTGGAAGATCAGGTTCTGGTCACCGAAGACGGGTTCGAGAACCTGACCACCTATCCGTTCGATGCCGCGCTGATGGGAGATTGACCCGCCGCTCAGATCGCAGCCGCATGCGCGGTGCCTACGGTGGCGAACGTGTCGATATAGTTGGCGATGATACGCACCAACGGATATGTTTCTGGGCGCATGCGCAAGCCTTCCGCGCTTAACTGGAACACGTCGTCGAACCGCGCCATCAGCGCAACTGCCGTCTGACGGATCAGGTTGGCCTGCGCGGGAAAGGCCTGTTGCAGCCCTTGGGTGGGCAGCGTGAACGTACACATCAGATCCTCGATCATCCGCGACATCAGGTGATCCTGCGCGCTCATCACGTACCCTTTGTGCCCGGCCAGCCCCGTGGTCCCTACCCGGTCCTGATAGGCCGAGGTCGCAACCGCATTCTGCTGATATCCCTGCCTGAACCGCGAAATCGCCGAGGCCCCCAGCCCGATCAAAGTCTGGCTTTGATCGTCCGTGTACCCTTGGAAATTGCGCCGCAGAGTGCCGTTTTGGTCGGCGCGGAACAAGCTGTCCGATGCCTTTGCGAAATGGTCGATTCCGACAGCGTGGTAATCCGTGGCGCACAGCACCTGATGCGCGATACTGGCCAGTGCGAAGCGCGCCTGCGTGTTCGGCAACGCTTCTGCCTTGATCAGGACCTGCCGTTTGGACATCCACGGGACGTGGGCATAGCCGTATATCGCCAGCCTGTCTGGCCCCATGTCGATCACGTGCGACAGCGTTTCGACAAAGCTGTCTTCGGTCTGGTGTGGCAGACCGTAGAGCAAGTCGAAATTGATGGCCTCAAGCCCAGCCTCGCGCAGCACATCGACCACATGGGCGGTTTGCGCCAGGCTTTGCGGTCGTCCGATGGCCGCCTGCACGCTGCGCGCGAAATCCTGTACGCCGATACTGGCGCGGTTCATACCCCGGGCGACCAGCAGGCCCAGCAGCTCATCCGACGCCTCGGTTGGGTCAATCTCGACCGAAAATTCAAAGTCGGGCGCCGGGTGGAATGCCCCGAACAGCGCGTCCAGCAAATCGCCCATCAGCGCAGGTGTCAGGATCGTCGGCGTCCCGCCCCCCAGATGCAACCGCCCCATGCGCACACCGCGCGGCAGGGACCGGCGCACGGCCTCGATCTCTTGTTTCAGAACCTCGACATAAGCGGCGACAGGGCGCATGGTCGATGTGCCTTGGGTGCGGCAGGCACAGAACCAGCACAGGCGCTTGCAGAACGGGACATGTACATAGACCGACACCGGGTCATAGCGGTCCACCTGCCCCAGCCAATCCGATTGGTGGCGCAATCCCACATCGTTTTCGAAATGGTTGGCTGGCGGATAGCTGGTGTAGCGCGGCACTTTGGCATCGAACAGGCCGTGCCGAGAAAGGGGGTCGAAATTGTCCATGAGGTCAGTTACCGTGCCCTCTCAGTCCAAGCTTTGACACAGATCAAAATGAGCACAATCGAACTTAATTCGCTAAAATGCAGCGACTGCCCGATCCGCCACCGCGCAGTTTGTTCGCGCTGTGACGGCGACGAATTGCTGCTGCTGGAAGCGATGAAATCCTATCGCAGCTACGCGCCGGGCGACGTGATCCTGTGGCGGGGCGAGCCGCTGAAATTCGTGGCCTCGGTCGTGGCCGGAGTCGCCAGCCTGTCCAAAACGCTCGAAGACGGGCGCACGCAGATGGTGGGGCTGTTGCTGCCGTCAGACTTCATCGGCCGGCCAGGACGCACCCACGTGGATTTCGACGTGACCGCCACCACCAACGTGACCCTGTGCCGATTTGAACGCGCGCCCTTCGAGCGACTGATCGAAGAAACCCCCCATGTCGCCCAGCGACTGATGGAACTGGCATTGGACGAGTTGGACGCCGCGCGCGACTGGATGATTCTGCTGGGGCGCAAATCGGCCCGTGAAAAGATCGCCACCTTTCTCGATCTGCTGGCGCGGCGCGGCAATCTTGATGAAACGCCGGGCCACATGACGCTCGACATGCCGATGACCCGGGACCAGATCGCCAATTTCCTTGGCCTGACGCTTGAAACCGTCAGCCGTCAGCTCAATGCGCTGAAAAAGGATGGCGTGATCGCCTTTTCCGGGCGCAAGCAGCTTGAGGTGATCGACCTGATCGCCCTGCGTCAGGCCACAGGTGACGACGCCGATGGCGGTATGATCATCTAAATCAAAGGTTTCTGCGCCATTTGATACAGATCAAAGAGCGCGCCTCGACCCCGACATAGAACCCCCTTGCGAACAGGAGCGCCCCTAGGTGCTCGGATTAACGTGAGGGCGTTTCATGGACTACGTAAAACTCATCCTTCTGGGGCTGGTCACCGTCTTGGCGGCGATTGCGGCCAGCCGCGGGCACGATCTGGCTTATCAGGTGCATGCGTTGCTGATCATGTTGATCAGTTTTGGCATGTTCATCTGGGTGCTGCGCCGCACGGATGAACCACGAGTTGCTGCACCGGACGGCATCTATTTCGACGGTGTGATCCGCGCGGGTGTTATCGCCACTGCCTTCTGGGGTATCGCCGGGTTTCTGGTCGGCACGTTCATCGCCTTCCAACTGGCGTTCCCGGAACTCAACTTCGACTGGGGCCAGCCGTTCACCAACTTTGGCCGACTGCGCCCGCTGCACACAAGTGCGGTGATCTTTGCCTTTGGCGGCAATGCCCTGATCGCAACGTCGCTTTACGTGGTGCAGCGCACCAGCGGCGTGCGGCTCTGGGGCGGCAATCTGGGCTGGTTCGTATTCTGGGGCTATCAGCTGTTCATCGTTCTGGCCGCCACGGGCTATCTGCTGGGCGCGACCCAATCCAAGGAATATGCCGAACCCGAGTGGTATGTGGACATCTGGCTGACCGTGGTCTGGCTCGCCTACCTTGCCGTGTTCCTCGGCACGATCTTCATGCGGCGCGAGCGGCACATCTACGTCGCCAACTGGTTCTTCCTCAGCTTCATCATCACCGTGGCGATGCTGCACGTGGTCAACAACCTGTCGATTCCGGTCAGCTTGCTGGGCAGCAAGTCCGTGCAAGTCTTTTCCGGTGTGCAGGATGCGATGACCCAGTGGTGGTACGGGCACAACGCCGTGGGCTTTTTCCTGACCGCCGGGTTCCTTGGCATGATGTACTACTTCGTGCCGAAACAGGCGAACCGCCCGGTCTACAGCTACAAGCTGTCGATCATCCACTTCTGGGCGCTGATCTTTCTGTATATCTGGGCTGGCCCGCACCACCTGCACTACACCGCCCTGCCCGACTGGGCCTCGACCCTTGGAATGGTGTTCTCGATCATCCTGTGGATGCCCAGCTGGGGCGGCATGATCAACGGGCTGATGACCCTGCAAGGGGCATGGGACAAGCTGCGCACCGATCCGATCATGCGGATGTTCGTGCTGAGCCTTGGCTTTTACGGCATGTCCACCTTCGAGGGTCCGATGATGTCGATCCGCGCGGTGAACTCGTTGTCGCACTACACCGACTGGACCATCGGGCACGTGCATTCCGGCGCGCTTGGCTGGAACGGCATGATCACATTCGCCTGTATCTACTTCCTCACCCCGCGCCTGTGGGGCCGCAAGGAAATGCATTCGATGGCCGCCATCAACTGGCACTTCTGGCTCGCGACCCTTGGCATTGTCCTCTACGCCGCCTCGATGTGGGTGACCGGCATCATGGAAGGGCTGATGTGGCGTGAAGTCGACGCGCAGGGCTTCCTCGTCAACTCCTTCGCCGACACCGTCAGCGCCAAGTTCCCGATGTACGTGGTCCGTGGCTTGGGCGGCATCCTGTTCCTGAGCGGCGCTCTGATCATGTGCTGGAACATGTGGATGACGATCCGCGGGGCGAAACCCGCCAGCGCCGCCGTCCCCCACGCCGTACCGGCCGAATAAGGAAACTCAACAATGGCTATCCTGAACAAACACGCCATCCTCGAAAAAAGCCCGACGCTGCTTTTGACCTTTTCCCTGCTGGTGGTGACCATCGGCGGGATCGTGGAAATCGCGCCGCTCTTCTGGCTGGAAAACACGATCGAGGATGTGGAGGGCGTGCGCCCCTACTCGCCGCTCGAACTGGCCGGGCGCGACGTCTATATCCGCGAGGGCTGCTATGTCTGCCACTCCCAGATGATCCGCCCGATGCGGGATGAGGTCGAACGCTATGGTCACTATTCACTGGCGGCCGAATCCAAGTACGACCACCCGTTCCAGTGGGGCAGCAAGCGCACGGGGCCCGACGTGGCCCGTGTGGGCGGGCGCTATTCGGATGCCTGGCATGTGGATCACCTGACGGACCCGCAATCGGTCGTGCCTGAAAGCATCATGCCAAAGTATGCCTTCCTCGCCCGTGCCGACATCGACGGCGAACGCATCGGCGACCTGATGGCCACCCACCGCTTTGTCGGTGTGCCTTACACGGACGAACAGATCGAGATGGCCGTGACCGATTTCCGCGCCCAGGCCGACCCCGAGGGGGACTGGGACGGGCTGCTGGAACGCTATCCCGGGGCGGCCACCGCGAATTTCGACGGGCAAGAGGCGCTGACCGAAATGGACGCGCTGATCGCCTACCTGCAGGTGCTTGGCACCATGGTCGATTTTTCAACCTTCACCCCCGACGCCAGCCGATAGGAGCGCATGATGGACACCTATTCCCTGCTTCGACAATTCGCGGACAGCTGGGTTCTGCTGGCGATGTTCCTGTTCTTCCTCGGCGTGGCCATCTGGGCCTTCCTGCCCAGCCAGAACGCCGCACGGCGGGACGCCAGCCTGATCCCGCTGCGCAATGACACTGATCCTCAAGGAGACTCCGATGGCTGATCGCAAAGTTGACACCGAAACCGGGGTCGAAACCACAGGCCATGTCTGGGATGGGATCGAAGAATTGAACAGCCCGTTGCCGCGCTGGTGGCTCTGGACTTTCTACGCAACGATCATCTGGGGTCTGGCCTATACCATCGCCTATCCCGCGTGGCCAATGATCTCGGGCGCGACATCCGGTGTGCTGGGCTGGTCCACACGCTCGCAGGTCGCAGAGCAGATCGCAGCACATGAGGCGCAAAACGCCGATCTGGTCACCGCCCTGTTGGCGGCAGACATGGCGACCCTGCCGCAGGACCCTGAGTTGAACCGCTACGCGGTCGCACGCGGCGGCGCGGTGTTTCGTGCACATTGCTCGCAATGCCACGGATCGGGCGCGGCGGGGGCCGTTGGCTATCCCAACCTGCTGGACAACGACTGGCTGTGGGGGGGCACGATGGAGGAGATCGTGCACACCGTCCGCCATGGCGTGCGCAACGAGGATGACGCAGAGGCCCGTTGGTCGGAGATGCCCGCCTTCTCCGACATCCTGAGCGACGACGAAATCGCCGCAACGGTCGAATATGTGGTCTCCCTGTCCAGCGACGACTTTGACGCGGGCCTTGCCGCACAAGGCGAACCCCTGTTCCTTGAAAACTGTTCGGCATGCCACGGAGAGGCCGCCCTTGGCGACCCCGAATTGGGCGCACCCAACCTCGCCGACGCCATCTGGCTTTACGGCGGGGACCGCGACTCCCTGACCTATACCGTCAACAACGCGCGTTTCGGCGTCATGCCCGCTTGGGGCCTGCGCTTGTCAGAGGCGGATGTGCGCACCGTCTCGGCCTATGTCCACGGCCTGGGAGGTGGGAAATAGGCTGAAGAAAAGGTCGCCACAGCCCTGTCGTGCGACCTTTAGATCCCGGGCCGGCCCTGTTCGCAAAACATGCCGGTCCGGGATTTTTTTGATGCAGATCAAGGCGGCAATCAGGCGGGCCGTATAGACCGGGCCTGCGAACAGGATTGAAACATATGCCCACCGATACCCCTCCCGTCCTCTATGCGGCTCAGGAACCGATTTTCCCGCGCAAGGTCAGCGGCTTTTTCCGCACCTTCAAATGGTGGATCATGGCTGTGACGCTTGGGATCTACTACCTTACCCCATGGATCCGCTGGGACCGTGGCCCGGCCCTGCCCGATCAGGCGGTACTGATCGACATGGCGAACCGGCGGTTCTATTTCTTCTGGATCGAAATCTGGAGCCACGAATTCTATTTCGTCGCCGGGTTGCTGATCATGGCCGGGCTGGGCCTGTTCCTGTTTACGTCCGCCCTTGGCCGGGTCTGGTGCGGCTATGCCTGCCCGCAGACGGTGTGGACCGACCTATTCATTCTGGTCGAGCGCTGGATCGAAGGTGATCGCAACGCCCGTGTACGCCTGTGGAATGCACCCTGGAGCACGCGCAAATGGCGTTTGCGCCTGACCAAATGGATCGTCTGGCTGGTCATCGCCTTGGCCACAGGCGGGGCCTGGGTGTTCTATTTCGCGGACGCGCCAACGTTGCTGGTCAACCTGATCACCCTCAGCGCTCATCCTGCGGCCTACATCACCATCGCGATCCTGACCGCGACCACCTTTGTCTTTGGCGGATTCATGCGCGAACAGGTCTGCATCTACATGTGCCCGTGGCCGCGCATTCAGGCCGCGATGATGGACCCTGATACGATCACCGTAGCCTATCGCGACTGGCGAGGCGAACCGCGTGGCAAGGGCAACGCCAAGAAACGCGCGGCCGCGATGGAGGTGGCACAGGCCGCAGGCCCCGGTGCGGCCCGCTATGCCCCGACCCCCTATCCCGACGCCAAGGCCAAAACCGACGAACCACCGACCCAAGGTGTCGGCGACTGCATCGACTGCATGGCCTGCGTCAACGTCTGCCCCATGGGCATAGACATCCGCGACGGGCAGCAAATGGAATGCATCACCTGTGCCCTTTGCATCGACGCCTGCGACGACGTGATGGCGCGCATCGGCAAGCCGCGTGGATTGATCGACTACATGTCGCTGGCGGATGAAGAGGCCGAGCGCGCAGGCGTCGCCCCGACGCCGATCTGGCGGCACATCCTGCGTAAACGCACCATCCTCTACACCGCCATGTGGGTCGCCATCGGTATGGGCCTTGTTTATGCCCTGTTCATTCGCAGCGATATCGAACTGACCGTCAGCCCCGTGCGCAATCCCACATATGTGCTGCAATCGGACGGGTCGATCCGCAACATCTATGACGTGCGCCTGCGCAACAAGCTGGGCGAGGCGGGCATGTTCCGCCTGAGCCTGAGCAGTGATGACATCCTGCTGATCGAGCTCGAGGGACAAGGCGATGCACTCAGCTTCGAGGTAGCGCCCGATGCCACGGTGTTGCAGCGGGTCTATGTCACCGCACGCGCCGGAGATCCCGCCGCCAGCCGCCCCTCCACGCCCTTGCGTCTATGGGTCGAGGACTTGGGCAGCGGTGAGCGCGCCAGTCAAGCCACCATTTTCAACGGAAGGGAAAGCCGATGACCGAAATAAAAGGATGGCATGTGTTCGCGGGCTTCGGGCTTGCCTTTGGCATCATCATCGCCGTGAACCTGACCCTGGCCTTTCAGGCGGTGGCCACCTTTCCGGGGCTGGAGGTCAAGAATTCCTATGTCGCCAGCCAATCCTTTGACGCGGATCGCACAGCGCAAAGGGCGCTGCACTGGGACGTCTCAGCCACATTGAGTGACCACACTCTGACCCTGATCATCCTTGAAAACGGCCACCCCATCGCACCGTTGATCGAGGAAGCCACTTTTGGCCGTGCCACCAGCGTCGCAATGGATGAGACACCGATTTTTACCTTTGACGGCAATGTATTGCGCGCTGATGTTAAGGCCGGAAAAGGCAATTGGAACCTGCGCCTCAAGGCCCGCGCCGACAACGGCACCCTGTTCCAGCAGCGCATCATCGTCCGGGCCACCCCATGACTGCCGCATGCCCCGCCTGCGTTGCCGTACCGGATGTTGAGACTGCAACCTTTGGCACCACGCTGCAATTTTCCATGCCGGGCGTCCACTGCGCCGCCTGCATCGGCAAGATCGAACGCGGCCTTGCCACTCTCAACGGCGTGCGCGACGTTCGGGTGAACCTGTCCCTCAAGCGGCTGAGCGTCACAGGCCCTGCCAATCCGGCAGAGATCGCAAGCGCACTCCAACGCCTTGGCTACGACGCCTACCCCCTCGACCTGCAGGCCCTCAACCAGACACAGGACGTGACGGGCCGTGCACTGTTGACCCGCATGGCCGTTGCGGGCTTTGCCATGATGAACGTGATGCTGCTTTCCGTCGCGGTCTGGTCGGGGGCCACGGATGCCACGCGCGATCTGTTCCACCTGATCTCGGCCACCATCGCCCTTCCGGTCGTGGCCTATTCCGGCCAGCCGTTTTTTGCCTCCGCCTGGCGCGCCCTGTCGGTGCGCCGCCTCAACATGGATGTGCCGATCTCGCTCGCGATTCTGCTGGCCGGGGCCATGTCGTTGTTCGAAACGCTCAACAGCGGCGCACACGCTTATTTCGATGCCGCCCTGTCGCTGACCTTTTTCCTGCTGATCGGGCGCTATATGGATCATCGCACGCGCAGCGCCGCCCGCTCTGCCGCACGGGAACTGGCCGCGCTAGAAGTCCACACCGCCCAGCGCCTGCGCGGCAACCGGGTGGACTGCGTGCCCGTGACCGACCTTGTGGTGGGCGATCACATTCTGGTGCCAACCGGCGCGCGCATCCCTGTTGACGGTGTGCTTGTATCAGCCACCGCACTCATGGACCGGTCGTTCCTGACTGGCGAATCCGCGTCACAAAACATCGCACAAGGCGACGCAGTGCAGGCCGGTGAGATCAACCTTGCCGCCCCTCTCAGCATCCAAGCCACCACGGTCGGTGATGACACCACCCTGCGCCGCATGGCTCGGATGGTCGAAACAGCCGAAGCAAGCCGCAACAGCTACACCGCCCTGGCGGATCGCGCCGCCCAGATCTATGCGCCCGCCGTCCACCTGCTGTCCTTCTGCGCCTTTGCCGGATGGCTCATCGCCACGGGGGACACACGCCATGCGCTGAACGTCGCCATCGCGGTGCTGATCATCACTTGCCCCTGTGCCCTTGGTCTTGCGGTCCCAGCGGTGTCGACTGCGGCCATCAGCCGTTTGTTTTCCTTGGGCTATCTGGTCAAACACGCCACAGCGCTTGAGCGTCTGGCCGAAGTGACGCGCGTGGTCTTCGACAAGACCGGCACCCTGTCGCAACCGGCCCTGATCCTGCCCGCCGCACTGGGGTCAGCCGAACGGGCCGTGACCAAGGCACTGGTACAGGCCTCGGCCCATCCCATGTCTCTGGCGCTCAACGCCGCTTTGGGCGACATCGCCCCGGCGCGGGTATCACGTATCGCCGAACTGCCCGGCCAGGGCATCACCGGCCAGTGGAACGGACAACAGGTCCGCTTGGGCCGAGGGGCATGGCTGGGCGCGGATTTCGACGACTTGGGCCTGCAGATCGCCGATCAGTCCGCCATTGCGATACCGGCGACCGAATCCTCCCGCCCGGGCGTGCGAGACGCACTGTCAGCCCTGCACCTGCCTTGCGAGATCGTCACCGGCGACGCCCCCGGCCCCGCCCACCGCTTTGCCGACATGCTCGGCCTGCCGGTCAGTGCGAACATGCGCCCTGAAGACAAACTTCATCACCTCGAACGGTTGTCGGCGCAGGGTGACAAGGTCCTGATGGTCGGCGACGGGTTGAACGACACCGCCGCCCTGGCCGCGGCACATGCCTCTGTCGCACCGGCATCGGCGCTGGATGCCTCGCGCAGTGCCTCGGACGTGGTGATCCTGCGCGACGATTTCGCAGAGCTGCCCGTGCTTCTTGACGTTGCACGTCTCGCACGTCGCCTGTCCAAACAGAACTTCGCTATCGCAGCCCTCTACAACGCCATCGCGATCCCCATCGCACTGGCCGGGTTCGCCACGCCACTGGCAGCAGCTCTGGCCATGTCGGCATCGTCGATCACGGTGCTGCTCAACGCCCAACGGATCAGGTATCGCACATGAACGTGCTCGTGGTGCTGATCCCCGTCTCGCTGATCCTCGGCGGCCTCGGCCTCGTGGCCTTCCTCTGGACGGTGCGCAGCGATCAATATGACGACGACAAGGGCAATGCCGCACGCATCCTGCTGGACGACGACTGACGCAGGGACCATATGGTGGCCCTGTCGCCACACATCCCCGTGCGCCATGTTACAGCCCCTTCCCTAGGGCCTGCGCGATCCCCATCCTAATGGGCCAATATAGGAACAGCGCCATGCCCACCGACCGCATCTCGTTTCCCGGCCACGCAGGCACGCTCGACGCCAGGCTCGACCTGCCCGACGGGCCGCATCTGGCCACAGCGGTCTTTGCCCACTGCTTTACCTGCGGCAAGGACATCGCGGCGGCACGACGCATCGCGGCGCGGCTGACGACACTGGGCATCGCAGTGCTGCGGTTCGACTTCACGGGCCTTGGGCATTCGGGCGGTGAATTCGCCAACACGTCCTTCACCTCGAATGTGGAGGATCTGGAACGCGCGGTGTATTACCTCAATGAACGGGACATGGCACCGACCCTCCTGATCGGCCACTCGCTGGGCGGGGCGGCGGTGCTCAAGGCGACGGCGAACCTGCCCCAGATCAAGGCGGTGGCCACGCTGGGCGCGCCCTTCGATCCGGGCCACGTGACGCATAACTTCGCCGCCGCCCTGCCCGAGATCGCTGAAAAAGGCGCGGCCGAGGTGTCCTTGGGCGGTCGCCCGTTCCGCATCGGCAAGGGCTTTGTCGATGACGTGGCCGCCGCAGCGCTTGCGCCGGCCATCGCACACCTGAACGCGGCCCTGATGGTGCTGCATGCGCCGGGTGATACGGTGGTGGGGATCGACAATGCCAGCCACATCTTCATGACGGCCAAACATCCCAAAAGCTTCGTGACGCTGGACGATGCCGACCACTTGATCAGCAGGGCCGAACACGCGGAATATGCCGCCGACATCATCGCCACATGGGCGAAAAAATACCTTGGGCTCAACCCGCCTGCCCCGCCCGTCGGCGCGCCAGAAGGGGTGGTGCGCAGCGCCGAGGCGGACCCGAACGGCTTCCTTCAGGACATCACCCACGGCACACGCCACCACATCCTCGCGGATGAACCACGTGCCTATGGCGGCACCAACCAGGGGCTGTCGCCCTACGGGCTGCTCAGCGCCGGGCTCGCGGCGTGTACGTCGATGACCATCCGCATGTATGCGCGGCGCAAGGGCTGGCCGCTGGAGCACGTGTCGGTCGATGTGAGCCACAACAAGGTGCACGCGCAAGACGCCGAAACAGGCATAGGGGACAAGATCGACGAATGGAAACGGCTGATCACATTGCGTGGCGCACTGGACCGCGATCAACGCACGCGCCTTCTCGAAATCGCCGACAAATGCCCGGTGCATCGCACATTGGAACAAAGCTCGACCGTGATCACGGAACTCGCGCCCTAAGCAGTCACGGCGCGCGGCCCACCCATTCGGACATCAACCAGCGGGCTTGCCCGCGCAGACCGACAGCGTGTTGCCAATGCGGCGCGCGCAAGAGGCCTTGAACTGGAGGCTTTCCGAGACCGTCCTCATTCTCTGATTCAAAAAAATCCGCCCGCAGGGCCGACCCGTCAAATGTGAAATGCCGGACCACTTGCGAGCACGCGAAGAGCAAGCACCAGTAACGAAACGAGGCGCGGAACCGTCGGGGTCCGCGCCTCTTGATCAGATCAGGCAGGTGATCAGCTGCGCGCGCGGCCCACCAGCGCCCAGACGCCCGGCAGCACCAGAGCGGCCAAGGCCAGCTTCAGCGCGTCGCCGATCAGGAACGGCGTCAGACCCCAAGCCAAGATTGGTTTGTCCCAGCCATAAAGCTGACCCAGCCACAAAAGGCCCGGCGCATAGATCAACACGTTGCCGATCAACATCGCCAGCGCCATCCTGGCAACCGAGCGGTCCCAGCCGCGCCGCGCCAGCGCACCAAGCGCCAGTGTCGCCAGCACGTAGCCCAACAGGTAACCGCCCGTTCCGCCCATCATGTAGGTCAGCCCCGATGCCTCGGCCGAGGACCCGGCGAACACGTCAAGGCCAAGCGCTCCGACCAGCATGTACCCAAGGATCGTCACCAGACCCAATCGCGCGCCATAGGCCGCCCCGATCGTCAGGACAGCAAAGGTCCCAAACGTGATGGGCACCGGCCACATCGGAACCCTGATCTTGGCAGCCAGCGCCAGCACCAGCACTCCCGCCAACACCAGCACCACTTGCTTGATGCGCAACCCGGCACCCCGATCCGCGCCAAGAACGTCACTCAGCACCTTGTTATTCCACGTCGATTCCATCGCACTCTCACCTGTCGTTTGCATAGAAGTCGTTGTGTTGTGCCAAGTGGTTCATCTTTCCGCAAGCGCAAACAGGCAAGATGCAGTGCGCGCGGCACAACCCGCCCGGCTGTGCCAAAACAACGCGCGCAACGGCCCATACTCAGCCCGATACACGGGTATAGACGCTATTGCTTACGTAAGCCTTGCGCGGGCCGCGCACGGTCCATCGCACCCGGAACACCGGCCAGTCCGCAAAGTCATAGGCGACCACATAGGTGTCCGGATCACAAAAATGCGTGGCCCCGCCGCCCGACGGCGGCACCGCGTGAAAAAACCGCCCGTCGGAAAAGAACACGCTCAGATCATCGCGCCAGACATAGCGCCGCTCGGCGTGCATCGGCGAGGTCGCAGGCATGCGCAACGTGCCTGTTTCGACGTAGTCGCACTCGATCGTGCCACGCGTCCAAACGGCCCGTCCTTCGAAAATGGCACGCGGCCCCTCGGCGGGAATGATCTCGCGTTCAATCTGCCAGACCCCTTCGAAATCGGCCAGGACACGTTCAATCGGCATAGACACCTTCGGTTATGTCGCCGGCCTCTCCGACAAAACGTACCCTGTCGCCTTGGCGCGCCAAGCCATAACAGGCCCATAGGTCCGAAGGGGGCCACTGACTGCAATACTGATCCCCCTGTACGCGCCAATTGCCCCAGCTCTGCTGTGCATTGGTGACATAAAGCGTCTTGCCCGAGGCGCGAAAGTCTTGCGTTGCACGCTCATAGGCCACCACCCGCCCCGTCAGGGCCAAAACAATGTCTTCAGCTTTCAGGACAGTCCACTCGGCCTTAGCCACATCGGGAAGGCAAAGCATAAACAGCAAGGCAAAGTGTTTCATCCGCAGGCCTTCATCTTGTCGTCGCCTGACCCGCAGTCTAAGAGCGCGGTGCGCAGTATGACAGCCCAGAAAAGGTGCCCGACATGATCCCACGCTATTCCCGCCCCGACATGGTCGCCATCTGGGAACCCGCCACAAAGTTCAAGATCTGGTACGAGATCGAAGCCCACGCCTGCGACGCGATGGCCGATCTGGGCGTGATCCCGCGCGCCAATGCGGAAGCGGTGTGGAAAGCCAAGGATGTCGAGTTCGACGTCGCCCGCATCGACGAGATCGAAGCGGTGACCAAACATGACGTCATCGCGTTTCTCACCCATCTCGCGGAACACGTCGGCAGTGACGAGGCGCGCTTCGTCCATCAGGGCATGACCTCTTCGGATGTTCTGGATACGTGCCTGAACGTACAACTGACCCGCGCCGCCGATCTGCTCATCGCGGATGTCGAAGCCTTGCTCGCCGCCCTGAAACGCCGCGCGCTTGAACACAAAGACACTGTCCGCATCGGGCGCAGCCACGGCATCCACGCCGAACCCACCACGATGGGCCTGACCTTCGCCCGGTTCTATGCCGAGATGGACCGCAATCTGACCCGGATGCGCACGGCACGCGGCGAAATCGCAACCGGCGCAATCAGCGGCGCGGTCGGTACGTTCGCCAATATCGACCCCGCGGTCGAGGAACATGTCTGCGCCAAGCTGGGCCTGATCCCCGAACCGATCAGCACACAAGTGATTCCACGCGACCGCCACGCGGCCTTTTTCGCTACGCTGGGCGTCGTTGCCTCAAGCATCGAAAACATCGCCATCGAAATCCGCCATATGCAGCGCACCGAGGTCCTGGAGGGGGCGGAGTTCTTCTCCATGGGCCAAAAGGGATCAAGTGCCATGCCACACAAGAAAAACCCTGTCCTGACCGAGAACCTGACCGGCCTTGCCCGCCTTGTGCGCATGGCCGTGATCCCGGCGATGGAGAATGTGGCGCTGTGGCATGAACGCGATATCTCGCATTCCAGCGTCGAGCGGATGATCGGCCCCGACGCCACCATCACGCTGGATTTCGCGCTTGCGCGCCTGACCAGCGTGATCGACAAAATGCTGATTTTTCCCGACAACATGCTGGACAACATGAACAAGTTCCCCGGCCTCGTGATGAGCCAGCGGGTTCTCCTAGCGCTGACCCAAGCCGGTGTCAGCCGCGAGGACGCATACACCTACGTGCAGCGCAACGCGCTCAAGGTCTGGGAACACCGCACCGATTTCAAGCAAGAGCTGCTGGCCGATGCGGATGTGATGGCGGCATTGGGGCGCGACGAGATCGAGGAAAAATTCGACCTTGGTTATCACACAAAACACGTCGATACGATCTTTGCCCGCGTGTTCGGCACAGATTGAACCGGGCCGGGCGGACGACGCGTCCGCCTGACATGATTGCCGATCCTTTATGCAGTAATCCGCATGCCAATGCCCCCCTTGCGGATTTCATTTTGTCCGCAGGGGATTTTGCCCTACCCTAACGTCATCCGATAATCAAAGGAGACGACTGATGAAGACCAAGACCCTTGCAATGGCACTTGCTCTCACCCTCGCCCCCGCTTTGGCATTCGCCGAGGGCTGTAGCTACGGACAAAAGCAAAAGCAGGCAATGTCCTGCGCTGATGGAACAGTGTACGATTCCGGCAGCAATTCCTGCGTCGCCACAACCGGCTGAAAATTTCACGGTTTCGTGATCGCATAAACTGCAGGCTTCGGGGGTTGTACTGTTACCATCAACGCAAAGCGTCCAACCACCGGAGACTGAAAGATGCTCAAGACCCTGATCCTGACCGCAGCGCTGACGCTGCCCCTGGCCCTGCCCACAACCGCGCTGGCAGCAGGCGGCGACAGCACGTCCAAACCCAAACCGACCGAAACCACCCAAGACTGTTTCAAGGCCCGTCAATGGGACCCTGAAACCAAGAAATTCGTGCGCTTTTCGCAGCCCGTGAACGGCGTGTGGGATGCAAGCATCAAGAAGTGCGTGCGCCCGGACAAGACATCGCATCTGGACATCGACACCATGTACCGCGCCGTGCGTGAACTCGCCTATGCCGGGCGCTATGGCGAAGTGCTTCAGGTCCTCGACCAGATGCCCGACCAGATGGACGACCGCGTGCTGACCTATCGCGGCTTTACGGCGCGCAAGCTCGGCAATCTGGAACAGGCGGATATGTACTACGAACAGGCACTTGTGCAGAACCCCGACAACATCCTCGCGCGCTCTTACATGGGGCAAGGCAAGGTTGCGGCGGGCGACACTGTCGCGGCGGTCGTGCAACTGCGCGAAATCCAGAACCGTGGCGGAGTCGGCACTTGGGCCGAAGCCTCGCTGCGCTCGGCCATCGAAACCGGCACGACGTACAGCTATTGAACCCTGTCCGCGGCACGGGTTGAGGGTTTCTCAACCATTGCCTGCCAGAACGGTCGTAAATAGCGTCGAGGCAGGACATGACCGAAATGGTTCCCATGTCCGCCGCCCCTGCTCTCATGCAGTCGGGCGGCGGCTCTTCTTTTCGGCCCGCGGTTCTCAGCCGCCGGGCCAAGGCCGCCATTGTCGTGCGTCTTATGTTGAACGAAGGTGCCGACATCCCGCTTGAGGACCTGCCAGAGGAATTGCAGGCCCACCTGACCAAGGCGATGGGGTCCATGCGCGTGGTCGATCGCGACACGCTGTCCGCCGTCATCGCCGAATTCGCGCAAGAGGTCGAGCGGATCGGCCTCAGCTTTCCCGGCGGCATGGCCGGGGCGCTGAGTGCGCTGGATGGCAAGATCAGCCCGCAAACCGCCGCCCGTCTGCGCAAAGAGGCGGGCGTGCGCGAGGGGGGCGACCCCTGGGCGCGCATCCGCGCGATGGGAGCTGATGTGCTTGTGCCCGTGCTGGAAAGCGAAAGCATCGAAATCGCCGCCGTCATGTTGTCCAAGCTGGACGTGCCCAAGGCTGCCGAACTGCTAGGCAAACTGCCCGGGCCACGCGCGCGCCAGATCACCTACGCGGTGTCCAAGACCGGGGCGGTGACCCCGGATGCGGTCCAGCGGATCGGTCTGTCGCTGGCCAGCCAGCTTGATGCGCGTCCCGTCGGGGCGTTCGATACCGGCCCGGTGGAGCGTGTGGGTGCGATACTCAACTCCTCGACCTCCATGACGCGGGACGATGTGCTGGCGGGCCTCGACGAATCCGACGAGGGGTTTGCAAACGCGGTTCGCAAGGCGATCTTTACCTTCGCAAACATCCCCGCCCGCATCGCGCCGCGCGACGTGCCTCGGATCCTGCGCGATATCGAACAGGCCGATCTGGTCACGGCCCTTGCCGGTGCCCCCGCCATGGGGATGGAGGCGAGCGTTCAGTTCATCCTCGAAAACATGTCGGGGCGTCTTGCGGATCAACTGCGCGAGGAAGTGGGCGAAGCAGGCACCCCCAAACCCGCCGAAACAGACGCCGCCATGTCCGCCGTCATCTCGGCGATCCGCGCCATGGAAGCCGCCGGAGAATTAATGCTGGTCAACGAAGAGGCTGAGTGAGGATATGTTAGGCTGCCGTAGCATCGCCGCGGGCCGAAAACAGAGCGGTGCATAAAGGCGCATGGCACAGCCAGATCTGACGGCATTGCGAAAGGCACGGCTCACCCAGGCCCGCACCACCTACATGAACAACACCGGAAAGGGCGCGGCACAACCGCATTTCGACCCAGACGCGACACAACTATTATCTGAAGAAAGTGTTCTTTTTCCAACAGATACGGATAAAAGCGCAAGCATCACATCAATTTCAGTACCTGTGCGCGTCACGCCTTTGCCCGGTCCGCGTCTTCGGACCCAAAGGATCGTACCGCCTCAGGGCGCGCCTTGATTATGACCGTTCCATTTTGCCCCGACAGTTTTCGCGTGTCGCGCCCCGCTTTCTCGGCTAAGCCCTGCGGGATGGCCCATGTCCTGCCCCAGATCAAACCGCCACCTGCCCGTGCCATCGGCCTCGCTGTTGCTGCGATCCTGTGCTTTGGTCTAATGGATGTGGCGGTCAAGGCTGTGTCGCCCATGACCGGAACGATCCCCGCCCTGTGGGCGCGCTATGCCGGGCAGATGGTGATCGTGGTGATCCTGATCGCCCCCCGCCTGCGCAAGGTGGTGCGCAGCCAGTATCCCAAACTGCAAATCACCCGCTCTGTCCTGCTGATGACGGCGACGTTCTTTTTCTTTCTCGCGCTGGGTCAGATCGGTCTGGCCGAGGCAACTGCGGTGATGATGATGAACCCGCTGCTGATCACATTTGGCGGCGCGCTGTTTCTGGGCGAAGCACTTGGACCGCGCCGCATCTTTGCCATTCTGCTCGCCCTTGCAGGGGCGCTGATTGTCATCCGCCCCGGTACAGAAGTGTTCCAGCCCGCGAGCCTTTTGCCACTGATTGCCGCCTTCTGCTTTGCCAGTTACACCCTGATCACGCGCCGCCTTGGCCCGGATGAGGACGTGTGGACATCGCTGTTCTACACAGGCCTTGTCGGGTCTGTCCTGCTGACCGGCCTGATCCCCTTCCACATGCCCACCCTCACCCCGACCGGCGTCGCGCTGCTGATCGCCATTGGCGTGGCGGGCACTCTGGGGCAGTTGATGTTAATCCGCGCGCTATCACTGGCCGAGGCGGGTTTGCTTGCCCCGTTCAGTTATACCGGTCTGGTCTTTGCCGTGCTCTGGGGGTTTGTGCTGTTTGGCGAGGTGCCCGATGCGCTGACCCTGTTGGGTGCGCTTGTGATCGCGGGGGCCGGGATTTATGTCTGGCACCGAGAAACCCGCGCGCCCTGAGGCGCAAGAAGCCGCAGGTGCCCATGCCAAGAGATCCCGATACCTTGCCGCCGCTGAAACGGGCCGCCTATTTCGCTTCGAACCTCGTTGCGCGCGCCTGCATTGCAGCGGCCCTGACCCTGCCGTATCGCTGGCGGGTGCCGTTCATGGGCTGGATCATGGCGCGCCTGATCGGCCCGGCTGCGGGATTTCTGGGTCGCGCACGCGATCACATCGCCTTTGCCCTGCCCCACCTGCCAGCAGCCGAACAATCGCGCATTGCGCGCGCCAGCCTCGACAATGCGGGCCGTACCCTGATCGAGAATTATTCGACCAAGGCCCTGATGACTCGCCAGAAGGGTGCGGGAATCAACGGCCCCGGCCTGGCCGCGCTGGAACAGGCCGCGGCATCGGGCCAGCCGGTCATTCTGGTCACGGGACATTTCGGCAATTACGAGGCGTTGCGCGCCGCCCTTGTGGGGCGTGGCCATGACGTGGGCGGACTTTATCGCGACATGGCCAATCCCTATTTCAATGCCCATTACGTGCGCACGATGCAGGCCTTCGGCGGCCCCGTCTTTGCCCAGGGGCGCAAAGGTACGGCCGGGTTCGTGCGCCATCTAAAGGCGGGGGGACAACTGGTGTTGCTGTTCGACCAGCACGTGTTTCAGGCACCGGTCCTCGATTTCCTGGGTCACCCGGCCCGCACTGCGATTTCGGCGGCTGAACTTGCGCTGCGCTATGGCGCGCTGCTGATCCCGTTCTATGGCATCCGCGCGCCCGACGGCCTGTCCTTTGACTGCGTGATGGAGGCCCCGATTGCGCATTCGGATGCCGAAACCATGACCCAGTCGATGAACGACAGCATCAGCGCGCGTATCCGCGAACATCCCGAGCAATGGTTGTGGGTGGCGCGGCGCTGGCGGCCCGAATGACGGCCCTCGCGCGCCTTACTTGATCTCCGCCGCAGCCAAAATCGCCCCGTGCCGCCCTTCCTGGATCATCACCACCAGCGGCGCATCGCCCACCACAGGTGTGTCGATCTTGAGCTGCGTCAGGCCATCCCATTCGCGCAGGATTTTCCAGTCTTCGGTCACATGGGCATAGCTCAGCGTCTGACCCGCGTTTTCGCCCCGCGTGATCTTAGACGTCCGCTCGGGCTGGTAGCGTACCATATGTACCAACATCTGCGGGTGCGGCTGTGTGCTGCTGGCAAGGACCGACACCACATCACCCCGCCGCACCACGTCCAGTGTCACACCCGTCGACCGCGCCGCGTGCTCGGCAATCGCCTTGGACAGGTCCATCGGGCGTGCGCCCACGATATCCGTCGTGCCGTTGATGATCATCTGGGGGGTATAGACAGACCTGCGCCCCGCCTCCATCGCATAGCCGCGCTGGCGGTCCGAATAGGCCGGATCGGCGAATTCGTCCTTCCAGCCGATATAGTCCCAATAGTCCACATGCAACGCCAGCGCGATCACATCGTCCCGTTTGGCCAGCTCGTGCATCAACTTGTCCGCAGGCGGACAGGACGAACACCCTTGCGAGGTGAACAGTTCGACCACGACGGGCGACTGGGCGGAAGCGGGCGCACTCAGCGCAGTCATGGCCGCAAAGATCAGGGCAGTCAGTTTTTTCATCGGGAACGTTGCCACTTTTTTTGATATCGTTGGACGCTGCCAGTCCGACATAAGGAAGCCGGTTTCAATTCACCAATCAAGGTTTGTTGAGCGGTTGTGACAGTAGGATCACGGCATTGCGCTTAATTATTGTACACCATAGTATACCAAATCGTCGCAACGTCGCCAATTTGAGTTGATCAGCGCCGCACCATCAGGCATCACACAAGGGAAAGCTGCCCCTGATCACAGGAAAGGATTCCGCATGCCCATCACAGTTGGCCACGACAGTTCCAAAACGCGCAAGACACTGACAGTCGGTGCCCAAAGCGTTGATTACTATTCCATTCCAGCCGCGACTGCCGCCGGACTGGGGGATTTTTCCAAGCTTCCCGCCGCGCTGAAGGTGGTCCTGGAAAACATGCTGCGCTTTGAAGATGGCAAGACGGTCAGCGTGGACGACATCAAGGCCTTTGCCGACTGGGCCGACATGGGCGGCAAGAACCCGCGCGAAATCGCCTATCGCCCGGCCCGCGTCCTGTTGCAGGACTTTACCGGCGTGCCGGCGGTCGTCGATTTGGCCGCCATGCGCGACGCCATCGTCTCGCTTGGGGGCGACGCCGAGCAGATCAACCCGCTGAACCCGGTCGATCTGGTCATCGACCATTCGGTCATGATCGACGAATTCGGCAACCCCCGCGCCTTCCAGATGAACGTGGACCGCGAATACGAACGCAACATGGAGCGGTATACCTTCCTCAAATGGGGCCAGTCCGCATTCAACAACTTCCGCGTCGTGCCCCCGGGAACCGGCATCTGCCATCAGGTGAACCTTGAATACCTCGCCCAGACGGTCTGGACCGACACCGACCAGAACGGGGCCGAAGTCGCCTATCCCGACACGCTGGTCGGCACCGACAGCCACACCACGATGGTCAACGGCGCAGCTGTCCTTGGC
>CAYGPT010000049.1:0-27428 GCA_964351755.1 uncultured Rhodobacterales bacterium | reverse complement strand
AGAGATCCGGCGCGCGAGCGAGCAGACATCCCCCCAGGTGGCGCGCGCAGCTGGACATCCCGCAAGTCGGGACGAGGGCGGCGGGTTGATCAGTGGCAGCAGATCAACCCGCCGTTTCCATTTCACAAGCTGGGGAACGATTTCAAGCGCGGGGGCGCGACGGGTACATAAAGGGACGGGCCAAACAGTGGCACGCAGGTTCAGAGGCGAAAGCGACCACAAGGTGGACGCAAAAGGCAGGGTGTCCATCCCGGCCTCTTTTCGCCGTGTGATCGAATCCTGTGACCCGGACTGGACCGACGGCCTGCCGCCCCGCGTCATCATCGTGTATGGCGGCGACACCCGCGCCTATCTCGAAGGTTTCACGATCGAAGCCATGGACGAGGTGGACGAAAAGATTTCCAAACATCCGCGTGGTTCGGCCCGGCGTAAGGCGATGGAGCGGCTTTATAGTGCGCAGTCCATCGAGACAGTCGTGGACGACACAGGCCGCATCGTTCTGCCAGTCAAGCTGCGCGAAAAGATCGGGCTTACGGATACCGCGCGTTTTATTTCCTCGGGCGACACGTTCGAGATATGGAAACCCGAGGCCTATGATGCCTCGATCGCGGCGCTGGACGATGACGGGTTCGACCCGGACCTTGACCCGTCCGTCTATCTGGACGGGGATTTCGAATAAATGTCGGCTGGGGGGCCACATATACCAGTTCTGATCGACGCGATCCTGTCGCACTGTGCCCCTATTGAGGGCGCTTGGCTGGACGGCACCTTCGGGGCGGGCGGCTATACGCGCGCGCTGCTTGATGCAGGGGCAGACCGTGTGATCGCGGTGGACCGCGACCCGGTCGCCTTTGAAATGGCGGCCGACTGGGCGGACACCTACGGCACCCGGATCGTGATGCAAAAGGGCGTATTTTCACGGCTGGATGAATATGGTCAGGGCCTTGATGGAGTCGTGCTCGACCTTGGCGTCAGCTCCATGCAGCTCGATCAGGCCGAACGCGGGTTTTCCTTTCAAAAAGATGGCCCCCTCGACATGCGCATGAGCCAGGATGGGCCATCAGCCGCCGATCTGGTCAACAGCGTGGACGAAGGCGTGCTGGCAGACATCCTGTTTCATTACGGCGAAGAACGCGCCAGTCGGCGTATTGCGCGCGCCATCATCACTGCGCGCCCCATCACCACGACGCTGGAACTGGCCGCAATCGTCGAAAAATGCCTGCCCCGCCCAAAACCGGGCCAGTCGCATCCCGCCACACGCAGTTTCCAAGCGCTGCGCATTGCGGTGAACAACGAATATGACGAATTGTATCAAGGTCTTATGGCGGCGGAACGCGCGTTGAAACCGGGCGGCAAGTTGGCCGTCGTCACATTTCACTCGGTCGAGGATCGCATGGTCAAACGCTTTCTGACAGAGCGCGGCGGACGCGCGGCCAATGCCAACCGTTACGCACCCGAAACCACGCAAGAGGCCGCGCAATTCACCGTCAAAAGCCGCAAGGCTATCGTGGCGGACGCAGCCGAACTGGCCGCCAACCCGCGTGCGCGCTCGGCCAAATTGCGCGTAGGCGTGCGGACCGACGCGCCCGCAGGTGTAATCGACGCCAAATCCATCGGAATGCCGCAGTACAAGGGAGGCATGTAATGCGCAGCGTTCTTTATGTGCTCACGACGCTGGCCGTGATCGGGCTGGCCTTCTGGGCCTACCGCGAAAACTACGCGACGCAGGAATCGCTTGCCCGCACGGATCAGCTGCATCGCGATATGCGCGCTGCACATTCCCGTCTGGCCGTGCTGAGAGCCGAATGGGCCTATCTGAACCGCCCCGACCGACTGCGCGATTTGGCCGACATCAACTTTGATCGCCTTGGCTTGCTGCCTTTCCGTCCCGACCAATTCGGGCGCGTGGACGAGGTGGCCTATCCCGCCCCGCCGCTGCTGGACATCACAAACAGCGTCGAAGTCTCCGGCACGCTGGAGTCCGAGGATGATGGCCACGTGGATACAGAGGTGCAGCAGCCATGATCCGAACGCCGCTGCGCCCGCTCGCCCGCATCCTGCCTGCCCGCGCCGCCGGGCAAAGCCCCGAGGATATCGAGCGTGAAAATCGCGCCGCCCGACACGAGGAAATGCATGACCGTGCCCGTCAGCGCGCCGAAGGCCGTTTGCTGGTTCTTGGCGTGTTCTTTTTCTGCGCCTTTGCCGTTGTCGGTGTGCGCATGGGCCTTTTGGCGACGTCCGAACCGGTCGAACCGCGCGCCAGCGCCCAAGGGGCCTCCATCTCAGCCGCCCGCGCCGATATCGTGGACCGCAGGGGCCGCCTTCTGGCCACGAACTTCGAAACTCACGCGCTTTATGCCCAGCCGCCCCACATGATCGACAAGGAAGGCGCCGCGCGCCAGCTTGCCGCGATCTTTCCCGATCTGGACGAGCAGGATTTGATCGAGGATTTCACCGGCAAGCGCAAATTCCTGTGGATCAAGAAAAAAATCAGCCCCGAGCAGATGCAGGCCGTGCATGAAATCGGCGATCCCGGCCTGATGTTCGGCCCGCGCGACATGCGCCTTTACCCCAACGGCTCGCTGGCTGCGCACGTGATGGGCGGGGCGTCCTTTGGCAAGGAAGGGGTCCATGCCGCCGAAGTCATCGGCGTGGCGGGGGTCGAAAAGTATTTCGACGACTACCTGCGCGATCCGGCCAATGGCCAGCGCCCGCTGGAATTGTCGCTGGACCTGACGGTGCAGGCGGCCGCCGAACGGGTGCTGTATGGCGGCATGAAAATCATGAACGCCAAGGGGGCCACATCCGTTCTGATGGATGTGCGCACGGGCGAGATCATCTCGGTGGTTTCCCTGCCGGACTTTGATCCCAACAACCGCCCCCGCCCCGCGACCAAGGGGGATCAATCCGACAGCCCGCTGTTCAACCGGTCGGTGCAGGGCGTGTACGAGCTTGGCTCGACCTTCAAGATTTTTGCCGCCGCCCAGGCCGTCGATCTGGGCCTCGTGTCGCCCAGCACGATCATCGACACCAGTGGTCCGATGCGCGTCGGCGGCTTTCCAATCGGGGAATTCCGAAACAAGAACTATGGCAAACTCACCGTCTCCGACATCATCGTGAAATCGTCCAACCGGGGTACGGGCCGCATGGCGCTGCAGATCGGGGCCACGCGGCAGCAGGAATTCCTGAAATCCTTGGGCTTTTTCGACGCAACGGGGTTCGAGATCGTCGAGGCTGCAACCGGCAAGCCGCTGTTGCCAAAGCGCTGGACCGAACTGAGCGCAGTAACGGTCAGCTACGGGCACGGGCTGTCTTCCTCGCCCATGCATCTGGCCGCAGGATATGCCGCGATCGCCAATGGCGGGCACGCGGTCAAACCGACAATCCTGAAACAGAATGGCCCCAACCTTGGCCCCCGCGTTATGAGCGAAAGTGCCGCCAAGGCTGCCCGGGCCATGCTACGCGCCGTGGTCACCAGCGGCACCGCCAGTTTTGGCGAGGTGCCCGGCTATGCGGTGGGGGGCAAGACCGGCACGGCGGACAAACCCAAGCCCAAGGGCGGCTATTACGATGACAAGGTGATCGCCACCTTTGCCACCATGTTCCCGGCCCATGATCCCAAATACGTGCTGATCGTTACACTGGATGAACCTGTCGAAACCTCGGGCGACAAGCCCCGCCGCACCGCGGGGTGGACGGCCGTTCCCGTCGCCGCCGAGATGATTGCGCGCATCGCACCTCTGTTGGGCCTCAGACCGACCGTTGAACCGGCCACATTGACTGATATAACGCTCACCAAAAGCAACTGAGGTGCGCGACGCGCCCGAGCCAAAAGGCCACGACATATGGGTGAGCAGGCAAGGCAGATTTCCGCACTGGGTCTGACGGCCCGGGGTGGGGCAAATCCCGTTGTCACCGGCCTTGCGGTTGACAGCCGACAGGTCAAGGACGGTTATCTGTTTGCTGCCATGCCCGGCGCGCGTGTGCACGGCGCTGAGTTTATCCAATACGCGGTGCGCATGGGGGCGGTGGCTGTTCTGACCGACCGCGAAGGCGCCGAGATTGCCGCCGATCATCTGGATGGCATCGCGGTTGCGCTGACGGATGATCCACGCGCCACGCTCAGCCGCACGGCTGCGCTGTGGTTCGGCGGGCAGCCCGAAACGATGGTGGCCGTCACGGGCACCAATGGCAAAACCTCCGTCTCGACTTTCGTGCGCCAGATCTGGATCGAGATGGAATTGCCCGCCGTCAACCTTGGCACCACTGGGGTCGAGGGGGCCTGGACCGCCCCGCTGGCGCACACCACGCCCGAACCGATCACGCTGCACAGGACTTTGGCCGAGGCGCGGGCCAACGGTATCACCCATGCTGCGATGGAGGCGTCTTCCCATGGGTTGGATCAGCGACGCCTTGACGGCGTGACGCTGAAGGCCGCGGGGTTCACCAACTTCACGCAGGACCATCTGGATTACCACCACACCTTCGAGGCCTATTTCGATGCAAAGGCGGGCCTGTTCGCCCGCGTCCTGCCCGACGACGGCATCGCTGTGATCAACATGGACGACCCGCGTGGCGTGGACATGGCCGCCATCGCGCAGGCCCGTGGACAAGAGGTGCTGAGCGTGGGTCGGGACGGCGGCGATCTGCGCCTGTCTGCGCAACGCTTTGACAACACAGGTCAGGATGTGCGGTTTGACTATGGGGGCAAATCCTACACCGCGCGCCTGCCGTTGATAGGTGGCTTTCAGGCCGACAATGTGATGCTGGCCTGTGGCCTTGTAATCGCCTGCGGGTCCGACCCGGACCGGGTGTTCGAAACCCTGCCGCACCTCGGTACAGTGCGGGGCCGCATGCAACTGGCCGCCACGCGCGACAACGGTGCGGCGGTGTTCGTTGACTACGCCCACACGCCCGATGCCATATCCACCGCGCTGGCCGCGATGCGCCCGCATGTGATGGGCCGTCTGGTCGCCGTGATCGGGGCAGGCGGTGACCGCGATGCGGGCAAGCGCCCCTTGATGGGACAGGCGGCGGCCACCCATGCCGACATGGTCTTTGTCACCGACGACAACCCGCGTTCCGAAAACCCCGCCGCCATCCGTGGGGCCGTCATGGCGGGTTGCCCGGATGCCTACGAGGTCGCAGACCGGGCCGAGGCCATCCTGCGCGCAGTCGACGCTTTGGGACCGGGCGACGCATTGCTGATCGCGGGCAAGGGGCATGAAACGGGGCAGATCGTCGGGGACGACGTGCTGCCATTCGACGATGCCGAACAGGCCAGCGTGGCCGTCGCAGCGCTTGAAGGAAAACTGACATGAGCCTTTGGACTTCGCAGGACGCGGTCGCCGCGACGGGCGGCATGAACACGCGAAAGTGGACGTGCGATGGCATCAGCATCGACACACGCACCTTGCAACCGGGGGACTTGTTCGTGGCTCTGCAGGCCGCACGAGATGGCCATGACTTCGTCGCGCAGGCATTCGAAAATGGGGCCGCCGCCGCGCTTGTTTCCTATCTGCCCGAAGGGGTGGACGCGGAGTGCCCGTTGCTGTTGGTGCATGACGTGCAGTCGGCGCTCGAAGCGCTCGGCATCGCGGCCCGCGCCCGCACGGACGCCCGGGTCGTGGCAATCACCGGGTCGGTCGGCAAGACCTCGACCAAGGAAATGCTGCGTGCCATGCTTGGCGATCAGGGCCGCACCCACGCGTCCGTGGCCAGCTACAACAACCACTGGGGCGTGCCGCTGACGCTGGCGCGGATGCCCGTCGACACCGAATACGCGGTGATCGAAATTGGCATGAACCATCCCGGCGAAATCGCTCCACTCGCCAAAATGACCCGCCCCCACGTGGCGATGATCACCACCGTGGCGGCCGCCCATCTGGAAGCGTTCGACAACATCGAAGGGATCGCAGTTGAAAAGGCCTCGATCCTTGAAGGGCTGGAGGAGGGGGGCGTAGCCATCCTCAACAACGACTGTTCGACGGCGGCGATCCTGCAGGCCAAGGCGCACGACGTGAAACGGCGCGATATCGGCTTTGGCGAGCACGGCTTTGATTTCGTTCTGAAATCCGTCGATCTGCAACGGGATGTGACTGTGGTGCAGGCCACCGCGCACGACGCGCCGTTGCTGTTCAAGGTCGGCGCGGTCGGGCGCCACTATGCGATGAACAGTCTGGGCGCACTGGCCGCCTCGGAAGCTTTGGGCGCCGACTTGGCGCTGGCCGCGCAATCCTTGGGGCGTTGGTCCCCCTATCAGGGACGCGGCGCGCGCGCGGTGATCGCGCTGGACGTCGCAGACCCCCGCATGACGCTTGAACTGATCGACGACAGCTACAACGCCAACCCCACCTCCATGGCTGCAGCGCTTGAAGTGCTGGCAGCGGCAGAAGTGACGAATGATATCGGGCGGGTCAGCAAGGGACGGCGCATCGCCTTTGTCGGTGACATGAAGGAATTGGGGCCGGACGGGGCGGTCATGCATGCCGGACTTGCCGAGCTGCCGTCGCTTGACAGTATCGACACGATCCACTGCATCGGCCCTCTGATGAAGTCCCTGCACGACAATCTGCCGGCAGCCAAACAGGGCCTCTGGGCCGAAACTTCGCAAGACCTTGTGCCCCGTGTCCCGCGCTGTCTGGACAGCGGAGACGTGGTGCTGGTCAAGGGATCGCTTAGCATGAAACTGGTCGTGATCGTTGACGCGATCCGTAAAATGGGCCATCCGGTAAGTCTGGGCGCAGACCCACAAGATAATGCGTGAGGACTGGCAGGCATGCTCTATTGGTTGACGGCACTTTCGGATGGGGGGGACTTTTTCAACCTGTTCCGCTACATCACTTTCCGGGCAGGCGGGGCGTTTCTGACGGCGCTGATCTTTGGTTTCATGTTCGGCCAGCCGCTGATCAACGTGCTGCGCAAACGGCAGGGCAAGGGCCAACCGATCCGCAATGACGGCCCCGAGGGGCACTTTGCCAAGGCCGGTACGCCGACGATGGGGGGCTTGCTGATCGTTGGGGCGTTGGTCACATCGACGCTGCTGTGGGCGCGGCTGGACAACCCGTTCGTGTGGATCGTGCTGGGCGTAACGCTGGCCTTCGGGCTGATCGGGTTCGCGGACGACTATGCGAAAGTGTCCAAACAGAACACGGCTGGCGTGCCGGGCCGGGTGCGCTTGCTGCTGGGCTTTCTGATCGCGGCTTTGGCGGCCTATTTCGCGGCGCTGGCCCATCCCGAAGAGTTGCAGAATCAACTTGCTGTGCCGGTGTTCAAGGATGTGCTGGTCAACCTTGGCCTGCTGTTCATCCCTTTTTCGATCATCGTCATCGTGGGATCGGCCAATGCGGTGAACCTGACGGACGGGCTCGATGGGCTTGCAATCATGCCGGTGATGATTGCCGCAGGGACTTTGGGCGTGATCGCCTATTTCGTGGGGCGTGTGGACTTTACCGAGGACCTTGGGCTGCATTATGTCCCCGGCACAGGCGAATTGCTGATCTTCTGTATGGGGCTGATCGGCGGGGGGCTTGGGTTCCTCTGGTACAACGCCCCGCCGGCGGCGGTGTTCATGGGCGACACGGGTTCGCTTGCACTGGGCGGCGCTTTGGGCGCGATCGCGGTGGCGGCAAAACACGAGATCGTCTTTGCGATCGTCGGCGGGATTTTCGTCGTAGAAGCCCTCAGCGTGATGATCCAGGTGATCTATTTCAAACGGACGGGCAAACGCGTGTTCCTGATGGCCCCGATCCACCACCATTACGAGAAAAAAGGCTGGGCCGAGCCGCAGATCGTGATCCGGTTCTGGATCATCGCGCTGATCCTCGCAATGATCGGCCTTGCCACGCTCAAGGTCCGATAACAATGCACGCTTTGTTTCTTTTGGCCAAAAATACTGCGGGGAGCGCGAGGGCCTGGCCCCTCGCTACCACGCGCGTCGCAGGCGAAACGTTTTGATCCCGGTTCTGGGACTGTCGGGCCAGCGCGTCGCCGTTCTCGGCCTTGGGCGCACTGGTCTGTCGGCAGCACGCGCATTGGTCGCAGGCAGCGCCGTGCCAATCTGCTGGGACGACAACCCTGATGCGCGGACGCGCGCCGAGGGCGAAGGCTTCACCTGCGCCGACCTCAAGAAGCACGGGGCCTTCGACGACATCGACCGCCTGATCGTATCGCCCGGCATTCCCCACCTCTACCCGGCACCCAACCCGGTGGTGGCCGCCGCTCTGGAGGCGGGCGTGCCGGTGGACAACGACATCGGACTGTTCTTCCAGTCCTTCGCGACCGGTGAATGGGACGAATTCGACACACCCCCCCGGGTCATCGCGATCACCGGATCGAACGGAAAGTCCACAACCAGCGCCCTGATCCATCACGTGATGCAGGCCGCAGGCCGACCCAGCCAACTGGCAGGAAACATCGGGCGCGGTGTGCTGGACATCGAACCACCCCATGACGGCGAAGTTGTCGTGCTGGAGCTGTCGAGCTACCAGACCGACCTCGCGCGCAGCCTGACGCCGGATGTGGCGGTGTTTACCAACCTGTCCCCCGATCACCTTGACCGCCATGCGGGCATGGGTGGATATTTCGCCGCCAAGCGCCGGCTATTTGCCGAAGGTGGCCCCGACCGCGCTGTTATCGGCGTGGATGAGGAAGAGGGGCGTTACCTGGCCGGGCAACTGAGCGAGGGACCGGCGGACGACCGGGTCATCCGGGTGTCTTCGGGCCAGAAGCTGACGGGTCCGGGCTGGTGCGTGTTCGCGCGCAAGGGGTTCCTGTCCGAGACGCGCAAAGGGCGGCAGGTCGCATCGATCGACCTGCGCGACATGGCGGGGCTGCCGGGGGCGCACAATCATCAGAACGCCTGTGCCGCATATGCAGCCGCCCGCGCACTTGGCATCGCGCCGAAAGTGATCGAGGCGGCCCTGCGCACGTTCGGCGGTTTGCCGCACCGCAGCCAGACCATCGCCGAGGCGAACGGCGTACGTTTTGTGAACGATTCCAAGGCCACCAATGTCGACAGCGCCGCCAAGGCCCTGGCTGCCTTTCAAAACATTCGCTGGATTTGTGGTGGTTTGCAGAAAGAGGGCGGGTTGGATGCGATCAACGCCGTCGTGGGATCAGTTCGCAAGGCCTATGTCATCGGGCGTGAGGCCGCTCAGTTTGCCATGCAGTTGCAGGTCGAGGCGCAAGTCTGTGGCACCATGGCCGACGCCGTGGCGGCGGCGGTGGCGGATGCACAACCCGGGGATGTGGTGTTGCTGGCCCCGGCGGCGGCGAGTTTCGATCAGTATGACAGTTTCGAGCGGCGCGGCGAGGATTTCGTGGCCGAAGTCACCAAGCGGTTATGACCCAAGGGCGCGCGCTTGCGCGCGCACGACATTTTTTGTTTTGCAGCTTCAGGGCTCTCCAAGACAGATTTCTGTCCCGTATCCCCCTTCGTCTGATCCTTGCCTGACGGGACCGGGCCCCGTGCGAAAGTAAAGTAACCGTATCCCCGTTCCGGGGCCCCTCGCCGATTTTTCTTGCGCCCGTGTCCCGCGCCCGTCCGACATTTCTCAGGCGAAGGCGGCTCCGAGACAGATATCAGCCCTTCAGGGTGCGGGCCGCTGCCATGGCCGAGGACCAGGCCCATTGGAAGTTGTATCCGCCCAGCCAGCCGGTCACATCCACCGCTTCGCCGATGAAGAACAGGCCGGAGGTGGACTTGGACTGCATGGTTTTCGAGTCCAGCGTCGCCGTGTCGATTCCGCCCCGTGTCACCTCGGCGGTACGATATCCTTCCGTGCCGCCGGGGGTCAGGTGCCATGCACCCAGGGTTGCAGCGAGCGCGTCAATGCGCGCGTCCGACAGGTCGCCGATGCGCCCGGTCAGGTCCATCTCTGCACTCAGGTGATCGACAAGACGGGCGGGCAGGTGGCGCGCGAGTTCCGTGGTCAGGGCCTTTTTGCCGTCGCTTTGGCGCTTGTCCTTCAACGCGGCAGACAGATCGCCATCGGGGCAAAGGTTCACAGTGATGGAGTCGCCATCATGCCAATAGCTGGAGGCTTGCAGCACCGCGGGTCCCGACAATCCCCGATGTGTGAACAGCAGGGCCTCGTCAAAGGCCGGGCCGTTGGCTGTCACCCGGGCCGGGCAGGCGACACCCGAGATGTTGGCAAAGCGCCCGTCGGGAAAGGTGAACGGGACAAGCGCCGCCGCCAGTTCTGTCACCCGGTGCCCGAACTGTCGTGCGATGTCATAGGCGAAGCCGGTCGCGCCCATCTTGGGGATGGATTTGCCGCCTGTTGCGATCACGGCGGTTTTGGCGGTGATATGTTTCACCTGCCCGTCGCGTGTCAGTGTCGCCTTGAAGCCGTCGGGAGACTTTGCAAACTGGGTGACTTCGGTTTGCAAATGCAGTTCGACCCCGGCGTTTGCCATGAGGGTGCGCAGCATGGTCACGATATCCCTGGCGGATGTGTCGCAGAACAATTGTCCCAGCGTCTTTTCGTGCCAGGCGATGCCGTGCTGCTCAACCAGTGTTACGAAATCCCACTGCGTGTAGCGTGCCAGCGCCGATTTGGCGAAATGCGGGTTTTCGCTGATGAAAGCCTCCGCATCGCAGTAAAGGTTCGTGAAATTGCACCTCCCGCCGCCCGAAATGCGAATCTTTTCCCCGGGCGCGCGCGCGTGATCGACCACCAGCACGCGGCCCCCCGCATGGGCGGCGCACATCATGCCGGCGGCCCCGGCCCCGATAACAACCGTGTCGTAGTTCATGACGCCCCCGTGCAGGAATGCACACAAAGGGTCAAGCGGTATGGGTGACAAGCGTCTAAGCTGACCAAAACAATCACAGGAGAGATATGCCATGACCGCATTGCCCGCAGGGTCCCCGTTTCCGAAAATGGACCTGAACAGGATCGGGGGCGGGACCTTGACCCTGGGTGCGCCGCAGGCCGGGCATGACTGGCAGCTGGTCGTGATCTATCGCGGGCTACACTGCCCCAAGTGCAAGGAATATCTTGCCAAATTGCAGGGCCTTGAGGGCGATTATCACGCCGCAGGCATTGATGTGGTGGTCGCCTCCGGCGACCCGCTGGACAAGGCGCAAGCGATGTCGGATGAATTCGCCCCCGACCTGCCGATGGGTCATGACATGAGCGTGGCGCAGATGGCGGCCCTGGGCTTGTACATATCGGACCCGCGCAGCCCACAGGAAACCGACCGCCCATTCCCCGAACCGGGCGTCTTTGTCATCAACCCGGACGGGGCTATCCAGATGGTCGATATCTCGAACGTGCCATTCATGCGTCCCGATCTTGGGGGCGTACTAGCCGGTATCAAGTTTCACCGCGACAATGGCTTTCCGGTACGCGGTACGCACAAAGCAGCCTGACCGCGTGTTGCACTGATCAAGGACTAGCCCGCGCCGTTTTTTGCGGCTATGCTGCGCATCAAGCACTTCGGGGCAACCGGAGGCATGAGGCAGACATAGGCAACAAGGCGGCAGATCATGACAGAGATGGTCTATGGCGCGGTTCCGGTGCGGGACGGCGAACCCATTCTTCCCAAGTGGTGGCGCACCATCGACAAATGGACGCTCAGCTGCGTTCTGATCCTGTTTTCGATCGGTTTGTTGCTTGCATTGGCCGCCTCGGTTCCGCTTGCCGAAAAGAACGGATTTCCACCATTCTATTACGTGACCAAACAGGCGATTTTCGGCGCGGCCGCGCTGATTGCGATGATCCTGACCTCGATGATGTCGCCCCTTGTGGTGCGTCGCCTTGCGGTGCTGGGCTTCCTTGCGGCGTTCGTCGCACTGGCGCTGTTGCCGTTTTTCGGCACCGATTTCGGAAAGGGCGCGATGCGCTGGTACTCGCTTGGGTTCGCCAGCATCCAACCCTCTGAATTCCTCAAGCCCGGGTTCGTCGTGGCCGCGGCTTGGATGATGGCCGCGAGCACCGAGATCAACGGCCCCCCTGGCAAGACGTGGTCCTTTGCCTTGTGCGTGTCCATCGTGCTGATGCTGGCCTTGCAGCCCGATTTCGGGCAGGCCTGTCTGGTCCTGTTCGGCTGGGGGGTGATGTATTTCGTGGCCGGGGCGCCGATGCTGCTGCTGGTCTGCATGGCCGGGGCGGTCATTTTTCTTGGCACCATCGCCTATTCCAATTCCGAACACTTTGCCCGCCGCATAGACGGCTTCCTCAGTCCCGATGTTGATCCGCGCACCCAGCTTGGCTATGCCACCAACGCCATTCAGGAGGGTGGTCTGTTCGGTGTCGGCGTCGGTGAGGGGACCGTGAAATGGTCACTGCCGGACGCCCATACCGATTTTATCATCGCCGTGGCGGCCGAGGAATATGGGCTGATCCTCGTGCTGTTCATCATCGCACTTTATACCGGGATCGTCGTGCGGTCGCTTACGCGGCTGGTGCGCGAACGTGATCCGTTCATTCGGTTGGCCGGCACCGGCCTTGCCTGCATGTTCGCCGTGCAGGCCATGATCAACATGGGCGTGGCCGTGCGCCTGCTGCCTGCCAAGGGCATGACCTTGCCCTTTGTCAGCTACGGCGGATCGTCGGTTATTGCGTCCGGAATCGCGGTTGGCATGTTGCTGGCCTTCACCCGCACGCGGCCACAGGGCGAGATCGCTGACCTGCTTGGGCGGGGTCGGCGATGAAAGCGGGGCGGGAATGACGCAGCCCCTGCTTTTGATCGCAGCGGGCGGCACCGGCGGGCATATGTTCCCGGCACAGGCGCTGGCCGAAGCGATGCTTGCGCGCGGCTGGCGCGTCAAGCTGAGCACCGATGCGCGCGGCGCGCGCTACACAGGGGGCTTTCCCCATACCACCCAGATCGAACAGATTTCGTCCGCCACCTTCGCCCGCGGCGGGTTGCTGGCCAAGGCTGTTGTGCCCTTTCGCATTGCCGCCGGTGTGCTGGGCGCGACCGTCAAGATGGTGCGTGACCGTCCCAGCGTCGTCGTCGGCTTTGGCGGCTATCCAACCATTCCGGCGATGGCCGCCGCCATTCTGCTGCGCCTGCCGCGCATGATCCACGAACAGAATGGCGTGTTGGGCCGGGTCAATGCGTTGCTGGCCAAGCGTGTGGATAAGGTCGCTTGCGGCACGTGGCCAACGACACTTCCTGAAGGCGTCGAGGGGGTGCATGTGGGCAACCCTGTGCGCCGCGCCGTGCTTGAACGATCCGAAGCGGGCTATATCCCGCCCGGTGATTACCCCATGGAAATCCTTGTCATTGGTGGGTCGCAAGGTGCGCGCATCCTGTCGGACGTGATCCCGCCCGCCATTGCCAGCCTGCCCATGGAGCGCCTGCAGAACCTGCGCGTCAGCCATCAGGCCCGCGGTGAGGATGAAGAGCGCGTGCGTGCCTTTTACGACGACCACGGCATTGCCGCCGACGTGCAGCCTTTTTTCACGGATGTGCCGCGCCGCATGACCGAGGCGCAGCTGATCATTTCGCGCTCGGGCGCGTCGTCGGTCGCCGACATATCGGTCATTGGGCGCCCGTCGATACTGATCCCTTTTGCTGCCGCTACGGGCGATCATCAGACTGCCAATGCGCGCGGTCTGGTGGATGCAGGGGCTGCAATCCTGATTCCAGAAAGCCAGTTGACGGTCGAGGTCGTCGCCGAACAGATAAAATCGGTGCTGGACAACCCCGACGGGGCCGCGCAAATGGCCCGCGCGGCGGCGGACGTCGGCAAACCGGGTGCGACGGAAACCCTTGTCAGCCTCGTAGAAACCCTCGCACAGAAAGGGAAGTCATGAATGCAGCCACCAAATTGCCCGGAGACGTGGGCCCCATTCACTTCGTCGGCATCGGCGGTATCGGAATGTCCGGCATCGCAGAGGTGCTGCTGAACCACGGCTATGTGGTGCAGGGGTCTGACTTGAAAGCGTCGAAAATCACCGACCGGCTGGTGGAGCTGGGCGCGCATGTTTTCGTCGGCCAGAAGGCGCAGAACATCGACGACGCCGAAGTGGTCGTTATCTCCTCTGCCATAAAACCGGGCAATGCGGAACTGGACGCCGCACGTGCCCGTGGCCTGCCCATCGTGCGCCGGGCCGAGATGCTGGCTGAACTCATGCGCCTCAAGTCCAACATCGCCATTGCGGGCACCCACGGCAAGACGACGACAACCACCATGGTTGCGGCCCTGCTGGACGAGGGCAAGTTCGACCCTACGGTCGTCAACGGCGGCATCATCCACGCTTACGGGTCCAACGCTCGTAAGGGCGAGGGCGAATGGATGGTTGTGGAGGCGGACGAAAGCGACGGCACCTTTAACCGGCTGCCCGCCACCATCGCCATCGTAACCAACATCGACCCCGAGCATATGGAGCATTGGGGTACTGAAGAGGCCCTGCACAAGGGGTTCTACGACTTCGTGTCGAACATCCCGTTTTATGGCGTCGCCGTGTGCTGCACGGACGATCCGGATGTGCAGGCGCTGGTGGGCAAGATCACCGACCGGCGCGTCGTCACCTATGGCTTCAACGCGCAAGCCGATGTGCGCGCCGTGAACCTCACCTACGAGGCTGGTGTGGCCCATTTCGACGTGGCCCTGCAGGCCGAAGACATGATGATCGAGGGCTGCTCGCTGCCCATGCCGGGGGATCACAACGTCTCCAACGCATTGTCCGCCATCGCGGTGGCGCGGCATCTGGGCATGAAGGGCGATGAGATCCGCAAGGCACTCGCCAATTTCGGCGGCGTTAACCGCCGCTTTACCCGCGTGGGCGAGATTGACGGGGTGACCATCATCGACGACTACGGCCATCACCCGACCGAAATTGCCGCCGTGCTCAAGGCTGCGCGCCAATCGACAGAGGGGCGCGTGATCGCCGTGCACCAGCCGCATCGCTATACGCGCTTGCACCACCATTTCGATGCTTTCTGTTCCTGTTTCAACGACGCAGACGTTGTCGGCATCGCGGACGTTTTCGCGGCCGGAGAGGACCCGATCGAGGGCGCGTCGCGCGACGACCTGGTCGCGGGCCTGATCCGCCACGGCCACCGCCACGCACGCGCCGTCATGGGAGAGGATGACCTTGAACGGCTCGTGCGCGAACAGGCGCGGCCCGGCGATATGGTTGTCTGCCTTGGGGCAGGGACGATTTCGACCTGGGCCAACGGCTTGCCGGGGCGGTTGCAAAAGGGGGCGGCCTGATGGTTTTGATCGCATATGGTGTATTAGCACTGGGACTGGCCTTTGGCGTGGCATGGCTGAACACGCGGCTGGCGGGTCTGATCTGGGTCGCCGCGAATTTCCTGAGCTATCAATGGGCGGTCGAGGTCACGCGGGATGGTACGCAATACGTGGCGATGGCCGCCAACGTAACCGTGGTGCTGCTGATCATCTACCTGTCGATCATGTCGCTGTCCGGCATCTGGGCGGCGCACATGGCCAAGCGGGTGCCAAGCGAGGGGCATTCATGATCCTCGCCCTTGCCTGCATCTCCTGGGTTTTTGCGGCGACGATTGTCGCGATGCTGCCCATGCGCCGCCAATACGTTCCCGGCATTGCCCTGCTGATCGCAGCCCCGCTGCTGATCGCGTGGATCGGCATTGCGGTGACTTGGTGGGCGGGTGTGCTTGCGCTGGCCGCGTTCGTGTCGATGTTTCGCAATCCACTGCGCTATTTCTGGGCCAAGGCGCGGGGTCAGAACCCATCTTTGCCACCGGAGTTGCGCTCATGAGCCTGTCCCTGATCCTTGCCTGCCTCTGGGCGCTGCTGGCCAATGTTCTGGCGATGTTTCCCAGCCGCGACAATCACTGGACCAACGCCTATGCCCTGATCGCTGTGGGCATTCCGATTCTGGGCTATGTCACATGGCAACACGGGCCGTGGATCGGCCTGCTGGTGCTCGCGGCGGGGATGAGCGTGCTGCGTTGGCCTGTCATTTATCTCACCCGGTGGATCAAGAGGCGGGTGGCGCGATGATGGCCATTGCCCTGGCCGCGCTGTTCATCGGCGCCGCAATAGGCTTCGTTCTGGGGCGGCGGTTCCTGATGCGCAGCCTTGTGGGGCTGATCCTTGGGCTGATCGGATTGATCATCTTTGTTGCGTGGGTCCCTGCGCAAAGCCTGCCGGGGGATGGCTATGCCATCGTTATCGCGGCCTATCTGATCGCGCTGCCAATGACATCCGGCCTTTTTGGCGGAGCGGTCATCGCGTGGTTGTTTCGCACCCGTACCAAGGCCACTTGACGCCTGCCACTTAGATCGCCATGCCCCGCCACATGAGTTATGACTTGCCAGATGTGCGCGGCACCCTGACCCCTCGACGCGACCTTGCGTCCCTCACATGGTTGCGCGTGGGTGGACCTGCGGACTGGCTGTTCCAGCCTGCGGATGTGCAGGACCTTTCCGATTTTCTGGCCGCATTGGACCCGTCCGTACCAGTGTTCCCGATGGGCGTGGGCAGCAACCTGATCGTGCGCGACGGGGGGTTGCGCGCGGTTGTGATCCGGCTTGGGCGCGGGTTCAACCGGATCGAGATCGACGGGGATACAGTGACCGCAGGTGCCGCCGCGCTGGATGCGCATGTGGCCCGAAAGGCGGCAGATGCCGGGCTGGACCTGACATTCCTGCGCACCATTCCCGGGACCATTGGGGGGGCGGTGCGGATGAATGCGGGCTGTTACGGCAGCTATACGGCGGATGTGTTCGCTTCGGCGCAGGTCGTGTTGCGCGACGGCACGATTGCAACGCTTGGGGCGGATGCGCTGAAATTCAGCTATCGTCAAAGCGATCTGCCCGAAGGCGCGGTACTGACCCACGTTACATTGCGTGCGCCCTTGGGCGATGCCGCAACACTTGACGCGCGCATGGCGGACCAACTGGCCAAACGCGACGCGACCCAGCCGACAAAAGACCGCAGCGCGGGTTCGACCTTTCGCAATCCGGCGGGGTTTTCATCCACGGGGCGGGCGGACGATGTCCATGATCTCAAGGCGTGGAAGGTGATCGACAACGCAGGTATGCGCGGTGCGCGGCGCGGCGGCGCACAAATGAGCGAAAAGCATTCGAACTTCCTGATCAACACCGGCAATGCCAGTGCCGCCGACCTCGAAGGATTGGGCGAGGACGTGCGAAAAAAGGTTTACGATTCAAGCGGTATCACGCTAGAATGGGAAATCATGCGGATTGGCGAACCCGACTAGGTCGTACATGCGCAGGGCAGGCCGATAAAACGACAAAAAACGGCAATAATGAACGAGAGTCCGCAAAAGGGCTCCGGGAACAGAGGCACATGGCGGGTCAGTCGAGCAGGACGACTCCGAAAGTGGCGGTATTGATGGGCGGCCCCTCGGCAGAGCGCGAGGTGTCTCTTGCCAGTGGGAAACCCTGCGCTGCCGCGCTGAGGAGTTCAGGTTACGAGGTTGTCGAGGTCGATGCTGGCCCCGATCTTGCATCCGTACTTTTGTCCGAAAAACCCGACGCCGTTCTGAATTGCTTGCATGGGCGCTGGGGCGAAGATGGCTGCGTGCAGGGTCTGCTGGAATGGCTGCATATTCCCTATTCGCATTCCGGGGTCCTGTCCTCGGCTTTGGCGATGGATAAGCAGCGCACCAAGGATGTCTATCGCGCCGCCGGGCTGCCGGTGGTCGACAGTGTGATCGTCGCGTCCGCGGACGTGCGCGCAGGCCACGTGATGAAACCGCCATATGTGGTCAAACCCAACAACGAAGGGTCGAGCGTCGGCATCTATGTTGTGCACGAGGCTGCGAACGGCCCGCCCGAGCTGAGCGACGACATGCCCGAATACGTCATGGTCGAGGCCTATGCGCCGGGTCGCGAATTGACGACGACCGTCATGGGCACCCGCACCTTGGGTGTGACCGACATCCTCACGGACGGTTGGTACGACTATGATGCCAAATACAAACCCGGCGGGTCGCGCCATGTGATCCCCGCCGATGTGCCCACCGAAATCACGGCGCTGTGCAAGGATTACGCCCTGCGTGCGCACAACGCATTGGGATGCCGTGGGGTCAGCCGCACCGACTTTCGCTGGGACGAAAGCCGCGGGGCTGCGGGCCTCATCCTGCTGGAAACCAATACGCAGCCGGGTATGACGCCGACGTCGCTGACGCCGGAACAGGCGATTGCGGCGGGTATTTCGTTCGCCGAGCTGTGTGCGTGGATGGTGGAGGATGCGTCATGTCATCGGTAAGCCGCCGCGCCAACCGTCCCGACCCGGCCCCCTCGCGTTGGTCATGGCGCATGCAGCGGTTGATGCTGACGCCGCTGTTTCGGCTGGGTTTGCGGGCCGGCCTGCCCTTTGCACTGACACTTGGGGCGGCGACGTGGTGGCTGTCGGATCCGGAAAACCAGACCATGATCCAGGACACCGTGGCCGAAGCCCGCGCGGCCATCGAACAGCGACCGGAATTCATGGTCAACCTCATGGCGATCGACGGCGGTGACAGCGATCTTGATCTGGCTATCCGCGAAGCCGTGCCGCTGGATTTCCCGATGTCCTCCTTCGATCTGGACCCGAACGCAATCCGGGCCCGCATCCTTGAAATGTCCCCCGTACGCGAAGCCAGCGTGCGGATACGTCCGGGCGGTGTGTTGCAGGTCGACATTACCCCGCGCGTGCCGGTCGCAATCTGGCGCACGGCTGAGGGTCTGACCCTGATCGATGCTGACGGTGTCCTTGTTTCGCCCATTGAACGGCGCGCTTTGCGCCCCGACCTGCCCGTCATCGCGGGCGACGGCGCACCCGAACATGTGGACGAAGCGTTGGCCCTGATGTCCGCAGGCGCCCCGCTGGGTGCGCGGATGCGCGGCCTTGTCCGTCTGGGCGATCGGCGTTGGGACGTGGTACTGGACCGCGATCAGCGCATCCTGTTGCCCGTGCACGCGCCAGTGCGCGCGCTGGAACGCGCCATTGCGCTTGACGGTGTCGACGACGTTCTGAGCCGCGATATCGCGCGCATCGACCTGCGGCTAAGCGACCGGCCCACAGTACGCATGAATGCGACCGCAACCGAAGAATGGTGGCGGATCAGACAGTTGAATTCGGGGAACGAGTGAGTGCCATGACGGACCTTTACCAAAACCAACGCTCCATGCGGAATATGCGCAAGATCGCCATGCAGCGGGGGGTCGTGGCCATTCTGGATGTCGGCAGCTCAAAAATTGCCTGCCTTGTGCTGCGCTTTGATGGCACCACCAAACTTGGCGAACAGGGCGAAATAGGTTCACTGGCGGGACAGTCGGGGTTCCGCGTGATCGGCGCGGCCACAACGCGTTCGCGCGGCGTGCGCTTTGGTGAAATCTGCGCCATGCAGGAAACCGAACGGGCCATTCGCACCGCCCTTCAAGCCGCGCAGAAGATGGCCGGTATCCGTGTCGATCACGTAATCGCCTGTTTTGCCGGGGCCGAGCCGCGCAGCTATGGGCTGGATGCGCAGGTCGAATTGCAAGGTCAGGTGGTCAGCGAACAGGATGTTGCACAAGTGTTGTCGCGCTGCGATGTGCCAGACTATGGCGAAGGGCGCGAAGTTTTGCATGCGCAGCCTGTGAACTTTGCGCTCGATCACCGTTCGGGCCTGTCGGACCCGCGCGGGCAGTTGGGCAACGAACTGTCGGTGGACATGCACATGCTGACCGTCGATGCCGCCGCAGTGCAGCATCTGGCCCATTGCATCAAGCGCTGTGACCTCGAACTGGCTGGCATTGCGTCCTCCGCTTACGTGTCCGGCATCGCGGCTTTGGTCGAGGATGAACAGGAACTGGGCGCGGCTTGCATCGATCTTGGGGGCGGCACCACGGGTGTGTCGATCTTTATCAAGAAACATATGATTTATGCCGATGCGGTGCGTATGGGCGGGGACCACGTGACCAGCGACATCTCGATGGGGTTGCAGGTGCCCACGGCCAACGCTGAACGGATCAAGACGTTTTATGGCGGCGTGCACGCAACTGGCATGGACGACCGCGAGATGATCGAGATCGGCGGGGATACGGGCGACTACGAACATGACAGGCGCACCGCGTCCAGGGCAGAGTTGATCGGCATCATGCGCCCCCGTGTCGAAGAGATTTTCGAGGAAGTGCGTGCCCGTCTGGATGCGGCGGGTTTCGATCATTTGCCCAGCCAGCAAATCGTCCTGACTGGCGGGGGCAGCCAGATCCCCGGCCTAGACGGCTTGGCGTCCAAGATTTTGGGCCAGCAGGTGCGTCTGGGCCGACCCTTGCGGGTGCACGGGTTGCCGCAGGCGGCCACGGGCCCCAGTTTTGCAAGTGCGGTGGGGCTGGCCCTGTTTGCCGCACATCCTCAGGATGAATGGTGGGATTTCGACATTCCCAATGACAGCCATTCCTCCCGCTCGCTGCGCCGCGCGGTCAAATGGTTCCGTGACAACTGGTAGGCGACAGCCGTCCGGTATCGACGCGAATCGCTTGGGTTTTTGCGTTTGAACGTATACAGTTATCCACAGGGTCCATAAGAGGTCCGGCGGCAAAATCGAGCAGTCGCCAAACATCGTGAAACTACCATTGCGTGTGTTGCGCAATGTCTCCCGCGCGGGCTGCATGTCCGCTCGTGATGTAGCTTTGCCCTGTAAGCCCCCTACATCTGGTCATTTTTGCCAAATACCGTATATCCCGGCAAGGATTTGCCCATATTTTGTGTTGATTTTGCGTTTTTTGAGTGACCTTGAGGCCGCAGAGCGATAGGATTAGGGCGATTTAGGCAAAAAAACACCCGTGAACGCGGCAAAACCATACAGGCGGACCTGACCCATGACACTGAACCTATCGATGCCCGGAAATGACGAGCTGAAACCCCGGATCACCGTCTTCGGTGTCGGCGGGGCTGGTGGCAATGCTGTCAACAATATGATTGAGAAACAGTTGGATGGCGTTGATTTCGTGGTCGCCAACACCGACGCGCAGGCACTGCAGCAGTCTGCCGCCACCAACCGGGTCCAACTGGGTGTCAAGGTCACCGAAGGTCTGGGGGCAGGGGCCCGCGCCAGCGTCGGTGCCGCCGCTGCCGAAGAATCAATCGAACAGATCGTTGATCATCTTGCCGGTGCTCACATGTGCTTCATCACGGCTGGTATGGGCGGTGGCACCGGCACCGGTGCGGCCCCGATCATCGCGCAGGCCGCGCGCGAACTGGGCGTTCTGACCGTCGGCGTCGTGACGAAACCCTTCCAGTTCGAAGGGGCCAAACGGATGCGTCAGGCCGAAGACGGTGTCGAGGCGCTGCAAAAGATGGTCGATACGCTGATCATCATCCCCAACCAGAACCTTTTCCGCCTCGCCAACGAAAAGACCACCTTTACCGAGGCGTTCTCGATGGCCGACGACGTTCTTTATCAAGGCGTCAAGGGTGTGACCGACCTGATGGTCCGTCCGGGCCTCATCAACCTCGACTTTGCCGATGTGCGCGCCGTGATGGACGAAATGGGCAAGGCGATGATGGGCACCGGTGAGGCCGAAGGCGAAAACCGCGCCATTCAGGCCGCCGAAAAAGCCATTGCCAACCCGCTGCTGGACGAAATCAGCCTGCGCGGGGCCAAAGGCGTGCTGATCAATATCACCGGCAGCCACGATCTGACCCTGTTCGAACTGGACGAAGCCGCCAACCGCATCCGCGAAGAGGTCGATCCCGACGCCAACATCATCGTCGGCTCGACCCTTGATACCGCCATGGAAGGCATGATGCGCGTCAGCGTTGTTGCCACGGGCATTGATGCTGCGGATGTGAATGCAGAAATGCCGGTGCCGCGTCGCTCCATGCGCTCGCCCTTGCCGTCGCACTTCACCGCGCCCGAAGCAGACGAAGCGCCCGAGCCCCGGCCGATGCCCGAACCGGCACCTGCCCCGGTTGCCGCCGCCGCCGAAGAGCCGACGTTGTTCGAGGAACTGGACGTGAACCGCGCCGCAGCCGAGGACATGGCCGAGGACATTTTCGCCGATGAGGAACCGGAAGTGTCAGACGACGATCTGCCACCCCCGGCCTACCAGCCGCAAGTAGCCGCGTTTGAACCGACGCCCGAGCCGGAAACCTTTGTCGCACCGCGCGCGCCGGCCCCCGGTACGCCCTCGCCCGAGGCGCTGGCTCGCTTGCGTGCCGCTGCGCAGAAATCCGCGCCAAACCGCCAACCACAGGCGGCGCCCGCCCATGCTGCTGAAAAACCGCGTTTTGGCATCAATTCCTTGATCAACCGGATGACCGGCACGAATGAGGGTGGCCAGCAGGAGGGCAAGACCCGTCAGCAGCCTCCCGTCCAGCGTCAAGGCGGCGCGCCTGCGGCAGCACCCGCCCCGGCACCCCGTCCTGCCGAAGCGGTGGATCCCGACCAGGAACGGATCGAGATCCCGGCCTTTTTGCGGCGCCAAGCGAACTGATTTCAGTCACAACCTTGATCTAGGGCTGCCAATTGGCAGCCCTTTTTCTTTTCTGAAACAGTAGCTTATATTCGTGTGGGCGCAAACCCGCGTAGATGTTTCGCCCATGTTTCAGACCGTTACAAAGATTGAGTTGTGTGTTTTCCGCCCCGCCAATAGTTATGCTCCAATCAGAAGAAACGGTCGAGGTGGGCTCATTGCAAGCGACAGTTAAAGGACCAGTTGTGTTTACGGGCCGGGGTTTGCATTCTGGCAAGCCGGCACAGTTGACCATCCGTCCGGCGATGGCCGAGCATGGAATATGGTTCCGCCGCACCGATATTGAATCTGGGGATACGATGATCCCCGCGCGCTATGACGTTGTGCGCCAGTCCCCGCTTTGTACGACACTTGTCAATGATGCGGGCGTGTCCGTCGGTACAGTCGAACACGTGATGGCCGCCCTGTCGGGATGCGGCGTGCACAACGCGCTGGTCGAAATCGACGGGCCCGAAGTGCCGATCCTTGACGGTTCCGCCGTGCCGTTCGTGCGGGGCATCATGCAGCGCGGCCTGCGCCGTCTTCCGGCCCGTGTGCGTGCTTTCGAAGTTATGAAGGCTGTGACCGTGACCAATGGGGATGCCTCGGCCAAGATCGAACCATCCTCCGTATTGCGCATCGACTTTCACATTGATTTTGACGACGCCGCGATTGGGCGTCAGTCGAAATCGCTGAACATGGCCAATGGCAGTTTTGCACGCGAACTCAGCGACAGCCGTACATTCTGCCGCAAGGGCGACGTGGAAAAGATGCAGGCCAGCGGTCTGGCTCTGGGCGGCTCTGCGGGTGAGAATGCGGTCGTTTTTGACGGTGATCGCGTGGCCAGCCCCGGCGGTTTGCGCCACCGGGATGAACCTGTACGCCACAAGATGCTGGACGCGTTGGGAGACCTTGCACTTGCCGGTGCGCCGCTGATCGGCCATTACACAGGCGTTCGGGCAGGGCACACGCTGACCAACCAGTTGTTGCGCGAACTGTTTGCCACCCCAGGTGCGGTGCGCATGGTAACATGTGACGCCGAAATGGCCGCGTTGCTGCCCGGTGCGGGCCTTGTCTGGGACGAGATCCCCCAAGTTGCCTGAGCCGGGTAAAATGGACGTTTTATCCCACGCGGACTTTGTGCTAGAGACAAGCAAACAGCCTGAAACAGGGCGGTGTTGAGCGTCTTTGGGGGTAGCATGATCCGCGGCAAATCCATCTTGCGACTGGCGACGGTCCTTGCGCTGACAGCGGTTGTCTCAGCCTGTGGTAACAGCGGGCGGCCCACTACGGGCGGCTTCCTAAACCAGCGCGAAGTGCCGCTTGAAAACTTCACGGCAGAGCAGATCTTCGAACGCGGCGAATTTGAACTGGAACAGAACGACCTGAGTGAGGCGGCTTTTTACTTCTCTGAAATCGAGCGGCTGTACCCCTACTCTGATTTCGCACGCCGCGCGCTGATCATGCAGGCCTTTGCCTATCACAGCGATCGCAACTACCCGGAAAGCCGAGCGTCCGCCCAGCGGTTCATCGACTTTTACCCCGATGACGAAGACGCGGCCTATGCCCAATATCTGCTCGCCCTCAGCTATTACGACCAGATCGACGAGATCGGGCGCGATCAGGGCCTGACATTTCAGGCGCTTCAGTCCTTGCGCGAAGTAATCGAACGGTATCCTGACAGCGAATATTCCAAATCCGCGATCCTGAAATTCGACCTCGCCTTTGACCATCTTGCGGCCAAAGAGATGGAGATCGGGCGGTATTACCTGAAGCGCGACAACTTTTCCGCCGCCATCAACCGGTTCCGTGTGGTGGTCGAAGACTTCCAGACCACCACCCACACCCCCGAGGCGCTGCATCGTCTGGTCGAGGCGTACCTGTCCCTCGGCCTCACGGACGAGGCGCAGACGGCGGGCGCCATTCTGGGCTACAACTATCAGTCGACCGGCTGGTACGAGGACAGCTACAAACTGCTCACCGGGCAGGGGCTGGAAATGCGGTCGCGTGGCGACAACTGGCTTGCTAGAATCTATCGCCAGATGATCAGAGGCCGCTGGCTCTAGGGCTTTGCCCCGATGATCCCTGCCTTTTGGAACAATTTTTAGATGCTGCGCGGGCTCGATATCTCGGACATGCTGATCATTGACCGGTTGGAGCTTGAGTTCCAGCCGGGCCTCAATGTGCTGACCGGAGAGACCGGAGCGGGCAAGTCGATCCTGCTGGATTCGCTTGGCTTTGTACTCGGCTGGCGCGGGCGGGCCGAACTGGTTCGGCAAGGGGCAGCACAGGGCGAAGTGATCGCGACCTTTGACCTGCCCCCCGGACATCCCGCCATCGCCGTTCTGGAAGAGGCCGGATTGCCTGTCGAGGACGAGTTGATCCTGCGGCGCATCAATACGAGCGATGGGCGCAAGACCTCTTGGGTCAACGATCGGCGCTGTTCGGGTGAGGTGTTGCGGAGTTTGAGCGGGACGCTGATCGAACTGCATGGCCAGCACGATGACCGCGGCCTGCTGAACCCGCGCGGCCACCGCGCCATTCTGGATGAATTCGCCCGCAACGACGCTGCCCGCGCCGACACCCGCACCGCATGGCGCGCCATGGGGCACGCGCGCAAGGCGCTGGAACAGGCCGAGGCCGCAATGGCCGCGATCCGCGAGGAGGAAGAGTTTCTGCGCCATGCCGTGGCCGAGTTGGACACGCTTGCACCAGAGCCCGGCGAAGAGGGTGCATTGGATGCCCGCCGCCGTCTGATGCAAGGGGCCGAACGCATCCGCGAGGATGTACAGCGCGCCCATGCCGTGCTGGGCCACGAAGGGGCCGAAGGCGCGCTGGGCGATGCGATCCGCTGGCTTGACGGGGTGGCGGACAAGGCCGAAGGACAGCTTGACGCCCCCTTGGCCGCGCTCAGCCGCGCTTTGGTCGAACTGGACGAGGCGAGCGATGGGATCGTGCGTGCGCTCGACACGATGTCCTTTGACGCCTCGGACCTTGAAATCACCGAAGAACGTCTGTTCGCCATTCGCGCGCTGGCCCGCAAACACGGGGTTGCCCCGGACGAACTGGCGGGCTTTGCCGATGGCTTGCGCGCCAAGCTGGCCGCGCTTGATGCAGGCGACGCCGATTTGGGGCGGTTGACGAAAGCGGTGGTTCAGGCCGAAGCCGCCTATGACCGTGCTGCCGATGCTTTGCACGCTGCGCGTGTCAAAGCGGCCAAGGAACTGGACAAGGCGGTCATGGGCGAGCTTGCCCCGCTCAAGATGGAGCGGGCGGTCTTTGCCACGGAATTCAGCGATGACACACCCGGCCCGGACGGGCGCGACGGTGTGGCGTTCTGCGTTGCCACCAACCCCGGCGCGCCTGCGGGGGCACTGAACAAGATCGCATCCGGCGGCGAGCTTTCGCGCTTTCTTCTGGCGCTCAAGGTCTGTCTGACCCGCGGGCAATCGGGCCTTACCATCATCTTCGACGAAATCGACCGTGGGGTGGGCGGGGCGACGGCGGATGCGGTGGGCCGTCGCCTTGCGACACTGGCCGCGGGCGCACAGGTGCTTGTTGTGACCCACTCGCCTCAGGTGGCCGCGCTTGGTGCGCACCACTGGCGGGTTGAAAAACAGGTCAGAAAGGGAATGACGACGTCCAATGTCGTCTCCCTTGCCGCAGAAGAGCGGGTGGACGAGATCGCGCGTATGCTCGCCGGGGACACGATCACGGATCAGGCACGGGGCGCTGCGCGGGCGCTTTTGGCGGGCTAGCCTGTGCCAAAGCCGGTCGCGCGACGTTACGCGGGGTTTCACAGGTGAAGAACATCGCCTAAACCTGTGCTGTTGTTTCTTATATTGCGATGCACTCCTGAACCATGGCCACCCCGACACGCCCCCTGATTGCCAAGCAGCTGGATCTTGCGCTCAATGCCTGTCGCGACGGCTGGCTGGTGTTGCGTCAGCGCGGGCCAAGCCAGGTGCAGTTCTGGTTCATCGCGTTGGCCATCGGGATTGCAGCAGGCTTTGCCGCGCTATTCTTTCGCAAGGGGATCGAGGCGCTGCAGGCATGGCTTTATGGCACCGAAGATGTGCAGCACCTGCACAGTTTTGCCTCGTCCCTGCCGTGGTATCTGGTGCTGGTCATACCCATTGTGGGCGGGTTGCTGACGGGGCTGATCCTGCACGTCTTTACCAATGACGGCAAAGCACGCAGTGTGGCGGATGTGATCGAGGGCGCAGCCCTGCGCGATGGGCAGGTGGGGACACGGGCCGGCATCGCCTCGGCCTTTGCAAGCTTTATCACCCTGTCCTCGGGCGGCTCGACAGGCCGCGAAGGTCCGGTGGTGCACATCGCGGCCGTGATCTCAACCAAGGTGTGCCGCTGGATACAAGCGGACGGGATCACCGGGCGTGACCTTTTGGGCTGTGCGGTGGCCGCAGCCGTGTCGGCCAGTTTCAACGCACCCATCGCGGGCGCGCTCTTCGCGCTTGAGGTGGTGTTGCGTCACTTCGCGGTGCACGCCTTTGCCCCGATCGTGATCGCATCGGTGGCGGGCACGGTGATCAACCGGCTGGAATTCGGCGGGGTGACGGAATTCGTGCTGCCGGAAGCAAATGAATTGGCCTTCTATCAGGAATTGCCGGCCTTTCTGCTGCTGGGACTTGTCTGTGGTTTAGTCTCCGTGGTGCTGATGCGCGCGATCTTCTGGTCCGATGATGTGGGCACCGCTTTTCAGACGCGCACGGGTATCCCGCGCTGGCTGCGCCCGCCGATTGCGGGGGCGCTGCTGGGGGGGATGGCGATCTTTTATCCGCACATCATCGGGGTCGGGTACGAAACCACCTCGCTGGCCCTGACCGGACAACTGGCGCTGAACGAGGTCATGGTGTTCGTCGTGATGAAGACCGCGGCCGTCGCCATCACCATGGCGGGGCGCATGGGGGGCGGGGTGTTTTCGCCGTCGCTGATGATCGGGGCGCTGGCGGGGCTGGCCTTTGGCCTGATCGCGACCAGTGTGTTCCCGGATGTGTCGGGGTCCGTGT
>CAYGPT010000048.1:0-27624 GCA_964351755.1 uncultured Rhodobacterales bacterium | reverse complement strand
TCCTTTCACCGGAGGAGAAAAGGGCAGAGGCGGCGACCTCGTAATATTTCTTGAGGTTGTCCATCTTCAGGACAACATCCCCGATCTCACCCTTCTGCTTGACCTCGGCCAATTGCAGCGGTGCGTTCCAGTCGATTTCCTGAAACTTCAGACAGCGGGTTTCGTGGCTGCCATCGTCGTTGGCGGGGGCCATGCGGATCGTCTTGTCCGCATCGCAGCGCCCGGCCTCGAAATAGTCGCAGCGGGGGCCGAAATTGCAACCCGGCGGTCGCTCATGGGGCAAGGGGAAGTTTCCGGGAATCGCAATCAAGGGACGGGCGTTCTTGTCTGCACCGGGCAACGGGATCGAACGGAAAAGCGCTTGCGTGTAGGGGTGCTGCATTTCGTCAAACACCTGTTTGATCGAGCCCCGCTCGACGGCTTCGCCGGAGTACATGACGCAAATCCGGTCACAGGTTTCCAGAACCAGCCCAAGGTTATGACTGATGAACAGCATCGAGGTGCCGTATTTCTTGCCCAGATCCTTGACCAGTTCGACCACCGCCGCCTCGACCGTCACATCCAGCGCGGTCGTGGGTTCGTCGAGGATCAGCAGGGATGGCTCGGACATCAACGCCATGGCAATCACAATCCGCTGCTGCTGGCCGCCCGAAAGCTGGTGGGGAAAGCTGTTCAAGATCCGTTTAGGGTCGGGCAGCTTCACGTCCGTAACCACTTGCAGGGCGCGATCATAGGCGTCTTTTTCGGACATCGCCTGATGGATCATCGGCACTTCCATAAGCTGTCGCCCGATCTTCATGGCCGGGTTGAGCGAGGCCATGGGCTCCTGATAGATCATCGCGATTTCAGAGCCGCGAATGTCCCGCAACTCTTCGGCACTCATTTCCTGCAGATCGCGACCCTTGAACTTGATCGACCCGCCGACGATGCGACCGTTCTTGCCAAGGTCCTGCATCACGCCCAGGGCAACAGTGGACTTGCCGCACCCGGATTCGCCAACCAGTCCGACAGCCTCGCCCGGTTGCACGGACACCGAAAAATCCATGACAGCAGGAATTTCGCGTAACCGCGTAAAGAAAGAGATGCTCAACTTGTCGATCTCAAGGATCGGTCCGTCGTAATCGGTCTTCGGCATTCTCGTCTCTCCCAGTCGAACGGTCTTTTATGCGCCGTCCCTTGCTTCTCTGATTTTGAAAAATCCCGGGGGTCCGGGGGCTGGCCCCCGGTCCGCCCGTTTCAACTCAATCCTTAAGACTTTCTTCGCGCAAGCCGTCCGCCAGCAAGTTCAGGCCCAGGACCAGCGTCAACAACGACAGGGCAGGGGCAATGGCCGCATGCGGGTAGATCGACAACAGACGGCGGCCAGCATTGATCGTCGTCCCCCAGTCGGGCGACTCGCTTTCCAGTCCCAGACCGAAAAAGCCCAAGGTGCCCAGAAGGATCGTGGTGTACCCGATCCGCAGGCAGAAATCGACGATCAGCGGCCCGCGGGCGTTGGGCAGGATCTCCCAAAGCATGATGTACCATGGCCCTTCACCGCGGGTCTGCGCAGCGGCGACGTAGTCACGCGTTTTGATGTCCAGCGCGAGGCCGCGCACGATCCGAAACACGGTCGGTGCGTTCACGAACACCACGGACACGAACACCACCAGGATGCCGGGGGCGATGTTGAACAGATCAATCGCCGCAGGCAGGCCCGGAATGGTATAGGCCGGGGTCGACACGATCGCACCGTCCGTCGAAATCAGCGACAGATAAATCCACCCCATGAACCCCAGCACCACGATCAGCAACGGTGTGCGGAACGAGGGCTGCGTGTAATAGCGCGAGTTCAGCAACACCGCCAGAAAGACCAGCGGAAAGACGAACAGCACAGTGGCCATGTAGTTTGGAATACCCGTTGCCACGATCTCGGGCGTGACCAGCAGGTAGAACAAAAGGATCACGGGAAAGGCGAGGATCAGGTTGGCAAGAAAGGACAGGATCGTGTCCAGACGGCCACCGTAATAGCCTGCAGGCAGGCCCAGCGTGATGCCCACCATGAACGCAAACAACGTCGCAAGTGGGGCAATCTGCACCACGACCCATGCACCCTTGAACAGGCGGGTGAACACATCGCGCGCGAGGTTGTCACCCCCTAGCAGATACCAGGCGTATTCGCCGTCCTCGGCGCCGCTCAGCGGTGTGCCGGGCAGCTTGTTCTTCATCCCCGACACCTGGCTTAAGGAGTCATGTGTGGCGATCAGGTCGAACACGCCCGCCATGATGCCCGCAAAGATCCAGAACATCACTAGGGCGAACCCGATCATACCCACGGTCGAATCAAACAGTTTGCCGTACAGGCCAAGGCGACGCTTGAACTTGATCGACAGAACAAAGGTCACGATTAACGCGATCCATACGGGCAGCAGTTGCTGGCTCATGCCGCCGATGATACCCGCAGTGCCCGGCCCGCCGAATGCCCCCACCACGATATAGATCAGAACCACGCACACCAGCGCGGCACCGGTCCAGCGCGTGGCCATCGTGGACATGCCGTAGACGCCTCCGGCCGAACTGAGCGTGCCGTCCGGATTGGTCACCACTCGGTCCCCGCTCGACGCGACGCTCAGAACGATCTGCGCGGCCACGGCGATGATGAACAGACCCGCGATTGTGTACAGAACGGGATCAAGAAAGGTGCCAAGCGATCCGGTCCAGGTCAAAGGTTCCATATGTCCGGCCCTCCCTTAAGAAATGCGGATGCGTGGGTTCAGGAACACGTAACCGATATCCGATATCAGTTGCGTGATCAGCACCACGATCACAGAGACGACCGAGACGGCCAGAAGAAGTTCGATGTCGTTGTTGGAGGCGGCCTGCACAAGCAACCAGCCAAAGCCCTTGTAGTTGAACAGTGTCTCGACGATCACGACGCCGTTCAACAGCCACGGGATTTGCAGCATGATCACGGTAAAGGGCGCGATCAGCGCGTTGCGCAGGGCGTGTTTCAGCACGATATTGCCAAAGCTCACGCCCTTGAGTCGCGCGGTCCGGATATATTGCGCGGTCATCACCTCTGTCATGGATGCGCGTGTCATCCGCGCGATATAGCCCATGCCATAAAGCGCGATTGTCAGAACGGGCAGGGCGAAGTTTTCAAATGTGGCGTTTTCGACCGCCTGAGTGGCAGAGCCCTTGAACCAGTTCGGTCCCCTTTGGGACGAGGCGAGGAGGGCGATAAAGATCACGCCTGACACATATTCAGGAGTCGCCGTCGTCGCGATTGAAAAGGTCGATAGGGACCGGTCCAGCCCGGACCCCTCGCGCATGCCCGCAAGGACACCCACCAGCAGCGACATCGGCACCATGAGCAGCAGAACAAAGCCCATCAGCTTGCCGGTCGCGGCAAGGCGGACGGCAACGATGCTGCTCACCTCGTCCTTGAACACCAGCGAGTAGCCCCAGTCGCCCTGCAGGATGCCGCAGAACGTTGGGCGCGCCTCGGCAGGGGTATCGGGTTCGAAACATTGCCCGGCAACAGTGCCGTCGGCCCGTTCCGTCACCCAGCCCGGTGCCACGCCCAGCCAGCGCCCGTATTTGACGAACGTGTTGTCGATATAGCCACGGTTGGACAGCCAGCTTGTCACCGCCTCGTCCGACATTCGGAAGTTGCCCTGGGTCTTGGCCAGTTTTTCAAGGTTCGGATAAAGGTTGGTCAGAAAGAAGACGAGGAAGGTCAGGCAAAGCGCCGTAAGCAGCATCACGCCCAGTCGTCTCAGTATGAATAGTCCCATAGGTCGCCCCTGTTGGTGGCTAAGGGCAGTCTTGCGCTGCCGGTGATACGATGCGGGCGGCATTGACTGCGCCTCGCCTGTGTTGGCCCGTTTGGGGCCTTTGTCGTGATTTTACGGGCAATTGCCCGGTCTGATGCTCCCCTGCGCCGCGTGTTTGCTGCGTTCGATCCGATCCGTCCGGTTGGCATCCGGTCTCGTGTGATGGCTCGTGCGCGCCGGCGTCAAATTGATCGGTTCCTGCATGAGGCAACATCTGCGCCCGCAGGTCAACGGGGCGCTTGGGTGAATTGGGAAAGTTTTGCGACATAAAACATGTCTGTTTGCGACATTGCCGCGCAATTCATGGAAATATTCGACCCTCAGCCCCGTGTCGCCTGCCGCAGTGCCGAAGGGGTACGGGCGGTGTGTTGCTGGATGAACCGGGTGAAATAGGCAGCCGATCCAAAGCCAAGGTGGCGGGCCACGTCCTGAATGGGCACGTCCGTTTCAACCAGCGCAACGCGCGCGGCATAAAGCACACGCTCGGTCAACAGATCGGCGGCGGTGCGCCCTGTGGCCGCCTTGCAGGCGCGCGTCAGGTGGGTGGGCGTGACCCCCAGTGCGGCCGCATGATCAGCCATGCTTTGGCCGGTGGCGTACCAGTTGGTGACGCGTTGGCAGAAGGCCGCACTCAGCCGGGCGGCGGCGTTCGGTTTCAGGGGCAGGTTGTCTGGTAGGGCGATCTGGCGGCGCAGCCACACGGACATCAGTGCGATGTGTGCATCCAGAGCGTCCTGCGACAATTCACGGGCTGATGTGGCCTCTCTCTGTGAAGCTTCGAACAGCGCGTTCAACTCGGAAATGGCAGAGACATCGCGCATGCGCAATTGCCGCGGTCCCGCAGGCAGGCGCACTTCGGTGCCGTCGGGGATGACGGCCACCAGTCCCATGCTCTGCCGCCCCATTTCCAACGCGAACAACGTGCGCGGCGGGATCGAAATGGCGTTGTGCGTGCCCACACCGCGCCGGGTCCCGTTCAGCAGCATGCGCCCCTGTCCGCGGGTGATCCAGATCACCAGATGCGAGGGGCGGTCATGGGCCAGCGACAGCCGCCACTCCTGCGATCCGGTCAGTTGTGTGAGGGTCGTAACCTGAATGGGGGCAAGGGACATGGAACGTCACTTTGGTTCGAAACTGTAAACTCAGGTGCTGAATGTCACGGGTTCGTGTTAGATTAAAGCTAATAATGTAAATTCGTGTCAGAGCGTTGCGGCATTGACCCAACGCCAGTCACCCATGCGGGCACGAAACCACGTGCGCTGCCGCTTGGCATACTGCCGGGTGGCGATCACTGCTGACTCGACCGCTTCGTCATGGGTCAGATCCCCGTTGTTCACCCCCATCGCCTCGCGCGCGCCAATCGCCCGGCAAGACGGCAGGCCGGGGTCGAACCGGTCTGCCATCGCACGCGCTTCCTCAAGGGCGCCGCCGCGCAGCATCGCATCGAACCGCGCCTTGATCCGTGGGGTCAGCCACGGCTTGGGGCTGTCCATAACGATGCCTGTGTACCGGCCTTGGGCCAGCACAGGCGGGGCCGTGTCGTCCTGCCATGCAGACAGGGCGCGTCCCGTGGCGCGCTGCACCTCCCAGGCGCGTTGCACGCGCATGCGGTTGGCCATGTCGATGCGTGCGGCGGTTTCAGGGTCAAGATCGGCGGCCATCTTCTCGATCGTCTGCTCATTGGCTTGCGCGCGCACCTCGGGCGGAGTCCTGGGGATGTCGGCCAGCCCTTCTGTCAGGGCAGTGAAGTAAAGGCCGGTGCCCCCAACGATGATCGGGCGCGGCCCGTCCGACAGCAGCGGTCTCACCTCGCGCAGCCAATGCCCGGTGGAATAGGCGACGTCATAGGGAACATGACCGTAAAGGCGATGCTGAGCACTCGCTTCCTCCTCAACCGACGGGCGCGCGGTCAGCACCCGCCAGCAATCATAGACCTGACTGGCATCGGCGTTCACGATCACGCCGCCCTGTGCTTGCGCAATCGCCAGCGCCAGCGCGGATTTGCCGGACGCGGTAGGCCCTGCGATCAGCACGGGCAGATCGGGGGGGATATCGGCGAAAGGCGCGCCCGTCATGGTGCTTTGTTCCATTGAAACCTCTCCGCTTTTAGGACAGGTTGCGGCGGAATTGAAAGAGCAGGGGCGCGCCATGACCGAGACCGATAACAGAGCCACCTTCAAACGGGTGATGTTGAAAATCTCGGGCGAGGCGCTGATGGGCGACCAAGGCTATGGCCTGCACCCGCCGACGGTCGAACGCATTGCCGGTGAAATCAAGGCGGTGCACGACATGGGCGTCGAAATCTGCATGGTGATCGGCGGGGGCAACGTGTTTCGCGGCCTGCAGGGATCAGCGCAGGGGATGGAGCGGACCACGGCAGATTACATGGGCATGCTCGCCACGGTGATGAACGCGCTGGCGATGCAATCCGCGCTTGAGGGACTTGGAGTCTATACCCGTGTGATCTCGGCGATCACCATGAACGAAGTCGCCGAACCCTATATCCGTCGCCGCGCCGTGCGCCACCTTGAGAAAAAGCGAGTTTGCATCTTTGCCGCCGGGACCGGAAATCCGTACTTCACCACCGACACCGCAGCGACCCTGCGCGCGAACGAGATGTCCTGCGAGGCGATCTTTATGGGAAAGAACGGCGTCGACGGGGTCTATGACAAGGACCCGAAAAAACACGACGACGCGGTGCGCTATGAGACGGTAACCTATGACGAGGTGCTGCAAAAGCGCCTAGGCGTCATGGACGCAAGCGCCATCGCGCTTGCGCGCGATAACAACCTGCCGCTGATCGTGTTCCCGCTGGACACGCCCGGCGGGTTCAAGAGCATCCTCGAGGGCAAGGGAACGTTCACCCGCGTTCAGGGCTAGCTCTGCGCAACTCCTGCTGGCGTTCTGCACAAAGCTTGATCTATACCCGGCACCAAACCGTGCCCGAACGGGCCACACGACAACACGGGGATTTACGATGTCCGACGACTTCATGCTCGACACTGACGATTTGCAACGCCGCATGGACGGCGCCATGTCCAACCTCAAAACCGAATTCGCGTCCTTGCGCACGGGCCGCGCCTCGGCCTCTATGCTGGAACCTGTGATGGTGGATGCCTATGGGTCGATGACGCCGATCAATCAGGTGGGCACCGTGAACGTGCCCGAACCACGTATGGTCACGATCAATGTCTGGGACAAGGGTCTTGTCAGCAAGGTCGAAAAGGCGATTCGCGACAGTGGGCTTGGGATCAACCCGCAGCTCAACGGCACCATCATCATGCTGCCCATCCCCGAGTTGAACGAAGAGCGTCGCCGCGAATTGACCAAGGTCGCAGGCAGCTATGCCGAGAACGCCCGGGTCAGCGTCCGCAATGTGCGCCGCGACGGAATGGATCAGATCAAGAAGGCCAAGAACGATGGGTCCCTGTCCGAAGATGACCAGAAAATCTGGGAAGCCGAAGTGCAGGAAATGACGGACAAGTACATCAAGTCCGTCGATGCCGCACTTGAGAACAAACAATCCGAGATCATGCAGGTTTGATGACCGAACCCGGGCCTTGCCCGGGCGAACGCTCCGGAGGAGCGTTTGGGTCGTCAAAGGGCGTAGCCTTGGACAAACGGACAAAGTCCAAGTCGGAACCCCGCGCCGCACACAGCAAAAGGTCACTCGCATCACAAACCCCGCACATACCGGCCCGCGCCATGTCGCCATCATCATGGATGGCAATGGGCGTTGGGCCACGCAGCGGGGCCGCCCGCGCCTGTTCGGGCACCATGCCGGGGCGCGCCGGGTGCGTGAGGTTGTCGAAACCTGCCCGGATATCGGCGTCGAGTACCTGACCATTTTCGCCTTCTCGACCGAAAACTGGAAACGCACGCAAGTCGAGGTCGCGGGCCTGATGAGTCTGTTTCGCCGCTACATCACCAAGGAAGCGCGCGCCTTGGACCAGTTCGGGGCCCGGGTGCGCTTTATCGGGGATCGGGTGCGGCTGGATCGCAAACTGATCGAGTTGATGGATGAGTTGGAGGCGCTGACCGAACACAACACGGTCGTGAACCTAACCATTGCCCTGAACTACGGCGGGCGGGACGAGGTGGCGCGCGCCACCAAGCGGTTGGCGCAGGATGTCGCCGACGGGCGGTTGCGCCCCGAGGATGTGGATGAGGAAACGCTTCCAAAGTACTTGGATACATATGTTTTACCTGATCCTGACCTTGTGATCCGTACCAGTGGTGAGGCGCGGATATCCAACTTTCTACTTTGGCAATCGGCCTATGCCGAATACGAATTCATCGACACGCTTTGGCCCGATTTCGGGCGCACTGAATTTACCGCTCTATGCGCCAGCTACGGCGTGCGCGAACGGCGATTTGGCGGGGTCAAGACATGAGCGAGCGGTGGACCGATCTTGCTGCCCGCATGGGGTCGGGTCTTGTCATGGTGATGGTGGGCGTCTGGGCCATCTGGATGGGCGAAGACATCTTTCACCTCGTCGTCGCGCTGATTTGCGGGCTGATGATTTGGGAACTGGTGCGCATGCTCGCACCCGAAGACCGCCGCCTTGCGCTCCAGCTGGGCGGGGTGGCAGTGCTGGCCGTTCTGCTGGCCATCTATCTGCCCCGGCTGTTTGCTGCCCCGTTGCTCATCGCCCCTGCTTTCGTCGGTTATTCCCAGCTGAAACGGTACGGCGCGCTTTATTCGGTTTTCACCCTTCTGGTGCTCTCTGCGAGCTATGGGATGATGCATGTACGCGACGATCTGGGTTTTGGCTGGCTGGTCTGGCTGGTGCTGATCGTTGTGGTCACGGATGTGGCCGGATATTTTGCAGGTCGCATGATCGGCGGGCCGAAATTCTGGCCCAGGGTTAGCCCCAAAAAGACATGGTCAGGAACCGCCGCAGGTTGGATCGCTGCGGGCATTGTCGGTCTGTTTTTCGGCATGAATTCAGGAGCTTGGGGGGCGGTTTTGCTGGCCTCTGTCGTGCTGTCCTTTGCCAGTCAGATGGGCGATATCGCCGAAAGCGCGGTCAAGCGCAAGATGGGGGTCAAGGATTCTTCCTCGCTTATTCCCGGTCATGGCGGTGTGTTGGACCGGTTCGACGGGATGTTGGGCGCATCGGTTGCCTTTCTTGTCATCGAACTTGCCTTTGGCTTCCCATGGGTCGGCTCGTGAGACGGGTTTCGATCTTTGGCGCGACCGGGTCCATTGGCCAAAATACCATCGACCTGATTGCGCGTGATGCCGACTCCTATGACGTTGTGGCCCTGACGGGCTCGGGAAACATCGAACAACTTGCCACGGATGCGCGTCGTCTGAACGCCGACCTGGCCGTGACGGCAGATGAGGCGCGACTGGAAGAATTGCGCGAGCGCTTGCAAGGTTCCGGAGTCGAGGCGGCGGCCGGGCAGGGCGCATTGGTCGAGGCCGCCTGCCGTCCCGCCGACTGGGTCATGTCCGCCATCGTTGGCGCTGCGGGCCTGCAACCGGGCATCTGCGCGCTGGAACAGGGTGCGACACTGGCGCTGGCCAACAAGGAATCGCTGGTCTGTGCGGGTGCGCTGATGCTGGACACCGCGAAATGCCACGCCGCCCGCCTGCTTCCCGTGGACAGCGAACACTCCGCAGTGTTCCAAGCGCTGGTGGGCGAGGATATGGATGCGGTCGAGCGGATCATCATCACCGCGAGCGGCGGTGCGTTCCGTGACTGGCCGATGGACAAACTGGCAAGTGCAACCCTTGCCGAAGCCTCAAGCCACCCCAACTGGGACATGGGCCAGCGGATCACGATCGACTCGGCCTCCATGTTCAACAAGGCGCTGGAACTTATTGAAACGCGGGAATATTTCGGCGTCACACCGGCGCAGATCGAGGTTCTGGTGCACCCCGAGTCCCTGATCCACGCCATGGTCGGTTTCCGCGACGGCGCGCTGATGGCCCATGTCGGCCCGCCGGATATGCGCCACGCCATCGGGTACGCGCTGCACTGGCCTGAGCGGCGCGCGTTGCCGGTTGAGCGACTGGATCTGGCGGCTATCGGCGCTTTGACCTTCCGCGCTCCGGACGAAATCCGCTGGCCGGCCCTGCGCCTTGCGCGCGAAGTGATGGAGCGGCGCGGGCTTTCCGGGGCCGTATTCAACGCGGCCAAGGAATGTGCGCTCGATGGCTTCATCGACGGGCATTTGCGCTTTCCCCAGATGGCCGAAGTGGTCGACGCGGTGTTGAACCGGGCCGATCCGGGCCTTATTGATGCCCAAATGACCCTTGATAACGTGATGGCTGCGGACCACATGGCAAGGCAAGCCGCAAAACGCATCATCGAGCAAAGAGCAGGATAAAACCTTGGACATTTCGGCGTTTATCTCCGCCTTTGGCGGCACAGCGTGGACCATTTTCTTTTTCGTGGTGGCGCTGAGCATCATCGTCGCGATCCACGAATACGGTCACTATATCGTGGGGCGCTGGTCGGGCATTCAGGCCGATGTGTTCTCTATCGGGTTCGGACCTGTGCTGTGGAGCCGGATGGACAAGCGCGGCACCCGCTGGCAGATCGCCGCACTGCCGTTTGGCGGCTATGTAAAGTTTGCAGGCGACGCGAACGCCGCCTCGGGCAAGGACGAGGCGGCCATGGCCGAAGCCGATCCCGCAGCGCTGCGCCGCACCATGCATGGCGCCCCCCTGTGGGCGCGCGCGGCGACCGTGGCGGCGGGGCCCGTGTTCAACTTTGCCCTGTCGATCCTTGTTTTTGCCGTCGTGGGCTATTCCAACGGCGTCATCCGCGACCCACTTACGGTCGGTGAATTGCGCCCCTTGCCCGTCGAGGTACAGGAGTTGCAGACCGGCGATGTGGTGCTGGAAATCAACGGCGTGCCTGTGCCCAGCATCAACGATGCGGCCTATGGTGACTTCATGTCGACCCTGCCGCAGAACCCCACGCTGGACTATACGGTAGAACGGGACGGCGAGCGGCGGGTTGTGACCGGTCCCTATCTGCGTCCCCCCCTGGTCAGTGGCGTCAGCCCCCAAAGTGCTGCCGTGGCAGCAGACTTGGAACGCGGCGACGTCATCACGGCAGTGGATGGCGCACCCATCTTTGCTTTCGGGCAGATCAAGGACGCGGTCGAATCCTCGGACGGGCGCAGCCTGAACCTGACCGTCTGGCGGGACGGTGAGATCAGCCAAAAGGTGCTGACCCCCAAACGCGTGGACGAACCCCAGCCCGAAGGCGGTTTTGCCACGCAATGGCGCATCGGCATCGCCAGCGGCAACGCGTTCGAGCCCGCGACGGAGAGCCCCGGACTTGGCACTGCGATCACAGGCGGTGTGGCGCAGACATGGAACATCATTTCCGGCTCGATCTCGGGCCTTGGCTATATGATCACGGGCAGCATCAGCACCTGCAACCTGTCCGGGCCCATCGGGATCGCACAAGTGTCCGGCACCATGGCAAGCCAGGGTGTACAAAGCTTTGTCTGGTTCATCGCTGTTCTGTCCACCGCTGTGGGCCTGCTGAACCTGTTTCCGATCCCGGCCCTCGATGGGGGGCACCTCGTATTCTACGCCTACGAGGCCGCGACGGGCAAACCGCCCAGTGACAGCGCCTTGCGCTTTTTGATGGCGGTGGGGCTGGCGCTGGTGTTGTCGCTGATGGTCTTTGCGCTTGGGAACGACCTTTTCTGTCCCTGAATGGGGATTGCCCAGATTTCGCCATAATTGGTCCAACTTGCCGCCGCAATCGGGGTCTAGACGGGGCGTGTCGAAAAGGATGGACCTATGCAGACGATTCAAACTGGATACCGCGGACTGAGCCTTTTGATGATGCTCAATTGGGATCGCGTGCTTTATGTGGCAACCTGTGCCACGGCGCTGGCATTGGGCGCTTGGCTGGGAAGCCTCTGAAAAACCAAAGTTATCCACAGATGTAGTAGTGCAACCCAGTCAACAGGCTGGGTTTTGTGGTTTTGACAACACCTCGCAATGCCGTTACTCACTTTTCCAATGGATGTCTGAACGCGTGGGGAACACCATGGGACTGGGGATAAAGGGCGCAGGCGCGTGGGCAATGACATGCCGATGCGGCGTCATTCGAGCAATTCAATTAATCGTACTGGTTTCAGTGGTTTGGACAGGTTTTTCCGCTTCCGCACAGGCCCAGAATTACCAATTCAACCGCATCATTGTGGACGGCAACACCCGCATCGGTGATGGCGCCATCCTGACTCGGGCAGGAATCGCTCCTGGTCGAACAGTGACGGCGGGGCAGGTCAACGACGCGTTGCAGAACCTTCAATCCAGTGGATTGTTCGAATCCGTGCAGGTGGAACCGCAAGGATCCACCCTGCGCATCACCGTGGTGGAGTTGCCTACGATCAACCGCATTTCCTTCGAAGGAAATCGGCGCGTCGATGACGATGCTCTTGGCGAAATCATCCAAAGCCAGGAGCGGCGGGTGTTCAACCCGGCCCAGGCCGAGCGTGATGCAAGCAACATCGCCGAGGCCTACAGCACGCAAGGCCGCATTTCGGCCCGTGTGACGCCTCGGATCATCCGGCGCAGCGACAACCGGGTCGATCTGGTGTTCGAAGTATTCGAAGGCGACGTGGTCGAAATCGAACGGCTCAGCTTTGTCGGCAACCGCGTCTACTCCGACCGTCGTCTGCGCCGCGTTTTGCAGACCAAGCAGGCGGGCCTGTTCCGCGCCCTGATCCGCACCGATACGCTGGTCGAGGATCGGATTGAGTTCGACAAGCAGGTGCTTAGCGATTTCTATTTCTCCAGGGGTTACGTGGATTTCCGCACGCTTGGCACCAATGCCGAACTGACGGAGGAACGCGACGGCTTTTTCATTGTCTTCAATGTGCAGGAGGGCCAGCAGTTCAAATTCGGCGACGTGATCGTGACAAGCGATCTGCCCGAAGTGGACGTTGATGCCTATCAAAAGCTGGTCAAGGCCGGCCCGGGCGTTGTGTATTCCCCGACACTCGTGGATGCCGAGATTTCGCGTCTTGAGCGGCAAGGGCAGCGCGATGGTGTGGATTTTCTGCGGGTCGAGCCCCGCGTCACCCGAAATGACCGCGACCTGACGCTGGATGTGGAACTGATCCTCAGCCGTGGGCCGCGCGTCTTCGTGGAGCGTATTGATATCGAGGGCAACACGACAACGCTGGACCGTGTGGTGCGTCGCCAGTTCAAGATCGCGGAAGGGGACCCGTTCAACCCGCGCGAAATACGTGACGCGGCAGAGCGTATCCGCGCGCTGAACTTCTTTGGCAACGCGGACGTCAACGCGCGCGAAGGCTCCAGTCCGGATCAGGTCGTGATCGACGTCGATGTTGAGGAACAGCCAACCGGCTCGCTTAACTTTGGCGGCGCCTATTCTGCCAATGACGGATTTGGCGTGGTTGTCAGCTTCACGGAGCGTAACTTTCTGGGTCGCGGTCAGACCCTTGGCTTCAGCTTTTCCACGGCCGAGGAATCGCAGCAGTACGGGATCAATTTTATCGAACCGGCGTTTCTGGGTCGTGATGTCGCGTTCGGGCTGAACCTGCGCTACAGCGAAAGCGACTCCAGCTTTGCCAACTACGATGCGGAAACCTTCAACTTTCGTCCCAGCCTGACATTCCCGATAAGCGAGCGGGGCCGTCTCACCCTGCGCTATACCTATTCGGATATCGAGATGCTGTCGCGCGATCCCATCGAACATGGCGGCATCGTCGCAGCCGAGATTGCGACCGGGTCACAGTCGGCGTCCTCTATCGGCTACACGTATTCCTATGACTCGCGTCAAAACGGGTTGAACCCGGATGCGGGCTGGTTGTTCGAATTCGGTCAGGACTTTGCCGGACTGGGTGGCGATGCGGAATATCTGCGCACGACCGCGAAAATCGTGGGACAGCGCCTGGCCTTCAATGACGTGATCCTGCGTGCCACGCTCGAAGGCGGCATCCTGTCCTGGAGCGGAGGCACCAACCGCACCGTCGACCGCTTCAGCGTTGGCCCCAGCATTCTGCGCGGGTTCGAACCCGGCGGTATCGGTCCTCGCGATACGTCCGCGCCCGGTGCGTCTGATCCGCTTGGCGGCAACCTCTACGTGGCTGCGCGGTTCGAGGCGGAATTCCCGCTGGGCTTGCCCGAGGAATTGGGTATCCGGGGCGGTGTGTTCTATGACGTCGGCAATTTGTGGGACCTGAGCGACGTGGACCTGACCGGCGGTACTGTCGTCGGCGAGGGTGGCTCGTTCCGCCATGTCATCGGTTTCTCGATCTTCTGGGACACTGTTGTGGGTCCTTTGCGCCTGAACTTCTCGAACGCGATCAAGAAAGAAGACTTCGACGAAGAGCAGACGTTCGATCTGACCATTTCGACCACGTTCTAGGCGATGTTGGGGTGGATGCGCACGCTCTGTGTGGCGCTGGCCCTGATGGGGGCCGGGGTCACGCACGCTCAGGAAGTGCGCAGCCCGATCCTGACGATCGACAGCGAGCGGCTTTATCGTGACAGCGCCTTTGGTTTGCGTGTTCGGAAAGATATCGAAGCGCAGACCCAGACACTGGCCGAAGAAAACCGAATTCTGGAACGCGAGCTTGAAACCGAAGAAAAGGCACTGACGGAACAGCGCGAAACCATGAGCGCTGCGGAATTCCGCGAACTGGCCGATGCGTTTGACGCCCGTGTGCAGGCGATCCGGAGGGAACGCGAGGCCGAAAGCCGCTCCATCTCTGCTCAACTTGAAGACAACCGCGAACGCTTTTTGCTGGCTGCCATCCCGGTGCTTGAGTCCATCATGCGCGAGGCCGGTGCTGCCGTTGTGCTGGAACAGCGCAGTGTTTTCATCAGCGCCAATGCGATCGACATCACGGACACGGCCATCAGCCGCATCGATGATGTGCTGGGGGACGGCGCGCAGACGCCTCCAGACTAGGTGCGCTTGCGGGACGCCCCCCGGCTTGGTAGGCAGTGATGCAAACACCGTTCCAACAAGGGGCCGAGCATCTTATGTCAACTGAACTGAAAACGGCCGATATCGGGCTGATCCAACGCATCCTGCCGCACCGCTATCCGTTTCTGCTGGTCGACAAGGTGGTCGATATCGACGGCTATCAGAAGGCAACGGGCGTCAAGAACGTGACGATGAACGAACCCCACTTTCAGGGCCATTTTCCGGGCAAGCCGATCATGCCCGGCGTCACCATTATCGAGGCGATGGCCCAGACCGCTGCCGTCATGGTCGGCACCGCGCTGGATATGGCCGACAAGAATATGCTGGTCTATTTCATGGCCATCGACAAATGCAAATTCCGCCGCATGGTCGTGCCCGGCGACGTGCTGCAACTCAAGCTGGAAACGGCGCGGGGCAAGCCCGGTGGTAAGGTCTGGAAGTTCGTGGGCGTGGCTGAAGTGGACGGAGAGATGGCCTGCGAGGCCGAGTTTACCGCCATGATGGACCTGCCCAAGGTATGAGTGCACCTCTGATCCACCCCTCTGCCGTGATCGAGGACGGCGCGCAGATCGACCCGACCGCACAGATCGGTCCGTTCTGCGTTATCGGCGCAGACGTGGTGATCGGCCCGGATGTGGTGTTGAAAAGCCATGTGGTCGTGTCGGGACATACCCGGATCGGACAGGGCACGACCGTGTTCTCCTTTGCCGTGATCGGCGAGGTGCCCCAGGACCTCAAGTTCAAGGGCGAGGCGAGTCATCTGGACATCGGCAAGCGCAACCGCATCCGCGAACATGTCACCATGAACGGCGGCACCGAGGGGGGTGGGGGCGTCACCCGCATCGGCGACGACGGCTTGTTCATGGCCGGATGCCACATCGCCCATGACGCTCAGGTGGGCAACCGTGTAATCGTGGTCAATTCGGCTGCCGTCGCGGGGCACTGCGTGCTTGAGGACGATGTGATCATCGGTGGTCTGTCGGGCATCCACCAGTTTGTGCGCATCGGACATGGCGCCATCATCGGGGCGGTCACCATGGTCACCAACGACGTGATTCCCCACGGCCTTGTGCAGGCCCCCCGCGGCGAACTGGACGGGCTCAACCTTGTCGGGCTGAAACGGCGCGGCGTGGCCAGGGCCGATATCACCGCGCTGCGTGCGGCCTTTCAAATGCTGGCGCAGGGCGAAGGCACCTTTCATGACCGTGCCGAGCGCTTGGGCCGTGAAACCGACAGCGACTATGTGCGCGAGATCGTCGATTTTGTGATGGGCGACAGCGACCGGTCGTTCCTGACCCCGCGCTGATGCTGGCGCTGATCGCCGGGCGCGGAGCATTGCCTGCCGCTGTGGCGGCGGCTCAGGCAAGTCAGCCGCTTGTCTGTTCCCTTGAAGGATATGCTCCGGACGATTTGCGTGCGGATATGACGTTTCGCCTCGAGACGATCGGCACGCTGATTGCCGAGTTGCGCGCTCGGGGCGTGACAGATGTCTGTTTTTGCGGGGCCATCGACCGGCCGAAGGTCGACCCCACCAGAATCGACGCATTGACTGCGCCGCTTGTTCCGATCGTGGCCGCCGCCGTGCAGGCCGGCGAGGACGGCGCGCTGCGCGCCATCATGGGACTGTTCGAGGATGCGGGAATGACCGCCCATGCCGCTCATGATCTGGCCCCTGACCTTGTTCTGCCACCCTCACACCCCACACGCATGCGCGCGCCAGATTGGGCAGAGGCGGATGTGGCCGTCGCCCTGAACGTGCTGGCGTCGCAGGGGCGCGCGGATCTGGGGCAGGCCTGCGTTATCCGTGCGGGCGCCGTGCTGGCGCGGGAGGATGCGCGTGGCACCGACTCGATGCTTGCGGGTTTGTCCGGGCACGCGTCGCCCCTGCTGGATGACGGCGACATGGTGTCCGACATCATGGACATGGCTGGCGAGGCGCTGGGGGCCGCTGCCGATTGGCTGTCGGGCGATCCGCCCCGGTCGGGTCTGCTGTTCAAGGCGCCAAAACCGGACCAGGACGTACGCGTTGACCTGCCCACCATCGGCCCGACCACGGCGCAGGGCGCGGCAGATGCAGGACTGGCGGGAATCGTAATCGCCGCGCACGGGGTCATTGTGCTGGATCGGCCTCGCGTGATCGACCTTCTGGACGCGGCGGAGATGTTCCTGTGGGTGCGCTGAAGGTCTTTTTAATCGCGGGCGAGCCATCCGGAGATGCGCTTGGGGCGGCCTTGATGGTCGGGTTGAAAGCGCTGTCGCCGGACGTTGCGTTCGACGGGGTGGGCGGGCCCTTGATGGAGGGGCAGGGGCTGGCCAGCCGGTTCGATATGTCCGAGTTGAGCCTGATGGGAATCGCGGAAGTCTTGCCCAAGTACTTCCACCTCAAACGCCGCATCGCCGAGACCGCCCGCGCAGTGATCGAGACGAAACCGGACGTGCTGATCACCATCGACAGCCCGGATTTCTGTTTGCGCGTGGCCAAGCTGGTGAAGGCGGAGGCTGACATCCGCACCGTCCACTACGTCGCCCCAACGGTCTGGGCGTGGCGACCGGGCCGCGCGAAAAAGATGGCGCGCGTGATCGACCATGTGCTGGCCCTGTTCCCGTTCGAGCCGCCCTACATGGAAGCCGAAGGCATGGCTTGCGACTTTGTCGGCCACCCCGCAGCGAACGTGCCGCGCGCCAGTGCCGACGAACAAGCGGCGTTTCGCGCTACCCATGGTGTGTCTGATGCCGCCCCCCTGATGCTGGTCCTGCCCGGATCGCGGCGCGGCGAAGTGGCGCGTATGGGGCCTGTCTTTGGTCAGGTGCTTGGCGATCTGGCCGCTGCCCACCCGGATATGTGCGTAATCGTGCCGGCTGCGCCATCCGTGGCGGACGCGGTTCTGGCGCTGGTGGCATCGTGGCCTGTTTCGGCCACCGTTCTGGACATGCGCGGCATGGAAGCCGACGCCGCTCAGGCACAAAAGCGCGCGGCCTTTGCGTCTGCAGATGTGGCGCTCGCCACTTCGGGCACGGTTGCGCTGGAACTGGCAGCAGCTGGAACGCCCATGGTCAGCGCCTTCGACCTCAACTGGCTCAGCCGCGTCATCATCGGGCGGATGCTGACAACCAAACGCACCTGCCTGATCAACCTTGTGACCGATAGCGACGTGGTGCCCGAGGTCATCGGCTTCGACTTCAAGGCCGAAAATGTGCGGGCTGCGATGGAAGGGCTTTTGGCTGACCCCTCGACCCAAGCGAGCGCTATGGAGCAGACGATGACTCTGTTGGGCCGGGGCGGGGAAGACCCCGGGCTGCGGGCTGCGCGCGCGGTGCTGAACCGGCTGTGATCCAAAGGAGCGCCTTTCAGGCGCACTTCACTCTTCATTTGAGCCCAGCTTCGGCCTCACCAAGACAATGCTTCAGTCCAGTTGCACCAGCGCGTGCCGCTTCTTGCCCGCGGACAGTTTGATCGGGGTCGAGAGTGCCGCGGCGTCGATCATTAGCCCTGCATTGTCGAGCGGTGCGTCGTTGAGCCGTGCGCCGCCTTCGGCGATCAGGCGTTTGGCCTCCTTGCCCGACCCCGCAAGGCCGGACTTGACGATCAGTTGCACGATGGAGACGCCGTCTGCGATCTCGGCCGCGCTGAGGGTAAGGGTGGGCAGGTCATCGCCCACGCCGCCCTTTTCGAACACTTCACGCGCCGTATCCGCCGCCGCAGTCGCCGCATCGGCCCCGTGCAGCAGGGTTGTGACTTCGGTGGCAAGCCGGGCCTTGGCCTCGTTGATCTCGGCCCCTTCGAGCGCGCCGAGCCGGTCGCATTCATCGACTGGCAGCTCGGTGTAAAGTTTCAGGAACCGACCCACATCCGCATCCGTGGTGTTGCGCCAGAACTGCCAGAATTCATAAGGCGAGAGCATATCCGCATTGAGCCAGACTGCTCCCGACTGCGACTTGCCCATCTTCTTGCCGTCCGACGTGGTCAGCAGGGGCGAGGTGAGGCCATAGACTTCGCCGTCGATCACCCGGCGCGTCAGATCCACACCGTTCACGATATTGCCCCATTGGTCCGATCCGCCCATCTGCAGTATGCAGCCGTAGCGGCGGTGAAGCTCCATGAAATCATAGGCTTGCAGGATCATGTAGTTGAACTCGAGGAAGGACAGGGATTGTTCGCGGTCCAGCCGCGACTTGACCGACTCGAAACTCAGCATCCGGTTGATCGAGAAATGCCGCCCGATATCGCGCAGGAAATCGAGGTAGTTCAGATCGTCCAACCACTCGGCATTGTTGAGCATCTGCGCGCCCGACCCGTAGTCGATATAGGCGGCGAAGACCTGCTTGATCCCCGCGATATTAGCGTCGATCTGTTCTGGGCCAAGCAGGGGGCGTTCATCGGCGCGAAAGGACGGATCGCCGACCTTGGTCGTGCCACCGCCCATCAGCGTGATCGGGTGATGCCCTGTCTTCTGGAACCAGCGCAGCATCATGATCTGGATCAGCGATCCCACATGCAGCGATTTCGCGGTCGCATCGAAACCGATATAGGCCGGTTGCGCGCCCTTGAGCAGGGTTTCATCCAGGCCTTGCAGGTCCGTGCAATCGGCGACAAAGCCGCGCGATTGCATCACGTGCAGGAAATCTGATCGGGGCGTGTAGGTCATTTGGCTTGTCCTCGGAGAAACTCCGGCGCAACCTATAAGCCGCGTATGCGCAAAGGAAAAGGCCATGGATAAGGTCAGGCAAAAAGGTGCGGTGATCCGTGCGCTGGGGGCGATGTCGGGCACGTCGCTGGACGGGGTCGATGCAGCCCTGATCGAAACGGACGGAGTGAGCATATCGCGGTTCGGGGCGTATGATTATCGCCCCTATTCAAGCGAGGAGCGCGCGATTCTGCGCGCGGCCCTTGGCCACTGGGACGGACCGACGCTGGCGCCTGCGGGAAAGGTTGTGATGCAAGCGCATCGCGCGGTCTTGCAGTCGTTCTCGGACGTGGACCTGATCGGCTTTCACGGCCAGACCGTGGCCCACGCCCCGCGCCTGCGCGGCACGCTGCAACTGGGTGACGGGGCTGCGCTGGCTGATGCGCTTGGCGTGCCCGTGGTCTGGGATTTCCGCAGCGCGGATGTGGAACTGGGGGGCGAGGGGGCTCCGCTGGCTCCTTTCTTTCATTTCGCATGCGCCAAGTGGATCAAGGCGACTGGTCCGGTCGCGTTTCTTAACCTCGGCGGCGTGGGCAACATCACCTGGGTGGATCCGATGGCCGAAAAACCGGACGCAGACGGCGCGCTGCTGGCCTTCGACACCGGGCCGGCGAATGCGCCGCTGAACGATCTGTTGCAGGAAAGGCTGGGGTTGGCATTCGACGAGGACGGCAGGATTGCCGCGCGCGGAACGGTGGAGACCGGTGCGCTTGAGCTGTTTCTGGCCGAGCCGTTTTTCGCCAAGATGCCGCCCAAATCGCTGGACCGAAATGATTTTGCCGAGATGGTCGGCCTCGTGAACGAGTTGAGCGATGCCGATGCCGCCGCAACCCTGACGGCCATGTGCGCCGCTGGTGTGGCCGAGGCGATGCAGCACTGCCCGCGCCCCCCTGCGCAGGTGCTGGTCACGGGCGGCGGACGGCACAACCCTGTCTTGATGCGGATGCTCGATGTGTCCCTGGATTGTCCGGTCTGTCCGGTCGAGGATGTGGGGCTGAACGGTGATATGCTTGAGGCGCAGGCCTTTGCCTATCTCGCGGTGCGTGTGGCGCGCGGCCTGCCCACATCTTGCCCCGGCACGACCGGAGTGCGCGCCGCCGTCGGGGGTGGGACGCTCAGCCGCCCGCGCTAGCGCGGGATGTCGAAGCCCGGCGGGGCCAGCGTGAAACCGTCGAACTGGAATCCCGGCGACACGGTACAACTGACCAGCGTGTAGTCGCCCGTGGTTCGCGCGGCCTGCCAATGGCTTTCGGGCACAATGATCTGCGGCGCACCTGCGCTCAGATCCGGGGTCAACAGGTGGTCGACCGCGGGGCCGTCATCGCTGGGGCTGAGCGACAGAACCAGAGGCGCGCCTGTATGGTACAGCCAGATTTCGGTGGCATCCACCTTGTGCCAGTGACTCGACTCGCCCTGTGCCAAAAGGAAATAGATGCAGGTGCCACTTGGGCGCCCGGCATTGTCCGCAACCCATGTCTGGCGGTAATGCCCGCCTTCGGGGTGCGGGGACAGGTTCAGGTGTTCGATGATCTCTTGTGCCGTCATGGACCAAGGCTAGGGTGGGGAAAACTGGAGGGCAAGCGCCATGAAGATCGTGATCGTGGGTGGTGGGATCATCGGGGCAGCGTTGGCGCGCACCCTGAGCGTGGCGGGGTCGGATGTGACCGTGTTCGAGAGTGCGCCCGGTGCGACCCCCGCCTCTTTTGGCTGGGTGAATGCCAGCTTTTACCTCAACGCCGACCACTTTGCGCTGCGCGCTGCTGGTCTGAATGCGTGGAGACGTTTGGGCGGACACGTAAAGTGGAACGGATGTCTGTGTTGGGAGGAGGAGGGGGACGCATTCGACACACAACGCGACCGGCTGGCTGCTTTGGGCTATGAACTGGAGGAAGTTGATGCCAACGGTTTTGCAGCACTTGAGCCGCATATCGCGCCGCCCCCGCGCGCCTTGCACTTTCGGCAGGAGGGCATTGCCAGCCCTTCCGAAACTGCCCGGCACCTGCTGGATGGTGTACGCCGCGTCAGCGGTGTGCGGGTGACGGGCCTGTTGCACCGGGGTGATGTCATCACTGGCATCGACACCGATCAGGGCCATGTGCCTGCGGATCGGGTGATCGTAGCTGCTGGGATCGGCAGTCCGGCGCTGCTGGGCAGCGTGGGTGTGGTCCTGCCCATGCTGGAACGGCCGGGGTTGATGATGCGCACAGCTTCCGTGGCGCCGATCCTGAACCATGTGCTGGTGGCACCGGGGCAAGAGCTGCGTCAGGATGCGAAGGGACATATCTGGGCCCCTACAGCGGCCAACCATCAGTCCGATGAGACATCACAGGTCAACACCCGTCCCGACCTGCTGGCGGACGCGGCGCTTGCGCGGATCCAGACCCTGTTGCCGGGACACAGGCTGGCGTGGGACCGTGTGATGCTGGCCCAGCGCCCGGTGCCGCAGGACGGGCTGCCCGTGATGGGGCCATGCGGGCCAAAGGGCCTTTTTGCCGCCGTCATGCATTCGGGTATCACTCTGGCGGCGATCACGGCTGAACTGGTGGCTCCGCAAGTTCTGGGTCAATCTCTCAGCAATGCGCAAAGCGCGCTTGTTGCCGCATTCAGCCCGGACAGATTTCAAAGCGGATGATCGAAGAATCGCAGCCAGGGCAGAAATACCGGGTCGGGCTCGTAAAACGGATCGCAGGGCGTGAAGCCCAGGCGCTCGTAAAGCGCGATGGCCTCGGTCAGCGGGGAAATCGTGTCGAGCACCATGCGCGTGTACCCGTCAGCCCTCGCCCGCGCCATGCCTTTGACCATCAGCGCGCGGCCCGCGCCTGTGCCCCGCGCGGCGGGGTCGACATAGACGCGTTTGATCTCGGCCACGCCCGGTTCAACCAACGGGTAATACATCGCGCAGCCCACCACGGCGTTGTCCAATGTGGCCAGCAAGATATCGCCCTTGGGGCGGGCGTGGATGCGCGGCAGGTCGGCGATCATCGCCGCGTAACTGTCTGCCGCGTAATAGGTTTCCACCATGGGCGGCAGCCCCTCAGAGCGTTCGACCAGCACGTCGCGATAGGCCCAGCACAGGCGTGCGATGTCCTGTGCATCAGCAGGGGTGGCGGGGCGGATAGAGATTTCAGTCATGGATGAGGACCGTTTGCAGAAGGTCCGGTGCCAGTGGCGCACGCAAGGACACCTCCGCCACGGTATCGCGGTTCGTAGCATGGCCACGCACGATGCGATTTGTGCGAAACGCCTCCAGCCCCTGTGACAAAGGTACATAAAGCCAGTCGCCACGCACCGCCTTGGATGCCCCCTGTTCGAAACTGCCCGAATTCAGCGGACTGAGGTCGATGTGATCCCACATTTCAGCGGCAAGACGCGCCGGGTCGATCCAAAGAATGGCAGTATCGACGTGGCGGTGGAACGAGGCGGCGAATTTCGCGACCCGTCGATGCGACCAGAGAAATACGCGGGTGTCCAGTTGCGCGGCCCATGTGCGCGGGTCGTGTCTCTCAAGCACCATTTGGGCCGACTTTATCCCATGCACTATTGGCAACTGGTGGTTCAACAAGGCTGGGCCTACCTTTTCCCTTGTGCGCCTGAGGGCGAGCGTGGCTGGATCAATGCGTGCCCGCCGCGCCAATGCCTCCGCGCACATCAGCCCGTTCGCATGAATGCCGGGCAGGTTTGACCGCGCCGTGACATGAGCCAAACGCCCGCCGACTGCGCGAGAAAAGGCGGCAAGCGCGCCCGATGCGATCATTTCAGAATGCTGCGCCCGGCATATTCGGCGCTCTCGCCCAGCATCTCCTCGATCCGGATCAGCTGGTTGTATTTGGCCAAGCGATCCGAACGGGACAGCGACCCGGTCTTGATCTGACCGCAGTTCGTGGCGACGGCAAGGTCGGCGATGGTGGCATCTTCGGTCTCACCTGAACGGTGGCTCATCACGTTCGTGAACCGGGCGCGGTGGGCCATGTCGACTGCTTTAAGTGTCTCTGTCAACGTCCCGATCTGGTTCACTTTTACGAGCATCGAGTTGGCGCATCCCTGTTCGATCCCCATGGCAAGACGCTTGGGGTTGGTCACGAACAAATCATCGCCGACCAGTTGCACCCGCTCGCCCATGATCTCGGTCAGGGTCTTCCATCCGTCCCAGTCATCTTCGGCCATGCCATCCTCGATCGAGATGATGGGATAGTCCTTGACCAGCGCCTCGAGATAGGCGGCGTTTTCATCCGAGGTCAGTGTCTTGTCTTCACCGGCGAGGACGTATTGGCCATCCTTGTAATACTCGGTCGCGGCGCAATCGAGGGCAAGATAGATTTCCTCGCCCGGCGTGTAGCCTGCTTTTTCGATGGATTTCAGAATGAAATCAAGTGCCTCACGGGTGGAATTGATGTTGGGAGCAAAGCCGCCTTCGTCGCCGATACCGGTGGCCAGACCAGCCGCGCTCAGCTCTTTCTTCAGGGTGTGGAACACTTCGGATCCCATGCGCACCGCCTCGCGGATATTGTCCGCGGCCACGGGCATGATCATGAATTCCTGAATGTCGATCGGGTTGTCGGCATGTTCGCCGCCATTGATGATGTTCATCATCGGCACCGGGAGAACGCGGGCCGAAGTGCCGCCCACATAGCGATAAAGCGGTTGTTGGGTCCAGTCGGCGGCTGCCTTGGCGGTGGCCAACGATACACCCAGTATGGCGTTGGCCCCAAGGCGGAATTTGTTGGGTGTGCCGTCCAGTTCGATCATGGCCATGTCGATATCGACCTGTTCGGTGGCGTCGATTCCCACAAGTGCTTCGGCGATCTCTCCGTTCACGGCCGCCACTGCATCAAGCACGCCCTTGCCCATGTAGCGCGCCTTGTCGCCGTCACGTTTTTCCACGGCCTCGTGGGCGCCTGTCGACGCCCCCGAGGGCACAGCGGCGCGCCCCATTGTGCCGTCTTCCAGTGTCACGTCGACTTCGACTGTTGGGTTGCCCCGGCTGTCGAGGATTTCGCGGGCGTGGATGTCGATGATGGTGCTCATGGGATACGTCTCCGGTTTGCTTACTTAGCGTCTAGCGCGACGGGGGCGTCAACAAAAGGGGGTTCAGGTCGCAGGTCCCGTTTTCACTCCCCGTTCGCGCCACAGGGTGAACAATCCCGAGGCGATTACGATCCCGGCGCCGATCAGGGTCAACGCGTCCGGGACTTCGCCAAACACGGCGAGTCCGATCACGAGCGCAAAAATCATGCGGCTATAACGGAACGGCGTGACAAAGCTGACCTCGCCCGCGCGCATGGCCATCACGATGAACCGATAGGAGAACGCCCCGATCAGTGCTGCAATCGCAAGAAGCCCCCATTCGCGCAGATCAGGCGGAACAAACGCCATGCCCCTGATCAGCATGAGTGCGAGCCCCGCAGGCACCAAAAGCGCAAAGGCGACAAAGCTGAGCTGCAACGCCGACAGGCTGGCAGGCACGCGCCGGGTGGCCAGATCGCGGATCGACAAGCCGATCATGCCCTGCACGGCAAAAAGTACATTCCAGTCAAATCCGGCCATCCCCGGCCGGACGATCAGCAAGACACCGCACAGGCCCACGCCGATGGCGAACCAACGCCGCCAGCCCACTGCTTCACCAAGGAACAGGGCCGCCCCGACGGTCACCATCAGCGGCGTGGTTTGCAGGATGGCCGACGCGGTGGCCAATGGCACGAGGATAAGGGCCGTGACGAAGCCCAGCGTACCTATCAACTCACCCGCGTTGCGGATCATGACAGAAGGATAAAGCAGTTTGGGCCCGACAATGGGCTGATGCTGCCATATACAGGCCAGCGCCATGATCAACGCACCGCCCGCACCCAGCAGGGCCAAAAGCTGACCCACTGGAATCACGCCGCCCAGCAGCTTGATGAACATGTCCTCGATGGCAAAGCAGAGCATTGCCAGTACCATCAGACCTGCGCCGCGCAGGTTGTCCATGTGCCGACCCTACCGCTTGAGCCGCATCATCAGCTGATTGCCCTGCTTGCGCGTCTCGACGCCCTTGATGGACGTCACCAGTTCGGACAGCTTGCGGTGCCCATAGGTGCGGGTGTCGAAATCGGGGTGTGCGTTCTGGATCGCCTGCCCGATGGGGCCAAGGGCGTACCAGTCGTCATCCTGCTGGATCTTGTCCATCGCCGCTTCGATCAGGGGCAGGGCGGATTTCGGCGCGGGGCGCGGCGCGGCGGCCGGTTCGGGTTCGTCCAGCAGGTTCTCGATCAGGATGAAACGGTTGCACACATTGCGCAGCGCCTCGGGCGCCTTGGATTCGCCGATGCCGATCACGGTCAGACCATCCTCGCGCAGACGGTTGGCAAGGGCGGTGAAATCGCTGTCGGACGATACGATGACGAATCCATCAAAGCGCCCCCCGTGCAGGATGTCCATCGCGTCGATCACAAGGCCGATGTCGCTGGCGTTCTTGCCGGTGGTGTTGGACGTGTCCTGATGCGCCACAAGCCCCAGTTGCAGAATGCGCGCAGACCATGCGTTCAGCCGCCCGGACGTCCAGTCTCCATAGACCCGGCGCAGGGCCGGTTCCCCGATGGCTGTAACTTCGCGCAGGATCGCATCGGCGTATTTGGCGGGTACGTTATCGGCGTCGATCAGGACGGCCAGCAAGGGGCGGTCGCGTTCAGTCACGTGGTGTTCCTTTTCAAGGGGCGCTCAGCGCTTGCGCGGGACGCCATAAAGTTCGAGACGGTGGCCGCGCAACTCGTATCCCAGCTTTTGGGCGATCTTTTCCTGAAGCGCTTCGATCTCTGCATCGACAAACTCGATCACTTCGCCCGAATTCATGTCGATCAGGTGGTCGTGGTGCTCACGCTCTGCATCCTCGTAGCGCGCGCGCCCGTCGCCGAATTCCAGCTTGTCCAGAATCCCCGCCTCTTCAAACAGTTTGACGGTGCGATAGACCGTCGCGATCGAGATGCGCGAATCCACAGCCGAGGCGCGATTATAGAGCTCTTCCACATCCGGATGATCGTCAGAGTCCTGCAACACCTCGGCAATCACCCGGCGTGGTTGGGTCATGCGCAGACCCATTGCTTCGCTGCGGGCGGTGATGGAGGGACGTTTGGCACTCATGCTGCGAGGTTTAGCGAAGGTTTGCCGGTTGCACAATTCGCTTGGCTCCTTTGCGGTTGACGCCATGCATCTATGAGTTCACTGGGGGGCGATGAGCGATTTTGACATGATGAGCCTGCCCGACACGTTACGTACGCGCGTGGCAGAGATGGGTCTGACCGACCCAACCCCGATTCAGGCACAGGCGATTCCGCACGCGATGAACGGGCGGGACGTGATGGGCCTTGCCCAGACCGGCACCGGCAAGACGGCCGCATTCGGCATTCCGCTGATCGCGCGGCTGATGGAGGAGGGGGGGCAAGCCGCCCCAAAGACTGCGCGCGGTCTGATCCTTGCGCCCACACGTGAACTGGCCGGGCAAATCGCCCATGTGCTGCGGGATCTGACGGATATGAAGGTGCAGATCGTCGTGGGGGGTGTGTCCATCAACCCACAGATCCAGCGCCTGTCCAAAGGGGTCGACATTCTGGTGGCAACGCCGGGGCGCCTGCTGGACCTTGTGGACCGGCGCGCCGTGCGGCTGGACCAGACCAACTTCCTGGTGCTGGACGAGGCTGACCAGATGCTGGACATGGGCTTCATCCACGATTTGCGCAAGATCGCGGAAATGGTAGGGGAAAACCGCCAGACAATGCTGTTTTCGGCCACCATGCCAAAACAGATGGCCGAAATTGCAAACAGCTACCTCAAAAGCCCGATCCGCATCGAAGTCTCGCCCCCCGGCAAGGCCGCTGACAAGGTGACCCAAGCCATTCACTTCATCGCCAAGGCCGAAAAGACCGGACTGCTGATCGAGCTGATGGGCGCACACAAGGACGAGCGCGCGCTGGTTTTTACACGCACCAAGCACGGAGCGGATCGTCTGGCCAAGGCGCTCGACCGCGCGAAATTCCCTGTGGTCGCGATTCACGGCGACAAGCGGCAAGGACAGCGCGACCGCGCCCTTGCCGCCTTCAAGGCGAGCGAAATCAAGGTGATGGTGGCGACGGACGTGGCCGCGCGCGGGCTTGATATTCCGGATGTGAAACACGTCTACAACTTCGATCTGCCCAACGTGCCCGAAGCCTATGT
>CAYGPT010000047.1:0-27857 GCA_964351755.1 uncultured Rhodobacterales bacterium | reverse complement strand
TCGTGGCGGAATGGTAGACGCGCAGCGTTGAGGTCGCTGTGGGGTAACACCCGTGAGAGTTCGAGTCTCTCCGACCGCACCACTTTTGCAACAGTCAAACACCGCAACCGACTCAATTGCTGAGTTCGAACCGGCTTGCTGTCCTGTTTGCAAAAGGCCTCAAGTCACTGCCGAACGTGCGATCCGGTCACCGGGTCGGCAGGAGAGCAGGGCATTCATCTGGTACCAGGGCACCTATTGCCGACAACAGAACACGCATTGAGTGAATCTCTTGATCGACGGTCATTTTAGCGACAACGTACTTGATCGAACGTTTTTAGCGTTGCATCATTCATGACATGTCCATTTCGGGCACATGTGAGAAAAAGATAGGTGGATTCATGAAAATAACAGTTGCATCGGGAAACGTCGTTTTTGCAAAGCGGACGATTGACAAATACAAATTTGATCAAGTCACGATGGTCTCGGAAGGTCTGCGCGCAGAAATCGTGTCCGGCATGAAAGGCATGCTCGGCGACACTTCCGCTGTTGCCGTCAGAGTCCAGGCGAGCTAGGCAAACGCGGGCAATTGCACGGCTTCGGGCGCGCCATTGCCGACATTTTTGCAATTTCGCACTTTCAGGTGCGCGTCTAGCGCACCTACAACCTTGGCATGCTCTTGAAACAAGTAACCGTCGATGCAAACAGCAGCGTCGAAACCTTCTTTGCCCAGATGGGCAAATTCGCCCTGTTGATCGGCTCAACGGACGCCTTTTCGCAGGTCAGGATGGATTTCGCGATGTCCCTGATCCATGGCGCTTTGACCAACAACACCTACGCCCTTTACACCGATAACGAGGGCAAGCCCGTTGCCGGTGTCATCTGGGCCCTGATAGATCAGGAAACCACCGACTTCTATCTGAAATACGGCGTAATGCCGAGCATCGAGGCTTGGCGCAGCGGGCCGGACCTTTGGTTCATGAACGTGGTGGCCGAAGGCGGAACCATCAAGATGGTATTCGACGACCTCAAGAAGAACATTTTCGGCGACCATAAAGAGGCCTTCATGTTGCGCCCCGGTCGCCACGGAAAACGCCGGATCGTCCGGATCACGCACAGTGGCACCCGCGTTGTGCGCACCCTGCCGGGAATCAAGGCCTCCGAAGCCGAAGCCGCCCCTGGACTGTGACCCGACGCACAGGCTTGCGTCGGTCTTGGGCTTTATGTCCTATCGCGGCGAAACATCCTTGTATTCGGGGGCAACATGCCGGGTCCGCTGAACAGTCTGAACGTTGTGGAATTTGCTGGGCTTGGCCCGGCGCCTCTGGCCGGTCAATTGCTGGCCGATCTGGGCGCGCGGGTGACGGTGGTCGACAAGACCACTGGTCCGACGCAACCCGCTGAGGTCAACCGGCGCGGCAAGCGGTCGATTGCGTTGAACCTCAAATCGGATGCGGGGCGCGCCGTGGCGCTGGCCCTCATCGGAAGGTCCGATATCCTGATCGAAGGGTTTCGCCCCGGTGTGATGGAACGCCTTGGGCTGGGACCGGACGACTGCCCCGATACGCTGATCTATGGTCGCATGACCGGCTGGGGCCAGACCGGGCCGCTCTCCCATGTGGCGGGGCATGACATCACCTATCTTGCGACCAGCGGCGTGCTGGGCCTGATGGGGAGTGCGGATGCGCCCCCAAAACCGCCCCTGAACCTTGTGGCGGACTACGGAGGCGGGACGATGTTTCTGCTCTATGGTCTGTTGGCGAGTGTCATATCGCGCGGCGTGACCGGCAGGGGGCAGGTAGTGGATGCGGCGATGGTCGACGGGGTACCCGCGATGATGGGGCTGATCCACGGGATGATAGCCCAGGGAAGCTGGACAGATACGCCCGGCACCAACTGGCTGGATGGGGGTGCACCGTTCTACCGCTGCTATCGCTGTGCCGACGGGCGCGATGTGGCCGTAGGCGCGCTCGAGCCACAGTTCTATGCGCTGCTGCTCGACGGTCTGGGTCTAAGCGCAACCGACCTTCCGGCCCAGAATGACCGCGCGGCCTGGCCCGCGCTGACCAAAGCGTTTGCGGCCGCGTTCGCGCGCAACGACCGCGACCACTGGGCCAACGTGTTCGCGGACAGCGATGCTTGCGTCGCACCGGTGCTGAGCCTCAAAGAAGCCGCTGCACACCCGCACATGGCCGCGCGCGGCGTTTATGTCGACGTCAACGGCGTAGGACAGGCGGCACCCGCGCCCCGATTCAGCGGCACACCCGCCAGTCCACCCACTGCCCCGAGCGCGCCGGGGGCGGAAACGGCAGGGGTGCTGGCAGAACTCGGCTACAGCGCGGATGACATCGCCGCTTTGCGCAGCGGTGGGGCGCTGACATGAAAGCACTGATCGTCGGCGGCGGCATAGGCGGGCTTGCCACGGGCATTGCCCTGTCCTTGCGCGGCTGGACCGTGTCGGTTCTGGAACAAGCCCCGGAACTGCGTGAAATCGGTGCTGGCTTGCAGATCTCTCCCAATGGCTGGCGCGTTCTTGAGGCACTTGGGGTGACGGCACCGTTGACTCGTTGCGTTTTCGAACCCGAAGCGGTCGAGATGCGTCTGGGCCAGTCGGGACGCCGCATCTTTTGCCTGCCCATGCGGGGCTATGCTGTGCAGCGCTGGGGCGCGCCCTACGTGCATGTGCATCGCGCCGACCTCGTGTCAGCCTTGCAAGTCCGGCTGACCGGGCTGCAAGCGGATGCGATCCAGACCGGGTGTGTGGTCGACAGCTATGCGCAGACCGGGGACAGCGTGACGCTGACGCTTGGGGACGGCACGACGCGCAGTGGCGATATTGCGATTGGTGGTGATGGGCTGCATTCGGTGATCCGCACCCAGATGCTGGGGCCGGACCGTCCGCGCTATACCGGCAATGTCGCCTGGCGCGCGGTGGTGCCGATGGCAGCCCTTGGGGATCACGCCCCGCCGCCCACGGCCTGCGTCTGGGCTGGGCACCGCCGCCATGCGGTCACGACGCGATTGCGGGCCGGGACCCTGGCGAACTTCGTCGGCATGGTCGAAACCGATGAACCCGCCCCCGAAAGCTGGCGCGCGACAGGTGCGCAGGCCGAGGCGCTTGCCGCCTTTGACGGCTGGGCCCCGGAAATCCGCACCCTGATCGCGCAGGCCGACACGCTCAACCGCTGGGCGCTGTTTGACCGCGCGCCTTTGCCGCGCTGGCACGATGGGCGCGTGGGGCTGGTCGGGGATGCAGCGCACCCGATGTTGCCGTCCATGGCTCAAGGGGCGGTGCAAGCGCTGGAGGATGCGTGGATACTGGCGCGGGAACTCGGCGCGCAAGGCACGGCAGAGGCGGGCTTTGCCGCCTTTTACAACCAGCGGATCGACAGAACGGCGCGGGTACAAAAAGGCTCGGTGGCCAATGCGCGCTTGTTTCACAAGGCCTCGGCCTTGGGTGCGGTCGGGTTCTACGGTTCGATGGGGATCGCCGCGCGGCTTGCGCCGGGGGCGTTTCACGCGCGGCAGGACTGGGTGTATGGCTATGATCCGACGGCAGAAGGTTGAAGCCGTGCCAAGCTGCGCACCGTATTGGGGGTCTGGCCCGTCCATGCCTGAAAGGCGCGGTAGAATGAATTGGGATCGCGATAGGCCAGAAGATAGCTGATTTCCTCGACCGTCAGGTCCGAGGTGGTCAGGTAATGCCGCGCCAGATCCTCGCGGCACGCATCCAACAGGGACTGGAATCGCGTGCCCTCGGCCCGAAGGTAGCGTTGCAGACTGCGTGAACTCAGGCGCAAACGCGCGGCGGCGGCGGCCACGGTGGCTTCGCCTGCGGGCAGCATTTCGGGCAACACGGCGCAAACACGCGCGGTGGCCGTTTGGGCGGCATCCTGCGCCTGCATCTGGCGACGGAAGGCGGGTTCCAGCTGCGCCCATTGCGCCGGGTCAGCGGACAGCAAAATGCGATCCGCATCTTCGGGGCCGATCCGCAGGGTCGCAGCGCCCCCGGCGCTGATACCGACCTCGCACCCGGTGAAAGCTTCGATCAGGTCGTGGCAGGCAAGGCGGCCGGGCAGGGTGGCATGCCGGGGCACGATGTGATGGCCCGTGCAGGTGCGCATCGCCTCGATCAGGAACACAAGCTCTGTCGCGGCAAACGTGTCAGGCAGGGGATGCGCCGTCACATTCGAGGATTTGGTGATGGTCAGTGCCCCGCTGTCGCCACGCCGCAAGGCCAGATGCAGCGGCCCGCTCAGTGGCTTGAACAGGGCCAGCCGTTCCAGTCCAATGGCGATGGTCGGGCTGCAGGTAAAGGCAAAGAAGGCCGGGTTGAACGGCCCTCGCGCATAGGCCTGACCCAGAAAGAGGGGAGCGTCGTCCCGCGCCGCCTCGGCCAGCATCGCGTCCCACCCGGCAAAGAATTCGCCCGGCGTGACGCCGCGCCCTTCGTTGTCCAGAAAGTCGGGTGGATAGCGCATCCGACGCATGACGGCGGTTGGGTCGATCTGCAACACGCCGCACAACTGTTGGGTGGTGCGGGCAACCCTGTAGCGCATTTCAGTAACGTCGTTCATACCGTCACTTTGCGCGGAAATACGGCGTATGACCAGCGCGTTGGCGCTGAAAGTTTGTTGAATGGCGCGATCTGTTAGTAAATCCGTGGAAATCTAATGCGTTGGATTGTCTTTGCAACAGATACTCCCCTCAAAAGACGATTTGACCGACAAAGCGGTCGCCTTGCCGGTCAAATCACCTGTTCAGATTCAGGGCAGTTTCCGGCACTAACGCTTGTTCATCCGGTTTTCGATCAGGTCCTCGACGACGCTCGGGTCGGCCAAAGTCGACGTGTCGCCAAGTGCGCCGAAATCATCCTCCGCGATCTTGCGCAGGATACGGCGCATGATCTTGCCGGACCGCGTCTTGGGCAGGCCCGGCGCCCATTGGATCAGGTCAGGCGATGCGATCGGGCCGATTTCTTGGCGCACCCATGTGCGCAACTCCTTTCGCAATTCCTCCGAAGGCTCCTTGCCGTTCATCAGCGTGACATAGCAATAGATGCCTTGCCCCTTGATATCATGCGGGTATCCCACCACGGCGGCCTCTGCCACGGCGGCGTGGGCGACCAGCGCGCTTTCAACCTCGGCGGTGCCCATGCGGTGGCCCGAGACGTTGATGACATCATCGACGCGCCCCGTGATCCAGTAATCGCCATCCGCGTCGCGCCGACACCCATCGCCGGTAAAGTAATAGCCCTTGTAGTCGCTGAAATAGGTCGCCTCGAACCGCTCGTGATCGCCCCACACGGTGCGCATCTGACCCGGCCAGCTGTCGGCAATGACCAGCACGCCCTCGACTCCGTTGCCCTCGATGATCTCTCCGCTCGCCGGTTCCAGCACCAATGGCTTGATGCCAAAGAACGGCTTCATCGCCGAGCCGGGCTTGGTCGCATGCGCGCCGGGCAGGGGAGTCATCAGGTGCCCGCCGGTTTCGGTCTGCCACCACGTGTCCACGATAGGGCAGCGCCCGCCGCCGACCACGTCGTTATACCAATTCCACGCCTCGGGGTTGATCGGCTCTCCCACTGTGCCCAGCAGCTTGAGGCTGGACAGGTCCGCCTTGGCGACGGGGTCGTTGCCATGGGCCATGAGCGCGCGGATGGCGGTTGGGGCGGTATAGAATTGCGCGACTTTGTGCTTTTCGCAAATCTGCCAGAAACGCGAGGCGTCGGGGTATGTCGGCACCCCTTCGAACATCAGGGTAATGCCGCCATTGGCGAGCGGGCCATAGACAATATAGCTGTGGCCAGTGACCCAGCCCACATCGGCGGTGCACCAGTAAACATCGCCGTCACGATAATCGAACGTGATCTCGTGGGTCATCGCAGCATAGACCAGATAGCCGCCCGTGGTGTGAACAACCCCTTTGGGCTGGCCGGTGGAGCCTGAGGTATAAAGAATGAACAGCGGGTCCTCGGCATTCATTTCCTCGGGCTCGCAATGGGGCTCGACGCCTTTTGCAGCCTCGTGCAGCCACACATCCAGCCCGTCACGCCACGCGATCTGCTGGCCGGTGCGCTTGACCACCAGACACTTCGTGTCGTGCATCACGTTGATGAGCGCCTGATTGACGTTGTCCTTGAGGTTGGTGACACGCCCGCCGCGTGGTGCCCCATCGGCGGTGATCACCACCTTGGCATTGCACCCCGACACACGGGCGGCCAGCGCATCCGGGGAAAACCCGGCAAACACGATGGAATGGATCGCCCCGATCCGGGTGCAAGCCAGCATGGCATAGGCCGCCTCGGGAATCATCGGCAGGTACAGCACCACGCGGTCGCCCTTGCCCACGCCCATGCCCTTGAGCACGTTGGCCATGCGGCAGGTTTCGGCGTGCAATTCCTTGTACGTGATGCGCAACGCGGGGTCATCGGGGCTGTCAGGCTCCCAGATGATCGCGGTCTGATCGCCGCGCTTGTCCAGATGTCGGTCGATGCAGTTTGCCGATACGTTCAGGGTGCCATCGGCGTACCAGTTGATGTTGACGTTGCCGTGTGTGAAATCGACGTCCTTGACTTGGGTGTAGGGCTTGATCCAGTCGATCCGCTTGCCCTGTTCGCCCCAGAACCCCTCCGGGTTCGCGATCGAGGCTGCATACATCTCCTCGTATTTGGCGGCGTCCACATGCGCGCGGGCCGCCATTTCGGCGTTTGGGGCATAGGTCATGGTGTCGGACATGGATGTTCCTCCGATGGTCATTCCGGTCGATTTGGGGGTGCTCCACGGATCGGTGGCCAAGCTGAATGGCCAGGCAATCCGGCGCGACGCCTCCTCCCTGAAGCGTGATAATACGCAAAGTTGAAAAGAAAGGAATAAAAGGCTGGATTATAACGGTTTTGATGTAAAAATTTTTCCGCGCATACAGCGGTTTTGTAAAAATTTCAGCAAATCCAGTAAATTTCGACGTGATTTCGATGTGTTGAATGTCAACGCACTTTTTGGGTCAGGCGCGGTGCGGCGGCGACGCCACGGCCTGGGCCACCGGCGCGCCGCCTGCCGAGCCCAGAATCACAACATGTCGCGCGCCTCAAGCACCTTGCGCGCGGCGCGAAAGCACTCCAGCCCCTGCGGTACGCCGCAATAGATTGCAACCATGTGGACTGAGGCGCGGATTTCCGCGACCGTGCATCCGTTGTTGATCGCGCCGCCTACATGCAGTTCGAACTCCTGCATCTTGCCCAATGCGCCGATCATCGACAGGTTCATCAGGCTGCGGGTCTTGGGGGGCAGGGCCTCGTCCCCCCAGCCAAAGCCCCAGCACCATGCGGTCATCGCCTCCTGAAAGGGGCGGGTGAAGTCGTCGGCGGCGTCCAGGTTGCCCTGAACATATTCGGCCCCCAGCGTGTTTTTGCGCTGGGCAAGGCCGGTGGTGAACAGATCTTCGTCGAAAAGGCTCATCTTGTTGGCTTCCTTCGGGGTTTCGCGGCACCGCCCGTCGCGGCAATCCCGGTCAGCCTGAAGCGTGGAGGTGGCGCGCGCAAGTGCGCTTTGGGCACAAGGGTCTGGACCCCGCCCACAGCGACGTGGCACGACATGCACAGCCAAAGCACGAAAGGCACGCCATGACTCTGCCCACAAAGATGAATGCCGTCGTGTTGCACCGGCACGGCGACATGGACGCCTTGCAGTTTCACGACGACTGGCCGGTGCCGGAACCGGACGACGGTCAGGTGCTGATCCGGGTCGGTGCTTGCGGGCTGAACAATACGGATGTGAACACGCGTGTGGGCTGGTATTCCAAGGCGGCCACGGGGGCCACATCGGGCGACGCCGTCGAAGCGACGGACGAGGACCCAAGCTGGGGTGGGGCGCCGTTGGCCTTTCCGCGCATTCAGGGCGCGGATGCGGTGGGCGAAGTCGTGGCAGCGGGGGGCAATGGCGACGCGACCCTCATCGGCAAGCGCGTGCTGATCGACTGCTGGCTGCGCGACTGGTCCGACCCCACGAACCGGGACAAGACGGGTTATTTCGGCAGCGAATGCGATGGCGGGTTCGCCCAGTACACGCTGGCGGACCGGCGCAACGTACACCCTATCGAAAGCCCCCTGAGCGACGCGGAACTCGCGACCTTCGCCTGTTCCTATTCCACCGCCGAAGGGATGCTGAGCCGCGCGAAGGTGGTCGCGGACGACGTGGTTCTGGTCACGGGTGCCTCGGGCGGGGTCGGCTCGGCTCTGATCCAGCTGGCCAAGCGGCGCGGGGCGGTGGTCGTGGGCCTTGCCTCCGAAGCCAAACACGCGCAGATGGCCGATCTGGGCGCGGATGCGCTGCTGCCGCGTGCGCCCAGTGACCTGACGTCCGCACTGAAAACCGCCATCGGACGCGACACCGTCACGGTGGTCGCGGATATCGTCGGCGGCCCGTATTTCGAAACTGTGCTCGACGTACTGGCACGGGGCGGGCGCTATACCTGTTCTGGGGCGATTGCAGGGCCGGTCGTGCCGCTCGATCTGCGCACGCTTTACCTGCGCGACCTGACTTTCACTGGCTCGACCGTGCTGCCACCGGACATCTTTCCCGACCTGGTCGGCTACATCGAACGGGGCGAAGTGAAACCCCTGCTGGCGGCGACCTATCCGCTTGCCGACCTCAAGACCGCGCAACAGACCTTCATCGACAAGGCCCATGTGGGCAACATTGCCGTGATTCCATGAGACGCTGGTGATGTGGGCAAAGCAGGGTACAGCGCCCCTCTTTGCTGACTTTAGAAAATTCCCCTCGGAGGCTCTCGCGCCTGCAAATCGCGCCTTGGGCCGATCATCACGGACCACCGCTAGCGCAATCAACTTGGCAAGCCCGTCCTTGCGCGCTAGCTTCCGCGACAAGCGGGCACATCCACGTCCCGCATTTAGGGAGAACTCATATGAATAAATTTGCTGTAGGCGCCGTTGTCGGCGCTGTGTCGTGCACTTTCGCACTCGAGGCTGCGGCCACGGAATGGAACGTATCCGTCTGGGGCAAACGCCGTGCCTTTACTGAACATGTCGAAAAGATCGCCGAACTGGTCGCCGAGAAAACGGGCGGTGAATTCACCATGAACGTCAGCTACGGCGGGCTGTCCAAGAATACCGAAAACCTTGACGGGATTTCCATCGGGGCATTCGAGATGGCCCAGTTCTGCGCTGGCTATCACCCCGACAAGAACCGTCTGATCACGGTGCTTGAGCTGCCCTTCCTCGGAGTCGAGAACCTCGACCAAGAAGTGGCCGTCAGCCATGCCGTCTATGCCCACCCCGCCGTGGCCGAGGAAATGGCGCAGTGGAACGCCAAGCTGTTGATGACCTCACCGATGCCGCAATACAACCTTGTGGGCACAGGCGAGCCGCGCGATGAACTGTCCGAATTCCAAGGTATGCGCGTGCGCGCTACGGGCGGCTTGGGCAAAGCGTTCGAAGCAGTCGGCGGTGTGCCGACATCCGTGACCTCGTCCGAGGCGTATCAGGCCATGGAATCCGGCGTCGTCGACACGGTTGCATTCGCCCAGCACGCCCATCTGAGCTTTGGCACGATCAATCAGGCCAAGTGGTGGACGGCGAACCTGAATCCCGGCACGGTGAACTGCCCGATCGTCGTCAACATCGACGCCTACGAGTCGCTGTCCGACAGTGAGCGCGAAGCACTCGACAGTTCGGTGGATGAATCCATCGCCTACTACCTCGAAAACTACGCCGCCCTGCTGAAACGCTGGGATGACGTTCTGGCCGAAAAAGGCGTGGAGAAAGTCACCATCTCCGACGCGACACTGACCGAGTTCCGCGCCGCCGCAGCCGATCCTGCGCGCGACGAGTGGGTTGCCTCGATGGAAGCACAGGGCCTGCCGGGTCAGGAACTGTACGACCTCGTGGTCAAGACGCTGGCCGACGCCAAAGCCGGCGGCAGCTAAGCCATCCGGGCCGTCCCTGTCGCAAGGGGCGGCCCCACTCATAAAAACAGGGGGGCAGAGGAATGGCGGGATCAGCCGCGGTGCTTGAGGATTCGAGTCTGCTGAGCAGGCTTGACCGGGCACTTCTACCAATTGAACGGTTTTGCGCACTTCTCAGCGGCGTCGCGATCTTTTCGCTGATGTTTCTGGCAGCCTATTCGGTCATCGGGCGCAAATTTTTCGGCTCTCCTCTGTCGGGATACATCGACTATATCGAAGCGGCGATGCCGATCATCGCCATCATGGGCGTCTCTTACGTGCAGCGCGACGGCACCCATGTGCGCATGGACATGCTGGTCAGCGCGCTCAAGGGACGGATGTTGTGGCTGTTCGAACTGATTTCGATCCTGCTGATCCTCGTGCTGATCACGGCCCTCACATGGGGCGCGTGGGAGCATTTCGACCGATCCTTCGACTGTGCGCGACCTTTGTGCAGCCGTGACAGTTCCATCGACATCGGCCTGCCGATCTGGCCCAGCAAACTCGTGGTGCCGGTTGCTTTCGGCGTGCTGGCGCTGCGGCTGCTGTTGCAGGCCTGGGGCTATGGGCGTGCGCTTGTGCTGGGGCTGGAAAACCCTGTCGCCGTCCCCCTCAGCCTCTCCATCGCCGAACAGGCGCGGATCGAGGCCGAAGCGCTGGATGGGCTGGATTAAATGGCTCTGATGTTTTCCAGCACGCATGGATCCGCAGGCCAGTTCGGCGAAAAGAAGCAGGAGCTGTCGATGCTTCTCAGATCAGGAGCGCACTGATGGAACCCATCGAAATCGGCCTTTGGGTCAGTGGCGGCATGCTGGTCTTTGTCCTATTGGGCATGCGTGTGGCCTTTGCCGCCGGCATGGCCGGGTTCGTCGGCCTTGTCTGGCTGCGCTGGAACGGGTTTGACTACGACCCCGAACGGTTTTGGCGGTCGGTTCAGATCAGCGTCAACATCGCAGGGCTCACCCCGCATTCCAAAGTCTCCGCGCAGGTGCTGTCCCTGATCCCTGTGTTCATTCTGATCGGCTATCTCGCCTATTACGCCAAGCTGACCACCGCCCTGTTCACAGCGGCCAAACGCTGGATCGCGTGGGTGCCGGGGGGCTTGGCAGTATCGACTGTGTTCGCCACGGCAGGCTTTGCGGCCGTGTCGGGGGCATCGGTGGCGACGGCGGCGGTGTTCGCGCGTATCGCGATCCCCGAAATGCTGAAAATCGGGTACAACAAACAATTCGCCGCCGGAGTCGTGGCCGCAGGTGGCACGCTCGCCTCGCTCATCCCGCCCTCGGCCATCCTTGTGATCTATGCGATCATCGTCGAACAGGACGTGGGCAAGCTGTTGCTGGCCGGGTTCATCCCCGGCGCGTTTTCAGCCATCGTCTACGCAGGTCTCATCATCGGTATCGCGGTGATCTGGAAAAATGTCGGCCCCCCCGTCAGCGGCTTCACATGGCGCGAGCGGTTCGAATCCCTACCCCCCGCGCTGCCGATCCTCGCGGTGGTCGTGATCATCATCTTCTTCGTCTACAACCCATTCGGCGATGCATGGGGCACCCCCACCGAAGGTGGGGCCATCGGGGCCTTCATCATCTTCCTCATGGCACTGGCGCGCGGCATGCGCTGGCCGCAGCTCAAAAGCGCACTGCTGGATACGGCCAAGCTGACGGTGATGATCTTCACCATCATCTGGGGCGTGCTGATCTATGTCCGCTTCCTTGGTTTTGCCGAACTGCCCGCGGCCTTTGCCGACTGGATCACGTCGCTGACAATGTCGCCGATGGTGATCCTGGTCTGCATCCTGCTGGGCTACGCCGTGCTGGGCATGTTCATGGACGCCATCGGGATGTTGCTGCTGACGCTGCCCGTGGTGTACCCGGCAGTCATGGCGCTGAACGGTGGCGAGACGGTGGCGGCCGCTGACTCAGCTTTCGGCATGTCCGGGCCGATGTGCGCGATCTGGTTCGGGATACTGGTGGTCAAGATGGCCGAATTCTGCCTGATCACCCCACCCATTGGCCTCAACTGTTTTGTGGTTGCCGGTGTTCGGGACGATCTGACGGTACAGGACGTGTTCAAGGGTGTGACCCCGTTCTTCGTCGCGGATGCGGCCACGATCGCGATGCTGGTGGCATTCCCGGGAATCGTGCTGTGGCTGCCGTCGCTGGCGGGGTAGGGGGCAACGGCTGACGCCTGAGAGCGCAGATGCGCAAAGGGCAGTCGTTGCGGCGAATGCCCGGTCAGAGCGCAATCCGGGACATTCGCAGCATGTCCGAATTGTGGGCAGGTCAAACACCGCTCAGTTCTGTCGACCCATTGCAAAAGGACTTGTTTTTGCCGACCGCACTGTGCTTTTCGTTGAATGCAGGGAACGTGCAATGACGAAACGCAAGACGGACAACGCATACATTCAAGCAAATCTCACCGCGTGGGAAGAGGCTGCGCCATTCCATGCCCGCCATAACCGATCCCGGTTGCTTGAACTATTCAGCGAACCGGGATTTTCGGTTCTGGATGACACTGCAGCCACACACCTGAATCGCCTCGGCGTCGACGGAAAAAGCGTGGCTCAAGTGTGCTGCAACAACGGGATCGAGTTGTTGTCGTGCAAGACACTTGGGGCTGCACGGTGTGTAGGTTTTGATGGCGCGGAAGGATTTGTCGATCAGGCCATCGAGTTGGCCAATGCCGCCGGGCAGGATGTGGAATTCGTATGTTGTGAGGCGCATGACATACCACCCGAATACCGTACCAGTTTCGACATCGTCATGATCACCATCGGTGTGCTGGGCTGGATGCCCGACATCGACAGGTTCTTCTCAGAGATCGAAAAACTCCTCGTGCCGGGTGGCGCGATCTTTATCTACGAGCATCACCCCATCCTCGTCATGTTCGAACCGGGACAGGCCGATGATCCGGTCAAATGGGAGCTGTCCTATTTCCGCAAAGAGGCCTATATCGACGAGAGCGGCTTGGATTACTATGGCGCCGAGAGCTATGAGGCTACTCCAAACGCGTCTTTCAGTCACAAGTTGTCAGACATCGTCATGGCTGGCATCCATTCGGGGCTCACGTTAGAGTTTTTTGAGGAACTGCCGCAACATATCTCGAATACATGGTGGAATGTCGAACACTCCGGAATCGGTTTGCCGATGAGTTATGCCATGGTGTTCAGAAAGCCCGAAGAACATTAACGGCAGCAGTCTTTCGGGAACCCAAATCCAAAGGCAGCTTTGTCCGCATTGCCGAACATGCACGTGACCGGACAAACTGCCACAGCAGTTCACTTGTTTTGCAGGGCTTGACCTCTGGCTGGCATGGACTGGCATGCAAAGGTGCCCAACACCCACCGTGCGTTACCTCAGAACCGGATCGGGTTCGACCACGCGCGCTTGCCTGCGGCATCAATCACGGTCACGCGTATCCACGGGCTGTTGCGCACCCGCGTGCGCGCAATCGCGGCCCGGGTCATCGAGGACCCATGCATCGTGGTGGCGACCGAACCGTGCCCCTGCACGATCACCACACTGGCCGCAGAACAGGTCACTACGACCTCGTCCTCGGTCACCTCGACTCCGCGCAACTCCGGGCCCTGCGAGGCATAGAAATCGCCCCGCCTCAGCGCGGCGAGCAGCAAGTCTGGGTCGTTCGCCTCGGCCTTGACCATGACCCATCCGCCGAAGTGGTCGGGGGCATGAAAATGCGCATCATCCGTGGCGATCAGGGTCACGTCGCGCCCTTCGGACATCAGCAAATCGGCATAGAACATCCCGTCGGCCCGGTCGCATTCCACCGCACAGCCGTGGTTGTAGATTTCGACCGCGTGGGCGGCCATGATCGACCGCGCGTCGTTCATCGTCATGCCCGACCACTGCGGGTGGGCGATGGCGACAAAGGCACCCGCTTCACGTGCGCGCGCGGCGATCTCGGGGCCGGTTTCCTGATCCGGAACGGGCGAAAAGCCGGGCGTGTTCGACGGGGCAAAGCCAAATGGCAGACCCACGGCAAGGACATGCCACAACTCGCCATTCTCCATCGCGCCGGAATGCAATTCGGCCCCCAGAATGGTGGTGAAGCTGTCATCCCGGAATGCCAAGGTGTCAGCGATGGGATAGTCGTACGCTCCGATGAAATGATCGGTCAGCGCAATGAAATCATAGCCTTGCGCCTTGTAGCGTCGGCACACTTCGTCCGGGTCCAGTGCCCCGTCCGACAGGTTGGAATGGGTGTGCAGGTTGCCGCGCCAGAACGTGCCGGGGGCGGAGAAAGCGGAAAGTTTCATGGGGCTGGGCACCTCGTTCAGTTGCGGCGATCAGGTACAGCACCCAATCAACGGTTTTGTGACACGGACGACGCGCCATGGCGAGGCCGCGCAGGCCCTGCGACGAAAAACACACCCCTCGAAACTTGCGTACACGGGCCAGCCTGCCTACTCATGGCAGCGTCCCCGACTTGCGGGGCACCAGCGGACGAAAGGATAACCCGATGGCCGCAGACACAACGCCGAAACCCTATGATCTGTTCGTGATCGGCGGCGGCATCAACGGCGTGGGCATCGCGCGGGACGCCGCCGGGCGGGGCATGTCCGTGGCATTGGCCGAGATGAACGATCTGGCTTCGGCAACCTCGTCGGCCTCGACCAAACTGTTTCACGGCGGTCTGCGCTATCTGGAATATTTCGAGATCAAGCTGGTCCGCCACGCGCTGGAAGAGCGCGAAGTGCTGCTAAGTGCCATGCCCCATATCAGCTGGCCCATGCGCTTTGTGCTGCCCTACAGCCCGGACATGCGGTTCGAAGGGGAAACGCCCGTCTCCCGCATCCTTGCCCGCGTCATGCCATGGATGAAGGGGCGGCGGCCTGCGTGGATGATCCGGCTGGGACTGTTCCTGTATGATCATCTGGGCGGACGCAAGATGCTGCCCGCGACGACGACCCTGACCCTGTCGGGCACGCCCGAAGGTGCGCCCTTGGTCGATAAATTCCGCAAGGCCTATGAATATTCCGATTGCTGGATCGAGGATTCGCGGCTGGTCGTGCTCAACGCCCGCGACGCCGCAGAGCGCGGCGCGCGCATCATGGTGCGCACCCGCGTCGAAGGGGCGACCCGCGCGGACGATCACTGGGATGTCACCGTGCGCGACACCGAAACCGACACCACCGAAGTGATCCGCGCCCGCATGCTGGTCAATGCAGGCGGACCGTGGGTCGGGGACATCATCCACCAAAAGCTGCACGTCAAAAGCAACGAAGGCGTGCGGCTGGTGCGTGGCAGTCACATCGTAACCAAGCGTCTTTATGATCACGACAAGTGCTATTTCTTCCAAGGCACCGATGGGCGCATCATCTTTGCCATCCCATACGAGACCGACTTTACCCTGATCGGCACGACGGACGCCGAACACCACGACCCCCATGTGCGCCCCACCTGCACGCCAGAGGAGCAAGCGTATCTGATTGATTTCGCGAACCAATATTTCAAACAGGACATCAATGCCGATGATGTCGTCTGGACCTATTCCGGAGTGCGCCCGCTTTATGATGACGGGGCCAGCAGCGCCACGGCGGCAACACGGGATTACACGCTCAAAGTCGATCAGGCTGATGGTGCGCCCATCCTCAACATCTTCGGCGGCAAGATCACGACCTATCGCAAACTGGCCGAGGACGCGATGGACAAGGTCGTGCCCTTCTTTCCCGGCACGCGCGGCCACTGGACTGCGCGGGTCCCCTTGCCCGGCGGCGATTTCCCGGTGGACGGCGTCGAGATTCTGGTTGAACGGCTCAAGGCGGATTACCCGTTTCTCGGCCCGTTCTGGGCGCGCCGCCTCGTCAAGGCCTACGGGACCGAGGCTTGGGATGTGCTCGGCGACGCGAAAGACGAGGCAGATTTGGGCCAATCCTTTGGTGCGAGCCTGACCGGGCGCGAAGTAACATGGCTGATGGAGCGTGAATATGCCCGCAGCGCCGAAGACGTCGTGTGGCGACGCAACAAGCTGGGTCTGCGGCTTGGTAAGGCTGAAATTTCAGCGCTGGATGTATGGATGCAGGCGCAGCGGGACTAAGGCGGCTTGCAGCTGCTGATCTTCACGTATTTACATGATGCCCATGGATATCTTCATGACCGATCCGATCGCCGTGATCGCGGACGTTCACGGCAACTCGGACGCGCTGAGGGCCGTTTTGGGCGATATTGATGCGCAGGGCATCGGCACGATCCTGAACCTTGGCGATCATTTCAGCGGCCCGCTTGCGGCGGCAGAGACTGCCGCGATGCTGCAAAGCCGCGCGATGATCAGCATCCGGGGCAATCACGACCGCTGGCTGATCGAACAGGCCCCCGAACGGATGGGGCCGTCGGATCGCGCGGCCTTCGATGAACTGGCGCCGGGCGATCTGGACTGGTTGCGCAACCTTCCTGCAACCCGTGACCTGATGGGCGATGTTTTCATGTGTCACGGCACGGCTGCCAGCGACACGACCTATTGGCTGGAACGGGTACTGGAGGACGGCGCCGTCGCGCTGAATGATCACGATGGGATCGAGGCGGCGGCAGTGGATCTGACGCAGGGGCTGATCCTGTGCGGGCACACCCATCTGGCGCGTGTTGTGCGGTTGGCGAACGGTCGGATCATCGTCAATCCCGGCAGTGTCGGCTTACCTGCCTATCACGACGACCTGCCGGTGCCGCATGTGGTTGCCTCCGGCTCTCCGCATGCCTCATATGCCATCGTGCACCGCCAAAACGGGCAGTGGGACGTGACTTTTCGTGCGCTGCCCTATGACACGGCGCGCATGACTGCGCTTGCAAATGCGGCAGGGCGCGCGGATTGGGCCCGCGCCGTGTCCACGGGTTGGCTTTAGTGCCGTTTGCACACCACCAAGTCCCGGCGTGCGCTTGACGATGCGGCGGCAATAGGCAAGGTTTGGAGTGCAGAACAAAGACGGCGCGCCGTGGCACAAGTGTGGCGGTAATGCCGGTCGCCATTGGGGCACTCGAACACCACTCGACAACCCGCGTCGAGCATGATTGATCTGCGCGAAATTCGGCCCTGACCTGGGGCAAGTTGACTGATCGGGCGGAGGTTTCGTGTCTCTTTTTATCCTTGTCGTGTTGCCTTTCCTTGGTGCGTTGTTGCCGGGCATCATGAACGCCGCCGGCCGGTCTGCCTGTGCAGGTGTGACGTTCACCGTGTCGCTGATGGCGTTCATCGGTCTGCTGACCAACCTTCCGTCCGTGCTGGCGGGCGAGGTTGTGATGGCGCGCGTCGACTGGATGCCGATCCTTGGCCTTAACTTTACACTGATGCTGGACGCACTTGGCTTTTTCTTTGCCTTTCTGATCCTTGGCATCGGATTGTTGATCATCACCTATGCGCGCCACTACCTCAGCCGTGACGACAATATGGGTCAATTTTTCACCTATCTGCTGCTGTTTCAGGGCGCGATGGTGGGGATCGTTCTGTCCGACAACATCCTGCTTTTGCTTGTGTTCTGGGAGCTGACCTCGCTGTCCTCCTTCCTGCTGATCGGCTATTGGAAACACCTGCCCGAAGGGCGGCAAGGCGCACGCATGGCGCTGACGGTGACGGGCATGGGGGGCCTTGCGATGATCGGGGGCATGCTGATCCTAGGTCAGATCGTGGGCAGTTATGACCTGTCCGTGATCCTGCAGAACCGAGAGATCATTCAGGCCGACCCGCTTTACGTGCCCGCCCTGATCCTGATCCTGCTGGGGTGCTTCACCAAATCCGCGCAGTTCCCGTTCCATTTCTGGCTGCCGCACGCGATGGCTGCGCCCACGCCGGTATCGGCCTACCTGCACTCGGCCACCATGGTGAAGGCGGGGATTTTCCTGATGGCGCGGATGTGGCCTGTGCTGTCGGGCACGCCGGAATGGTTCGTGATCGTCACCACCGCCGGTCTGGTGACCATGTGTCTGGGCGCTGTGATTGCGCTGTTCAAACATGACCTCAAGGCGTTGCTGGCCTTTTCCACGGTCAGTCATCTGGGCCTGATCACGATGCTGCTGGGCACAGGAACGTCCTACGGCGCGATGGCGGCGGTGTTCCACATCCTGAACCACGCGACGTTCAAGGCCGCCCTGTTCATGTCCGCAGGCATTGTCGATCACGAGGCGCATACCCGCGACATCCGCCGTCTGGGCGGGTTGCGCACGCTCATGCCGGTGACGTTCACGATCGCCACGCTCGCTGCCCTGTCGATGGCCGGTATCCCCTTCCTGAACGGGTTCCTGTCCAAAGAGATGATGCTGGAGGAGGCCACGCATACGGTCATGTTCAACACACCATGGCTGGTGCCCGCGCTGGCCACCTTCGGGTCGCTGTTCTCGGCCGCCTACTGTTTCCGCCTGATCGGGCATACCTTCCTTGGCCCGGTGCGCGACGACTATCCGCACAAACCCCACGATCCCGGCTCGGGTATGTGGCTGCCACCCGCGATCCTTGTCGTGCTGGTGGTGGTGATCGGAGTTGCGCCCTTCCTTGCCGAACCCTTCGTCAAGTTGGTGACAGTGTCGGTGCTGGGCGATGCAGGCGAAGTCTACAAGGGCAACATCAAGATCTGGCACGGGTTGGTGCCCGCGTTGTTCCTGTCGATCATCGCGATCCTCGGCGGTCTGGTCATGTTGTTCCTGTTCAAGCCCGCCCTGCGCTTGTGGGATGCGGCACCGCGCCCCGAAGCCAAGGTAATCTTCGAGGCCATTGTCGAAGCCGCCGCATGGGCGGCCCGGGCCATCATCCTGCCGCTGCACAACGGTGCCTTTTCGCGCTATGCAGCGGTCGGGTCCATCGCGATCATCGGCGCTGGTTTTCATGCATGGAGCACGGGAACCGTTGGCCCCGCGACCCGGACGATGCAGACCGCAGACCCTGTCGCCATCGCAGGCTGGGCCATGCTGGCCGCGGCCACCGTCGCGTTGGTGTTCCTGCACCGGAACCGCCTGTTGTCGCTGATCCTGATCGGGATCGTGGGGCTGATGGTGTCCATCGGTTTCGTGTTCTTCAGCGCGCCGGATTTGGCGATGACCCAGTTCACGGTCGAGGTGGTGACGATCATCCTGCTGCTTCTGGCGCTCAATTTCCTGCCCAAGCACACGCCCATCGAAAGCTCGCTTTTGCGCCGGGTGCGCGATGCGGGTGTGGCGGTGGCGGGGGGACTCGCGACCTTTGGTCTGGCGTGGCATTTCCTGCTGCGCGATGCGGTGGACACGCCGATTTCGGAGTTCCACCTCGCCAATTCCTACAAAGGGGGCGGGGGCACCAACGTGGTCAACGTGATCCTCGTCGATTTCCGGGGCTTTGACACCTATGGCGAGATCATCGTGCTCGGCATCGCCGCGCTGCTGATATATGCGCTGACGCACACGCTGCTGGGCGGCCCGGTGCGGGCGCGGCTGCTGAACCGTCGGCCCGATCAGGCGCGCGCGGGGGACATGCACCCGATGATGATGGTGGTGCTGACGCGGGTGATCATGCCCGTGGTGATGCTGGTGGGTTTCTATATCTTCCTGCGCGGTCACAACGAACCCGGCGGGGGGTTCATCGCGGGCCTCGTCGTGTCCATCGGCGTCGTGATGCAGTACATGGCCAGCGGCTTTGCCTGGACCTCGGCGCGGCTGCGCTATCCCTATCACGGGGTGATCGGGGCAGGGGTGCTGGTGGCGGGCCTGACGGGCATCGGGTCGTGGTTCGTGGGCAAGCCTTTCCTGACCTCGGACTTCACCTATGTGCGAATTCCGCCCTTCGAGGAGTTCGAGCTGGCCACGGCGGCATTGTTCGATGTCGGCGTGTTCCTTGCCGTGGTCGGCGCGGTCATGCTGTCGCTCGAAAGCTTTTCGCGGCTTGCGCGGCGCGCGCATGAACCCGAAAGCGACTATCCGATGGACATCGACCCGTCCCGTGATGACCCCGAAACGACGAAAGGAGCCGTGTGATGGAGCTTCTTGTCGCCTCTGCCATCGGCATTATGACGGCTGCGGGTCTGTATCTTGTGCTGCGCCTGCGCACCTTTCCCGTCATCATGGGCATCTCCCTGCTGACCTATGCGGTGAACGTGTTCCTGTTTGCGTCCGGACGGCTGACCGTGGGCGCACCGCCGGTGCTGCGGGATGACATCGCCACCTATACCGACCCGCTGCCACAGGCGCTGGTGCTGACGGCCATCGTGATCTCGTTCGGGATGACTGCCGTGGTCGTGATGATCGGGCTTGGCGCGTTTCTGGGGTCGGACGACGATCATGTGGATGATCAGACCGCATCGGACAACGGGACGGGGGGCACCCCATGACCCATTGGCTGATCATGCCCATCGTGCTGCCAGCGCTGCTGGCACCCTTTATCGTGCTGGCCGCACGCTATCACATCGGCATCCAGCGCGCCTTTTCCCTCGCCGGAGTGTTGGCGGTTGTGGTGATCGCCTCGGGGCTGGCATGGCAGGCCTCGGACGGCAGCATCCAGATCTATCAACTCGGTGACTGGGCCGCGCCATTTGGCATCATCCTTGTGGGCGACCGCCTGTCGACGTTGATGGTTCTGCTGACGGCGGTGCTGGCATTGTGCGTGCTGCTTTATGCCATCGGGTCGGGCTGGGATGACCGCGGGCGGCATTTCCACGCGCTGTTCCAGTTTCAGCTGATGGGCATCATGGGTGCCTTCCTGACGGGCGACCTTTTCAACCTGTTCGTCTTTTTCGAAGTGCTGCTGATCGCCTCTTACGGCCTCATGATCCACGCAGGGGGCACGACCCGGCTGCGCGCTGGCGTGCAATATGTGCTGTTCAACCTGATTGGTTCGACCCTGTTCCTGTTCGCCCTTGGCGCAATTTATGCCGAGACGGGGACGCTGAACATGGCCGACCTTGCAAACCGCGTCACCCTGATCGGACCCGAGGAGACCGTGGGTATCCGCGTCGCCGCCGTGCTGCTGCTGCTGGTCTTTGCGATCAAGGCGGCTGTTGTGCCGCTGCACTTCTGGCTGCCATCCAGCTATGCCGAGGCACCCGCCCCCGTCGCCGCTCTGTTCGCGATCATGACCAAGGTGGGGGCCTATGCGATCATCCGGGTCTACACGATGATCTTTCCCCCCGAATTGGAGGTGACCTCCGGCCTGCATGATCTGTGGCTGCTGCCTGCGGCCCTCGTATCGCTCGCCATCGGCATGATCGGCGTGCTGGCGGCCAAGCGCCTGGACCGGCTGGTGGCATTTTCGATCATCGGGTCGATGGCCATGGTGATGGTGGCGATTTCGCTGTTCACTCCGACCAGCATCGCCGCAGCACTGTACTACATCGTGCACTCGACGCTGGCCGGCGGGGCGCTGTTCCTGATCTGCGATCTGGTGCGCACCGGCCGGGGAAATGTCGATCTGACGGCCCAAGCCCCGATGGCGGGGGCGGCGCTGACGGCATCGCTGTTCTTTGCCGCGGCCATCGCCATGGCAGGTCTGCCGCCCCTGTCCGGCTTCATTGGCAAGCTTCTGGTGCTCAACGCGGCCTTCGGCACCGATGCGGTGGTCTGGGTCTGGGTGATCGTGCTGGGATCGAGCCTGATCAGCATCCTCGGGTTCGCGCGCGCCGGGTCCGTGCTGTTCTGGAAGGCGCACAGCCTTGAACATGGCGGGGACGAGTTGGTGATGCCACGCCCGGCGACACTGTCCTATGTGGCGGTCGGCACGCTTCTGGCCCTGCTGACGGCGCACACGGTCTTTGCGGGGCAAGTGCACGCATACACCACCGGCATCGCCGCCGGGCTGTTTGCGCCCGAACCCTATATCTCGGCCGTGATCGACGCACCGGGCAAGCTGAGCACCCCAAGCGAGGAGGCACACTGACATGATGGCACGTGCATTCTTTTGGCTGATGCCGCATCCGTTCCTGACGCTGCTGCTGACGGTTGTGTGGATCCTGCTGCAGAACGAATTTTCGCCGGGCATGGCGGTGTTCGGACTGATCCTTGGCATCATCATCCCCTGGGGCACCTCGATCTGGTGGCCGGACACGCCCAAGGGATTCCGGCTGGGCAGGATGGTGTCCTATTCCATCATGGTGATCTGGGACATCATCGTGGCCAATATTCAGGTGGCCTGGATCGTACTTTCTGTTCCCAATGCCAAACTGAAACCGGCCTGGATCGTGATCCCGCTGGACCTTGTCCAACCCGAGGCGATCACGGTGCTGGCAGGCACCATCACGCTGACCCCGGGCACCGTGTCGGCGGACCTGTCTGACGAGGGGCACAGCCTGCTGGTGCACGTGCTGCACACGGACGATCCGGACGCGGTGCGCGATGATATCAAGACGCGCTACGAGGCCCGGCTGAAGGAGATTTTCATATGACCACCGCCCTGGCCCTTTTGGATTATGCCCTGATCATCACCTTTGTCGCACTGGCGCTGGGTCAAATCCTGTCGATGGTGCGGCTGGTGCTGGGGCCCACATACGGCGACCGCATCCTTGCGTTGGACACAATGGTGATCAACGCGCTGGGGCTGGTCGTGGTGCTGGGCATTCATCAGGGCGTGCAGATCTATTTCGAGGTGACGCTGCTGATCGCGATGCTTGGGTTCGTCTCGACCGTTGCGCTTGCGCGCTTCTTGCTGCGGGGGGACATCATCGAATGACGCTTGCAATCCTTGCCACATATGGCGCGGCGCTCAGCCTGCTGATCGGATCGTTCTTCATCCTTGTGGGCGTGATTGGCCTGCTCAAGTTCAATGACCCGATGACGCGCCTGCATGCCCCCACCAAGGTGGGCACCGTGGGCATCGGGATGCTGCTGCTCGCCTCGATCCTGCATTCCTACGCCAACGGGGCCAGTTCGATCCATGCGCTGCTGATCATGGGGTTCCTGTTCGTGACGGCCCCGGTGTCGGCCAACTTCATCGCCAAGGTGAACATCCATCGGCGCAGTTGCGAAACACCGCCCGCACCGCCGCGCGATGACACATGGTCAACCCTGAACACGCCGGAAGACGATCTTGAGATGATTAAGCCCGATGGGCTTTAGGCCCGAACCGGGCCGGGGGGAGAATGACTGTGCTTGACGAGGACCGCCTGTTTCCGGCCGAGCCGGGGCTGCGTGCGCTGGCGCGTGATCTCTACGCCACCGTGCGCGATCTGCCCATCATCAGCCCGCACGGGCACACCGATCCGCGCTGGTTCGCCCAGAATGAACCCTTTTCAGACCCTGCCAGCCTGTTCGTGACCCCCGATCACTACGTGTTCCGCATGTTGCACTCGCAAGGGATTCCGCTGGAAGCCATTGGCGTGCCGCGCGTGGACGGGGGCGAGACCGAAGGCGATCCGCGCAAGATCTGGCACCAGTTCGCAGCCAACTACCACCTGTTTCGCGGCACGCCCTCGCGGATTTGGATAGACCACGCGTTGCAAGAGGTGTTCGGCGTGACACAGCGGCTGTCGGCGGACAGCGCCGACGCGATCTATGACCGGGTGGCGGACTGTCTGGCACAGGACGAATTCCGCCCCCGCGCCCTGTTCGAGCGGTTCAATATCGAGGCGATCTCGACCACCGAAAGCGCCATTGACGATCTGCGTTGGCACAAGATGATCCGCGACAGCGGCTGGGGCGGCAAGGTGGTGACGGCGTATCGCCCGGACGCGGTCGTCGATCCCGAATTCGAAGGCTTCGCGCGCAATGTCGGGGTGATGGGCGACATCACGGGCGAGGACACGGGCACATGGTCGGGTTACCTCGCCGCGCACCGGGCGCGCCGCGCTGTGTTCAAGGAGATGGGCGCGACCTCGACCGATCACGGTCATGCCTCTGCGCGGACCGAGGATTTGCCACAACCCGAAGCAGAAGCCTTGTTTCTCAAGGCGATGCTGGGTCAGTGCAGTCCGGACGAAGCAGATTGTTTCCGCGCCCACATGCTGACCGAAATGGCCCGGATGAGCCTTGAGGACGGGCTGGTCATGCAGATCCACCCCGGATCGGTTCGCAACCACGCGCGCGGAGTCATGTCCCGCTTTGGCCGCGACAAGGGATATGACATCCCCGCTCGCACCGACTACGTTCACGCCCTGCGCCCGTTGCTCAACGCGGTGGGGGGCGATCCGCGCCTGACGCTGATCCTGTTCACTTTGGACGAAAGCACTTACGCCCGCGAACTTGCTCCGTTGGCCGGGGTCTATCCGGCGCTCAGGCTGGGGCCTGCGTGGTGGTTCCACGACAGTTACGAGGGCATGATGCGGTTCCGCCAGATGACGACGGAAACCGCGGGCTTTTACAACACCGTCGGCTTCAACGACGACACGCGCGCGTTCTGCTCGATCCCCGCCCGGCACGATGTGGCGCGCCGCGTGGATTGTGCCTATCTGGCCGGTCTTGTGGCAACGGGCAGGCTGGACGCGGACGAGGCGCCGCAGGTGGCCCATGACCTTGCCTATGCCCTCGCCAAACAGGCCTACCGGTTGTGAGCGCGACAGGCATTGTCCATCTGGGCGTCGGCGCGTTCTTTCGCGGGTTCGGGTGCGTCTATGTGGCCGATGCAATGGCCGCATCGGGCGGCGACTGGGGCATTGTCGGGGTCTCTTTGCGCAGCCCGGCGACACGTGACGCCTTGAGGGGGCAAGGCTGGGCCTATACCTCCGTCACCTTGGGGGCTGACGACACACGGACCCGGCGCATCGAGGTGCTGAACGACGTACTTGTCGCGCCTGAAGACCCGGGTGCCGTACTGGCCGCGATGGCCGACCCGGGCGTGCGCATCGTGTCCCTGACGGTGACTGAAAAGGGCTATTGCCACAACCCGGCCACGTGTGCGCTCAACGCCGAACACCCTGACATCGAGCACGATCTGACCCACGACCTTCCCATCTCGGCCATCGGCTTCCTGGTGCGCGCGCTGCAGATCCGGCGCGGCGCCGGTGTGCCGCCCTTTACCGTGCTCAGCTGCGACAACCTGCCGGACAACGGGCGGATGGTGCGGGGCGTGGTGCTGGACATGGCAGGGCGCATCGACCCCGCCCTGGCCGACTGGATCGCCCAAGTCGCGCGCTTTCCCTGCACCATGGTCGACCGCATCACACCCGCGACCACGCCGGAAGATATCGCGCGGGTTGCGGACCTGACCGGCTGGCACGACACTGCGCCGGTCATGCACGAACCGTTCAGCCAATGGGCGATCGAGGATAATTTCGTAGATGGCGCACGCCCCGATTTCGCCGCCGCCGGGGCCGAATTGGTGTCGAACGTCGCCGCGCACGAGGCGATGAAGCTGCGCATGCTCAACGGCACCCATTCCGCGCTGGCTTATACCGGCTATCTGGCGGGGCACGAGACGATTGCGGACACGGTGAACGACCCGGTTTTTGCGGCCTTTACCCGCGCGCTCTGGTCCGAGATCACGCCAGCGGTGCAAGCCCCCGACGGCGTCGTGTTGAGCGAGTATGCCGACGCGCTTTTCGACCGCTACGCCAACCCTGCCATCCGCCACCGCACGTGGCAGATCGCCATGGATGGCAGCCAGAAATTGCCGCAACGCCTGCTGGGCACGATCCGCGACACCCTGAATGCAGGGCGGGACTGCCCCGCCCTGTGCCTCGCGGTCGCGGCGTGGATGCGCTATGTCACCGGCGTGGACGAGCAGGGCCAGCCCATCGACGTGCGCGACCCCATGGCGGCACACCTGCGCGACGTGACGGCGCTGGCGAAGGGGCCAGAGGAGGCCGTGGCCGCTCTGCTGGACATCAGCGATATCTTCCCGCCCGGCCTTGTCCCTGCGTTGCGCGCGCCCGTCACGGACGCAGCCAAGCGGTTATGGACCAAAGGCGCGCGCGGCGCCATCGAGGAGGTGACCGCATGATCGAAAGTTGGCGCTGGTACGGGGCCCTCGACTCCATCACCTTGCCCGAAGTCGCGCAGACTGGCGCGCGGGGCATCGTCACCGCCCTGCACGAAATAGCCTATGGCGAAGTCTGGCCAACAGAGGCCATCGCGACCCGCAAGGCTCAGATCGAGGCCGCAGGCTTTGATTGGGTCGTGGTCGAAAGCCTGCCCGTGCACGAACATATCAAGCGGGGGACAGGCGATCTGACCGCGCTATTCGCCAATTACCGTCAATCCTTGGCAAACCTCGCCGCCAACGGCATCCACACGATCTGCTACAACTTCATGCCGCTGCTCGACTGGACACGCACCGACCTTGCCGCGCCCGTGGCCGGTGGCGCGACGTGCCTGCGGTTCGAAACGGCAAAGATGGCCGCCTTCGAAATTCACATGCTGGGGCGTGCCGGGGCCGAAGAAGACTATCCCGACGACGTGCGCGCCCGCGCTTCCGTCTGGTTCCAGCAAGCGGATGAAGGTACACGAGATGCTCTGCTGGCCTCTATCATGGCCGGATTGCCGGGCGCGTTTGACCGTTATGATATCAAGGGCTTGCGTGAGGCTCTTCACGCTTACGACGGCATCGACCGTGCTGCCTTGCGCGCCAATTACAACCGCTTCCTGCAAGAGGTGGTGCCGACAGCCGAAGCGCTTGGGATGCGCCTGTGCGTCCACCCCGACGATCCGCCGCGCGACATCCTCGGCCTTCCGCGGATCGTGTCGAACGGCGATGACCTCGACTGGGTTCTGAACGCCTATGACAGCCCTGCCAACGGCATAACCCTGTGTTCGGGCTCATTGGGGGCGAACCCCACCAACGACTTGCCCGCCATTGCCGCGCAAGTGGCCGATCGCATCCATTTCGTGCATCTGCGCAACGTGGCCAGGGACCCGGACGGGTCGTTCGAAGAGGCGGCTCATCTGGACGGGGACACCGACATGGTCGCACTGATCGACGTGCTGCTGAAGGAAGAAGCCCGGCGGCGCGCAGCGGGGCGCAGTGATCACGACCTGCCGTTCCGGCCCGATCACGGCCACCACATGCTCAGCGATCTGGACCGCGAGTTGATCCCCGGCTATCCGCTGATCGGCCGTTTGCGCGGGCTGGCGGAATTGCGCGGGGTCATCCGCGCCTTGCAGCACGACTAGCGCGCGGCCTGCAGCGCGGCGCGCAGTACCTCGCGGTCCCCGATATGGTTGGAAAGCACAAGGATCAGGCGCGCATTCAGCGCATCGCTGTCGGCCTTGCTTAGCCCTTCATGGGCTTGCAGCAATTCCTCGTAAAAGCCATCCGGGTCCGGGATGTTCGGGGTCAGGGTCAGGGCCATGGCTTAATCCTTTGCCAGTGCGCGTTGCAGGCTGGTGCGCACGGCGTCCACGTCGAAATGATCCCAGCGGGCGACGACATGCTGGTCAGGTCGGATCAGATAAACGGCCTGTGCAGCGTTGCCCAGATAGCGCGCTGACAACTCCGGTGACGGGGTCGCGACGTGCAGCGGTTCGGCTGTAACCTGATCGACGCTGACAGGTTCGGTTTTGACCGACCCAAGGGCCAACAACGTAAACCCGTTCCCCAACCGATCGAGCAGAAAGTCACTGTCCAGCGGCGCATCGGGACATGCGGCGCCGACCCGCGTCCCGGCTGGCCCGTCCAGCGCGTCGGGTCCGAATCCCGGCAGCCCGTCATAGACGCAAGGGACCGAAAGCCGCCCCGAATTGACCAGCGGCCGCGCAAAGGGATGGCGCGCGGCAAGGTCCAGCACCGCGTTGCGGAACAGTTTGCTGATTTCAGTCTTGGGTGTCATGAAATCGGTCGAACGGGACGAGTTGAGAATGTTTTCATCCGCGCCGTATTCGCGCTCGGTCGCATAGGTATCAAGTAACGCCTCGGGCGCGTGGCCCTTGATCACCAGATCCAGTTTCCAGCCTAGGTTATCGGCGTCCTGCATACCCGAATTGGCCCCGCGCGCGCCAAAGGGCGATACCTGATGGGCGCTGTCCCCGGCGAACAGCACGCGGCCATGGCGCATCCGCTGCATGCGGCGGCACTGGAAGGTGTAGATC
>CAYGPT010000046.1:0-28069 GCA_964351755.1 uncultured Rhodobacterales bacterium | reverse complement strand
CCAGCGCGCTTCTTCTTCGCCATCCCAATGGCCGATCAGCCTCAGCTTTTCGCCCGCCTCGGCGTCGGTCCAGAGCGTCTTGCCCAGACGCCCCTCATTGCCCGCGATCACACCGGAAGCAGCGGCCAGAATATCGGGCGTCGAGCGGTAGTTCTGTTCCAGCCGCACGATATGGGCGCCGGGAAAATCCTTGTCAAACCGCAGGATATTGCCCACCTCGGCCCCGCGCCAGCCATAGATCGACTGATCATCATCGCCCACGCAGCAGATGTTCTTGTGCCCTTGGGCCAGCAGGCGCAACCAAAGGTACTGGGCGACGTTGGTGTCCTGATATTCGTCCACGAGGATGAATTTGAACCAGCGCTGGTATTGGGCCAGCACGTCCTCGTGGGTCTGGAAGATGGTAACCATATGCAGCAACAGGTCGCCGAAATCGCAGGCGTTCAGTTCCTTCAGCCGCGCCTGATACTGTTCGTACAGTTCCACCCCTTTGTGATTGTACGCCCCACCATCGCTGGCAGGCACCTTGTCCGGAGTCAGCGCGCGGTTTTTCCAACCGTCGATGATGTTTGCCAACTGGCGCGCGGGCCAGCGCTTGTCGTCGATATTGGCGGCCCGGATCAGTTGTTTCATCAGCCGGATCTGGTCGTCCGTATCCAGAATTGTGAAGTTCGACTTCAACCCCGCCAGTTCCGCATGACGGCGCAGCAACTTGACGCAGATGGAATGGAAGGTGCCCAACCACGGGACGCCCTCGATCGTGCCGCCCAGCATCGCCCCCACACGGTTTTTCATCTCGCGCGCAGCCTTGTTCGTAAAGGTCACGGCAAGAATTTCGTTCGGGCGGGCGTTCCCGGTGTTGAGCAGATGCACGATGCGCGCCGTCAGCGCCCGCGTCTTGCCAGTGCCAGCGCCTGCAAGCATCAACACCGGTCCCGCCACCTTCTCCACCGCCTCGCGCTGTGCTGGGTTCAGTCCGTCCAGATAGGGCTGCGGGCGGGCCGCCATCGCACGCGCGGACAGGGATGCGCCTTCAAAGGCGTCGAATTCATCGAAACTGCTCATGGGCAATAACCTAAACCGGACTCGAAAAAAGGGAAAGACCGATGTTCGCGCGATGTTCCCCTTCTCTGGTTTGGAAAAACTCCAGAGGTGATGCGCGCAGCGTCGCGGGGGAAGAGCCCCCCAAAAACCACACTTGCGACCCAGTCCGCCCCCCGCCATAGTCGCGCAAATGGATCTCAGCACCCACTTCCCCGCCCTCAGCGACCTGCGCGCCCGCGCCCAAAAGCGGATTCCCAAATTCGTCTGGGAGTACCTCGACTCAGGCACCGGGGTCGAAGCGACGCGGTCGCGCAACCGTACAGCGCTGGACAAGGTCGGGCTGATGCCCTCGATCCTGCATGGCGAATTCGAACCGGACCTGTCCACGCCGCTGTTCGGGGCCAACATGCCGCTGCCCTTCGGTATCGCGCCGGTCGGTATGTCGGGGCTGATGTGGCCGGGGGCCGAGGCGCTGCTGGCGCGCGCAGGGGCGCGGCTTGGCATTCCCTACACGATCTCGACGGTGGCCACAGCAGCGCCCGAGGATATCGCGGGCGATGTGGGTCCGCATGCCTGGTTCCAGATGTATCCGCCCCGCGACGAGAGCATCAGGCGCGACATGCTGGACCGCGCGCGCAAATCGGGTTTCAAGACGCTGGTGCTGACGGTCGACGTACCCGTCGCCTCGCGCCGGGAACGCCAGACAAGGTCTGGCCTGACCAACCCGCCGCGCCTGACCCCGCGCCTGCTGGCGCAGGTCGCGCTGCGCCCGGCATGGGCGCTTGGCATGGCACAGCGGGGCATGCCCCACATGCGGATGCTGGATGCCTACACGACCGCGGCCACCGCCAACCTGCCCGTCACCGCGCATGTGGGTTACCTTTTGCGCACCTCGCCCGATTGGGACTATGTCAAATGGCTGCGCGATGCGTGGGACGGCCCCTTTGTGGTCAAGGGCGTCCTGCGCGGGACGGATGCGGCGCAGCTTGAGACGTTGGGGGTCGATGCCATCTGGGTGTCCAACCACGCAGGCCGCCAGTTCGATGCAGCGCCCGCCACGATCGAGGTGCTGCCCGCGATCCGGCGCGCCACGAAACTGCCGCTTATCTTTGACAGCGGGGTCGAAGGTGGCCTCGACATCCTGCGTGCGTTTTCTTCCGGTGCGGATTACGTGATGCTGGGTCGGGCATGGCATTATGCGCTGGCGGCCTTGGGTGCGAACGGCCCCGATCATCTGGCCCACATCCTGAGTGCGGACCTGAAGTCCTGCATGGGCCAGTTGGGCGCGCGCTCCTTGCGCGATCTGCCTACGCCGTTTCGCCTCGACTAAGGTGCCCAGGTCAGAAAGTTGCGGATCATGCGCAGGCCCAGCCCCTGACTCTTCTCCGGGTGGAACTGCATACCCAGCATTGTGCCTGTGCCCACCACGGCTGTCACATCCCCGCCATAGTCCACATGTGCCAGCCGCATCGCAGGGTCAGCGACCTCGAAGTGAAACGAGTGCACGAAATAGGTGTGATCTCCGTTGGCCACCCCGTCAAAGACCGGGTGATCCTTGTCCAGAACCAGATCGTTCCAGCCCATATGCGGCACCTTCAGGGTCGGATCGGCGGGGCCAATCGGCACCACCTCACCGCTGACCCAATCCAGACCCGGCGTATCCTCATACTCCCGCCCCCAAGTCGCCATCAACTGCATGCCGACGCAGATGCCAAGGAACGGGCGGCCCTTGACCTCGACGGCCTCGACCAGTGCGTCATAAAGGCCCCCGGTGCCGCGCAGCGCCGCCGCACAGGCCGGAAAGGCCCCGTCGCCGGGCAGCACGATCCGGTCGGCACGCGCCACCACGTCGGCGTCCGAGGTGACGACGACCGTGCCTTCGCCCACGTCCGCCGCCATCTTCTGAAACGCCTTTTCAGCAGAATGAAGGTTGCCGCTTTCGTAGTCGATCAGGGCCGTGAGGCTCATAGGGCGCCTTTGGTCGACGGGATGGCGTCGGCCATGCGCGCATCGGCTTCCAAAGCCATGCGCAACGCGCGCGCCACCGATTTGAACACCGCCTCGGCGATGTGATGGCTGTTGAGGCCGTGAAGCATGTCCACGTGCAGTGTAATGCCGGCATGGGTGCTGAACGCCTGAAAGAACTCACGCACAAGCTCGGTGTCGAAGGTGCCGATCTTGGGGGTCGGCAGATCGACATTCCACACCAGAAAGGGCCGTCCGGACAGGTCGAGCGCGCAGCGCACCAGCGCATCGTCCATCGGCAACAGGCAGGAGCCATATCGGGTGATCCCCTTCTTGTCACCGACAGCACTGGCCAGCGCCTGCCCGATCGCAATTCCCACATCCTCGACCGTGTGGTGATCGTCGATATGCAAGTCCCCCGCACAGCGTACAGTCATGTCGATCAGTGCGTGGCGCGCCAACTGGTCCAGCATATGGTCAAAAAACCCCACGCCGGTCTGGTTGTCATAGATGCCGGTCCCGTCAAGGTTCAGCTTGACCGAGATGTCCGTCTCGGCCGTGGTGCGGGTCAGGGTCGCGCGGCGCATGTGCGGGCCTTTCACTAAGTCAGATCGCGCTCTCTATAGGGGTGCGGACCCACGCCGCCAAGAGCCGCGCGCGGCCCTTGTGCTGGATGGGGTCTACATGTCACTAAAACAGCACCGCTTTGCGAAAGGTCCGCCGATGTCCACATGCGTCTTTATCCAGATCCGCTGCCGCCCCGGCACCACCTACAAAGTAGCCGAAGATATCGCGCTGCGTGAAATCCATTCCGAGCTGTATTCGACCTCAGGCGACTTTGACCTGCTGATGAAGCTTTACATCCCCGAGGGTGCAGATGTGGGCAAATACATCAATGATCATTTGCTGGATATCCCGGGGATCGAGCGATCCCTTACGACGATGACGTTCAAGGTGTTTTGACGCCACAACCCACGCACAACCACCGCGTTTGTGATCCGCCCGCCGGGGCGGATGCATTGTCACACCCTGCCCCACGCTGTCCCGGACTGGAAACAAAACCGCTTGCCCCTCGGCTTGTTTGTGGCCGATCCGCAAACGGACTGTTTCCTTGACGTAGGATCAGAAATATCCGATATTTCTGTCATGACAGAAATTACAAACATAAACGACTCCTCCGCCAAAGCCCAGTTCGTCCTTTACTGGGGCGACATGGGCGGGCAATGGGGCGTCAATCGGTCGGTCGCACAGATCCAGGCACTGCTGTTCCTGAGTGCCGAGCCGCTGAATGCCGAACAAATCTCGGATCAGTTGGGCATCGCGCGCTCGAACGTGTCCAATTCACTCAAGGAACTGGTCGGCTGGAAGCTGATCCGCCGCGTGCCGAAACCCGGTGACCGGCGGGAATATTTCGAGGCCGAAACCGACGTCTGGGAAATCGCGATGCGCGTCGCCCAGGGGCGCAAGGAGCGTGAAATCGACCCCGCCATGCGGGTTCTGTCCGATTGCATAGAGGCCGCGCTGGCCGAAGAGTCTCTGGACCCCGTCGCCCTGAAACGGATGCAGGACATGCAGGACTTCCTGCACACCGTGGACAGTTGGTACAGCCAGATGCTGTCCGTTCCCAAGGCCAAGCTGAACATGCTGATGAAGATGGGCAACAAGGTGATTTCCCTGCTGTCGATCACCGGGAAGAAATCGGAATAAGACGCAAGCCTGTCCGTTTTTCAGAACGAATTTGAGGTGTTATCGCCATGCAATACCAAAACATTTCCCATCCCGACCTTCCCTGCCCGGATCACCGTTTCAGCGATCTTTTGGGCGCGCAAAACTGGGCCAAGCTGCCCCCCGCCATCCGACGCCGGTTCGGCAAGCGCGTGCGCGGCGGCGCCAGTGTCGCCTATCAGGGCATCGTGACCCAAATGCAGATGAACCTCGCAGGCCGCTTTCTGGCTCATGCCGCCCGTCTGATCGGCGCGCCCCTGCCTTATGACCTAAGCTGCGTCGGCAAGCCCGCCGTTGTCATCGTGACCGAGGATATCGCAGGCAGCGGCCAGTTCTGGATCCGCCAATACGGGCGCAAGTCAGGCTTTCCGCAGATGATCCACAGCTCCAAACGCTTTGCGGGACCTTCGGGGCTTGAGGAATACATAGGCTTCGGGATCGGCATGGCGCTGAACGTCAGTGTCGAGGCGGACGCGCTTCTGTTCAAAAGCGATCATTACTTCGTATCTGTGTTCGGCCGCCGCCTGCGCATCCCGCGCCTGATCGCGCCGGGCGCGCTGGTGATCGGTCATCACGATCTGGGGCACGGGCAGTTTCGCTTCTCCATGCGTCTGGATCACAAGATTTTCGGCCACGTGCTGAGCCAGGATGCCGTTTTCGAAGACGCAAGGGAGTAGGCGTGGTGCAGGACCCCCCGATCTGGTTGTTCGATGGAGTCTGCGTGCTGTGCAGTCGCGGTGTGCAGTATACCCTGCGCCATGAAAAGGCCCCGCTGATCCGCTTTGTCGCGATCCAGTCGGACGCCGGGCGCGCGCTGGCGCGCCAGCACGGGGTCGATCCTGACGATCCGACCACCTTCCTGTTTATCGAGAACGGAAAGGCGCTGGAAAAGTCCGACGCGGTCATCGCGTTGACGCAGCACCTGACCGGCCCCGCGCGACTCGGCCTTGTGTTGCGCTTTGTTCCACGCGTGATCCGAGACGCGGCCTACGGCATTATTGCCCGCAATCGGTATAAGGTCTTTGGCCAGACAGACACCTGCATGATCCCGCACCCGGACCAGCGGGATCGGTTTGTGCTGTGACGCAAAAACCCATTCTTATCATTGGCGGCACCGGAGTATTCGGCAAACGGCTTGTGCGCCATCTGGCAGCGCGCAGCGATGTAGCGCTGTTTGTGTCCTCGCGGGATGCGTCGCGGGCAAAAGGATTCCTTCGGACCCTCACAGACAGTGTGGCCCCCCTTCATGCGGTCGAGCTGGACTGTCAAAAGAACCTGCAAGAACGGCTGGACAACATCCGCCCCTTCATCGTGGTCGACTGCTCCGGCCCGTTTCAGGGGGCAAGTTACGACACCGCGCGCATCGTCTTGCGCTCTGGCGCGCATCATGTCGATCTGGCGGATGCGCGCGACTACCTCGCCCATTTCGCGTCCGCCTTGGATGAAGTCGCCTGCGACCATGGTGTGAGCGCGCTGACAGGGGCGAGCTCCACCCCAACCCTGTCGACTTGTGTGGCCTATCACCTGACAAAGGGCTGGACCCGGATCGACACCATCAACATCTGCATCACGCCCGGCGGAAAAAGCGAGGTGGGCCGATCGGTCATCGAGGCCATCATGAGTTATGCAGGGCGCGCCGTGCCGGTCTGGCGCGACGGGGGGCTGTCCCAAACCATCGGGTGGAACGACACACGACTGATCGACATTCCCGGCTTGGGTCGCCGCCGCGTGGCCGCTGTCGAAACCTTCGACGCAGAGTACCTGGGGCCGTCACTGAACGTTCAGTCGCGGGTGGCGTTCTATGCGGGTCTTGAGTCGCGGATCGAACAAAACGGCATCGAGGCGCTGGCGGCCTTGCGCAAACGCGGCCTGATCGGTGATCTGGGGTTTCTGATCCCGCTGCTGCTCAAGGCCCGCCGACTCACGCGGATACCCACATCCGACGTCGGGGGCATGCTGGTCGATATCTGCGGGCTGGACAGAAACGGCGCGTGGCGCCGCGCGCAGTGGTCCCTGATCGCACGCCATGATCACGGGCCGTTCATCCCGATCCTGCCTGCGGCGGCGGCGGTTGAAAAGCTGCTGGGCGACGGGGTTCGGGCGGGTGCGCGACCTGCACATGATGCATTGGCGCTGCCAGATATTCTTGCGCAGATGCGCCCCTATGACATCATCACGGACACATTTGCGAGCACGACAGAAAGCGGCATTTTCGAAACGGCCCTCGGCACATCCCTGTTTGAAACCCTGCCCGCAGCGGTGCGCAGATTTCACACGCCTACCGGTCCAGTGATCTGGAAAGGCGTGGCGAAGATCAAAGGAGGTGGTTGGTTCGCGCCAAAGCTTCTGGCGCGTGCGTTCGGCTTTCCCCAAGCGGGTGGCGATGTGCCGGTCACGGTGACACTTGATCGCAGCACATCCCACGACGGCACACCGGTTGAAACGTGGACGCGGGAGTTTGGCGGCAAGCGGATGACTTCGGTTTTAAAGGCAGGCGGCAAAAATAACCTGACTGAACGCTTTGCGCCTTTCACGTTTCTGATCCCGGTGCGCGGGGAGGCGGGTGGGTTGGCCATGCCCGTTTCGGGTTGGCGCATCGGGTGGCTGAAGCTGCCGAAATTCCTCGCGCCCCGATCTGTAGCAGTGGAATCCCAGGACGATGAGGGAAGGTTCTTTTTTGACGTCCACCTGTCGGCTCCGCTGTTTGGCGCCATCGTGCACTACAAAGGATGGCTGCAACCAATGGAAGGGGACACCGTAACGTCGCTCTGCTCACCGCTTTGAAAGCATTGTAAGGATCAGACCCCATCCGGTTTCCCGCGACGGGCCGGACCGCTCAAGGCCTGGCTTCTGATAGCGGCTATCGCGCGTGCATTCCGGGTGCGGGTCAGTCGCAACAACCAGTGCCCCCTGATCAAACAGCGTTTGCAGCAGTGCCGCGATAAAGGCCGTTGCATGCCCGCGCCCGATCATGTCGAGCGCTCAGATTTACTGGTCGATCCGCTCGCGCGCCTGAAGGGAGATGGGCAAAATGGTGATCGTTCCAGCCGGGTACGGTATAGTCCTGCATGTAGGCAAGGGGCGGTCGCCGCACAGTACGATCCAGCGCGCAACACGGGCGTCGGCAAGGTCGACCGCATCAGGGTCCGACCCCCACAACGCACGCAAATGGGCAGTCGATTGCCACGCTTCGAGCATGTCCAGATCGCGCGAACCCAGCTTGCGGAACCGATAGGAATTCGCGGTGTCCGTGGGCCAAGCCTCAACCGGTCTGCGTTACAGGAAATCATCCCGGCGCGGGGTAAAGCAGTCCACCAATGTGCCCGGTTCTAGGCAGACACAACCGTGCGCCACCCCAGAGGGTACGACAAAGCTGTCGCCCGGCCCGACCTCTTTTTCTGCGTCGCCCAGACTAAAGCGGAAGCGCCCGCTTTCGACATAGGTCGACTGCACATGAATATGGTCATGCAGCGCGCCGACGGCACCGACCGCGCCAAAGCGAAAGGCAACAACCATCAGGTCCGGGTGATCGGACAGAACCTGACGGCTCACGCCTTCAGCGGTAACAACGACTGGAAAATCAGACATCTCTGTGCGCCCTTGTCAGGTCAGGAAAACAGCATGCCGCCGTTGATATCTATATTCGCGCCGGTGATGAACGCGGAATCCGCGCAGGCCAGAAACAGGATCAGATTGGCGGTGTCTTCGACCGTGCCTTGCCGTTTGACCGGCGCCGAAGCCTCGTATCCGCGTCTTGCTGCATCCGGAGTGTGGATATTGTGAAAGTCGGTGTCGATCATGCCGGGGCACAGGGCGTTGACGCGAATGTCCGGGCCGACTTCTTTGGCGAGGCCACGCGTCATGGTCACGATAGCTCCCTTTGACGCAGCATAGGCGACGGCCCCTGCCCCGCCGCCGTCACGGGCAGCCTGACTGGCCAGATTGACGATTGTGCCGGTTTTCATGTGGGCAAGGCAGGCCTTTGTCATCATGAACACGCTCGTTACGTTCAAATCCATGATCGCCTTCCAGTGGTCCAATTCCATCTCGGCTATCTTTTTTCGCGCGATCAGGCCACCTGCGTTGTTGACCAGAACGTTGATCCCGCCAAAGTCAGCGACGGTTTTTGCGACCAGCGCGTCCACGTCACCCTGTTGGGTCAGATCGCCTTTCATGGCAAAGGCCTGACCGCCCTGCGCCTTGATCTGGTCGACGGCCGCGTCGGCCCCTGTACTGCTGGAAAAGTAGTTGATCGCGACATTCGCGCCTTCGGCTGCAAGCTTGAGTGCCGCAGCCATCCCGATATCGCGCCCGCCACCTGTGACGATCGCGGTTTGCCCGGAAAGTTTCATGTTCTGATCCCTTTTCACTTTTTTAGCGTTGGCCGGAGCCCGGATGTGGATTCGACCGACGGCCGTTCAGGACAAAGCGAAATCGCATCGGCCTAGATTGATCTTCACTTTTCACCGAAACTGGTATACTAGTCAATCAGATGTTTGAAGTGTCTGGACATACCATGTTCAATGCTGATCAGAAGGTCGCGGCGGTGGATGTGTGAAGGAAAAGATGAGATGGAGATGGTCGGATGGCGCAGGTAACTCAAATCGGAGCACGGCGCACCAGCGTCGATGAGATTTACGACTACCTTCACGCAGAAATCTCGGCCCTGCGTCTGAAACCGGGCGACAAGATTTCAGAGGCCGATATCGCCACGCAGTTCGGCGTTTCGCGTCAGCCTGTGCGGGATGCTTTCAACCGGTTGGCCACGCTGGACCTTTTGCAGATCCGCCCGCAGCGCGCCACCGAGGTCAAACGTTTTTCCATGCGCGAGATCGTCAAGTCGCGGTTCGTGCGCGCTGCCGTCGAAAAGGAAGTACTGAAACGAGCGGCTGAGCTGTGTGGAACCAAAGAGGCAGCAATGATGGACCACGTGCTCGCCCAGCAACAAGAGGCGGTCAACGCACGGGATATCGACCGATTCAACGCGCTGGATTATGAATTTCACAGGATGCTGTGCCAAATCGCGCAAGTGGATTTCGCCTTTGACGTCATCATGGCCGAGAAATCCAAGGTTGATCGTCTGTGCACCTTGAGCCTGTCCAAAGGGGATCGCATGCCCGAGCTTGTGGATGATCACCGCGACATTGCGCAGGCCGTTGCGCAGCATGATTCAGATGCCGCGATCAGGGCAGGAATGCTGCATTTGTCGCGGCTGGATGAAACCATCGACCGGATTTCCCAGACGAATGCGGACTATTTCATGCCTGAAACCCCGTGACCCGGTCACAGTCCCTTGGGTCGATTACCGGCACCGCGCGGCGGCGCATGCAGACGATCGACCCATTCAGCGCATTGCAGCCTCGGGCGTCGTTTAAACCGACAATAATTTGTTGACAAAACTGGTATACTAGTCTTCTTTCAATACCAGCCAAGCACGAAAACAGCCAATTTGAACCAGTCGAAGCGGGAGTTGGAGGCTTCGATCAGGTTCGGGCAAGCAGACGGAATTCATTGGCTCAATTCTCAAGGGAGGACTTCATGTTCGAGAATATCACCAAATCACTCATCGGCGCTGTCGCACTTGCAGCGATCGGCGTAACAGCACAGGCGGACAACTGGCGCGGCTGGAACATCCACCCCGACGGCTATCCGAACACCGTGGCGATGGACAAATTCGCCGAGTTGCTGGCCGAAAAAACGGGGGGCGAAATCACATTGCAGATGTTCCACGGCGGCACGCTGGGCAGCCAGCCTGACGCGGTCGAACAAGTCCGCGCGGGCGCGCTTGAAATCGGCAATTTCAACCTTGGCCCAATTGGCCCGATCGTGGCAGAGGCCAATGTCGTGTCGCTGCCTTTCGTGTTCAAGGATGTCCCGCACATGTTCCGCGTGCTGGACGGTGAGGGCGGAGCAGCCATCGCAGCCGGTATGGCCGCCAAGGGCCTGACGCCGCTGTCGTGGTATGACGCGGGCGCGCGATCTTTCTACAATGGTGAAAAACCGATCAATACGCCGGCGGATGTCGTGGGCATGAAAGTGCGCGTGATGAACAACGATCTGTTCACCGGTATGATCTCGCAATTGGGCGGCAACCCGTCTCCGATGGCCTTTGCCGAAGTCTATCAGGCGCTCAAGACCGGTGTCGTGGACGGGGCCGAAAACAACTGGCCTTCTTACGAATCCACCGGGCACTTTGAAGTTGCGGGATATTATTCACTGTCCCAGCACCTGATCATCCCCGAGTGCATCTGCGTCAACACCGACACGTTCAACGCGCTGTCGCCCGAGATGCAGGCCGCCGTAACCGAGGCTGCGCAGGAATCCGCGATTTTGCAACGCGACTTGTGGGCTGCGCGTGAAACCGCGAGTCGCGAAGCGGTCGAGGCCGGGGGTGTCGTAGTGAACGAAATCGCCGACAAAGCACCATTTCAGGACGCGATGGGCCCGGTCTACGAAGCCTACTTTGAAACGAACCCAAGCCTGCGCAGCTTGGTCGAGTTGATCCAAGCGACCGACTGATCCGCTTTTGCACCAAGCGACGTATGTCCGGCTTCGAAATTTCGAAGCCGGACATTTTCACGCAGGAGTCCCCGTATGAGCGACGTTTCCGATATTTCGCCAAACCTCAAACGCATGACCGTCGTGCTTGACCTGATTGCATGGGTCTGCCGCGTCGTGACCGGGGTGGCCCTGGTCACGATGACCGTTATATTCGGCTGGCTGGTCTTTGGCCGCTACGTGCTGAACGCGACACCGACATGGGTGGAGCAAGTCGCGCTGCTGCTCGTGATGCTGATCGCCTTCCTTGGCGCGGCGGTCGGAGTGCATGAACATACGCACCTGTCCGTTTCCGTCCTGCGCACCTCTGTTCCCGGCTGGCTGCGCAACCTGTTTGTCGTCGTCACGGATGTGGCCATGGCCGTTTTCGGCGCGCTGATGCTTTGGTACGGCGCGCAATTGACCATTTTCAAATGGGGTTCGCTAATTCCGCTGATCCAGCTTCCCGAGGGATTGCGGTCCCTTCCGCTCACCATTGGCGGCGGGTTGATCCTGCTTTTTTCACTCGGTCACCTCATCCGGCGCTTCTATGGCGCCGATGATCGCCGCGACAGCATAGAATAGAGGTCTTCGTGGGAATTGCAGTCCTCCTGGGCGTGTTCGCCCTTTGCGTGGTGATCGGAACGCCCGTCGCCTTTGCCCTCGGCATTTCAGCTTTGGCCGCCTTCTGGTACGAAGGTCTGCCGCTCATGATCGGCTTCCAGCGGATCGTGTCCGGTATCAATGTCTTTGCGCTGATGGCGATCCCCTTCTTTATCTTCGCGGGCGAGTTGATGTTTCACGGCGGCATCGCGATGCGCCTTGTGCGCTTTGCCCAGGCGGCCGTCGGCGCGGTGCGTGGGGGCCTTGGCATCGTGAACGTGTTTTCCTCGATGCTGTTCGGCGGCATCTCCGGCTCCGCCATCGCAGATATCTCGGCCCTAGGCTCGATCCTTGTCCCGGTGATGAAGGAAAAGGGATATGACGCGGATTATGCCGTGAACGTCACGGTCACATCCTCGATCGCGGGGATCATCATTCCCCCCAGCCACAACATGATCATCTTTGCTATTGCGGCAGGCGGTGGCATCTCGATCTCCAAACTGTTTCTGGCCGGGGTCGTGCCGGGCATCCTGATGTGTGTCTGCCTGGCGGCGGCGGCCTATATCGTTGCTGTCAAGCGCGGGTATGCGGCCGAAAAATTCCCGGGCTGGGCGGCGCTGACCATGACGTTTCTTGGCGCGATTCCGGGGCTGTTGACGGCTGTGATCATCGTGGGCGGCGTTCTGTCAGGTGTATTTACCGTGACCGAGTCGGGTGCCTTCGGAGCGATCTATGCGTTTCTGGTCACGGTGCTGGTCTATCGGTCCATAACGATTGAAAACTTCAAGACGGCGGTGGTGCAGTCGGTACGCACCACGGCGATGGTGATGATCCTGATCGCCTGTGCGGGCGCGTTTGCTTATATGCTTACCTTCTACCGCGTCCCGGCCAAGACGGTGGACCTGATGACAGGACTGACGGAAAACCCGATCCTGATCCTGCTGATGATCAATCTGGTCCTGCTGATTTTGGGGATGATCATGGACATGGCGGCCCTGATCCTGATCTGCACACCGATCTTCCTGCCCGTGACCAATGCCCTTGGCGTCGATCCGCTGCAATTCGGGATGATCCTGCTGGTCAACCTTGGCCTTGGCCTGTGCACGCCGCCGGTCGGTGCCTGTCTGTTTGTCGGCTGCGCGGTCGGGAAACTGCCGATGGAAAAAGCGGTGCGCACCATCTGGCCGTTCTACATTGCAATCCTGATTGCATTGATGCTGATCACCTTTGTCCCGGCCATTTCGCTGACGCTGCCGACCTTGATCGGGTAGCGAAGGCCTGACCCGGCTTTTGAACAGAAAACCACCAATCGGGGCGACAACCCGCCATTTGCGGCGAAACGGCAGGCATTCCGGCGATTTGGCGGTTGCTGCGATGCAGCGGCCTGTCCATGGTGGGCGCAAGGAGTGCCTATATGTCAATCACCGCAAGCATCTACCATCTGACCCATTACAAATACGACCGGCCCGTCACACTTGGCCCGCAGTCGATCCGCCTGCGCCCTGCCCCGCACTCGCGTACGCGGGTGATATCGCACAGTCTCACCGTCTCGCCAGCAGGCCATTTCGTGAACCACCAGCAGGACCCCTACGGCAACTGGCTGGCACGGTTCGTGTTTCCCGAACCCGTGCGCGAGTTCAAGATCGAGGTGGATCTGGTCGCGGATATGTCCGTATACAACCCGTTCGATTTCTTCGTCGAAGACAGCGCCAAGGATTTTCCCTTTGCCTATGATGACGACATCGCTCCGGACCTGAGCATCTATCTGCAGCGCGACCCCGTGGGCCCGCTGCTTGAGGCCTTTTTGACCAGCGTATCGCGCGAACCCATGGTCACGATCGATTTCCTTGTCGGGCTGAACATGCGTCTTTCGCGGGAAATCGGTTACGAAATCCGGATGGAGCCGGGGGTTCAGAGTGCAGAAACCACATTGGGCCGCGCGGCCGGATCGTGTCGGGATTCAAGCTGGCTGCTGGTCCAGGTACTGCGCAATCTCGGCATTGCCGCGCGTTTTGTCTCCGGCTACCTGATCCAGTTGAAACCAGACCTCATCGCCCTTGATGGCCCTGCTGGCACAGACAAGGATTTCACCGATCTGCACGCCTGGGTCGAGGTCTACCTGCCCGGCGCGGGCTGGGTCGGCCTTGATCCGACATCCGGCCTGCTGGCTGGTGAAAGCCATATCCCACTCGCCGCCACCCCACATTATCGCCACGCCGCACCCATTTCAGGGGTGGCAAGTGCCGCGGACGTCGAATTCTCATTCGACATGCAGGTGACCCGCACTGCCGAGCATCCGCGCATCACCAAACCGTTTTCCGACGACGCTTGGGAGGCGCTGAACACCCTTGGGCACGCCGTCGACAAGCGGCTTGAGGCGGGCGATGTGCGTCTGACCATGGGCGGCGAGCCGACCTTTGTCTCCATTGACGATTTTGAAAGCGCCGAGTGGAATTCGGACGCCGTCGGCCCCGCCAAGCGCGGACTTGCCGACAAGCTGATGCGCCGGCTGCAGGGTCGCTTCTCGACCGGCGGGCTTCTGCATTACGGACAGGGCAAGTGGTATCCGGGCGAGACGCTGCCGCGCTGGACCTTTTCGCTCTACTGGCGCAAGGACGGCCAGCCGATCTGGCACGACCCCGACCTGCTGGCGCAGGAGGACACGCACGAGGATGTCGGCACCGATGACGCCCAAGCCCTGTTGACGGCCATCGCTGCGAACCTCGACGTGCCAACGCAAAACGTGCTGCCCGCGTTCGAGGACCCCGCCGAGTGGATCATCAAGGAAGGCAACCTGCCCGCCAACGTGACACCCGAGAACTCGAAACTCGCCGATCCCGAAGAGCGCGCGCGCATCGCCCGCGTGTTCGAGCGCGGCCTGACCACGCCTGCAGGCTATGTGTTGCCGGTGCAGCGCTGGCAGGCCCGCGCCGCAAGCCGATGGATGTCCGAGGTCTGGAACCTGCGCCGGGGCAAGGTGTTTCTTGTGGCGGGCGACAGCCCCGTTGGCTACCGCTTGCCACTGGGAACGCTGCCGCACATTCCCGAGGCCAGCTATCCCTTCATCGTCCCGCAGGACCCGACCGAGCCGCGCGACCCCCTCCCGCCGGCGGAAGAACCCGAACAACATGTCGCCAAACGCACCCAAGGCACAGCCGGGCAAGAGCAGGTCGAACAGACTCTGGGCGATCTGTCGGGCCGGGTGCGCACCGCCATCTCGGTCGAGCCGCGCGATGGTCGTCTGTGCGTGTTCATGCCCCCTGTCGAGACGCTAGAGGATTACCTCGAACTGATCACCGCCGTCGAGGCGGCAGCCAAGGCCAATGGGCGCAAAGTGCTGATCGAAGGCTATGCCCCGCCCCATGACCCCCGCGTCGAGGTGATGCGCATCGCGCCCGATCCCGGCGTGATCGAAGTCAACATCCACCCCGCAGCAAGCTGGGCCGCTTGTGTGGACACCACGCAAGCCGTCTATGAAGAAGCGCGGCAATGCCGCCTTGGCACCGACAAGTTCATGACCGATGGCCGTCACACCGGCACAGGCGGCGGCAACCATGTCGTTGTCGGGGGCGCAACACCTGCCGACAGCCCGTTCCTGCGCCGCCCCGATCTGCTCAAAAGCTTGATCCTGTTCTGGCAGCGCCATCCCAGCCTGTCCTATTTGTTCGCCGGCACCTTTGTCGGCCCGACCTCGCAGGCCCCGCGCATCGACGAGGCGCGCCATGACGGGCTTTACGAGCTTGAGATCGCGCTGGATCAGATCTGGCCACCAACCGATGGCACACCACCGCCCCCGTGGCTGACCGACCGTCTGCTGCGCAACGCGTTGATCGACGTGACCGGCAACACCCACCGGACCGAGATTTGCATCGACAAGCTGTTCTCGCCCGATGGGCCCACGGGCCGCCTTGGCCTCGTGGAATTCCGCGGCTTTGAAATGCCGCCGAATCCGCGCATGAGCCTTGCCCAGCAACTGCTGCTGCGCGCCATCATCGCGCGCTGTTGGGAGGATCCGATCAGCGGCAACCTGACCCGCTGGGGCACCACGCTGCATGACCGTTTCATGCTGCCCGCCTTCATCTGGGAAGATTTTCTGGAGGTGCTCGCCGACCTGCGCGCCCATGACATGGCATTTGATCCCGACTGGTTCAAAGCACAGGCCGAGTTCCGCTTTCCATTCTGCGGCGAGGTTACCTACGAAGGCATCACGCTGGAACTGCGTCAGGCGCTTGAGCCGTGGCACGTCATGGGCGAAACCGGCGCCATCGGCGGTACGGTGCGTTACACCGACAGTTCGTCCGAGCGGCTTCAGGTTACGCTGACCGGGGCCAACCCGGACCGCTATACAGTCACCGCAAACCGACGCTGCGTCCCGATGACACCCACGGCCACCAATGGGACGCGGGTCGGAGGCGTGCGCTACAAGGCATGGAAACCGGCGATGTCACTGCACCCGGTGCTTGAAGTGGACGCGCCGCTGACGTTTGATATCTTCGATATGTGGACGGGAACGTCTTTGGGCGGGTGCCGTTATCATGTGGCCCATCCCGGCGGACGCAATTTCGAAACCTTCCCGGTGAACGGAAACGAAGCAGAGGCACGACGCTTGAGCAGGTTCGAGAAAATGGGGCACAGTGCTGGCACGCAACCCCCAGCCCCGGAACGGCCCCACCCCGAATTCCCCATGACGCTGGACCTGCGTCGCAGGGCGGGCCTTTAACCTATGCACACACCGCAGCCCTATGCGCATGGACAAAGCGGGCACAGCCTGCTCGCGTCCTACTCCGCGCAGGGCGCGCCGCTCAACGACGAAATGCTGTTTCCAGACGGGACGGTCAAACCCGTCTGGGCGCCCTTTTTTGAGCATCTGGGCCGATTGTCGCCCGAGGACCTGACCTCGCGCTTTTCGCGCGGGGATCAGTATCTGCGCGATGCGGGCGTGCTGTTTCGCCAATATGACGAGACGCTGTCAACAGAACGCGAATGGCCGCTCAGCCACATTCCTGTAATCATCGGCGAAGACGAATGGCAGGTCATTTCCGACGGGCTGATCGAGCGGGCGGACCTGCTGGAATACATCCTGCAGGATTTCTATGGCGACAACACCCTGGTGACGACGGGCCAGCTGCCTGCCAAGCTGCTCAGCCAGAACCCCGCATGGCTGCGCCCCATGGTCGGGGTCGGCAAGCAGGGCGCGCATCTGCTCAACACCCTGTCCTTCGAGATCGGGCGGGGGCCGGATGGCAAATGGTGGGTGATCAGCGACCTGATCGAGGCACCCTCGACCGCCGGGTTTGCCGTCGAAAACCGCATCGCAATGGGCCGCGTGTTTCCAAACTTTTTCGCAGGTGCGAACATCCACCGATTGGCTGGGTATTTTCAGGAATTCCAGCAAACGCTGATGAATATCCGCGGGCGCACCTCGGGTGAGGTGGCGCTGTTGTCGCCCGGCCCGATGAACCAGAACTATGCTGAACATTCCTACATGGCGCGCTATCTGGGCCTGCTGCTGGTCGAAGGCGAGGACCTGATCGTGCAGGACGGCAAGGCGATGGTGCGCACTGTCGCGGGCCTGAAGCCCGTCAGCCTGCTGTGGAACCGTCTGCCAAGCGCGATGTTTGACCCGTTGGAACTGGATTCGACTTCGATGCTGGGCGCGGCCGGGTTGGTGGAGGCAATCCGCACGGGCGCTCTGCGCACCGTGAACATGGTGGGTGCGGGTGTGCTGGAAACGCGCGCCCTCATGGCGTTCTTCCCCAAGATCGCACGGGCGCATCTGGGGCGGGCACTGGCCCTGCCCAATATCGCGACATGGTGGTGCGGGCAGGACAGTCAGCGCGACCACGTGATCGCCAACAGCGCAGGCATGATGATCGGGGATGCTTTTTCGACTGTACCGCTGATGGCCGATCCGCGCACGACGGATTTCGGCGATCTGGGTAACGGGCCACGCGCGCAGCAACTGGCCGATATGCTTCAGACCAGCGGCCACAATCTTGTCGGACAAGAGGCGGTGACCCTGTCCACCACCCCGGTCTGGAAAGACGGTCAACTGGTTGCGCGGCCCATGTGTATCCGCATCTCGATGGGGCGCACGGCGGATGGCTGGGCTGTCATGCCCGGTGGCTATGCACGCATCAGCGCAGGGGACGATGCCAAGGCGCTGGCCATGCAGCGCGGCGGCAAGGTTGCAGATGTCTGGGTGACCAGCCCAAGGCAGGTCAAGACGCCAAGCCTGCTGTCGGTGTCCAAGAACGCCGTGACCCGCAGCCTGACCCACGCCCTGTTGCCCAGCCGGGCGGCGGACAATCTGTTCTGGCTGGGCCGCTATGTCGAACGGGCCGAGCAGAACATGCGCATGTTCCGGGCCTATTTTGCGCGGATTTGCGACGGGGTCGACCACAGCGACGCCATGCCTACCTTTATCCGCGACCACCTTATGGCGGGTGTCGAACCCAACGCCTCGGCCATTGCCGCGCGCTTTGGCGAACCCTTGGGGCTGGCGCTGCAATCGGCCTCAAGGATCAGCGACCGCTTTTCGCCCGACGGGATGATGGCGCTGCGCGGGCTGGTGGCGGATGCCAAGGCGCTGGATGGCCAGCCCATCCCGCTTGAGGATACGCCGGTGCAGATCAGCCGGCTATTGCGTCAGGTCACCGGTTTTGCCGGCCTTGTTCATGAAAACATGTACCGCTCGGACGGGTGGCGATTTCTGAGCATCGGCATATCGCTGGAACGCGCGGCGAACATGTGCGAGCTGCTGGCCGCTTGCCTGTCGGCAGACCCGGCAAGCGGCGCGATCGACCTTGCACTTGAGATCGGGGACAGCGTCGTGTCCCATCGCACCCGGTTCCAGATCGCCGCCAGCCCAGGTTCGGTGACGGACCTGCTGGCCCTTGACCCAAACAATCCGCGCGCGGTGCGCTATCACATCACGCGCAGCAAGGATCACATCGCCAACCTGCCCACCCAGCACGAAGACCATGCCATGAGCCACGTGGCGCGACAGGTCCTACTGCTGGAAACGCAACTGGCAACCAGCGAACCCGGCATTTTGACACCCGATGTGCTGAAAAACGTCAAACAGGACATCTGGGCCATTTCCGACACGCTCAATGCCTATCATTTGGCCTGATCCATGAAGTACAGCATCCGCCTGACCATCGCCCATTTCTATGAACGCCCGGCAGCCAACAGCCGCCATCTGATCCGCGTTTTGCCGCGTACATTGGCTGGCCGCCAAAGACTGACGACACATCTGCTTGAGATTTTCCCGGAGCCTGAATCAACCGCTGAGGCGCTGGATTTCTTTCTCAATACCACGCATTCCTGCGCGCATCGCGATCAACATGACGAAATGTCGATTCGCCTGTCCTGCCATGTCGATGTGGACCCGCCGCAATTGTGGCAGGACCTGTCCCCGGATGTAGCACGGCTGCGCGTCGACTGCGATGCTCTGACCGATTTGGGGGCTGCCTCGCCCCTGCACTTTCTGGGGCCCAGCCCCCGCCTGCCCCCGAACAACGCTATCCGCGCCTTTGCTCAAGATCTGTACCGGCCCGAAGCCAGTGTAGTCGAAAACGTGATCCGCATCGGCAAGGCGCTGCATGATGCGATGACCTTTGATGCGACGGCCACGACCGTGGACACGGACGCGGCGGATGCGTTCCGTTTGCGGCGCGGCGTCTGTCAGGATTTCACGCATATCATGATCCTTGCCCTGCAAAGCCTTGGTATCCCGTCAGGCTATGTCAGCGGCTACCTGCGGACGCTGCCGCCGCCGGGTGGGGTCAAGCTGGAAGGGGTGGATGCGATGCATGCATGGGTGCGGGCGTGGTGCGGGCCAATGCAGGGGTGGATCGAATATGATCCGACCAATGCAACATTGGTCGGCACGGATCACGTCGTGGCAGGCTATGGGCGCGACTATTCCGATGTCGCCCCGGTACGCGGGCACCTCAGATCGTCAGGCGGGCAAAAGAACACGCAAGCCGTGGATGTCGCCATCGCAGGCTGACGGATGGTTACTTGCGCTCGTAACTTGGCAATTGCATCAACGCGTTGCGCAACGCGTCCCCCCAGCTTTCGCTGATCAACTGGAAATAGGGATCATCACCGGTCACGCGCGGCTGGGTGTCCAGCTTGAAGCTGCCCACATCATAAAACTGCATATCCAAGGGAAGACCAACAGACAGGTTCGCCTTGATCGTGGAATCAAAGGATACCATGAGCAACTTGATCGCATCCTCGAAGCTCATGTCCGGGTCATATGCGCGTACAAGGATCGGCTTGCCGTATTTCGTCTCGCCGATCTGGAAAAACGGGGCATCCTCGGTCACTTCGATAAAGTTGCCTTCGGGATAGACCAGAAACAGCGTGGGCACGCCCCCCTTGATCTGCCCGCCCACGATGACCGATGCCTTGAAGGCCGATGTCGCCGACTGACCGTCCGCGCCGCCGCCTTGAATCACCTCTTTCAGGGTCGCGCCGACAAAACGGGCGACTTCGAACATGGTGGGCAATTCGAGGATGGTGGGCTTGCGTTCGGACAGAACCTTTGAGCGTTCCTCAAGAATGCTGATCACGGCCTGCGTCGTGGCCAGATTGCCTGCGGTCATGATTGTGATGGCGCGGTCGCCAGGCACGTCCCAGGAAAACATCTTTTTCGTGGTCGAAAAGTTGTCGACCCCCGCATTGGTGCGGGTGTCGGACATGAAAACAAGGCCACGGTTGAGGTAAAGGCCAACGCAATAAGTCATTTCTGATCCACGAAAGGAGGGCAGTGCAGCCAGGCTGCGCCGCAAGCACTAATCTTGAAACCTTAACTATACAATATCGCCGCGCTCGGTTTCGATGCGGGTCGGTTCGATTTGATGCCGCGCACGCCAAAAGCGCTGTTTATGTCGCGACACGCTGCACATGGACGCTTTGCTCTTGCAGGTTCAGCGCACCATAGGACGTCAGAAAAGACGCATCCGCCGCATCTCGGCCGACGCAGATGCGCACAATGTTCGTAGGCGCAGCCATTCCAGTCGGATCGACAAGGTGCCAATCACCTTCCAGAAACACCTCGACGACGGCGTGGAAATCCTGCGGTGTGACGTCCGGCGCATAGGCACTGACAAAGCGCGCAGGGATTCCGACAGCGCGCACAAGAGCAATCAGGACATGGGCATAATCGCGGCACACACCGCGTTGGGACGCAAAGCTGTCGGTCGCGGTCGTGCCCGGATTGCTGGTGAAAATGTCATAGGTAAAGTTGGACCCGACCCAATCGCTCATCCTTTCCACGAGCGCGCCGCCGGCCAGCCCGTCGAACTGGGCCGCGGTGAAGTCCAGAAACAGGTCGGACTGGCAGTAGCGCGACGGCATAAGGTAGGGGATCACCGATCCGGGCAACTGATGGCGGGGCGTTTCGCGAAGCTGATCAAGCGCGGCGACGTGTCTGCGCACCTCGACCTGCGCCTCGTAAATGCAATCCAGCCGTTCTCCGACTGACACCCACCTGCGCATGCCGATCGTGTCCTCACCCTCGAACTCCCGCACGGATGTGCCGGACAGCAGCAAAAAGCGCGGGTCTTCGCAGCGCTGTCCGCCATCTGTGGTCGGTTCGACCTGAAGCAATGCGTCGCACACCTGCGGTGCCGTATAAACAAGGCATGCTTTCACGTTGAGCAACATGGGAAAGGATCTCCGGCCAAGGGACGTGGGAAAGAAAGGCGGTCTATCGCAGCGTATCTGCCCGGTGTCGATAGCATTCCTGACGGGACACCATTTCGTCGCGGCTTTGGCGGGGTATGTGGAATTCGCGGCAATGCTTTTCTGCCAAAGTGCGACGTCGCTTCGGCCGAAAACAACAAAAGGCCACTCGAAAGCGACCTTGTTGCAAACCACATGGGTGCTGTGGCTATTTGGAGCGGGCGAGGCGATTCGAACGCCCGACCCTAACCTTGGCAAGGTTATGCTCTACCCCTGAGCTACGCCCGCTTCCTTGGGTGAGGCGTGAGATACTTATCCCGGCCCTGCCCTGCAAGTGGAAAATCACCTTGGCCCACAAAAAACCTTTTGAAAAATTGCGCGGTCGCGCGACGGAACGATGCACGCACGTCGTAGAAGCAGTATGAACGGCACCATGCGACATATCGTTGGCCTTGCCCTTGCACTGCTGATCGCGCTGATGGGCGCGCGCGCCATGGCACATGACGGGGATCACAGCCCCGACATGCTGGCCGAGGTGATAACGGCCACGCAAGAGGGCAACCGCGTTGCGGTGTCCCTGTTGCTGACAGGTCTGGGCGGTCCTTTGGTTCTGGTCGGAACCGCAGCCCAAGGCGCAAAGGCGCGCGATATGCGGCCTATCTATGTCAATTTTGCGCAGGACGTTTCGGTCATGACTGTGCTGGAGTTTCCGGGTCCACCGCCGGGCATTTTCACGCTTGAACTTGATTTTGGCCCAACAGGTCGGGGGGCCGTTTCGGTCATTCCCGAACCGGGCCGCATTATTGACCCCAATTGAAAAGGCTTTTGAAATGATCCTGGATCAGTCCAACCTTAAAACAGCCACCCTGGCCTGCGCCATCCTGATCGGCGTCGCTGTATGCGCCAAAGCGCAGCCCATGATGCGTCAGCACACCGTTACCAAAGCCGAAACGATTGCGCTGGCCTCTGCAAATCGCACGGTCAAGGGCGCCACGGTCAAGATCACAACCAACGGGCGCACCCGCACCATCACCTCGAACGGGCTGCCGACGCATGCGGTGGGGCGCTATCCCAATGCGGGCAATCCAAATACCATTGCAGCGCAAAACCACCGCTTTCAGGTGCCGCTGTCGCCGCGTGTCGGGGCTGCCAAGGCGCTGCTCATGGGCGCATCCTTTGGCGTGGCCGTGAACGGTGTGCCCTTTGATCCCAATGCCGCCGAATTCTGGCGCGGTAACCCGCGATCGGGATGGGAGTACAACGCCCTTGGCGGGGCCGTGTCGCTGGGATTGGACGCCAATTACGCCCATGTGCAACCCGGTGGCGCCTATCACTATCACGGGCTGCCCGTTGGATTGATGCAGCAACTGGGCTGGTCGGCCTCTAAACCCTCGCCCCTTCTGGGCTATGCCGCCGATGGCTTCCCGATCTATGCAATGACCGCACTGGCGGGGGGCAAGGTGGTGCGCATGACCTCGTCCTATCAGCTGAAATCCGGCAACCGTCCGGGTGGCACGCAGCCAGGCGGTCGCTACGATGGTGCGTTCAAGCAGGACTACCAGTTCGTGGCCGGGTCAGGTGCTTTGGATGAATGCAACGGGGCGCAGGTCGTGACGGTGGACTATCCCTCGGGCACCTATGCCTATTTCCTCACCGACGCCTATCCAACCGTGCCACGCTGTCTGCGCGGCGCAATTGGCAAAGGGTTCACAAAACGCTGACTCCGCCCCTTGCGACTCCGGGCAAGACAAGAAAATATCGTGATAATTTGATACTGGTTGCAACGATTGATCCACAGGAGACTTTGATGATCCGCATTGCCCTCGCCGCCGTTTTGCTGTTTGCCGCCGTCGCTGCACAGGCCCAAAGCCAACTTGACCGGCTTGAATCCGTCTCCGAACAGATGAACCTTGAGATGGCCAAGATGATGGCCCGCGAGATTGCAGCCAATGGAGGCGACCCCGCCCCGATGCTGGCGGCCCTGCCCGACACCTCATGGGATGATGCGTTCCGCGCGGCTGGCACGTGCATGCTGGACCAGTACACCGCCATGGGCGGCCCGGGCGCGGTCGACACGCTGCTTGACCGAATGGAGGCTGTGATTCCGCAATTGCAGACCGCCACCATGACCAGCCTCGACTCCCTTGACCTGCAGCCCGAGGGCATCACGCAGGAGCAGTCAGCCCAGATCGCGCAGTCCTGTGGTTTCATGCAGCTCAGCATGGCGCGGATGCAGGAAAGCGGCTTTACGGCAGCGATGATGCAGGCGTTTCAGCAGACACAAGGCAACTAGCGTCGCTCGATCAGATCCCAGCGGTTGCCAAACAGATCGCGGAACACGGCTACGGTGCCGTAAGGCTCGACGCGGGGGTCTTCCTCGAAGGGGACCCCTGCAGCGATCAGCCGGGCATGATCACGCACGAAATCATCCGTCTGCAGGAACAGCCACACCCGTCCGGCCCCCTGTGCGCCAACGGCTGCTTTTTGGACTGGCCCATCGGCGCGCGCGAGCACGAATGACGCGCCACCGCCCCGAGGGCGGACCTCGACCCAGCGTTTGCGCCCTTGGTCGATGTCCACAGTCAGATCGAACCCCATCACACCGCAGTAAAACGCGATGGCGGTGTCGTAGTCGGGTACTATGAGCGAAACAGAAGCCAGGCGCATGGCCCCTTGCCTGCCGCAAGGACGGCGCGCATGCAAGACATGTCAGACCCGTTTAGTCTGCACAGATCCGCCAAGAACAATGATCAGTGCGGCCAGCACGGCCAGCACGGCAAATCCGGTGCGCAGAGTCGTCGCATGGGCCACAAAGCCGATCACCGGCGGGCCCAGAAGCAAACCACCATAACCCAGCGAAGACACCGCTGCGATGGCCGTGCCCGGGGACAGGTGAGGATCGCGCGCCGCCCGCGAAAAGGCCAGCGGCATGATCACCGCATAGCCAATCCCCATCAGCGCAAAACCGACCAGCGTGATGGCATAGTCGGGAGATGCGACGGCAGTGAGCGCGCCAGCAGTCGCGAAAATGCCAGCCCCCCGCGCTGTCGCGGACGGGCCGAAAAGGCGCGTCGCCTGATCGCCCAGCAGTCGCGTGACAACCATCGCCACCGCGAATACGGAATAGCCAAGGGCGGCATTGGCCGGCGTCACGCCCGAGGTTTCGATCAGCAGCAGCGCGCTCCAGTCCAGCATCGCACCTTCGCCAACAGACGTGCACAGGGCAATCAGCCCGACGGCGGCCAGCGGCCCGCGCGGCAGGGCGAACAGGGGCGCGCCCGCAGCGCTGGTCTGGGTCTGCGACACCCACCCGATGCGCGCGAACGGCAAGGTCAGCACGGCGATTGCGACACCGGCCCCAATGAAATGCGGCGTGACCCCGACATCCGATGCTTCGGCCACGAACCCGCTCGCCGCGCCCAATCCGGCCCCAAGCGAGAACATCGCGTGAAACGAGGACATGACCGGGCGCGCGATATGGGACTCCGCCTCGCCTGCCCATGTGTTCATGGCCACGTCCATGGCCCCGTGGGTCGCGCCGAACAGGGCCAGCGCAATCGCGAGGGTTGCGACATTCGGAGCCAGCGCCGTCAGCCCAAGCGCCCCCGTATAGGCCACTGCCAGCCGCAAGGTCAGGTACACCGCGCCCCACCGGTCCGAAAACCGCCCTGCCAGCGGAAAGGCCGCAATCGCGCCAACGGCCAGCAACAGCAACAACAGCCCCAGTTCCCGCTCATTCAGGTTGTGGCGCTCTGCCATGGCCGGAATGCGCGAGGCCCAGATGCCCAGCAGCGCGCCGTTGAGGATGAACATCGCCGACACGGCCAGCCAGACGGTGCGGTTGCTGAGTGGGGTCATGGGACGGGTCCAAGGGAAAGCGGTGATGCGGCGCGGAACTGCCACACACCAGCCTTTGCGCGGTTGCAGGCCGCAGGCAAGCGCCTTTCAAACCGCTTTGGGCAATTGTTTCAGAATGCAAATTCTTGTGCGAGGGCGCGGGCGTGTGGCGCAGCTTGGCCCATGTGCGGCGATGACTCCGATCCGCGACCATGCAGTGGCGACATGCAGACTTGGCCGGGCAACCCGGCGAACCTGCGGCAAAGCCGTCATACATCGGCATCAAACTTTTGTCCGCTTTGCGGACCTTGCTGATATTAGAACACCTGCTAGTTTTGAAAGGCCTCAGAGCTCTTTTGGTTAGGATGTCATTTGAAAATTCTTCGTATCGCCCTCGCAATCATTGGATTGCTCCTTTATCCGCTGGAACTGTTCGCCGCAGATGACAGAACTCTGGGATTTATCCTTGGCAGCACCAAAGAGCAGGCGATAATTCACGCGCAGTCCAATGGATGGGAACTACAGCCACGCCTAGGCGATCCCAATCAAAGTCTCTGGATGGTAGTCGGTACCAACGGCGTAATTGAATTCTGTAAGAGCAATGTCTTAAGTGTTACTCGGACATACGAAGGTGGAGTAGATGAATTCGTTGTCTTGGAGGCGAAGATTCGTCGCGAAATTCTCAATGGTCTTCCACAAACACAGATCATGCAACTGCGCTCGAACGGGAAGGAAATCTCTCTAATTGACGCAGAATTTTCCGCAAAAGATGGTTCGCAAACAATAGTTCGGCTCAGCAGTGCCGACCGCCACGTTGAAGTTCTTTCCATTACGTGGTCACGACACGCGTGCAGCACTCAGATTGATTAGAATTTCCCGCCTTTTTGGGCTCCGAACTGACCTTCACCTATTCTTGCCCTGAACATCCCTCTTGGCCTCACTCCAACTCGACCAGCAGGTCCTTGGCGTCAATCTGACCGCCGGGGCCGACATGCACGGCCTTGACGACCGCGTCCCGTTCGGCGTGAATGCCGGTCTCCATCTTCATCGCCTCGATGGTCAGAAGCAGGTCGCCCTCTGCCACGCTCTGGCCCACCTGCACGCCGACACTGGCCACCACGCCGGGCATGGGTGCGCCGATGTGGTTGGGGTTGCCGACTTCGGCCTTGGGCCGCTGTTGGGTCGTGGATTTCACCAGACGGTTCGGCACCCGGATCACGCGGGGCTGGCCGTTGAGTTCGAAGAACACCCGCGCCTCGCCGTCCTCTCCGGTTTCGCCCACCGCTTGCAGGCGGATTTCGAGGGTCTTGCCCGGGTCGATCTCGGCGGTGATTTCCTCGCCCGGTTCCATGCCGTAGAAGAACGTCTTGGTTGGCAGCACCCGAACGGGTCCGTAGGTGCGATGACGGCCCATGTAGTCAAGGAATACCTTGGGATACATCAGGTAGCCCGACAGGTCCTCGTCATCCACCTCACGCCCCTCAAGCTGCGATCTGAGCTCCTTGCGCGTGGCCTCCAGATCTACGGCGGGCACATCCGCGCCGGGCCGTTTGAGGTTGGGTTTCTCGCCTTTCAGGATCTTGGCCTGGATCGCCGCCGGGAACCCGCCCGGAGGCTGACCCAGATTGCCGCGCATCATGTCCACGACGGAATCGGGAAAGGCGAGGTCCTTGCCTTCGTCCTCGACCTCGGCACGGGTCAGCCCCTGACTGACCATCATCAGCGCCATGTCCCCGACAACCTTGGAGGACGGGGTGACCTTGACGATATCGCCGAACATCTGGTTCACATCCGCATAGGTGCGCGCAACCTCGTGCCAGCGTTCTTCCAGACCCAATGATCGCGCCTGCGCCTTGAGGTTGGTGAACTGCCCACCCGGCATTTCGTGCAGGTAGACTTCGGAAGATGGGGCCTGCATGCCGCTCTCGAAGGCGGCGTATTGTTCGCGCACGGCCTCCCAGTAATCCGAGATATCGCGCACGGCGTCGATGGACAGGCCGGTGTCGCGATCCGAATTCTGCAGCGCCTCGACGATCGAGCCAAGCGTGGCCTGGCTCGTGTTGCCCGACAGCGCGTCCATCGCGCAATCGACCGCGTCCACGCCCGCCTCGGCGGCAGCAAGGATGGTGGCGCAGGCAATGCCGGCGGTGTCGTGGGTATGGAAATGGATCGGCAGGCCCACCTCCTGTTTCAGCGCCTTGATCAGGGTGCGCGCGGCCGCGGGCTTCAACAAGCCCGCCATGTCCTTGAGGCCGAGCACGTGCGCGCCAGCCGCCTTCAGCTGGTTGCCCATGTCGACATAGTATTTCAGGTCGTACTTGGCCCGGTCCGGGTTCAGGATGTCGCCGGTGTAGCAGACCGTGCCTTCGCAGACCTTGTTGTTTTCAACCACCGCATCCATGGCGACGCGCATGTTTTCGACCCAGTTGAGGCTGTCGAACACGCGGAACACGTCGACGCCCGTTGCGGCGGCCACACGGACGAATTCCTGCACCACGTTGTCGGGATAGTTGGTATAGCCCACCCCGTTGGCCCCGCGCAGCAGCATCTGGGTCATCAGGTTCGGCATCCGTTCGCGCAGATCGCGCAGGCGCTGCCACGGGCATTCCTGCAAGAAGCGGTAGGCGACATCAAAGGTTGCCCCGCCCCAGCACTCCAC
>CAYGPT010000045.1:0-29222 GCA_964351755.1 uncultured Rhodobacterales bacterium | reverse complement strand
ACCACACCCCGATCTCCACCCGGATCAGGCGCAGCGTCGGGAAACCCACCGTCGCCGTCATACGCCGCACCTGCCGGTTGCGTCCTTCCTTGATCGTCAGTTCAATCCACGAGTCCGGCACCGACTTGCGCACCCGGATTGGCGGGTCGCGCTGCCACAGCCCCTTGGGTTCGGGGATCACGCGGGCCTTGGCAGGACGGGTAGGACCGTCTTTCAGCACCACGCCCGCAGACAGTGAATCCACGGCCTCTTGCGTCACCTGACCTTCGACCTGCACCCAATAGGTCTTGGCCGCCTTGAACTTCGGGTCCGCGATGCGCGCCTGCAAGGCGCCGTCACTGGTCAGCACCATCAGCCCTTCGCTGTCGCGGTCCAGCCGACCGGCGGGATAGACGCCCGGCAGGTCGATGAAGTTGGACAGGGTCGGGCGGGGCGACCCTTCGCTGCCCTTGTCGGTAAATTGCGACAACACGCCAAAGGGTTTGTTGAACAGAATCGTGGGCATCACTGCAAAGGTTCAAGCCGCGTGACCCCAACGCTTGCGGCCCGCGCCAACCCTTCGTCCAGCGACATGGGGATATACTCCCCGCGCCGCCACAACTGCGCCAGATCGTCGTAATGGCGCGACAGGAAATGGCCCGACTGCCCGGTCGAGATCACGAAAACGGAGCTGTTGGGATCGGCGAAATCATAGACCCCGCGATAGCCCGCGCCGTGTACATTGCTGAACGGGTCCGGGTCCGTCCCCTTGGTCAGCCCGCGTTGCAACGTGTTGTCGCCGCCGGACGTGGACTGGCGGATGTTGACGAAATGCTTCAGCACCGGCACTTCGCCCAGTACCTGATGGTCATGGGTGGCCTGATGCGCATCGCCCCAACGCAAGGATTCAAGCTGCGTTCCCCATGTCTCATTGATCCACACCAGCGCGTCATCCAGCGCAAGGCGGGCCATGTCGGCGCAGGTCTCGATCGGGGCAGACTGGCGCACGTCGCACCAGATCGCAGCGCCGTCCACGTCGCGAAAGGCGCGCTCGATGAAGAGCGGCTCCACATGGGTCAGCTCATCCGCAAGGGGGCCAATTTCGTCGCGCGCAATGCGGTCCTGAAGGGCGCGCAGCCATGCGGCATAGATCAGGGGTTCGGGCCAGTGTTCGTTCATCTCGCCGTTCCATTCGGCGAGCAGGGCCAGCGCGCGCTGGCGTTGCCGCTCGGGGGTGCCGGATGGGGCAGCCTCGCCCGTGAACCACAACTCGGCCCCCATCAGGGGCAGCAGGGCGCGCGCGGTGAACGATACGGTATCAAGCTGCGCCTCGATGAAACTGTCGCGCGTATGCACCTCGCGCGTTTGCATCAGCCGCCGCCAGCGTTGCACGCGCTGGGTGTCGCCCCATTCGAAACTCACGTGGTTGGGAAAGGGGCGGTCGATCATCTTGTTGTTGGTGTTGCCGAGGATGCCGCCCACGGGGGCCACGAAACCGGGGTTGGAGCTGTAGGGCATGCGCCCCTGCCAGCGGTTTTCGGCCCGCCATCCCAGCGACGGCATGCGCCCCTGACTTTGGTGTGCCGCGTCCCGCTTGGGCACTGCGCCGATGGTTTTCATCGCGATCGAGCCGCGATCCGCAAGGGTCAGGTTTTGCGCGGGGGCGATGTGAATTTCCGCAGCCGTGATCGCCTCGGCCACGCTGTTGGCCATCATGATGCCCATGCCCGCAGCGACGGACGTGTCATTGGGACTAAGCACCGTCCAGCTGAGCGCCGCGACATGTCCCGGCGGCGTGACTGATTCCAGATCGCGAAAGCGGCCCGGCAGGATGGGGCCATTGTCGCTCCACCTCAGGGTCAGGGTGATGGGGTCCGCGCCTTTGATCTCGACGATGGAATCGCGCCGCTCGAAGTCCTTGAACCCGTCCGGAGTGCGGTATTGCTCGGAATTGTCGGGGTTCAGCTCTTCGATCAACACGTCCTGATCGTCGACGTAAGCGCTGGTCAGCCCCCAGCCGAGGCGGTCAGAGCGGCCCGTGAGTACCATGGGCATGCCCGGAATGGTGCCGCCGATCACGCCGCCGGTACTGAGTTCGAGCCGGGCGAGGTACCAGACCGAAGGGGCTGAAAATCCCAGATGCGGGTCGTTGGCGAGCAGCGTGCCCCCCGAAGCCGAGCGCGAAGCCGCCGCTGCCCATGCGTTGGACGCCCCGGCGAAACCGCGGTCGCGGAACGGCGACAGGGGAAATATCGGGCGCGTGTCCCGGTGCGAGGCAAAGCGTGCGGTCGCCCCCGGTACAAGGGTTGCATATTCGGGCAGGCTGGCCACGCCGGGGCCGGGCACGTCCGGAAGGATATCGGCAAGCCGGGCGGGATCATCCAGCGCCAGCGACATCTGCGCACGCAGGATTTCCTCGGACATATGGCCCGACAGTTGCAGACCCATCAGTTTGGCGATGGCAAGCGTGTCTGCGGGTCGCCAAGGGGCAAGGGCGGTGCGGAACAGGAACATTTCGGGCGCACCGCGCCCCAAAGCCTCGGCGTTGATCTGGTCAAGGCGGGCGTTGACGCCTGCCGAATAGGCCTCGAGTGCGGCCAGTGTGCCCGGGTCCTGCGCATCGACCGATTGGACGGCAAGGCGATAGATATCAAGGCGGCGGATAAAGCTGTCGATGTCCACGGTGGAAGGGCCGAAAAGCTCGCTCAGCCGCCCTTGGGCCGTGCGGCGCAACATCATCATCTGCCACAGCCTGTCCTGCGCATGGGCATAGCCAAGGCCGTGAAACACGTCCGCGTCCGTACTGGCAAAGATATGGGGCACGTTGGCATGGTCGCGCACGATTTCGATTGCGTCGCTGATGCCGGGCACCTGCACGACGGAGTCATAATTCGGCAAAGACCGCGAAGCGAGGTAGTAGACAAGGGCCACGCACAGCACAAACAGCACGATCATCGCCGCCGTCAGACGTACAAGCCATTGAAACACCACCGCCATGTTACGCCACTTTGCCCCTTGCTCTGACGTTGACCCTTGGCCCATGACTGTTAGGTAGAGCGGACAAGAAGCGCAAGGCGGGCTTTGCGCAAATCGGGAGGGAATACATGGCGAAACTGGCATTTCTGGGACTGGGTGTGATGGGGGCTCCGATGGCGGGGCACCTGCAAAAGGCAGGCCATGACGTGACCGTCTACAACCGCACCGCGTCCAAGGCGGAGGATTGGGTCAAGACCCATGGCGGATCGATGGCCAAAACCCCGCGCGAAGCTGCGATTGGGGCGGAGTTCGTGATGTCCTGCGTCGGCAATGACGACGATTTGCGCTCTGTCTGTCTTGGTGAGAACGGTGCGTTCGCGGGAATGGGCAAGGCGTCTGTGTTTGTCGATCACACAACCGTGTCGGCAAAAGTTACGGCCGAGCTTTATGCCGCCGCCGATGCCGCCCAGATCAGCTATGTGGATGCCCCCATTTCGGGCGGGCAGGCAGGAGCGGAAAACGCAGCCCTGTCGATCATGTGTGGCGGCGACGAAGGCGCATATGCCCGCGCCGAGCCGGTGATGAACACATATGCCAAGCTCTGCCGCCGCATTGGTGCCAGTGGCACCGGGCAGATGACCAAGATGTGCAACCAGATCGCCATCGCGGGTCTTGTGCAGGGTCTGTCCGAGGCGCTGCATTTCGCAGAAAAGGCAGGGCTGGACGGGCGCGCGGTGGTTGAGGTGATCAGCCAGGGCGCCGCCGGGTCATGGCAGATGTCCAACCGGTACGAGACGATGCTGGACGATCATTTCGATCACGGATTTGCCGTGGACTGGATGCGCAAGGATCTTGGGATATGCCTTGATACGGCGGACGAGAACGGGGCATCCCTGCCTGTCACGGCGCTGGTCGATCAGTTCTACAAGGATGTGCAGAAACTGGGCGGCGGGCGCTGGGACACATCGAGCCTGTTCAAGCGGTTGCAAGCGATGGGATAGGATGGTTGTCGGGCGGCTCTGTTTGCCTCTTGGTAAATGCGCCCGCCCGCCAACCCGTTTGCGTTTTACTTCAGTGCTTTATAGCGCGCTGTTGACGTTGTTCTTTGCGTGTTGGAAGGGTCCCGGCGGCATGCCGGGGCCCAATCTGTTTCAAGGGATGATCCGGGTATATTTGGTGCCTTCGAGCGTGGCCCCAAGGCGCAGCCCGGCACGCGCGAAAACCGCTGCAAGGACCGGCGAAAGGGTCGTTGTCGTGTCTGCCTCGACGCTGTCGCCCCTGTCGGAAATCACGTATTCAAGATCCGCCCCAGCGGCCCAGCCCGGCGAGCGGCGGAACCCTGCCAGCGCCTCTTCGGTCATGAAGAACAACACATGCGCGAATTGCTGCGCGCCGATCTGCAGCCCGCCCGAACCCTTCACGATCGAATAGTAATCCACTGTCACATTATCGACCAGCAGCGCGCCGCGCCCATAGGCGCCGCCAAAGCCGAAACCCGCTTCGGTCACCAGCGGCATCACCAGCATCCCATTGGACTTTTGCGCCAGTGAGCGGGTGTTGGGATAGGTGCGATACATCTCGTCCAGCGTGGCATTGACACGCGCGTCGATCGTCACGCTGCCTCGGCTGCCCACGCCGTTGCCACATCCGGCAAGCACTGCCGTGCCCGCCAATGCGCCAGCGGTAAAAACCCGCCGCGACATTTTGAAATCTGTCATTTTGAACCGCCTGTACTGCTCATGTTGCTGCGCGGTTTGCCCACGCTTGGCAAGACCATACGAAAGTTGTCGGCACCTGTCACTACATTGTGGTGTTTTGGCGGGATTCTGCCGGTAAATACACGATCTGTTGAAGGGGGCTCTGCCCCCGTCGCGTGCCGCGACTCCCCCGGGATTTTTTTTAATCAGAGAAGGTGGATGCTGAAGCGCGTCGCTATTTGCCTTGCAGGGCGCGCGCGGCGGCGGGGGCGAAATAGGTGAGTATGCCGTCGCAGCCAGCGCGTTTGAACGCCATCAGGCTTTCCAACATCACCCTTTCCTCGTCGATCCAGCCATTCTGGGCGGCGGCCTTGATCATCGCGTATTCGCCCGACACCTGATAGGCGAAGGTCGGCGCGCCAAATGTGTCGCGCGCCCGGCGGCAGATGTCGAGATAGGGCAGGCCGGGTTTCACCATGATCATATCCGCCCCTTCGGCCAGATCCCGTTCGATCAGCCGCATCGCCTCGTCCGCGTTTGCCGGGTCCATCTGGTAGGTTTTCTTGTCGCCCGTCAGCGCGCTCGACGCGCCCACTGCGTCGCGAAAAGGTCCGTAAAAGGCCGAGGCGTATTTGGCCGCATAACTGAGGATCATCACCTTCTGATGCCCTGCCACCTCAAGTGCGGCGCGCATCGCCCCTATCCGACCGTCCATCATGTCAGAAGGGCCGATGATATCCGCGCCCGCCTCGGCCTGCGCCAAGGTCATTTTCACCAGCGCTTCGACGGTGCGGTCGTTCACGATTTCGCCGTCCTCGACAAAGCCGTCATGGCCGTTGATGTTGTAGGTATCGAGCGCCACATCCGTCATGATCGCGATGTCCGGTACAGCTGCCTTGATCGCGCGGATGGCCCGGTTGGCGTGGTTGTCGGGGTCCCATGCGCCTGCGCAATCCTCGGTTCGCTCTTCGATCCCGGTATATGGGAACAGGCAGATCGCGCGGATGCCCAGATCGGCGGCTTCGCGCGCGGCCTCGACCACCTTGTCGACCGAGCGGCGGAAAACGCCGGGCATCGAAGGAATGGCTTCCTTGATCCCCTCGCCGCTGCGCACGAAGACCGGCCAGATGAAATCATCTACCGTCAGCGTGTTTTGCCGCACCAGGCCCCGGATGGCAGGGGTGGCGCGGGTGCGGCGCAGGCGGGTGGAAGGAAAGGGAGCTTGGGTCGGGCGCATGTGTCTGTCCAGTTCAGTTGACAGGCCATGGGTGGCATGAATGGCCAAGGCAGGCAAGACGCTTGGCGCCACTGCGGCCGGCGCTGGCGGGCAAGCTGTGACGTCTGTGCAAGGGGCTGAGGTTTTTGCACACAGCATGCCTAGGCACCGGTCCTCGTGCACGCTAAGAGGGTCGCCAATCACAAGCGGGCGCGGCCTGCGCCGAGCAAACAAGGCAATACGTGGACTGGCACGAAACCATCTTTGAACTGATCGACATGCGCTCGTTCTCGAACCTGTGGTTCTGGATCGCGCTGGCTGTCGTGTGGTCCACGGCCAGCCATTGGGTGTTGGGCGTGCCTTATGACATGATCGCGCGGGCGCGTCGTTACGGAGGTCAGGCGGCCGAGGATCTAGAGGACCTGGTGCGCATCAACACGAACCGGCTGCTGTTCATAGGCAACGTGTCGGGCCTGTGGGTGCTGGGACTGACATGTTTCCTGCTGACCGGCCTTGCGCTGCTTGGCTTCGTCTACCGTGTCGAATTCGCCCAAGCGGTATTTCTGCTGAGCTTTCCCATGTCCATAGTCGGTGCGCTGAACCTGTCCACGGCCCGCCTGATCCAGTCCGAAGAGGCGCGCGGCGAGCTGCTTTGGAAGCGGATGGGCCGCCACCGCACCTATGTTCAGGCCATCGGGATGGTGTCGATTTTCGTCACTGCCCTGTGGGGGATGTATCAAAACATGTCCGTCGGCCCGTTCGGCGGTTGACTTGAGCCCCGATTGCCTCAATTGAAGCGTCCTGTTTTCCCCGATCTGCGAGCCCATGAGCCAGTCATCCCACATCACCGTTTCGGGTGCGCCCGAAGGCTTTGACGCCAAGCTGATTCTGGATGAAGTGGCCGCGTGTGGCCCGGTCCTGCATGTGGCGCGCGATGACAAACGGCTTGAGGCGATGCGCGGCGCCTTGCGGTTTTTCGCCCCCGACATGCCGGTGCTGGTGTTTCCGGGCTGGGATTGCCTGCCATATGACCGGGTGTCGCCCAATGCCGATATCTCGGCACAACGCATGGCGACGCTGGCCGCGCTTGTCCATGAGATGCCCAAAAGTTTCGTGCTGCTGACCACGCTCAATGCGATGACGCAGCGTGTGCCTGCGCGGGATCTGTTGCGTGAGGCGGCGTTCAAGGCGACTGTGGGCAGCCGCGTGGATGAGCAGGCTTTGCGCGCCTTCCTTGTGCGCATGGGGTTTGTGCAAAGCCCCACGGTTATGGAACCGGGCGACTATGCGGTGCGCGGTGGCATCATCGACATTTATCCGCCCGGCGATCTTGGCCCTGTGCGCCTCGATCTGTTCGGCGACGTACTGGACGGCGCGCGCCGGTTTGATCCGGCAACGCAACGCACCACGGAAAAGCTGGACATGGTCGAACTGGCCCCTGTGTCCGAGGTCATTCTGGACGAGGCCGCGGTGACCCGTTTTCGCCAGAACTATCGTCTGGAATTCGGCGCCGCAGGCACCGACGATCCGCTTTATGAGGCGATCAGCGCCGGGCGCAAGCATCAGGGGGCAGAGCATTGGCTGGCCTTCTTCCATGACCGGCTTGAGACTCTGTTCGATTACGTGCCGGGGGCAACGATCAGCCTTGATGAGCAGGTCACGCCTTCTCGTCTGGCGCGGTGGGAGAGCATCGAGGATCAGTACGAAACGCGCCGTTTGGCCATGGCGAACCGCTCGAAAATGGATTCGGTCTACAAGCCTGCGCCGCCGTCCGGCTTGTACTTGGATGATGCGGCGTGGGAGGGGGCGGTGGAAGGTCGCCGGGTGTTGCAGTTCGGCGCGCTCCCGCAGGCGACGGGCCTTGGCGTAACGGACGCAGGTGGCCGGATCGGGCGCAACTTCTCACCAGAGCGTCAGCAAGAATCCATCAGCCTTTTCGGGGCTTTGGCCGCGCATATTAAAGCGAAAATGGACGTTGGCCCAGTTGTCGTCGCCAGTTATTCCGACGGTGCGCGCGAGCGTCTGACCGGGCTCATCGAGGATGAAGGTCTGGCCGAGGCCATCCCGATCACTGACGCCACCCGCATCGGCAAGCGCGGCCTGCATCTGGTGGTGTGGGCCTTGGATCATGGCTTTGAAGGGCCCGTCTCCTCAAGCGCCGAAGCGGTAGGCGATAAAAGGATCTTGACGGTAATTTCCGAACAGGACGTGCTGGGTGACCGCCTGATCCGTGCGCCAAAACGCAAGCGGCGGGCCGAGAACTTCCTGACAGAAACTCAAAGCCTGACTCCCGGCGATCTGGTCGTGCATGTTGATCACGGCATCGGGCGCTATCAGGGGATGGAGGTGGTGACAGCAGCCGGTGCCGCCCATGAGTGCCTTCTGCTGGAATATGCCGAAAATTCAAAGCTGTACCTGCCGGTCGAGAACATCGAACTGCTGTCCAGGTACGGGCACGAGGAAGGGTTGCTTGACCGTCTGGGCGGTGGGGCATGGCAGTCGAAGAAGGCCAAGCTCAAGGAACGCATCCGCGAGATGGCTGACAAGCTGATCCGTATCGCCGCTGAACGTGCGCTGCGCAAGGCGCCCGTACTGGAACCACCGCCGGGCATGTGGGACGCGTTTTCGGCCCGCTTTCCCTACGACGAGACCGACGACCAGTTGACCGCAATCGGGCAGGTGATCGAGGACTTGACCAGCGGTGCCCCGATGGATCGGCTGGTCTGCGGTGATGTGGGCTTTGGCAAGACCGAAGTTGCGATGCGTGCGGCCTTTGTCGCGGCCATGTCGGGGGTGCAGGTGGCTGTGATCGCGCCGACCACCCTGCTGGCGCGCCAACATTACAAATCCTTCGCGGAACGCTTTCGCGGGTTTCCGATCAATGTGCGGCAACTCAGCCGCTTTGTGACCGCCAAGGACGCTGCCGCCGCGCGGGATGAGATGGCCAACGGGACCAGCCATATCATCAATAGCACGCACGCATTCCTTCCAAGAGGTGTGAAGAGTCAGAATCTTGGCCTGCTTGTCATCGACGAGGAACAGAAATTTGGCGTGACGCACAAGGAACGGCTGAAACAGATGCGCACGGATGTGCATGTGCTGACGCTGACGGCCACACCGATCCCGCGCACGCTGCAACTGTCGCTCACCGGTGTGCGCGACTTGTCGATCATCGGCACGCCGCCCGTGGATCGCCTCGCAATCCGCACCTATGTGTCGGAATTCGACACGGTGACCATCCGCGAGGCGCTGCTGCGCGAACATTACCGCGGCGGGCAGTCATTCTATGTCGTGCCGCGCATCACTGACCTGCCCGAGATCGAGGCGTTTCTGAAGGAACAGCTGCCCGAACTCACCTACGTGGTGGCGCACGGCCAGATGGCGGCAGGCGAACTCGATGACCGGATGAACGCGTTCTATGACGGCAAATATGACGTTTTGCTGGCCACGACGATTGTCGAATCCGGCCTTGATATCCCCACGGCCAACACGATGGTGATCCACCGTGCGGACATGTTCGGCCTTGCCCAACTGTACCAGATCCGGGGGCGCGTCGGGCGCAGCAAGACCCGCGCCTATGCGTACCTGACGACCAAGCCGCGTGCCAAGCTGACGGCCACTGCCGAAAAACGGCTGCGGGTGCTGGGCAGCCTCGACAGCCTTGGGGCGGGGTTCACGCTTGCCAGTCAGGACCTCGACATTCGCGGAGCGGGGAACCTGCTGGGCGAGGAACAGTCGGGCCAGATGCGCGATGTCGGGTTCGAGTTGTACCAGTCGATGCTGGAAGAGGCGATTGCCAAGATCAAGGCAGGCGAAATGGAAGGGCTGAGCGAAGCGGATGAGCAATGGGCGCCGCAGATCAATCTGGGCGTACCGGTTCTGATCCCCGAGGCTTACGTGCCAGATCTGGACGTGCGCCTGGGATTATATCGCCGCCTCAGTGGCTTATCGACCAAAGTTGAACTTGAAGGTTTTGCGGCCGAATTGATCGACCGCTTTGGCGCACTGCCAAAAGAGGTGAACACGCTGATGCTGGTCGTGCGCATCAAGGCGATGTGTAAACGCGCAGGGATTGCCAAGCTTGATGGCGGGCCCAAAGGTGCGACGGTGCAGTTTCACAATGACAAGTTCGCCTCACCCGAAGGGCTGGTGCAGTTCATCCACGACCAGCGCGGTTTGGCCAAGGTCAAGGACAACAAGATCGTCGTGCGCCGCGACTGGAAAAAGGACAGCGACAAGATCAAGGGGGCATTCGCCATCGCCCGCGATCTGGCCGAAAAGGTCATGGCCGAAAAGAAGAAAGCGCGCGCCTGATCGGGCAGGGCGGCGAGCGACGTGGTCTTTGGCCCGTTTTCGACGCGAAACCATCGAAATTGCGTCGATTTCCACAAGCTCTTTGCGTCAAACACCGATCTCAGGCGGTTTCCGCTATTTCTGCCCGCCGCATGTACTGCATGAGCACCGAGGCCAGTACGCTGGCCACCAGAATCGTCGCAACCAAAGGCATGGGTGTGCCGTCAAACAGCAACCCCAGCGGCGAGGCCAGCGCAGCCCCGAGTACGGTCGACACTGCCCCGATGACCGAGGCTGCCATGCCCGCGATATGGCCCATCGGCTCCATCGCGATGGCGTTCAGGTTGGCCACGGTCAGCCCGCCCTGGAACATCACGCTCCACTGCCAAAAGACGTAGAACGCAAAAAGGTGGGGCATGTCCGCCAGCATCCACAGCACGAACAGGGTCGAGATCACGACCTGTGCGGCAAGCGCCCAAGTCACAAGGCGGCGCATCCCGAAGCGCCCGACAAGGGCCGCGTTCAGCAGGCTGGAAACCCCGGACGTAACCGCAATCGCCCCGAACCACAGCGGAAAGCTGTCGACGCGCCCAAACGTGACGTCGAATATGGGCTGCACCATGGTCAACACCGAAAACAGGATCATGAGCATCAGCGTTTGCACCAGAATAGACAGGCGCACCGTCGGATTTGCGAACATCTGGCGCACCGCGTCCGCCATCAGGGCAAAGCGCAAAGGGCGGCGCAACTCGGGCGGCAGGGTTTCGGTGACCCGCGCCCCGAACCATATGAACAGCACCAAACCAAATAACAGAAAGGCTGCATAGATTGCGCGCCAGCCAAAGGCGTCCATGATCACCTGGCCGATCAGCGGGGCCATGGCGGGCACCAGCAGGAACAGCATCATGGTCAGCGACATGATGCTGGCCATGGTGCGGCCTGCATAAAGGTCCCGGATGATCGCCGTGGACACGACCCGCGGCCCGGCGGCGCCAAGGCCCTGCAACACCCGCGCGGCCAGCATCAACTCAAGCGTCGGGGCCATCCAGCTCAGCACCGCGCCCAAGGCATAGACCGCAAGACCCCAATACACGATCGGTTTGCGCCCATATGCATCCGATAGCGGCCCCGTGAAAAACGTACCCGCCCCCATGCCGATCACGAAAAAAGTGATGACAAGGGCTGCCTGCGCCACACCGCCGGGTGCGATTTCGGATGCGATCAGGGGCAGGGCGGGCAGCATCGCATCGATGGAAAAGGCAATTGTGGCGAACATCATCGCCATCAGCGCGATGAATTCCGCTTTGCTCAGGTTCTGCCCTTGTGGACGTGTCACGTATCAAATGCTCCGACAGAATGTAGACGCGAATGCGCGTCACATTGGCGAGCAAATCAGTTCTGCGCAACGACCCGTGGTTGTATTTTCAACAGCAGTCTCAAAAAGTGATCACTGACGTGGGGTCAAGCAACCCCTGCGCGCAATTCTTCGATGACCTTTGCCCAAAGTTCGGGCGGTTGCGCGCCCGGCACTGCGTGTTTGCCCGCCACGATAAAGGTAGGCACCGAGCTGATGCCCATCTGGCGGCTGTGGGCATCGCGCGCGGCGATATCGTCTCGGTCCGCGTCAGACTCGAGCAGGCGGCGCACGACGGCGGCGTCCATTTCAATGCCATCTGCAATGTCGGCGAGCACGTCCATGTCGCCGATGTCGCGTGCTTCGACGAAATACGCCTTGAACAGGGCGGACACGGCGGCAGTCTGTTTGCCTTCGATCCCGGCCCAGTGGATCAGGCGGTGCGCGTCCATCGTGTTCGGCGTACGTTTCATCCCTTCAAAGTCGATCTTCAGCCCTGCCTTTTCGGCGTTTTCGACGACGGGTGCATAGGCCCGTACCGCCCCTTCCTTGCCGCCGAACTTGCCCTCCAGATAGGCGCGCCGGTCCATGCCCTCGGGCGGCATGTCGGGGTTCAGCTGGAACGGGTGCCATTCGATCACGAACGGATGGTCGGGATGGGCGGACAATGCGCGGTCCAGATGTGCCTTGCCGATATAGCACCACGGGCAGATCGGGTCGGACATTATATCGAGCTTGACGGGGTCTGTCATTTCTTCAGTCTTTCTTGTGTTCGGGCAAGAACAGCGGCAGGCGGCGGCGCTGGATCTTGCCATTGGCCCCGCTTGGCATCTGGTCGATGCGCACATAGGCGCGGGGGCGTTTATAGGATGCGAGTTTGGGTTCGACATAGGCGCGCAGGGCCGTGTCGTCCAGTGCGGCGGGGCTGGTGTAGAAGGCCACGATGATCCATGCCCCCGGTTTCACCTCGACCTGCGCGGCCCCGACGGCGGTGATGCCGGGGGCGCCTGCAAGCGCGGATTCGACCTCAAGCGGGGATACGCGGTAGCCGCCCGCATTCATCATGTCGTCATTGCGCCCCAGATAGGCGATCTGTCCGTCCCGCTCCATCTGCCCGATGTCGCCGGTCAGGAACCAGTCGCCGCGAAACTTGGCGCGGGTTTCTTCGGGCTGGTGCAGATAGCCCAGCATCAGGCCGGGGTCGTCCCTGCGCACGGCGATCACACCGGGCTGACCGATCGCGACCGGGCCATCGTCGCCCAAAATCGCGACATGGCGACCGGGCTGGGCGCGTCCCAGTGCATCTGGTGAACATGGGGCAGCAGGGCAGGAGGAGATGAAGGTGGAACATTCCGACATGCCGTAGGCTTCGAAGATCGGCGTGCCCGTCGCCTTGGTCCAGGCGCCTTGTGTCGCTGCGGGCAGCTTTTCGCCCGCGCTCAGTCCGTGGCGCAGGTGCGGCAGGTCAGGAAGCGTGGCGCGCCCGAGCATCTGGCGATAGACACCGGGCGCGGCTGCGAAAATCGTGGCGCGGTGTGCGGCCATCAACGTGCCCAACGCCTCGGGCGCAGTGCCCGCCGCCGGGATCAGGGCCGTTGCGCCAACGCTCCAAGGGTCCATCAGCCCGGTGCCCAGCGTATAGGTCCAGTTGAACGCACCTGCGTGCATCAGCACATCGTCCGCAGTGATCCCGTACCAGCCGTCGTGCATCATGCGGCGCGCCCAGATGGCGCGGTGGGCATGCGCCACGGCGCGTGGCACGCCGGATGTGCCGGATGTATAGATGATGTATCCCAGCCGGTCGGGGTCGCCCATATGCCACGGCGCGGGTGGGGTGGCGCGAATGGCGCGCAAGGTTTCAAGCCCCATCTCGGGTGCGCCGTAGGCCGAGGCGACGCCGGGGTCACGCAAGATCAGGCGGGGTTGCAATTCAGCGACGATGCGCGTCACTTCGGTCACCGTCAACGCGGCTGAGGTCGGCACAGGCACGAGGCCAACCGCCAATGCACCCAGATAGGCGATGGGAAAGTCGACCGTATTGCCCAGCCGCATCAGGATCACGTCGCCGGGCGTACAGCCCGCCTGCAACAGACCCGCCCCCGTCCCACGCACTGCGGCGGCCAATGCGCCGTAGGTTACATGTTCGGCCCCGTCCGCAGACACCACGGAAACGGCCACCTTGTGCTCAAGCTCGCTCGCTCGGGCCAACACGTGGGCCGCCATGTTGAACGGATCGGGGCAGGGCGGGGCAGGCCCGGTATCTCTGACGCTAAGCATGTGCTGTGGCTACGGGTCTACGCGCGCCGTTGCAAGCCTGCGGGTGGCGACATATAGAACTGTAATGACCGGAAAAGACCCGAAATCCCTGATCCAGATCGCCCGCTCTTCGGGGGGTGAGGATATGCCCGAACCGCTGGACCTTGGCGCGCGGGTGCGCCAGTTGCGCAAGGCGCGCGACTGGACTCTGGAACAGGCGGCGGGGCAGGCGGGGCTGGCGCGGTCAACCTTGTCCAAGATCGAGAATGGCCAGATGTCGCCGACCTACGAGGCGCTGAAAAAGCTGGCCGTAGGGTTGGAGATTTCGGTGCCCCAATTGTTCACGCCCCCCGAAAAGGGGCAGATCAACGGGCGCATGGCGGTGACGAAATCGGGCGAGGGAAATGCGCAAGCCACGGTCACCTACGAACACGAGCTGCTGGCCGAAACGCTGACGAAGAAACAGATGCTGCCCTATCGCGCCCGGGTGCGGGCCCGGTCAATGGACGAATTCGACGGCTGGGTGCGCCATGACGGCGAAGAGTTTCTGTATGTGCTGACAGGCGTCATCCGCCTGTTCACGGAATTCTATGAGCCTGTGGAGATGCGTCGCGGCGACAGCGCCTATTACGACGCAACGATGGGGCATAACGTGGTTTCTGTCAGCGACGAAGACGCGCTGATCCTGTGGGTCACATCGCTGACCTGACGCGTCAGGCGGAATGTAACTCTTTTACCCGTCGGCTCAGATAGGCATCGAATGCCTCCTGTGCCTCTTTCAGCGACATGTCATGTGTCGCCGCCAAATAGCTTTCGAACCGTTCCTGATCGCCTTTCAAGAAAGGCATCGCGCTCGGTTCGAGATCAGGAAATTCTTCGCACAGCGCACGATAGCTGGCCGCCCAGTTTTGGGTCAGGTCATTCCAAGTCATGCATACCCCCGTCAGGTCTAGGACCGGTTCCCGAAAGAAACGCGGTTTCGACGTAGCCAGTCCCAGCGCACGTCGGACATCCACCCCACCTTCACAATATGTCAAATTTGTAAGGGATCAACCGTGTTGTCGGAAAAACTTTGCAAACAGCAAATGAGCGAGCAAAGTCGCAACCAGTTGGGCAACCACGAAACCAAGGATGTGACCGGGGTAAATACCTGCAAACGTGTCGGAAAATCCCCGTGCGATCGTCACGGCAGGGTTTGCAAAACTGGTGGATGCGGTGAACCAGTAGGCCCCCGTGATATAGAGCGCAACGAGGGTCGGAACCGCCTCGGGACGCGATTTCAGGCCCCCGAAAATCACGAACAACAAACCCCAGGTTGCAAGAACCTCGCTGAACCACTGCGCCGTTCCGCTGCGGTGCAGCGTTTGCGAGGTCTGGAGAATCGGCAGATCGAACATGGCGTGGGTTGCCCAGACGCCGATCAGTCCGCCTGCCACTTGCGCGGCGACATAAGCTATGGCGGCACCGCCTCTGATCTCGCCTCGCAGGTAAAAGGCCAGGGTGACAGCGGGATTGAAATGCGCCCCCGACACCGGGCCTAGCACGGTGATGATGACATAAAGCATACAGCCCGTGGCAATCGCATTGGCAAGCAGCGTGATAGCCGCATTCCCATCCGCCAGCGCCACCCCCATGATCCCCGACCCAATGATCGAGATCAGCAGCATGGCCGTTCCGACGCCCTCGGCAAGCACTTGCAGGCGCACTACTCTTCGTACCACCAGAATTGCGGCATCCAGTCCGGCCCGTCGCCATAGATCGGGATCACCTCGGGAAAGTGCATTTCCTTGATATGCGCGATGCGCCCCGTGGTGAACTGCCAGAAAGGCACGACGTAGCGCCCCGCGATCAGCAGCCGGTCCAGTGCGCGGGTGGCGGCAAGGCTTTCCTCGGCGGTGCGCGCGGTCAGCATCGCGCCGATCATGGCGTCGATGGCCGGATCCCGGGCGCCCATCAAGTTCGGCGTGCCCTCTTGATCTGCGGCCTCGGACCCCCAATAGAAATATTGTTCGTTGCCCGGGCTCAGCGACATCGCGCGCCGGTGCGTGGTCATGTCGAAGTCGAACGTACCGATGCGTGCTGTGTATTGCGCGCCGTCGACGAGGTCGGTTTTCACGTCGATGCCCATGCCCGACAGCGCCTGCGTGTAAAGGTCGGCAATGGCGCGATCCTCGCTGCGTTGCTGGTCGAGCAGGATGGTAAACGTCATCGCCATGCCCTTGTCATCGCGCAACTTGCCGTCTTGCGTGGTCCAGCCCGCCTGCGCCATTAGGTCCAGCGCGCGGCGCAATCCGGCGCGGTTGCGCAGGGTGCCGTCGCTTTGGGGCAATTCGTATCCCTCCATCACCCCCGGCAGCAGGTTGCCGTTGAAAGGAGCGAGTAGGGCCGCGACGGCCCCCTTTGCCGGACCGGGTTCCATCGCCAGCGGCGAGTTCGAGAAATACGAGGTGATACGCGGCTGCGCGCCCCCCGTCAGGGTGTCGTTGATGTACTCGAAGTTGAAGGCGGTGATCAGCGCCTCGCGCACGCGCCAGTCGTCAAAAGGCGCGCGGCGAGTGTTCATAACGAACCCGGTGATGCCCGACGGGATTTGGTGCGGGATTTCGGATTTCACGATGGCTCCCGATTGGGCGCGCGGAAAATCGTAGCCATTGGCCCACGTCTCGGCATTGAATTCGCGGATGGCCGACACGTTGCCGGCCTTGAACGCCTCGAATTCCACGTCGCCGTCGCCGTAGAAGTCGATGGTGATCTGGTCGAAATTGTGGGTGCCGCGCATGAACGGCAGGTCTTTGCCCCAGTAATCCGGATTGCGGGTCAGGATGACATTGCGCGCTGCCTCGTAGCCGGACACGACATAGGGCCCGCTGCCGATGGGGATGTCGGCCAGTCCGCCATCCTCGAACGATTTGTCTTCCCATTGCGCCTTTTGCAGGATCGGGCGCATACCCGCCAGCAACGCCAGTTCGCGGTTGTCGGTGTTGAAGGTGAACTTGACGGAGGCAGGGCCGGTCTGTTCAACGCTTTCGATCTGGGTCCACAGGCTGCGATAGCGCCCGTGCCCCTGGGTGCCCAGCGTTTCATAGGACCAGATCACATCCTCGACCGTCACGGGGCTGCCATCGGCGAATCGGGCCTCGGGACGCAGGGTAAATTCGACCCAACTCCGATCATCCGGCACCTCGATTGATTCGGCGAGCACCCCATACAAGGCGAAAGGTTCGTTCCGGTTGCGCCCCATCAGGCTTTCATGCGTGAGGAAGCGCAACTGCCAGGGCACGTTGCCCTTCTGGATGTAGGGATTGAGCGAATCAAAACTGCCCGTGTTGGCCAAGGTGATCGCGCCCCCCTTGGGCGCATCGGGATTCGCATGTGGAAGGGACACAAAATCAGGTGGTAGGGCAGGCTCGCCGTACATAGCTATGCCATGGCTTGGCTCTGCTTGTGGTCCGTCAAAGCCGGGGATCAAGGCCAAAAGAATCGCGCTCAGGACCGCAAGTCCGGCCCCGTTGAATTGGAAATAATCCCGCCCCATTTCGTAAACAATCCCTCATAGCCCTTGTTTTGTTAACAATAGCTGTCCGGGGACTGTTACGCATTATCAAACTTTTACCTTGGACTCTTTGTGCGGTTTTGCGTATAACAAGGGCACTGCTCGATAGGTTTCTTGCCTGTATGAAACCTGCCTCAATAACTTAACGCCAGCTTCGTGCTGGCGTTTTTTTTTGGAAGTTGGCGGAGCAAGCCGACGCCATCGCATCACGTCCGATCAAAAGAACGGCGTCGCATCAATACCGAAGGTCACAGCGCCGATCGTGTCGCCCGTGGCAGGGTCGGTGATGCTCATCGACACCTGCCCCTGATAGGTCTGCGTGCTTTGATCCAGCTCGATCGCGGATACGTGCATGGCGCCCGCGCCCTTTGGATACGTCGCGCTGAACTTTTCCTCGTCCCCCTGCCAGTAATCCGAGGTGATGGCCGACTGGCCCACATTCAGTCCGCGCGCGTCCATCACGAACACTTCGGTGATTCGCCCGGCGCTGTCGCTGGCGATGCCGGACAGAATGACGGAAACCGGGTTGGCCAGTGTCGCGTTGATCATTGGGCGTTCTGACGCGTCGGTTTCGGCGCGCCAGGTCTGGTCGAGGTCAATGATCTCTGTAGTACTCAGCCCGGCGTTGCGCGCATTCTGAGCACGAATCGCGGCAATGATCGCGGGGTTTTCGGCGACAAGACGCACTTGTTCGAGCGCATAGGTGGTCATGCTTGCGGGGGCATCGACGGCGACCGCGGGCTGCGCCATCATCAGCGCGATTCCTGCGCTCATCAAGTATTTCATGTCGATTCTCTCGTGACCTGTTGAAACGTGGCCAGACCATGACAGAAGGTGGTTAAAGATCGCTTATGGGCGAAACGCTACGCCGCATGCGGCGGTTTCGTAGGGTCCTTGCCATTGGGATAGACCAGCCCGGCCGAGATCACCAGCTTGGCCGCATCCTCGACCGACATCTCAAGTTCGATCACGTCTTCGGCTGGGAAATACAGCAAAAAGCCGGATGTGGGGTTGGGCGTGGTGGGCACGAATACGCTCATCAGGTTGCCCGTGTTGCCGGCCCGTTCGCTGATTTCGCCCTTGGCCGTGGTCGAGATGAAGCCGATCGCCCAGATCCCCTTGCGCGGGTATTCGATCAGGCACGCCTTTTCGAACGACCGCTCGGACTGGGCGAACACTGTTTCGGAAATCTGCTTGATCCCGGAATAGATGGACCGGACGACAGGCGTACGCTCCACGATGCTCTCGGCCCAGCGGATCAGGGAACGCCCGATATAGCCCTTGGCGATCCAGCCGACAAAGATCGTGAACAGCAGAAAGACGATGACACCGACACCGCGTACGTTGACCCGCACCCAGTCAGGGTTGGGCACGGGCACACCGTTTTCGGTGACCACTCGCGGGTTGCCCAGCCAGTAGTTGACGATGGAGTCGGGTTGCCACGCATTTGGCACCAACGGCCAGACAAACCCGTCGATCCATCCGATGACCGTCCAGATCAGCCAGATGGTCAGGCCGACCGGCGCGATCACAACCAACCCCGTCAGGAACGACGCGCGCAGACGGGCGAACAGTCTGGGTCGCCGTGGCTTTTCAGGGTCGAAAGGGGTGTTCATCTATTTTCCGGCTAAAGCTCGAAGGTTAGTTAGGCGAACGGACGCCGCTCTACAATGGCTGGGGCCCGGATGGGCGCCACTAGGTGGTCTGGTTGCACAATTCCGTGGCTATTTCCGCGGCCAGCCGCGCATTGTTGCGAACCAGTGCAACATTTGCGATCAGCGAGCGCCCCTCCGTCAGCTCGTAAATGCGTTGCAGCAGGTAGGGGGTGACCGCCTTGCCGGATATTCCGTGCGTAGCGGCGTCCTGGTTGGCCTGCGCGATGATCGGGGCCAGTGTGTCGCGGTTAATCTCGGCCTCGGACGGGATGGGATTGGCCACCAGTTGCCCGCCCGGAATACCCATCGCGACCCGCATCGCATGGGCGGCGGCGATGGCAGCGGCGCTGTCCATGCGCAATGGCGCCTTGATCCCCGCACTGCGCGACCAGAAGGCGGGCATGTCGTCCTGTCCGTAGGCGATGACGGGCACGCCTTGGGTTTCCAGCACTTCAAGCGTCTTGGGGATGTCGAGGATCGCCTTGGCACCCGCAGCCACCACCGTCACCGGGGTCTGGGCCAGCTCCATCAGGTCGGCAGAGATGTCGAATGTGCCTTCCGCCCCTTTGTGAACGCCGCCGATGCCCCCCGTGGCGAAGACGGCGATCCCGGACATACGCGCCGCGATCATGGTGGCAGCAACCGTCGTGGCCCCGGTGCCACCGTTCGCAATGCAGGCGGCCATGTCGGCGCGGCTCAGCTTGGCCACGTGCCTGGCCTGCGCCAGCGCATCGAGCTGGGCCTCGGTCAGCCCCACATGCAGGGTGCCTTCGATCACGGCCATTGTGGCGGGTACGGCCCCGTACGCGCGAATATCCGCCTCGACCTGCCGGGCGACCTCGAGGTTTTGCGGATAGGGCATGCCGTGGGTGATGATCGTACTTTCCAGCGCTACGATGGGCGTGCCATCGGCAAGGGCGGTTTTGACGTCGGGCGCGGGGGTATATAGGGTCATTCCGGGCCTTGTCCTGATACATAGGTGGCCGCAGCCTCAAGCGCGCGTTTCAAGGCCGAGTCGCGTCCGGCCCCTTGTAATTCGGCTGCGATATGTGCGGCCATGAACGTATCCCCCGCACCGGTCACGCGGGTGACCAGAACCTGCGGAGGCGTTGCGCTGATCACGTCGTCGCCCGTGGCCTCGGCGGCCGTCTCGCCCCCGTTGGTGACGAGAACGCGGGCGGCCCCCCGGGTGACCAGCGCATGGGCGGCGGCCATCGAGGAATCGAAGCTGGCCTGACACAGCAGCCCCGCCTCTTCCAGGTTCACGTACAGCGTGCCGCGCCCATGGCTCAGGAACGGGGCCAGCCTGCGCGCCTTGCCGGGCGAGGCGGGGGCGACGCGCAGATCGGCCTGCGCCAGCAGCGGGCTGGTGGCCATTTCATTCAGCAACTCGACCGTCAGGTTGCCGTCAAGGGCAACGGGCCCCTGATAGGGGGCGTCGGGCGTGGCAAGGGTGCCGTCCTTGAGCGGGGTCAGGATCTTGGCCCCCGCACTTTCCAGCGAATGGGCGTCGGCGATGGCGGCGATCAACCCATTGGCCCCTTCTACGGCCATGTACTGGTCGGTGGGCAGATCGTCCGAGCGGTAGACCGTGTCGGTGATCATGCCGCGCGCCTGACAGGCGGCGATCAGGTCGTCCCCCTCGGCATCGCGCCCGATGGCGCTCAGCAAGGCAGGTGTCAGCCCGAACCGCGCGCAGGTCATTGCGATGTTCATCGCCACGCCGCCGGGCAGGCGGGTGATGCGCCCGGGCACGTCACTGCCCTGCCGCATCGCCAGCGGCGAACGCCCGATCACGTCCCACAGGACAGAGCCGATGCAGAGGATGTCAGCGGGTTTACTCATGCCCGACTGTCTGCCCGCACGCGAAGAAAGAGGCAAGAGCACGCGCCGCGCGCAAAACAATTTGACGCCAGCGCGCGCACCTGCTGAAACGCCGCTCAACCGACCTCAGCCCAAGGATTCCTCCCATGCCCAAGACCCGCATCGTGGTATCGAGCGACCATGCCGCCATAGACCTGCGGCGCACCATCGCGGCCCATGTCGAAGCCGCCGGGTTCGAAGTGGTGGATATCGGCCCCGTCACGCCGGAAAGCACGCATTACCCGGTCTACGGGCAGGCCGCGGCACAACGGGTCGCCTCGGGCGATTGCGCATTGGGGATCATCCTGTGCGGCACCGGACAGGGGATCATGATGGCGGCCAACAAGGTCGCGGGTATCCGCTGCGGGGTGTGCTCGGATGTGTTCTCGGCCCGGATGATCCGCCAGCACAACGATGCCAACATGCTGTCGCTGGGCGCGCGGGTGGTGGGGATGGGCCTCGCGCTCGAGATCGTGGATGCGTTTCTGGGGGCAGGGTTCGAAGGTGGACGACACGCGACGCGCGTGGCCATGATCGAAGCGGTCTAGCCCGGCACCGCAAAGGTCAGTGCGGCCCAGAACGTGTCCCACACGGCTTGTTCGTCATTCATGATCGGCTCCAGCACCACGGCATCGAACAGGTAGTCGTGACCGGGGGTGACGGGAATCGCGGCGATGCCGGCACTGTCGGTGCGATAAAGGGTGACTGTGACCTCCTTGTCCGCGTTGCGGTCGAACACCTCGACCTGCGCATCGGGGCGCGGCTGGCCCTGCAAAAGGACCTGAACCCGCATGGTGCCATCGAACTCGGGTACGTAAGGGTTGGTCAGCGCCACGAATTCGGTCTTCAGACCCACCGCACGGTCCATGCCCACCCCGTCCCCCACGGCGATCAGCGCCTTGGCGTGGCGGGTATAGCGTTCCTTGAACGGCACATCGGGAAAGCCGTTTGCGGCGTGGCGCGCGGCGATGTCGGGGAAATCCTTGTGTTCGGCAAAGGCGGCGAACTTTTCCCATTCCGAATAGGTGACGAAGGACGGTGTCGTTTCATGCACGACGCTGACCAGCCCGCCAATGGGGGCAGGGACATTCAGCGCAGGCCTGTCACCCAGACGCCCTTTGACCGGACGGACGGTGTCGCCGTGCACCACGTCGAACCGGGTGAAGTTGCGTGGCAGGTAGGACAGCGTCGTGCCTTCCAGGTTCTGACCGTTCTTGAGGTCGGCCACGAGTTGACCACCGGAGTCCACTTGATATGGCGTGGCTTCGATCCAGAATTCATGTGCGGTTGCATTTGAAGCCCAAATCGCGCACCAGATCGTCAGAGCCAAACGGGAAAATGTCATGTTGCCTACCTTTTACCAAGTGACCCTGAAGCTGAGGCTTTGGCTGGTGATGTCAAGCATCGCGGCGGCCTTGTCCGCCGCAGGTGCTTCTGCTCACGAAGTTGTGCCCACGATCGCGGACCTGACGGTGACGGACGGGGCGGTGGTGATCGACATGCGCGTGAACCTCGAGGCGCAATTGTCGGGCATTGATCTGGACGAGGTTGCGGACACGGACAACGCCGAAAATGCGGGTGATTACGATGCGTTGCGGGCACTTCCCGGCGAACAGATCGTCGCGCGCGCCGCGGATTTGATAGCGACATGGAATGATGGGCCATTGCTGAGCGCGGACGGGCAGGCGGTGACGCTGAGCCTTGACGGCGTGACCGTGCCAGATGTGCAGGACGGCGAGTTGCCGCGCATTTCGGACGTGGTTCTGACAGGTGTGTTGCCCGAGGGAGCCACTGCGGTGGCCGTGGCGTGGCCAGACGGGGCAGGCGATCTGGTCCTCCGCCAGCAAGGGGTGGACGCGCCTTTCACAGGCCTGATCGCAGGCGGCGACACCTCCGGACCCATCGCGCTGGCGGGCGGGGACGAAGCGACCGGTTGGCAGGCCTTTGGCACCTACATCCCGGTCGGGTTCGACCACATCCTGCCCAAGGGTCTGGATCACATCCTGTTCGTGCTGGGCCTGTTCTTTCTGTCCACGCAACTGGGTCCGCTGTTGTGGCAGATCAGCGCCTTTACCCTTGCGCACACGGTCACACTGGCGCTTGGCGCTCTGGGGTTGGTGAACGTCCCGGGCAGCATCGTCGAGCCGCTGATCGCGGCCTCGATCGTCTACGTGGCGGTCGAGAATATCTTTGCCCGTGGCCTGACCCGCTGGCGACCTGTGATCGTGTTCGGGTTCGGGTTGCTGCACGGGCTCGGGTTTGCCTCCGTTCTGGGCGAATTCGGCTTGCCCGAGGGGCAGTTCATCCCGGCCCTGATCGGGTTCAATGTGGGCGTGGAACTGGGCCAGCTGACCGTGATCGCGATGGCGGCCATTGCGCTGTGGCTGGGTTGTGTGGCGGCGAAATCGGCACGCCTGCAGGGGGTCGAGGAACTGGTGGCAGAGTACCCGGTCATGTTCCGCGCCTGGTCGATGACCGGGTCGCTGATCATCGCGGGCATCGCGACCTATTGGGTGATCGAGCGGACGTTGCTGTAGACGGGGACGGGCGACAGGCGCGACTTACGTCATCGGCGCAGTCAAGGCAGCAAGCGCCTTGACCGGATCATCCGTGGTCCAGATTTCCTCTCCGATCCCGAAAAAATCGGTCATCGGCGCAAGGCGGGTGATCGCCTTGAGCGTCAGACCGCCCTCGGCGACCACAGGCACCTCGACCACATCGGACCACCACCGGAACAGATCGTCCGTGGCGGACTCATCCTCGTCCGGACCCGTGATCGGGCCGAAAGCGACGTAATCCGCGCCCGCTTCACCCGCGTTCAGCCCGTCGTGGCGGGAAGTGGCGCAAAAGCTGCCGACGATGGCGTCCGGCCCCAGTGCTTTCCTCGCCTCGCGCACTGACTTCTTGGCGCTGCTCAGGTGCACCCCGTCCAGGCCCAGCCGTTCGGCGAGACTCGCGTGATCGGTGACCACGATAGCGACGTCCCGCGCGTGCGTCACCGCACGGCAGGCATCGGCGGCACGCGCGATGCGATCCTCGTCATAAGAAGCCAGCGCAAGGCGGAAGCAGGCCACCTCTTGCGCGTCCAGGACGGCGGCAAGCTGGTCTGGAAATGTCGAAAGATCAAAGACTGGCGGGCTGAGAAGGTAGAGTTGTGGCTGCTGCGCTGTTTGCTCGATGTCGCTCATTGGGGCGTCCTCATTCTTTGAGGTGGCTTTAGCGGATTGATTGGCGAAAGAAAACTTTTATGGCTGGGCCATGCATTTATTTGGCCAGAGGAAGGGATTGCGTGCGCGTTGCGCCTTGGGCTAGGTGCGCGTCATGACACCCACATTCGTGCTGACACGCCCCCAGATGGGCGAAAACATCGGGGCAGCGGCCCGTGCGATGCTTAATTTCGGGCTCGACCGGATGCGGATCGTTGATCCGCGCGATGGCTGGCCGAACCCCGCAGCCGTCGCGCTGGCCAGTGGGGCGGGCAGGGTTCTGGATACCGCCACGGTGCACGGTGACCTGGCGGGCGCGCTGTCCGATTGCACCTATGTCTATGCCACTACTGCCCGCCAGCGCGACCTGACCAAAGAGGTGCTGAGCCCCGAGGAGGCCATGCGCGATGCCTCTGCCCGCATCGCGGCAGGTGGCCATGTGGCGGTTCTGTTCGGCCCAGAACGCGCCGGGCTCGAGAACGACGATATCGCGCAGGCCAATGTCCTGATCTCGGTCCCAGTGAACCCGGCCTTCCCCTCGCTCAACCTTGCGCAATGCGTGCTGCTGGTGGGCTATGAGTGGATGCGTGTGGCGGGCGACGTCACGGCGCGCAGCACCGAAATGGCAGGCACCGACTGGGCCACGGGGGAGGAGGTCGAACACCTTGCCCGCCATTTCGAGGAACGGCTGGAAGAGGCGGGCTTTTTCTTTCCCGACCACAAGGTCACCAGCATGAAGGTCAACCTGCGCAACATGTGGAGCCGGATGCCGCTGACCCGCGCCGATGTGCAGACCCTGCACGGCATGCTGCGTCAGATGGTCCGCTGGGCGCAGCGTCGCTGACGCTGGACGTACCGTCGGGCTGCGCCTAGGTTGCGCAGCGACAAGACACATGAGGGCCGAATGGCAAAGAACCGCAGCATTTTCGAAGAGGTCGGCACCACCGAAAAGCAGGCCGTGCAGACCGGGGTGATCGACAAGGGCCGCGGTGGCGCGCGCGGCGCGATCCGGGTGTGGCTGATGATCCTCTTTGCTCTCGTCGTGGTGATGATCGCGGTCGGGGGCCTGACACGGCTGACCGACAGCGGGCTTTCGATCACCGAGTGGCGTCCGCTGACCGGGGCGATCCCGCCGATGAACGCGGCGGACTGGGAGTCGGAGTTCGCCAAATATCAGGCCATCGACGAATTCCGCATCCAGAACCAATGGATGGAGCTGTCCGATTTCAAGGTGATTTACTGGTGGGAATGGGGCCACCGCCAACTGGGTCGGGTGATTGGGCTGGTCTGGGCCGTCGGGTTCCTTGGCTTTCTCGTCACACGCAAGATCCCGACTGGCTGGACACCGCGCCTGCTGGGCATCGGCCTGCTTGGCGGTCTTCAGGGGGCGATTGGCTGGTGGATGGTGTCGAGCGGCGTGACGTCCGGCGAGGGCATGGTCGATGTGGCCAGCTACCGCCTTGCCACGCATCTTGGCCTCGCCTTTGTCATCCTCGGCTTCATCGCGTGGTACATCTATCTGCTGGGACGGCCCGAACGCGACTTGATGCAGGCCCGGCGCAGCAAGGAAGGCAAGCTTTTCGGCCTCTCTACGGGCCTCATGCATTTCGCCTTTCTGCAAATCCTGCTGGGTGCGCTGGTGGCGGGGATCGACGCCGGGCGCAGCTATACCGACTGGCCGCTGATGGGCGGTCAGGTCTTTCCGCCCTCGGCCTTCATCTTCGAGCCGTGGTGGCGCAACCTGTTTGAAAGCCCCGGCCTGGTGCAGTTCGTGCACCGCGTGTCGGGCTATCTGCTGCTGGCCTTTGCCATCGTGGTCTGGCTGCGCGGGCGCAAGTCGGCGCACACGAAAACCCGTTTCGCTTTCAACGCGGTGATGGCCGCGATGGCGCTGCAGATCACACTGGGGATCGTCACTGTTCTTTACGCCGCCCCGTGGCATATCGCCATCCTGCACCAATTCCTGGCCGTGATCCTGTGGGCGCTGATCCTGCGCGCGCGCTTTCTGTCGGCCTATCCAATTGCAACATCCATCCGGGGAAAGACCGCATGACACCCTTTGACGCCCTCATGGCCTTCGAACACGATACGCAGGCGCTGGGCCAGATCGCCGGACGCCTCGGCTGGGACCAGGAAACGGTCATGCCCCGCGGCGCGCGCGACCAGCGTGGCGAGGAAATGGCGGCCATTGAAAAGGTGCTGCACGCACGGCGCATGGATGCGCGGGTGGGCGACTGGCTGGCAAAGATCGACGTGACCACTCTGGATGCGGTGGGTCAGGCGCAGTTGCGCGAAATCCGCCGCAGTTTTGATCGCGCGACCAAGGTGCCCGCCGACCTCGCCGCCGCCCTTGCGCGGCTGACCTCGCTCGCGCATGGCGTATGGGCCGAGGCGCGGGCGGGAGAAGATGTGGCGGCCTTCCTTCCGGTGCTCAAGCAGGTGGTGGACCTCAAGCGCGAGGAAGGGGCGGCGCTGGCGGCGGGCGGCGATGTCTATGACGCGATGCTGGCTGATTACGAGCCGGGAACGACGGGCGCCGATCTCGTCGCGATGTTCGCCGCGCTGCGCCCGGCGCTGACCGACCTGCGCGCCGCAATCCTGGACCGTCCCGCGCCAAGGGGCGTCAGCGGCACGTTTGACGAGGCCGCGCAACTGAAGCTGAGCGGTGTACTGGCGCAGGCATTTGGCTATGACATGCGCAACGGACGCATCGACAAGGCAGTGCATCCGTTTTCGTCCGGGTCGGGCCTTGATGTGCGCATCACCACGCGGACCAACCCGACCGACCCGTTCAACTGCTTTTACTCGACCATCCACGAGGTCGGGCATGCCTGCTATGAACAGAACATCGACCGTGCCTATCTGCTGACGCCGCTCGGGTGCGGGGTGTCCATGGGCGTGCACGAGAGCCAGAGCCGCATCTACGAAAACCAGTTGGGCCGCAGCCGCGCCTTTACCGGCTGGCTTTACGGGCAGATGCGCGACGCCTTCGGAGATTTCGGAATTGATGGCGAGGACGCGTTCTATGCCGCCGTAAATCGCGTGTCTGACGGGTTCATCCGCACCGAAGCGGACGAGGTGCAATATAACCTTCACGTGCTGCTGCGCTTTGATCTGGAACGGGCTTTGATGTCGGGCGATTTACAGGTGGGCGACCTCGAAGCAGCGTGGAACGACCGGTTCGAGGCCGATTTCGGCTATGCCGTCGACAGGCCGTCGAACGGGGTCCTGCAGGATGTGCACTGGTCCGAAGGGCTGTTCGGCTATTTCCCGACCTATTCGCTGGGCAATGTCTATGCGGGCTGTCTGCACGCAGAGCTGCGCAAGGCGGTCCCCGATCTGGACGGGCACCTGTCGCGCGGGGATACATCGGCGGCGACAGGCTGGCTGCGCGAGAACGTGCAGCAACGTGGCGGGCTTTACGAGCCGCGCAAGGCCATCGAGATGGCGAGTGGGATGGTTCCGGGGCCGGAACCGCTGCTCGCCTATCTCACGGCAAAGTTCAGCGGGATCTACGGGCTGTAACCAGACGGAGCACGCCCTTGCGGTCGCGCACGACATTTTTTGTCGACCCCAGACTGACGGGCGGCGCCAGAGTTCAGATCAGCGCCATGCGCTCTGATCGCTCTGGGTCGGGAAAGGGACGGTAAAGGCCGATATAGCTGTGCGCGATCTGGTCATGCACCGCGCGGTGCAACCGCTCGACGCCTTCATCGTGCTGACCACTGAGGCGAAAGGCCTGATCAAGCTGGTTCATGTCCCTGACCTCGATCTCGAGCAGGAAATCGCAGTGCTTATCTGAGGCAAGATTCAGCTTGCGCCGCAGCAACCGCCACGACGTGATCGTGTCCCTGTCTTGCAAATGCGTCATCCATGCATCGACCGCCATGGAAAAGGACAGTGCCTTGGCGTCTTGCTTGAGATCGATCATGCAGTGGTAAAGGTTCATGGCGCGCCCCGAAAAGGTTTGGAGCGAAGCCTTGCACATCATGTCTTAGCGCGAGGTTAAGGCCTATTCGGCCCCACCCGGATCGCCCTCAACCACGTCCTCGTCCCCCTGATCGGCAATCCATGCGACGCTGACGACTTCCTCGCCCTTGCCGGTGTCGAACACCTTGACCCCGCCCGCACTGCGCGAGCGGAAGGAAATGCCCTCGACCGGGACCCGGATGGATTGACCTTTTGACGTGGCCAGCATGATCTGGTCGTCCATCTCGACCGGGAAGGAGGCGACGATGTCGCCACCGCGCATCGCCTTGTCCATCGCCGTGACCCCAAGCCCGCCGCGTCCGCGCACCGGATAGTCGTGGCTGGAAGACAATTTGCCCGAGCCCTTGGCCGTGATTGTCAGGATCAGGTTTTCCGCTGCCGACATTTCGGCATAACGGCTTTGGTCAATGGTGGCGTTGGCATCGGTTTCTTCTTCATCCGATACTTCAGCATCGTCCGCCAAACCCGCGACAGCCCTGCGCATTTTCAGATAGGCCGAGCGTTCGTCACTTGTCGCATCGAAATGGCGGATGATGGACATGGACACGACCCGGTCGGTGCCCGACAGCTTGATTCCCCGCACACCTGTCGAACTGCGCGAATTGAACACGCGCACATCCGTGGCCGGGAACCGGATCGCGCGGCCTGAATTGGTGACCAACATCACGTCGTCATCGTTCGACGCGATACGGGCGTTGATCAGGCTCCAACCCTCGCTGTCGCCTTCGAACTTCATGGCGATCTTGCCGTTGCGCATGACATTGGTGAAATCCGACAGCTTGTTGCGCCGCACGGTGCCGTGGTCTGTGGCGAACACGACTTGCAGGTCGTCCCAATCCTTTTCGTCGCGGTCCACCGGCATGATGGCTGCGACGGACACACCCGTGGGGATCGGCAGGATATTCACGATCGCCTTGCCCTTGGACGTGCGCCCGCCTTGTGGCAAGCGCCAGGTCTTGAGCTTGTAGACCATGCCGTCGGTGGTAAAGAACAGCAACTGTGTATGCGTATTGGCGACAAAGAGGGTGGTGATCACATCCTCTTCCTTGGTCGCCATGCCGCTCACACCCTTGCCGCCACGCTTTTGAGAACGGAAGTCGGCGAGCGGTGTGCGCTTGATATAGCCGCCCGAGGTCACGGTCACGACCATGTCCTCGCGCTCGATCAGGTCCTCGTCTTCCATG
>CAYGPT010000044.1:0-30351 GCA_964351755.1 uncultured Rhodobacterales bacterium | reverse complement strand
GCGCTTCCCTTGAACCAGATCCTTGCGGGTGACTGCATTGACGTGATGAACAGCCTTCCCGAGGGCTCTGTTGATCTGATCTTTGCCGACCCGCCATATAACCTGCAGCTCAAGGGCGATCTGCACCGGCCTGACAATTCCAAGGTGGATGCGGTCGACGATCACTGGGATCAGTTCAAGTCATTCCAGATTTACGACACGTTCACCCAGGCGTGGCTCAAGGCCGCGCGACGGTTGCTCAAGCCCAACGGGGCGATCTGGGTCATTGGCAGCTATCACAACATTTTCCGCGTCGGAGCCGCCTTGCAGGATCAGGGGTTCTGGATTTTGAACGACGTGGTCTGGCGCAAGTCTAATCCGATGCCCAACTTTCGCGGCAAGCGGTTCACCAATGCCCACGAGACGATGATCTGGGCGGGCAAGTCCGAGGACAGCAAGTACACCTTCAACTACGAGGCCCTGAAGGCCCTGAACGAAGGCATCCAGATGCGCAGCGACTGGCTCCTGCCCATTTGCACAGGCCATGAGCGGCTGAAGGACGAACACGGCGACAAGGCCCATCCGACCCAGAAACCCGAAAGCCTGCTGCACCGTGTGCTGGTTGGGTCGACCAATCCGGGCGACGTGGTACTTGACCCGTTCTTTGGCACCGGCACCACGGGTGCCGTCGCCAAAATGTTGGGCCGCGAATTCATTGGGATCGAGCGCGAAGAAGCATATCGCAAGGTTGCCGAGAAACGTATCGCATCGGTACGCAAGTTCGATCGTGAGGCGCTGGCCGTCTCCGCCTCCAAACGGTCCGAGCCGCGCGTGCCTTTCGGCCAACTGGTCGAACGCGGCATGCTCCGCCCCGGTGAAGAACTGTATTCCATGAACAAGCGTCACAAGGCCAAGGTGCGAGCCGACGGCACCCTGATCGGGGACGACATCAAGGGGTCGATTCATCAGGTCGGGGCCCATCTTGAGGGTGCGCCCAGTTGCAACGGCTGGACCTATTGGTGCTTCAAGCGCGACGGGCAGATCGTACCCATAGACGTGCTGCGCCAGCAGATCCGGGCGGAAATGCACGACTAGACATATGAACCTTTACGTTGGACAGCATCGTTTCCGCGGTCTCCCACGCGCTGCGTTCGATCGGGAAAGCCGACATGACGCTTGTCAGGAAAACGTAAAGTTCCGGAACACCGCCAGGTGCCTGCGGCCTTAACAGGCTGTGCAAAAGGCACTTTACCTCTGCCCCGCCTCTTTTGGCGGGGCTTTTTTTTGGCCGTCCTTTAATGTGACGTGATCCGCCGACCGGAGAGTGCCGATGACCCAAGCCCAAGCCGTGCCCGTCCCCCAATCGGGACGACGCGCCCCCGATTTCCCAAGCCACCGCCATGCGCAAGAGGCGCTGGCCAGAAACAAACGCGAGGGGATGGACCTTGCCGTGCGCGCGCGCTTTGTTGCGCTGACGGTGACGGGGCTGATGCTGCCCTTTCTCAATCCGGACTGGGACGTGCTGTGGTATGAGGGGCTGCTGGTTTGCCTGATGCTGGTGGGTCTGGCGCAATGGCGCGTGGGTCGGGTCGGACAGTCGGGCGTGGAACTGCTGCTTTTGTTCCTCGATTTGTCATTATTGACGGTAGCCTTGCTTGCCCCCAATCCGTTCAACACGGATGAATTGCCGCCGGCGATGGTCTATCGCTTTGACCTGTTCCAGTATTTCTATGTCATTCTCGCCGCCGGGGTGTTGTCCTATTCATGGCGCACGATCGTGGCCATCGGCAACTGGACCCTTGCGCTGTGGCTGCTTGGGGCCTTGTGCATGTGGTGGTTTCCAGACCCAGACCTTGCCTTGGCCAAGGCTGCGCGCGCCATGTTTCCGAACGATCCCGAATTTGCGCGCAGCATGAACCCCAATTCGGTGAACTGGGACTTGCGCATGCAAGAGGTCATCGTGTTCGTGATCGTGGCGGGGATACTCGCCGTTGCAGTACGCCGCTATCAGGCGCTTGTGCTCGACAGTGCCGAAATGGCTCGTGCGCGCACCAACCTGTCGCGCTATTTCTCTCCCACCGTGGTCGAGGAACTGTCGCAAAAGGATGAACCGCTGGGGCAGGTGCGCACCCATGACGCCGCTGTCCTGTTCGTCGATATCGTTGGCTTTACCGCCTATGCCGATGGCCGCCCCGCGCAAGAGGTGATTACGACCCTGCGCGCCTTTCACGGCGCGATGGAGGGCGAAGTGTTCGCCCATGGCGGGACCCTCGACAAGTACCTTGGGGACGGGTTGATGGCGAGTTTCGGAACACCGTTGCCGAAAGAAGACGACGCGCACCGTGCTGTCGCCTGTGTGCAGTCCATGCTGACCCGCATGCAAGAGTTGAACATCGCGCGACGCGCGCAAGGTGAACCGGAGATCGACGCGCGGTTCGGGTTGCATTTCGGGCAGGTCGTGCTTGGGGATATCGGCGCCAACCGATTGGAATTCGCGGTTCTGGGCGACACGGTTAACACGGCAAGCCGACTCGAATCCCTGACCCGCGTCCTGAACGTGCGGGCGGTCGCAAGCGATGCGGTTCTTGCTGCGGCCGAAACCCGGGCGGGCTGGACCCGCGCCACCGACCAGACAGTGCGCGGAGTGGCAGAGCCGGTCGCCATCTGGGTCGTGGGCCAAGGCGCATGAAGTGCCACAGGACATACCGCTCTGCAGAGAGGCTGAGGCAACTGTCGTCAAACGCCAGCATGGCCGAATCGTTGACAGTATGTTCTGCCGAAGCCTGCGGCCAGTTGTTCCGGTGGCCGTGTGTTCACGTCTCGTGTGCGGATTTTAAGTCTAACAAAGTTATTTTTTCATCGTTTTGATGGCTGACGCCCTGCACATTTTGCTAAGTCAGATGACAAGGAGCCAATAATTCAGTAGGTTAAATCAACACTGACTTTTCGAGAGACTGAAGTTTTTCAATTGTAGAAAACAAGATTGGGTGAATGCCATGTCGACTAAAACCTATTCCGCCGCTCTTGCCGCGGCCCTGATGTTTCCAACGTTTTTGCATGCTGGTGAAACGGTTCCATTTCCTACAACAATGCAAGTCGCGCGGAATGACACGACCTTGTTTGCCGGTCTGAACTGGACCTTTGGGTCGCAGGGACAGGGAGTCGAGGGCATCCTTGGTGTCGCGTCCGGCGAAATCGACCTTGATGGCGATGTGACGGGCGGGAAACTGTCGTTCCACTTCGGATTCACCGATGGCCTGTCCTTTGACAAGATCAAGTTGACGGCGGTCTTTGGCAAAGATGACGTGCAAGCGGAAGTCGGTGGCGGCTACAGCATCAAGGCTGGCGCGCCCTTTGCGTTGATCGGTGCCAATGGCGAATATTTCCATGCGGGCGCCGACATATTCTTTGATGGCACGCTTGAGGGTTATCTTGGTCTGCACACAATCGGGAAACTGTCGCTGGGTTCGACCCCGATTATTATCCAAGAGCCGCCTATCGATACACCAGATCTCTAGTTGATGAGTTCACATGCGTCACGGACTGACGGTCTCTTTGGTGTGGCGGAATGCTTGGGCATACGCTGCGCCAAGGTGATCTCCTGTGTGCGATGTCAAAAGACGCAATGACGATGCAAACCCACTCTGGCAAGTTCTGATATGACCTATCCGATATCGCGCAGACAGGCGCTTGTCGGTGCGCTGGCGGCCAGCCTGAGCGGCTCGACACTAGGTGGAGCGTTGAACGCAGCAACGGATCGCGTGGATGCCGACACGTTTGCCGCCTACCTCGATATCCTCTTGCCGGGTGATGACATGTCGCCTTCAGCCAGTGCGGTGGGGGTCGACGTGGAGTTGCGCCAATTGGCTCAGGGCGCGCCGTTGTTCGAACGGTTGCTGGCGCTGGGTACACAGTGGCTGAACCAGACGGGGCGCGGCCCATTCCATACTTTGTTGCTTGGTGATCAGGGGCGCGTCGTCGACTGGATGGCAACTGCGGATCGCGATGAAATTCCCGGCCGCTTCTATGAACTGGTACGCCAGTCCGCAGTCGAATTCTATTATGCCCGGCCCGAGGCCAAGGCAGGCTTTGACATGAACACTGCCCCGCAACCGGCCGGAAACCCGCCCCCATGGCCGTGATGACGCGCTATGATGCCGTTATTGTCGGAGCCGGTGCCGGTGGGGCCGCTGCAGCGTGGCGATTATCTGCCGGTGGCCTGAACGTTCTGGTGCTAGAGGCTGGGCCGCGCTTTGACCCCGCGACCGACTATCCGCAAACCGATGCTGATTGGGAGCGCCGGTCGTTTCCGATCAAACCCGGATCGACCGGCGCTGTGTCTTACGGGGATCTTGGCCAGCTGGACCCGGACGACGCGGATCTTGCGTCTTGGAATGTCGTGACCGGTCGGCAGGCCACAGGCCCGGTGCGCGTGCCGGGTCCCGAGGGCTATTCCCACGTACAAGGCGTCGGTGGCAGTACCCTGCATTACGTGGGCGAGTCACACCGCCTGAACCCCGCCGCCCTCCGCCTTGCGTCCGACTACGGGGCGGGCGCGGACTGGCCGTTATCCTTTGCCGATCTCGTGCCGTTTTACGAAATAGCCGAGACTGAAATCGGCGTTGCCGGTGCGCCTGAACCCGGCGCGCGCTGGCCCGCATCTGCGCATCTGCAGCCTGCCCACCCGCTCAGCACCTCGTCGCGCGCACTGGCCGATGCGGGCCAACGCCTTGGCATGACATGGGAGGCGAACACTCGCGCCGCACTGTCAGAGCCCAAGGATGATCGACCCGCGTGCAACTATTGCGGCACGTGTTCAAAAGGCTGTCCGATTGGTGACAAAGGGTCGGCGGATGTGACATTCATCCGCAAGGCCCAAGCGTCCGGGCGATTGACGATTGAAACCGGCGCCCAGGTGATCGGCATCACCCTTGGTCCCGGCGGGCGGGCGCAGTCCGTTACCGTGGTGCAGGACGGCGCGGCGCGCGAACAGGAAACCCCGATACTGATCCTTGCCGGCGGTGCCGTGCAAACGCCACGCCTGTTGCTTGCCAGCAATGTCGCCAATGGGTCGGGACAGGTCGGACGTAATTTCATGGAAACGCTGTCCTGGCGCAGTGCGGGCCTGTTGCCGGGACTGGCCGCCAGTCACAAGGGTCTTCCGGCGGACGCGATTTCGTGGGCGTTCAACACGCCCGGCACGGTGGCCGGGGTTGTCGGTGGGTTTCGAATGACCGCCTCGACACAGGAAACCGGGTTCCTTGGGCCGATGGCTTACGGCACGCGGCTGATCGGCGGGCATGGGGCGGCATTCAAGGCGCAAATGCGCGCGGCGTTTGGATCTGCCATATCCGTTTCAGCCACGGGCGAGACGATCCCGGATGCGCGCAGCTTTGTTGGGCTGGACGCCGAACGTGTCGACGGCTTTGGTGTGCCTTATGCCTGGATCAACTCCGTGCTGAGTGACAACAGCTTGAAACTGTTGAAAGTCATGGCCGCAAAATGCCGCGCTGTTTTGAAAGAGACAGGCGTGCCCGAGATTGGGGAAGAGGCGGGTGTTTGGGACAGGTTCGTTTCCACACACGTCTTTGGTACCTGTCGCATGGGCGACGAGTCTGCCAGTTCGGTGGTGAATGCCAATGGGCGTGCGCATGACGTCGACAATCTGTTCATCGCAGATGCCAGTGTGTTTCCCAGCAGCGGTGGGGGCGAGGCACCCGCGCTGACCATTCAGGCACTGGCATTGCGCTTGGCCGACGGGGTGATGGCCTAGCGCGGCAGCGGATTGGCGGCCTTGTTATAGGTGCTCCAGTCCGTGATCTCGGGATAATACATCTCGCGCCATTTACGCACGCGCGGGTTCATTACGCGGCGCCAGACGCGGGGCATCATCGCCGCAATAGTCATGACCGGGTAGCCATAGGGCAGTTGCGGGGCCTCGGCTTCTTTATAGTTTTGCAGGATCGGAAAACGGCGGTCGGGTTTGTAATGGTGATCGGAATGCCGTTGCAGATTGATCAGCAGCCAGTTGCTGGCCTTGTGCGCTGCATTCCATGAATGGCGCGGCTGGACGTGTTCGTATTTCCCGTCCCCAAGATGTTTGCGGGTCAGCCCGTAGTGTTCGATGTAATTGACCAATTCGAGTTGCCAGATTGCGGTGCCCGCTTGAACAACGAACAGGCCCACACCGGCCCATCCACCAACGGCAAAGGCAAGCAGCAGAAAGGTCAGTTGCAGGTAGGCGTACTTCCAGAACGGGTTGCCAAGGTCCGTCACCGGCAGGTCCTTGCGCGCCAGCATCGCCTGTTCCGCGTCCCATGCCGATTGCAGACCCTGCTTGAGCACGCGCGGGTAAAAGCGATAAAAGCTTTCGCCAAGGCGGGCGGTGACCGTGTCGCGTGGCGTGCCCACATAGCGGTGATGCACCAGCAGGTGTTCCGAGCGGAAGTGGGAATACAGCACCATCGCCAGCAGGATATCGGCCAGCCATCGCTCAAGGTTGTTCTTCTGGTGCATCAGTTCATGGCTGTAGTTGATGCCCACCGTGCCGGTCACGACGCCGACGCCGAAGAACACGGCGATCTTTTCGAACGTGCTCAGATGTTCGGCGGGTGCGACATAGGCGATCAGACTGAACAGCATCAGGAATTGTGCAGGCACCCAAGCCGTGGTGATGGCGCGATACCAGAACAGGTCAGCGTCCGATGTTCCAAGGTCGGCATTGTCGGTGTTCAGGCCCACGGCAAGGTCAAGGACCGAGAACATATACCACGTGATGACGGGCAGCAGCAGCATGGTCCAGCCGCCATACATGGCGCTGATCACGGCCAGCGGGATCAGCAGGAACGACATGGCAAAGGGCAGGGCGTTCTGCAGTCGGGCAACGGTGTGTGGGGGCAGTGTCATGTCGGCTCCTTGTCGCGCGCAGCTTGATCATATCGTGACGCTGCGGCAGGTGCCAAGCGTGACGCAGCGCCGCGCATCTATTTCTGCACAAGGTCAAAGGCCTTGCGCATCACGGTTGGCAACTCCGACGGGCGGAACTGGTCGCGCGGCAAGAATTGCCCGGTGTCCGGGGTCGCATCGGCCACGTCAGCCACCATCACGTCCAGCATCAGGTGAAAGTGGGTGAATGTGTGGCGCACTTCTCCCTCCGCCTTGACCCAGTCGGCCTTGAGCGGCGGCGCGCAGGGGCGTGGCAGGCTGGCATCGACCCAGTCCGACCCCGGCCAGCCGCGCATACCGCCCAGCAGGCCACTGTCTGGCCGGGTTTCAAGCAGCCATGCGCCGTCACAGCGGCGGGCAAGGTAGACGGTGCCGTGCCGCACCGGCTTAGCCTTTTTCGGAGTCTTTTTTGGCAGCTCAGGCGCTGTGCCCCGCGCTCTTGCTGCGCATGGGTTGCGCCACGGGCAGATACCGCAGGCGGGGGATTTCGGCGAACAGATCGTGGCGCCCAGATCCATAACGGCCTGCGCGTAATCGCCGGGGCGTTTTTCGGGGGTCAAGGCCTCGGCATGAGCGGTCAGGATGGGCTTGGCCGCGGGCAGGGGTGCGTGTTCGTCGAACATCCGGGCCATCACCCGTTCGACATTGCCGTCCACGACCACGTGGCGCAGATCGAAGGCGATCGAGGATATGGCAGCCGCCGTATAGGGCCCGATTCCGGGCAGTTTCAGCAATGCCGCGTGATCGCGCGGAAAGGCACCGCCATGTTCGGTCACCACGACGCGGGCGCATTTGAGTAGATTACGCGCACGGGCATAGTATCCAAGGCCCGCCCATTCGCCCATGACGTCCGCGTCATTCGCGGCGGCCAGATCGGCCACGGTGGGCCATCGGTCCATGAAACGCTGGAAATAGGCGGTCACGGCAGCAACGGTGGTCTGTTGCAGCATGATCTCGGACATCCAGACGGCATAGGGGTCCGGGTGCTGCCCTGCCTTCTTGTCGGCAGGGGCGACGCGCCACGGCATGGTGCGCGCATGCACATCATACCAAGTCAGCAGGCTATCGCTCAGGTCACGCAAGCGTTATGGTTTCCACAAGTTTGATGGCTGGCGATCACGTCGCCATCCATTATGTTTGAATTGACTGAGAGGGAACATAGCCATGGCTCTGCGCCGCGCCACAACAAAAGGGTTCACTCGGACGGCATCGCTGCTGACGGGACGGATTCGCGCGGCCAGCGAAAGCCGTGGTTTCGCGCAATCGCGTCTGCTGACCGACTGGACCGAAGTAGCGGGGGCGGATGTCGCCGCCGTGTCGCGCCCGGTCGAGGTTTCTTACGGGCGTGGCGGCATGGGGGCGACGCTGACCCTGCTGACCACGGGCGCGCAGGCCCCGATGCTCGAGATGCAAAAGGAACAGATCCGGGAAAAGGTGAACGCGGTCTATGGCTATAACGCCATCGCCCGCGTGCGCGTGACGCAAACCGCCGCCACCGGCTTTGCCGAAGGGCAGGTGGCCTTCGATCACAGGCCCAAAGACACATCACCCAAGCCCGCCGCACCCGAAATGCTGAAGGCGGCCAGCGCCGTTGTCGCGCCGGTGGCCGATGAGGGGCTGCGCGCCGCGCTTGAGCGGCTGGGCGCGAACATTCTGACAAAAGAAAAGCAAGGAACACGCACATGAACCGCATTTTCGCCGTGATGGCCGTTGCCATCGGTGTTGCAGGGTACTTCTGGTACACGTCCGCTCCGCAGGGCGGCCAAACGCCGGATCAGGCGGCACAGGCCGAACAGCTTCTTGGGGCTGCGAATGCGCAAGCGGCCGAAGCCGAGGTCGACACTTCGACCGTGGCCGAAATGCGGTTGGGCAACCCGGACGCGCCTGTGACAGTGATTGAATACGCCAGCTATACCTGTCCGCATTGCGCCAATTTCCATGCAAGCGCCTACAAGCAGCTCAAGGCGGACTATATCGACACGAACAAGATCAACTTTATCTACCGCGAAGTGTATTTCGACCGCTTCGGGCTGTGGGCTTCCGCCATCTCGCGCTGCGCGGGCACGACCGAGGCGTTCTTTGGCATCACTGACCTGCTTTATTCCGGACAGGCCGAATGGAGTCGGGCAGGCGGCGGCGATCCTGCTGCCATCGCGGAAGAGTTGCGCAAGATCGGGCGGATCGCAGGGCTTGAGGGTGAGGCGATCGAGGCCTGCCTGACAGATGCCGACAAGCTTCGCACGCTTGTTGCATGGTATCAGGAAAACGCGACCGAGGATGGCATCCAGTCCACCCCCAGCTTTGTGATCAACGGCACAACATACAACAACATGGCCTATCCCGAGATGGCACGCCTGATCGACGAAGCGGCTGGCAGCTGATGTCGGGGGCTGCGGGGCCACTTGCCGGCCTTCGCGTCATAGAACTGGCCCGCGTGCTGGCCGGCCCATGGGCGGGCCAGACGCTGGCCGATCTGGGAGCCGAGGTGATCAAGGTCGAGGCCCCGCGCGGCGATGATACCCGCCAGTGGGGGCCGCCCTTCGTCACCCGCGATGACGATGTGTCGGCGGCCTATTTCCATTCGACGAACCGGGGCAAGGCCTCGGTCACCTGTGATTTCCGCAACGACGCAGACAAGGCGCGGCTGCTCGAGCTGCTCGACGGTGCCGACATCCTGATCGAGAATTACAAGGTCGGGGGGCTGGCCAAATACGGGCTAGATTATGATAGCCTCAAGGACCGGTTCCCGCGCCTGATCTATTGTTCGATCACCGGGTTCGGCCAGACCGGGCCTTATGCCCGTCGCGCGGGGTACGATTTCATCATACAGGGCATGTCGGGCCTGATGTCGGTCACCGGCGCGCCCGAGGGGCAGCCGCAGAAATCCGGGGTCGCGATCACCGACCTGTTTACCGGGGTCTATGCCACCACAGCCATTCTGGCCGCCGTGCATCAGCGGGCCCAAACCGGCAAGGGGCAGCATATCGACATGTCCCTGCTGGACGTGGCCGTTGCCGTTACGTCCAATCAGGCGATGAACTACCTGACCAGCGGCGTGTCTCCGAGGCGCATGGGCAATGCCCATGTGAACCTGACCCCCTATCAGGTATTCGATTGCGCCGACGGGCATATCATCATCGCAACGGGCAATGACGGGCAATATCAGCGCCTGTGTCACCTGCTGGGACTGGACGAGATGGCCGAAGCTCCGAGGTTCCTGCGCAATTCCGACCGCATCGCCCATCGCGACGAGATGACGGCCCTGCTGACGGAAGCGACCCTGAAACGCAGCCGCGACGACCTGCTGGCCGCCTGCGAAACCGCAGGTGTCCCGGCCGGTCCGATCAACGACATGGCCGAGGTGATGGCCGACCCGCACGTGATCGCGCGCAAGATGCAGATCGAGCTGGACGGTGTGCCGGGTATCCGCACCCCGATCACCTTTTCCGATGCTGAATTGTCGCTGAGCCGACCTGCGCCCAAGCTGGGCGAGGACGACGTATAAGGCTGCTGTGGAATTGAGGCGCTGACGCGCCATGCGATGTTTTGCATCCGCCTCCGGCGGCTGCGTTTTTGCCTCTGGCGGGGATTTTTTCAAATCAGAGAAGGTCAGGGTTTGGGCAGGGCCGCCAGGGCCGTGTCGAGCGCTGATGCGTCTTCGAAGTGCAGTCTGACCGGCAGGGTGATCACCCTTGAGCGGAAAGAGGGCGGCAGGCGCACCGCGTCCTTTTCCGTTGTCACCAGTTGTGCGCCTTGCGTGCGCGCATCGTTGTCGAGCCTGGACAGGAAGGCGGGCGACAGCGGCTGGTGATCGGCCAGCGCCTCGGCCCGCAGCACCGTCGCGCCGAGGTCGCGCAGCGTGTCGAAGAATTTCTGCGGTCTGCCGATGCCGGCAAAGGCGATCAGTGGCGTGTCCGTCCAGTCCATGCCCGTCCTGAGCGGGGCCAGTTGCGCGCGGATGCGGGGCAGGTCGGGCGGCAGGAGGGTTGCGTCGAAGGTCTGTTGCGCCTGCGCCGGACCGATGGACAGCAGCAGGTCGGCGCGTTTCAGGCCGACCTTTGCCGGTTCGCGCAAGGGGCCTGCCGGAAGGCACAGCCCGTTGCCAAAACCGGTTTCGGCATCGACCACCACGATGGACAGCGTATGGGCAAGGCCGGGGTTCTGGAACCCGTCATCCAGCACGATAACGCTGGCCCCCGCCTTTGCCGCGGCCCTTGCGCCCGCTACCCGGTCGCGCGCCACCCATGTGCGCGCGAAGGCTGCCAACAAAAGCGGTTCGTCGCCCACGTCGGCAGCACCGTGTTTGGCCGGTTCGACCTCGACCGGGCCGGTCAGGGTGCCGCCATATCCGCGAGAGACGATATGTGGGTCGTGAAAGACATCGCGCAATCGTTCGACCAGTGCCATGACTGTGGGAGTCTTGCCCGTTCCGCCCGCGTTGATGTTGCCCACGCAGATGACGGGTATACCCAGTTGGTGTCGTGCCCCTGCGGCAAGGCGGCGCGCCGTCGCCTCGGCATAAACCGCGCCCACCGGCGCCAGCAGCCGTGCGCGCCAGTCCCGCGCGCCCTTGTCCGAGGTCCAGAACCCGGGCGGGCGCATCAGGCCAGCCCGCCTTCGCGCGCATCAAGCTGGTTTTGCACAAGGTCGATGATCCGGTCGAGGCTGTGCGCCCCTTGCGTGACCACATCCCACCCGGCCATGGCCATCTGCGCCGCCTGATCCGGCGCGATCATCTGGATCACGGCCCGTCCCAGCGTCTGCTTGTCTTTCACGATCCGTGCCGCACGGGCATTGACGAGGCGCGTGAAGGCGTCAGCGTGCCTGCTGACATGTGGTCCATAGATCAACGCGGTGCCATGTGCCGCCGCCGTGTAGGGGTCGCAGACCGCATGGCCGGCCCGCAGCGAGCCGCCCAAAAACGTCACCGGCGCGATGCGCAACCAAAGGCCGAGTTCGTCATCCGCATCCGCGATCAGCACCTGACAATTGTCATCCGGCAACTGTCCCGCCCCCCAATAGGCAGCGCGCATGCCGGCCGCCTGCGCGAGGTCCATCAGATGGGCCCCGTCCGGTGCGGATGTCGCATGCAGGATAAGCAAAAGGCGGTGCGACGTGCGCACCGCGATCCTGTGCGCGCCAAGGATGATGCGCCCCTCTTCGCGCACTGTGCGCGCGGCAAGCCATGTGGGCCGACCGGCCAGTGCATGCGTGATGTCGTTGATGTCACTGTCAGCGGCATGCAGCATCTGCCCGAAGGGATGCAAGGGGGCCGCCAGTTCGATGTTAGATAGCGGGCGGCCGAGTTGCGCGAGCCGCAGATGGGCTGCCGAATCCCGGGCAGTGACGTGATCGAACCTCGCAATCACCCGTTTCGGCACTTCTGGCAGCCACCGGTCGCGCCGACCGTCGAACCCATCGTGACCCGCGTCAATCAGCAACATATACGCCCCAATGTTCGCCGCGGCAAAGATCAGGTTCGGTCGCAACCCGCCCCAGACCCAGATCACCACATCAGGCCGCCAATGCCCGGTAAAGCTTTCGGCAAAGCCAGGGTGATCACCGGGCAGCATTTCGACGTGCAAGGCACTCCAGCCTACAACGTCGAAACCATCATGCTCGCCCGTCAGGATCACATGGGTTCCGTGTCGCATCGCGACCAGACGTTGCGCAAGGTCGGTGACCGCGCGGTTGTTTCCGGGCTCAGCAGCATGAATCCACACAACTTCGCCCTTCGGGCGCGGATGCTTCGGCGCATAGTCGGGAGCCGCGCGCCTGCCGGACAACGTCCGGTACGCAGCCAACCCGATGGAGCCACGCATATGCGTCGTCAGCCCAGTTTTTCCGTCTTGGTCGATGCGTTTTCCTCATCCCGCAGGCGGTGGAGGTGGGCGATGAAATAGCGCATGTGGGCGTTGTCCACTGTCCGCTGCGCCTCGGACTTCCATGCGTCGAAAGCGGTCGCATAGTCCGGAAAGATGCCCACGATGTGCAGCGCGTCCACATCCTTGAACACGTTCTTGGACGGGTCCACCAATTCGCCACCAAAGACGAGGTGCAGGCGCTGGGTCATGGGGTTTTCCTTTGATCGGACGGGTTGAGGGCGACAGGTGTCAGTTTGCGCATCTGGCCCTGAGGGTCAAGCAGAGGCAGGCTCCAGCCGTTGAACAAGATCGGCATGCAGTTCATGTCCGCCTGCAATGACGCCATTCAGGGTTGGATGGGGATTGTTGAAGCGCAAGGGCACGCCGGTGCGGTCGGTGATGGCGCCACCAGCCTCGGAGACGATCAGCGCGCCCGCCGCAATGTCCCATTCCCAACTGGGACGCAGGGTCAGCATCGCATCGAACCGCCCCTCGCCGACCAGCGACAGGCGATAGGCCAGCGACGGGCGGTAATGGCGCTTGATCACCGGTGGGTTGTCCAGCCAGTGGGCCGCATCCAGGATCGGGCGCGCGGCAAGGATGGTGCTTTCATCCGACATCGGCCTGCCACTGGCCTGCAACGTGGACCCGTTCAACGTGGCCCCAACGCCCAGACCCGCCGCATAAAGCTTGCCCCGCAAGGGCAGGTACACCGCCGCTGCCGTGATCTGGCCCAAATGGGCAACCGCGATCGAAATCGCCCATGTCTTGCCGCCCTCGACAAAGCTGCGCGTGCCGTCGATGGGATCGACAATGAACACGGTGTCGCAGGACAGGCGGTCTGCATCGTCCTCGGTCTCTTCGGACAGCCAGCCATAACGGGGTCTCGCGGTGCGCAAGGTGGACCAGAGCACGTCGTTGACGGCCAGGTCTGCTTCGGTCACCGGGCCTGCGCCTGCGGGTTTGTCCCAGCGGCGCGCCACGGGGCCGACAAAGCTGGTGGCCACCCGACCCGCCATGCGGGCGGCGTCTATCAGCAGGGGCAGATCAGTTGCCGGCAAGGGTCATTCCCGACACCAGCAGCGATGGCACGACGCGGGACAGGTGTGTCCGGGCGTCATTGGCGGGCACGATGCTGCGCAGCATGTCCGGCAGACTGCCCGCGATGGTGCATTCGTTCACGGCATAGGTGATCTCGCCGTTTTCGACCCACATGCCAGCCGCCCCCCGGGAATAGTCCCCGGTGTTGGGGTTGATGGTTGACCCGATCATCGAGGTGACCAGCAAACCCGTGCCCATGTCCCGGATCAGGTCTGCGCGGCTGACGGTGCCCTGATCAAGGGTCACGTTCCAGTTCGATGGGCTGGGCGGGGACGAGGTGCCGCGGGTCGCGTTCCCGGTCGATGCCATGCCCAGTTTGCGCCCCGTGGCAAGGTCCAGCGTCCAGCCCGTCAGCACTCCGTTTTCCACGATTGTACGGCGTTGTGTCGGCAACCCTTCCGCGTCGAAGGGCCTTGTGCCGGTCGTGCGCGGGCGGTGCGGGTCCTCGATCAGGTTCAGACCTTCGGGCAGGACGCGTTCGCCCAGCCGTTCGCGCAGCCAGGATGATCCACGTGCGACGCTGCTGCCATTGGCCGCCGCCAGAAGGTGCCCGATCAACGAGGATGCGATGCGTTCGTCAAACAGCACCGGATAGGACCCGGTGGGGGGCTTGCGCGCGCCCAGACGGGCCACGGCGCGGGTGCCTGCGCTGGTGCCGATATCGGCCGCTGTGCGCAGATCGCCCTGAAAGATGCGGCTGTCGCCGTCGTAATCCCGCTCCATCGCGGCACCTTTGCCTGCGATGGCCACGCAGCTGAGCGCGCGGTCGGTGCGCCGGTAGCCGCCCGAAAAGCCGTTCGATGCCGCCAGCCAGATATCGCGCGCGCCATACGCCCCGGTCGATTGCTGGACCTGTTCGACACCCGCGACGGCCATGGCCGCCGCCTCGGCCTCGAACGCGTCGGCCTGTAATGCGGCGGGGTCCGGTTCTGGCGTGTCGTCCTGCAGCTCCAGCGCGGCAAGGTTCCAGTCAGTTGCCAGTTGATCGGGGTCTGCAAGGCGGGCGTTGGGATCATCCGGCGCCTCGGTCGCCATGGCCACCGCACGGGCCGCCATTTCTGAAATTGTCCGCTCGGACATGTCCGAAGACGACACATTGGCCTGTCTCTGGCCGACGAACACGCGCAGGCCAAGGTCGATTCCTTCGGCCCGCTCGGCTTGTTCCAGCGTACCTGCGCGGACATCGACAGAGACAGATGTCCCTTGTATCGCAATGGCATCTGCCGCGTCGGCACCTGCCGACTTTGCGGCTTCGATCAGCCGCGCCGTGAGGCTGGAAAGGTCGGATGGGGTCATGTGATGCCTCGCTCGCTTGGGCATCAGGTAGCGGCGCGGGACCTTGTGTGCAAGGGCGGGCCGGGTTGGCCCACCCATTTAAGTCGTCTCAGCGAATGCGCTGCCCGTTTGCAAGCACATGGCCCTCCGGGTTAACCTCAATCCGCGAATTCAGCGTGTCGGGTGCATCGCCCGGGACCGCGAACAGCCCCATCATCATGCGCGCGCCCATCGCCTGCTCCTGCGGGACAAGGCCCATACCCACGAGCTTGTCGAGCAACCCGTTGCCACCAACCAAGGTCAAATCCAGCGCGCCCAAGGGGCGGGGAATGCCGTCAAATGTGGTCGTGTCACTGTTGTCGAAGCTGAAGTCGCCTTCGCCGGTCAACGTCGCCCCGGCCGCATCCAGTTCCAGCACGTTCAGCGTCAGGGAATTCAACTCACCCGGAGCGGTGCCCGTGGCTTCCAGCACGGCGGCCTGTGCAGGGTCGAGAAAGTCAAACAGCACCTTGGCCTGCCCTGACAGATCGACCACCAGCGTGGCGGGGTCGCGTGGCAACTGACCCGCCGGGTCGAACAGACCCCAGATCACGTCTGACATGGTGAAATCGGTCAACGAAACGCCCAAGCCGAATTCCTGGCTTTCCGGCGACTTCTGCAATGGCATCAGGACGCTTGTACCCACCTCTGCTGCCGAAAAGGACAGTGGCAGCGGAAATTCTGTGACCAGCATGTTAAAGTTCACGTTGCGCTGCACCACGTCATAGATCAGGCCAATCGTGCCCATGGCGATGCTGATCTCGCCCCCATCGGACGTGCTGTTGGCGGTGCCGCTGCCTTCGGGCCCTTGAAAGGCAAGGTCATAGTTGCCGCCAGTCGTGGTGAACACACCGTCAAACCCGAAACCCGCGTCAAGCATGGCGTTCATGTCCTGCGGGTCCGTGTCCAGCGGCAATTCGCCGTTGCCATCGAGAACCACGTCCTGCATCGCCCCTTTCAGCTTGAACGAGCCTTCGCCTTCGGGGTCCGTAAAAGCCACGTCGTAGCTGAGCGCGGCGATATTGATCGTCTGATCTATGGTGCGCAAATCGGCTACGGATGTTTTGGTGACATAGGACATATCCTGAACCGCGATATCGGCCTTGGCCACGTCCGAGCTTACCGGCAACCCGTTCACGGTCAGATTGGACATGACCATCGAAGCCGAGGACGCGGCATACTCATAGGTCACGTCCTGTGGATCGCCGCTTGCGCTCATCACAGGGTCTGTCTGGCTATAGGCGATGGTCACATCGACCTTTTCGCCGCTTTCCGGCGTCATGTTCAGATCAATCGAGGTCTGCGGGGGCAGTTCGATGGACACGGACCCGTCGCCTTGTTCGACAAAGCGCACTGGATCCATGACGATGCGCACAGTGCCTTCACCGGCATCCTCACCAAGGTCAATATCCATCGCCAAGCCGGTCACGGTCAGCGTGCCACCGCTCGTAACTTCGGAGGCTGTGATCGAATAGCCTGCGGTTTCCATATAGGATTTCCAGTCGGTCCAGACGTCGCTGGCCGTCAGATCGGCAAGGGCGGCACCACAGGGCAGGCACAGGGCGATGGCCGTGCTGCGGGCCAGAAGTGGAATGCGAGGCATGTGAGAATCCTTTGGTCAGAAATTGTGCGTATCGTCCGGCAGGGAAGGGGATGCGTCAAGGGCCCAGGCTGGACCTGCGGGTATCGGCGATTTACCACGGTGTTGCCGAGATTTTTAGCCAAGGGAAGACATGATGCAACGCATGACTGAAAAAACGGTGATGATCACCGGGGCAAGCCGGGGCATCGGCGCGGACACGGCCCGCATCTTTGCCGCTGCGGGGGCGAATGTTGCCCTGCTGGCACGCGGCGAGGTCGAGATTTCGGCCATCGCCAGCGAAATCGGTCCGCAAGCCCTCGCGATTCCCTGCGATGTCAGCGACTATGACGCAGTTGCGGCTGCCGCGGCGCAGACGGTGGACAGATTCGGTGGCCTTGACGTGCTGATCGGCAATGCGGGCGTTATCGAACCCATCGCGCATCTGTCGCAGGCGGACCCCGAGGCGTGGGGCCGCGTGATCGACATCAACCTCAAGGGCGTTTTCCATGGCATGCGCGCGGCCTTGCCTGTGATGCTCGATGCCGGACATGGCACAATCCTGACCGTCAGTTCGGGCGCGGCCCATGGCCCGGTTGAGGCATGGTCGCATTATTGCGCGTCCAAGGCGGGTGCAGCGATGCTGACCGCTTGCCTGCACAAGGAATATGGTGATGCAGGCATCCGCGCCATGGGCCTCAGCCCCGGCACCGTCGCCACGCAGATGCAACGCGAGATCAAGGCAAGTGGCGTGAACCCTGTCAGCAAGCTGGACTGGTCCGACCATATTCCCGCCGATTGGCCGGCCAAGGCGCTGCTTTGGATGTGCAGCCCTGACGCGGACCCATGGGTGGGCCAGGAAATATCGTTGCGAGACCCGGACATTCGCACGAAGGTGGGCCTTTGATGATCAACGTTGAAACCTCCGGGGCGATCACCACGATCACGCTGGACCGATCGGACAAGGCCAATGCCCTGACGGCGGACATGCTGGGCGATCTGGTCGATGCGGTGAACGGTGCGCGCGATGCTGCCGCCCTGATCCTGACAGGCACGGGCAAGGTGTTCAGCGCAGGCGCCGATCTGGACGCGGCGCGTGCTGGCCTTGCCACCTCGCCTTTGTGGGAAGAATTGTCAGGGGCCGTCAGCGCGTTGCCGGGCCTGACCATTGCGGCGCTGAATGGTACCGTCGCGGGCGGGGCAACGGGCATGGTGCTGGCCTGCGATCTGCGTATTGCGGTGCCAGGGGCCAAGTTCTTCTATCCGGTGATGAAGCTTGGGTATCTGCCCCAACCCAGCGATCCAATGCGCATGGCCGCCCTGATCGGCCCGTCGCGCGCCAAACTGATCCTGTTGGCCGGGCAAAAGATTACCGCCGCTCAAGCGCTGGGCTTCGGACTGATCGACGAAATTGTCGAGTCCGACGATTTACTGGTCCGGGCACAGGCGCTGTGCGCTGACAGCGCGGCGGCTGACCCGGCCGCGGCGCGTGCGATCAAATCCCTGTGCCAATAGGCCCTGCGATGTTATCGCTTAAGGGAATCACGTACCCGTGATAGCTTGAGGCTAATACCATGGCGCGCGACAATCATATCATCCGTCCTGATCGACTGACCCAACAGACTAGGCCAATCCGTCAGGAACTGACCCGCCAAGAGCGGATACAGCTTTTGGTGAGCCAGATTCTACCCGACGTGCGCGCGACGCTCGATTCGCAAAAACCAACGCCAAAGCGCGCGCCCAAACGCTGATGTCAGCGCTTGCGCCGCGCGCCGGGCACCTTTGAGGCGAACGCCGGGGGGCGCTTGGCCACCCATGCCGCGAACTTGGCCAGCCTTGGATGCGCCCGCAGCTGCTCGGGCGTGTTGAACTCTCGCGCCAGCTCGGTTTCGGTCAGGGTGGCATGCACCTCGCGGTGGCAGATGTGGTGCATCAATGCAGTCGGCCCGCCCTTGCCGCCTTTCAGCTTTGGCACCAAATGATGATGGCTTTGGGGTGCGTCCGCAGGGATCGGACGGCCACAAAGCGGGCAAATCGGGTCGGGCATGTCCTGTCCTGTCTTGCTTAAACCGGCCTTCCCATGACATTTGACGCACGTTACGTCCCAAGCAAGGGTGCCTTCGTGGAATTCGATCTGGAAAGCCAGCCGGAGATTGTTCAGACAATCGCGGCTTACGGCATGCAAGGCTATGAACTGGCCCTGACATGGCTGCTGAGCCCCGAGGCGTGGTCGCAGTTCGGCCTGCTGATCGTGGCCTACCTTTTGGCCGTCCTTGTGACCCGGCGGCTGCGTCCGACGCTCGCCGACCTGCTGAATCCGGGTGAAAGCGAAAGTATCGTCGCCCAGACGCGCCGTTTCGTAGCGCAGTTCCTGCCGCTGCTTTTACCACTTTTGGCCTATGCTTTCACCGGCATCGGGGAAAGCGTCGTCCGATCAATCTTCGACAGCGGGGCGGTCATTGCGTTTGGCAAGCGGGTGTTCCTGTTTCTGGCCGCGCGCGCGCTTGTGCGCGACATCATCCGTGATCCGTTCCTCAAGCTGCTGGGGCGGTTCGTGCTCGTGCCCATCGCCGCGCTTTATGCGCTCGGCCTGTTCGACACCGTTTCGGCAACGCTCAGCGAAACAGTTGTCGGGGTCGGCAACATCCGCTTTTCGCTGATGAGTATCGCGCGCGGTCTGATTGCCGGGTCGCTGCTGTTCTGGCTCGGCCAGTGGTCGAACCAGCAGACAGCCACCATCATCGCCCAGCAAAAGGAGATGCGCCCGTCGATCCGCCAGTTGTTGATCAAAACGGTCGAATTCACGATCTTTGCCGTCGCGTTCCTGCTGCTGATGAACATCATGGGCATCAACCTGTCTGCCTTGGCCGTGATCGGGGGGGCGATTGGTGTCGGCCTTGGCTTTGGTCTGCAAAAAATCGCGTCGAACTTCATCTCGGGTGTGATCCTGCTGGTCGAGGGGCAGGCGACTGTTGGGGACTACGTTGAACTCGACGGCGGCGAGTCGGGCAAGATCATCAAGATGACCGCCCGCGCCGCGATCCTTGAAACCTTCGATGGCCGCTGGATCGTCGTCCCGAACGAGGATTTTATCACGACCCGCGTCGTGAACTATTCCGACTCTGGCTCGGCCAACCGCTACGAGGCTCCGTTTTCGGTCAGCTATGACACCGACATCAACCTTGTGCCCGCCATCATCGAGGCGGCAGTGGCGACGCACCCGGATGTGCTTGACGCCCCCTATCCGCCCGATTGCGAATTGCGTGGCTTTGGCGACAGCGGCATCGACTTTGCCGTCGAATTCTGGGTCAACGGAATTGATGACGGGCCGAACAAGTACACCTCGGACGTGCTGTTCCTGATCTGGAATGCGCTGAAGGACAACAATATCACCATCCCCTATCCGCACCGTACAATCGAGGTGTCGGGCGCGCTGCGCACGATGTCGGAATGAGCAGTGTTGCCGTGATCGGTGGCGGTCCGGCGGGTCTGGCCGCAGCCGAGGTGATGGCCGATGCCGGGCTTTCGGTCACCGTGTTCGAGGCCAAGCCGTCGCTGGGGCGCAAGTTTCTGATGGCGGGCAAGTCGGGGCTGAACCTGACCAATGCCGCCGACCTGCCCGACTTGATGGCAAATTATGCCGAGGCCGCCCCGTGGCTTGTCCCCGCGATTGAGGGCTTCGACAATCAGTCAATTGTCGATTGGGCGACGGGTTTGGGCCAGGAGATGTTCGTGGGCACCACAGCCCGCGTCTTTCCCCGCGCGATGAAGGCATCGCCCCTGCTGCGGGCCTGGCTTGCGCGGCTTGAGGGTTTGGGCGCAACGCGTCGGACACGATGGCGCTGGACCGGCTGGGATGGCGATGCTGTCTCTTTTGAGACACCGGACGGACCGCAGATCGAAGGCTTTGATGCGATCGTACTGGCGCTGGGCGGGGCAAGCTGGGCGCGGCTGGGGTCGGATGGCGCGTGGGCGCGGATACTTGGCAAAGCCGGAGTGGCACTGACCCCTTTCACACCGGCAAACGCGGGTCTGTCGGTCACGTGGTCCGAGCACATGTTTCGCCTGCTTGGTCAGCCGCTCAAGGGCGTGGCATGGCGCGCAGGCGCGTATAGGTCGCGGGGCGAGGCGGTGCTGTCCAAGAGGGGGCTTGAGGGCGGCGGTATCTATTCCGTTTCGCGCGGGGTGCGCGAAGGGGACACGCTTTATATAGATCTTCTGCCGGATCTGAGTGTCGACGACGTGTCCGCCCGATTGGCGCGCCCTCGGGGCAAGACCAGCTTCTCGAACCACCTGCGCAAGGTGCTGAAACTGGACCCGCTGCGCCTTGCACTGGCGCAGGAATGGGGACGGCCATGGCCCGACGACGATGTGGCCATAGCGCGGCGGCTCAAAAAACTCGCCGTGGCACATAATGGTTTGCGCCCGCTGGACGAGGCGATCTCGACCGCCGGAGGTGTCTCGGCCACAGCGCTCGATGCGCACCTGATGCTGCGATCCAAACCGGGCGTCTTCTGCGCGGGCGAGATGCTGGATTGGGAGGCCCCCACTGGAGGTTACCTGCTGACCGCATGCCTTGCCACGGGGCGGCATGCCGGACGCGGGGTTGTGGATTGGCTGGGTTCGAAGGTGGGGTGACATCCCACCCTAAGCCTAGTGATCCATTGCGGCGCGGAACTGTGCGCGGGCGCGCAGGCGTTTGGTGTAGTCCTTGAGCGTGTCGGGAATCGCCGGAAACTCTGCCCCGAAGGCCCAGCCGAAACAGTGTACGGCCAAAATGTCGGGCAGGGTGATGTGGTCGCCCATGATGAACTCTCCGCCCGCTGCCTCAAGCATCCCTGCAAATGTGTCTGCATTCCTGGTGAATTCCTTGTGCAGGACAGGTTTCAGGTCAGGCACGCGCAGTTTCTCGGGAAGGATGAACGCGTGTTTGGCGTTGATCCACAGCGAGGCGTCCAGCTCGTCGATGATCCACAGGGTCATGGCATCCTGTCGCGCGCGCGCGGGCGTGCCGGAAGGGGCGGTCAGACCGCCATGCTTGTCCGCAAGGTAGGTCATGATGGCCACGCTGTCGGTCATCACCTCATTGCCGTCCACAAGAGCCGGGATCTTGCCCAGTGGATTGTACTGGCGGGCTTCGTCCGAACGCGGGGCGGCCTGCACCAGTTCATAGGGTTGCCCCAGTTCCTCGAGCATCCAGAGAACGCGAAAGGCGCGGCTTTTGACGGTTCCGATAACACGGTACATGATGGGTCCTGTCTGTTGGTTGGCGAGAGGATTGCAGGCGGTGCGACCGGGTGCAACGGGTAACTGCACTGCTGCCAGAAACTGTCACGGACGCATGTCATCAAGGTATGGCGAATGGATCGGACAAAGAAGGAGGTGGCCCATGGCCAGAACAGGTTCGTGCATGTGCGGTGCGGTGTCTTTCACCGTCACGGCAGGGTTAACCCGCACCAACGCCTGCCATTGCGAAATGTGCCGCAAGTGGTCGGGCGGCGTGTTCTTCGGCACGGTGGTACCGCCCGATGGGATCAAGATCACGGGCGAGGAGCGGCTGAGCATCTATCCATCCTCGCCCTGGGCCGAGCGCGCGTTTTGCGCCACGTGTGGCAGCAGTGTGTTCTATCGCGTCACCGCCGAAGGGCCGATGCAGGGGGACTATCACATCGCGCTGGGCACGCTGGACGATGTGACGGGCATTGCCTTTGATACGGAGTATTTCATCGACCTCAAGCCTGCCGTTTACGGATTCGCGGATGAAGGGCGCAACCAATTGACAGAGGCGCAAGTGATTGCACTATTCTCGGGCGAAGGGTGATCCAAAGGACGCCTTGCGGCGACGACATTTTTTTTGGGGGGCTTTGCCCCCGTCCTTCGGACTCCCCCAGGATTTTTTTAATCAGAGAATGCGCGAGCCCCCCGGAAACGCGCCTTGGTCGCGTCGTGCTTGTGGAAGGGCCGAGCCTTGCGTCGCCTCGACACATCCTTGGGTTTGGTCGACGGGTTTCGAGTAGATGAATCCCTCGGGCAATCAACGCTGTGCGAGCATCGCCAGTCGGATAAAGGTCCGCTCGACCAGTGCGCTTGCTGGGGCGTGCTGGCCTGCGGAGCGAAGTTGCAAGTCTGTGTCCGTCAACTCGGTCAGGGCCTGTTCCAGTTTCACAGGACCCCATTTGCGCGCCTGCGCCATCATCTTATCCCGGTTGGGCCCCCAGATCTGTGGCCGTCCGCTGGTGTCCAGTGCAACCCGGTGCAGTGCACGAAAGTGGCGCCCCGCCCCGATGCACAGCGTCACTGCCGTGACCCCCTGCGCAGACAGGCGCTGCATGACCGGGCCGATCTGGTGGGCCTGGCCGTCGCCGACTACCATCAGCACATCGTCCACCGCCGCCTCAATCGAGGCCGGGGCGCAGGCGGCGATGTCTTCGGCACTCAGCGGGTCCGTGTCGTTCAGCTTGTAAAGGCCGATCTTGGTCAGGGTCTGGCGGAAATCCCCCGGCTCCAGATTGGATGCTAGGTTGGTGAGCAGGTGCATCGCCTCTTGCGGCGGGTTTGCGATTCCCGCCGCTTTCAGTTCGCGCTCGATCTCGTCCCTTGTGGGGGGCGTGTCGTAGATACCAGCGGCATAGGCCTTGGTATGACCCTCGAACACCTTGCGCAGTTTCGACGTTGGTTTCAGCGCGCCCGCTGTCACCACGATCTGTGCGTCGCCCGCATTCCATGCGCCAAGCGCTTCGATGATCACCGGGGATACGGTTTCGTTCGCATCCTCGACCAAAGCGACCCTTGGCCCGGGGAAAAAGCCGATGGCCTTGACCGCGTCCAGCAGCAGCGCCGGTTCCTTGCGCAATTCCGAAGCGCTGATACGGGTCAGGCGCATTTCCTCTTCGCCCGTTGGTCCGATCAGGGCGCTGACGATCTTTTTGCGTTGGAAGGCGATTCGCATCGGATCGGCGCCGTAGATCAGGAGGCCCGCCGCATCCGCATCAGGTTTGGCGGCATAGACGCTGACCTGCCCGGTCGACAGCTTCACAGCGCGGTGGCCTGCAATCGCAGCACGATCTGATCGGCAAGTATCGTCATCAGCCGATCCTGAGCGTTACGCCGCGCGGCCAGCGTGGCCACGGAAGTTCCGGTCGCAGAGTACCCGACAAAGGAATCCACTGTGTCGGCCCGTATCACCGTACCATTTCCGCCATCGCTGAGCGTGTAGGCCGCACTTCCGATCAGGTGGTAACGACGAATGTTTCCTTCGGGGTCGATGGCGCGCTCTTCTTCGCGCACGTCAAGGTCCACGGCGAGGCGGAATGCAGGATCGCTCGCGCGCCCAAGACGCTCTTCGAGCCGTTGAACCATAAGAAACCCCGCCCGGTCATCGGGTTGATCAACCAGCACTCGGTTTTGCAGCACTGACCCTGCGCCGTTCGGCCCATAGACCGGCGTAAACCCGCAAGCGGCGAGCCCCAGTGTCAAAAGCAGCGCGCAGATGCGGGCCATGTGTTTATACCACCACGTTGACGATGCGCCCCGGCACGACGATCACCTTTTTCGGGGTGCCGCCATCAAGGGCTCTTTGGACAGCATCCGTCGCAAGCGCGCGTTTTTCAACCTCTGCCTTGTCCAGATCGGCGGGAACGGTGATTTCACCGCGGCGTTTACCGTTGACCTGAATGGGCAGGGTCAGCGTGTCGGACACAAGCATCGCCTCATCCGCCTTGGGCCAGGGGGCGGTGGTGGCCAGCCCGTGGCCGCCCTGCATGGCCCAGATGTCTTCGGCCAGATGCGGGGTCATGGGGGCCATCAGTTGCGCCAGTGTCATCACCGCCTCGCGCTGGGTGGCGTGGCTGGCCCTTGATTTCTGCAAAGTGGCAGTAAAGCCGTAAAGCTTGGCAATGGCCGCGTTGAAGCCGAAGGATTCGACGCCCAGCGTGACGTCATGGATGGTCTTGTGCATCGCCCGCAGCAGGTCGTCGTCGCCCTCGCCCTTGGCGCCCGCATCCATTGCAGCGATCCGCTCCGAGATGTTCCAGACCCGCGCAAGGTGCTTGGACGCGGCCTCCGCCCCGCTTGCGGTCCATTCCACGTCCCGTTCGGGTGGCGAATCAGACAGCACGAACCAGCGCGCGGTGTCCGCGCCATAGGCCGCGATGATGCCCAGCGGGTCGACCACGTTCTTCTTGGACTTGGACATTTTGGCGGACGGGATGATTTCAACCTCGGTGCCGTCGGCCAACTTGCCGTCCGTCACATCCTCGGGAAGGTGATAGACCGGGCGGCCCTTGTCGTCGCGGGTCTGGTAAATCTCGTGCGTCACCATGCCTTGGGTGAACAGCGCATCGAATGGCTCAACGGCCGATGGAGGCAAATGCCCCGTGATGTGCATCGCGCGGGCAAAGAACCGGGAATAAAGCAGGTGCAGGATCGCATGCTCGATCCCGCCGATATACTGGTCGACGTTCATCCAGTAGGCCGCATCCTCGGCTACGGTGGGCGTCTGTGCACGCGGCGCGGTGAAGCGGGCGAAATACCAAGACGAATCGACAAACGTATCCATCGTGTCGGTTTCGCGCTTGGCCGGTGCGCCGCAAGACGGGCAGGGCGCATCGCGCCATGTCGGGTGGCGATCCAGCGGGTTGCCGGGCACGTCGAATGTCACGTCATCGGGCAGGACGACGGGCAGGTTTTCCTTTTTCTCGGGCACCACGCCGCAGTCATCGCAATGCACGACCGGAATCGGGCAGCCCCAATAGCGCTGGCGGCTGAGGCCCCAGTCACGCAGGCGGTACTGGATGCGACCCCGACCCAGACCTGCTGCTTCGGCCCATTGAATCGTGGCGTCGATGGCCTCTTGCCCGGTGGCCACGTCGATCCTGGCGGGGTGGTTGAGCCAGCGCACCTTTTCCGTCTTTGGCGGGACAAAGGCCGCGTCGGTCACGCGGCTGTCATCGTCAAGCGCCGTGAAGGTATCGGTGACCGGCAGCCCATACTTGCGCGCGAAATCCAGATCGCGCTGGTCATGGGCAGGACAACCGAACACGGCCCCCGTGCCGTAATCCATCAGCACGAAATTCGCGACCCAGATCGGCAGCGTCTGGTCGGGATACAGCGGATGTCGCACAGTCAGGCCGGTGTCAAAGCCCTTTTTCTCGGCCTTCTCCATCGCGGCCTCGGTCGTGTCCATGCGGCGGGCATCGGCGTTGAAGGCGGCAAGGTCGGCATTTTCGGCCTGCAACGCCTTGGACAGCGGGTGATCCGGCGCGATCGCCATAAACGAGGCCCCCACCAGCGTGTCGGGGCGCGTCGTGTATATGGTCAGCGCGTCGAATCCATGAACTGGCGCGGTCAGCGCGAAATCCATTTCCAGCCCGCGCGACTCGCCGATCCAGTTTTCCTGCATCAGGCGAACCTTGGCGGGCCAGTTGTCCAGCCCCTCAAGCGCGCCCTTCAACTCCCCGGCCATGTCCGAGATCTTGAAGAACCACTGGGTCAGTTCACGCCGCTCGACCTCGGCACCCGAACGCCAGCCCTTGCCGTCGATCACCTGTTCGTTGGCCAGAACGGTCATGTCCACGGGGTCCCAGTTCACCTGAGCCTCTTTACGATAGACAAGGCCCGCTTTCAGGAAATCGAGGAACAGCGCCTGCTGCTGGCCGTAATATTCCGGATCGCAGGTGGCGAATTCGCGGGACCAGTCGATGGACAGGCCCAGCGGCTTCATCTGGCTGCGCATGTCGGCGATATTGTCGTAGGTCCACGTCTTGGGATGGCCGCCGATGGCCATGGCCGCGTTTTCGGCTGGCATGCCAAAGGCATCCCAGCCCATGGGGTGCAGCACGTTATGACCCGTCGCCAACTTGTAGCGGGCGATCACGTCGCCCATCGTATAGTTGCGCACATGCCCCATGTGGATGCGCCCCGACGGATAGGGAAACATCTCAAGCACATAATACTTCGGCTTGCCGCCCGCCTTTGTGGCGCGGAAAATCCCGGCCTCGTCCCAGGCGGCCTGCCAGCGGGCTTCGATGTCTGAAGGGGAATAGGTGGCCATTGGAAACGATCCTGCAGTTGGACATGAAAACGCCGGGCGTATGACCCGGCGCTTGTCTTAATGGGGAATGATGCGCGCCGAAAGGCCCTTAAAGACGGTTGTCGGCCACGCGCAGTTGGCGGGCGCGGGTCAGAATGGCGTCCTCGATTGCGCGCACTGTGGCGGCACTGGCCGCGCCGCTCCGGGTCTGAAGTGCAACGTTGAGGGACCGTGCGTCCAATGACGGGTCCTGAATAAGAACGGTCGCGCGATAAGCACGTCCACCGCCGGGGGGTGTGCCATAGCCCGTGACGATCACACCTGTGAACGGGTCGACAGACTGGATCGGCAGGAAATCCAGCACCTGAAGCGAGGCGGACCAGATGTAACGGTTGACCTGTACAATCGATTCTTGGTTGCGCCGGGCCCGCAGGGCTTCACCCAATGTTGTCGCTCCGACGCCATCGCGGCTGCGCGCGAGATCACTGTCCACATTTTCTTCGGTCGGGGCCCCAAGGCCGAACCGCTGGCCACATCCGGTCAGCATAAGTGCACAGCATATAAGGGCCACAAACCCCGTAAATCGCCCCGAAGACTGAGAAATGCCCATAAATGTGCCCCACCGCGTTCAATTCTTCGTCTCTGATAGACAAGTTGAATCCACCTCGCAAGGCACAGGTCGTGATGCAGCACCATGACATCCCAAAAACACGAGTGTGGCAAAGCTGCACCAACCATGTCGGAATTGCGGCGTGCTGTCAGGCGTCGCTTGAGTAGATCGGTCAAATGAACGAAACACCACTCATCCCCTCACTGGATTGGCCAGTTAGGGTATTGAATAGAAACCCGAGGGAAAACTCATGAAAAAAGTTCTCTTCGCTACAACCGCACTGGTCGCCACAGCTGGCATGGCCGCAGCGGAAGTTAGCTTTGGTGGCTACGGCCGTTTTGGCCTTTACTACCAAGAAAACGCAGCTGGTGTTGACGAAACACGCATCGAGCAGCGTTTCCGCCTGACAATCACAGGCACAACAACTTCGGACAACGGTCTGGAATTCGAAGGTCGCATCCGCTTCCAGTCTGACGAAAACAGCGCTGGCGCGTCCAACACCGCGCAAAGCTCGGCAGCTGGCTTCGCAGTGTCCACAGGCGGTCTGCGCCTGGACGTGGGCCACGTGTCCAACGTTCTGGACTCCGGCGACGTTGTTGACTTCTTCGGTTACGGTGTCGGTCTGACATCCTTCGCTGAGCAAGCGAACGGTTTCGGCGGTCACACAGCCGTCGGTTTCGGCACATCCGCTGATTTCGCGACAATCGCACCGACCGTCAAACTGCGCTACACCATGGGCGACTTCACTGTGTCCGCTTCGTACACAGATGATGCGACAACAATCGGCATCACAGAGCCCGTCGATGCGTTCGGCACAGGTGGCGCGATCACCCCAGGTGGCGGCAACTCCTCCTTCCAGATCGGTGCAAGCTACAGCTTCGGCAACTACGCAATCGGCGCCGTCTACGGCAGCGACGAAAACGGTGTTGCACTTGGTGTTGACAACGATCAGTGGATCATCGGCTTCACAGGTGAAGTTGGCGCGTTGGCCTTCTCGGCAATCGTTGGTGACTCCGACCTGAACGTCGATCCTGCGTTCGGCTTCTCCGTTAAGTACGACGTGGGTGCGGCAACAGAAATCCGCTTCATCTACAACGACAACGGCGGCGTAGGCAACTCTGATGAGTATGCGATCGGCTTCCGTCACAGCCTCGGCGGCGGTGTGTCGCTGCAAGGTGGTATCGGTGACGACCAAGGTACAACCAAAGCCGACCTGGGTGTGATCTTCAACTTCTAAGTTGAACCACATCTGACAGATTTGGGGCGGACCACACGGTCCGCCCCTTTTCTTTTGTGCGGGGCTGATGTTTTGTAACCTCTCCGGTTTTCACCACATGGGTGCCCCACATGTCCCTCACCGAAATCACCAACCAGATCGCCGCGGCCGAGGCCAGGGCTGGCCGCGCCCCCGGTTCAGTCAAGCTGATCGCGGTCAGCAAGGTGCAACCGAACGAGCGGGTGGCAGCAGTTCTGGATCAGGGACATCGCCTTTTCGGCGAAAACCGCGTGCAGGAAGCAGCGGACAAATGGCCGGCCTTCCGCGACACCTACAGCGCCGTCGACGTCCACCTGATCGGCCCCCTGCAAACCAACAAGGCCCGACAGGCGATGGAACTGTTTCAGGCCATCCACGCTGTCGACCGTCCCAAACTTGCCAATACCATCGCTCGCCTCGCACAAGAGATGGGGCAGTGCCCGGACCTGTTCATTCAAGTCAACACCGGCGAAGAACCCCAAAAGGCGGGCGTGATCCCGGCCGATACGGACGCGTTCGTTAAGACGTGCCGCGAATTGAACCTGCCCATCACAGGGCTCATGTGCATCCCACCCGTCGACGAAGAACCCAGCCTGCACTTTGCGCTGCTCAAGAAACTGGCGGACCGCAACGGCCTCACCGGTCTCTCCATGGGCATGAGCAGCGATTTCGCCTCGGCCATTGCGCTGGGGGCGACACATGTGCGTGTGGGTTCCGCCATTTTCGGAGAGCGCACGGCGGGGTGAACGCCGCCCTACGGCCTCACGACCAGCCTTGTGGAATAGCGGATGCGCGGCGCGATCCATGCCAGATCGGTCGGGCACAGCCCAATGCAGCCTTCGGTCGGGTATCCGGGCCTGCGCCAGCGATGGATGAAAATGGCCGACCCGCGCCCGGGCACCGCATAGGGCCAGTTCCAGTCGGTCAGGATCACCAGATCATAAAGCGGATCGGCGCGGCGCAACACCTCGTGACTATGGGGGTAGGGTACGCGCACCATCTGGTTGTAATCCTCGGCCGCGCCATCATCCGACCACAGATCGCCCGGGCGAATGGGCACGGCCCAATCCGCAGGCCGCGCCATACGGTCAGGACGATACAGCATTCCGACGATGCGATGCACCCCCACAGGCGTCGCCCCGTCCCCCTCGCGCTTGCGTGCAGTGACCCCGCCACGCCCGACCGTGCACGGAAATCGACGCCCCATGAACCGCAATCCCAAAGGGCCAAGAACCAGATTTGTTGGCTGCATCTTCTTCTCGTCAAATAAACTCTGGGGGAGTCGCGAAAGCGACGGGGGTGAACCCCCCAAAAAATGTAGTCGCGCAAGCGGCCTTTGGATCGCACCCGCTCACAGCAAATGCCCCGATTTGGCAGCCTTCGTCGCCAGATACGCCGTGTTATGCCGGTTCTCTCCGACTTTCAGCGGCACGCGTTCGGGCACTTTGATCCCGTTCGACTCCATCATCGCCACCTTGGCCGGATTGTTGGTTAGCAACCGCACCGAATTGAAACCCATTGCGGTCAAGATATCGGATCCAAGGCGGAAATCACGCTCGTCATCCTCGAACCCAAGGCGGTGATTGGCTTCGACCGTGTCGAACCCTTGATCCTGCAAACTATAGGCGCGCATCTTGTTGGCAAGGCCAATGCCCCGCCCCTCCTGATTGAGGT
>CAYGPT010000043.1:0-30956 GCA_964351755.1 uncultured Rhodobacterales bacterium | reverse complement strand
GTGGTTCAGCCGCTTGTAGTGGTTGTGCACCGCGACCGACAGCACGCGCTTGGCGTTGGACTGGCCGATCACATAATCGTCAAGCACGCCGCAGATATCACGGGGCGTCGGCACACCTTCTGTGGATTTGAGACCGCTGGCCTTGGTTTCCTCGCGGATGATGTCCATGCACAATTCGACGCATTCATCGCAGATGAATACAGTCGGGCCCGCGATCAGCTTGCGTACCTCATGCTGGCTTTTGCCGCAGAAGCTGCAGTAAAGCGTATTCTTGCTGTCGCCGCCCGAATTCGTGGCCATGTCGCGTCCTTCCCGGCAGATGCCGCAGTCTTGGATGCCGGTTCAAAACCGGCGCGCCCCGCATTGCCGGCAGCTTAGGACAGGCCCGCGGGGTCCACAATCGTCTTTTTCCCTGATCCCGGGTCAGTCCGGCATCAAAATCACACCCATGCCCGAAGCTTGATCAACGGGCATGGGCACGGGTTTATTTGCTGTCTTCATCCTTGGGGCGGTTTGCCACAATCTCGTCGATATGGCCCCACTCCTTGGCTTCTTCCGGGGTCATCCACGTGTCGCGGTCCAGCGCCTTTTGCACGATGTCATACTCCTGACCGGAGTGTTTGACGTACATCTGGTAAAGCCGCTCGCGCGTTTTTTCGATATGGCGGGCCGAGATCAGGATGTCGGCGGCCATCCCTTGCGATCCGCCCGAAGGCTGGTGCACCATCACTTCGGCATTGGGCAGCGCAAAGCGCATCCCCGGCTCGCCCCCGATCGCGATCACCGATCCCATCGAAGCCGCCATGCCGCAGATCAGCGTCGACACTTTGGGTTTGATGTACTGCATCGTGTCGTAAATCGCCAAGCCAGCCGTCACCTCACCGCCGGGCGAGTTGACGTACATGCTGATCTCCTTGGACGGGTTTTCCGCCTCAAGGTGCAGCAGCTGGGCCACGATCAGATGGCTCATCCCCGAGTGGATCGGGCCGTTGATGAAAATGATCCGTTCCTTCAGCAGGCGGGAAAAGATGTCATAGGCCCGTTCGCCCCGGCTGGTCTGTTCGACAACCATGGGCACTAGGTTGTTGGTGAAATTCGCATATTGGTCGATGGGATCGCGCATGTGTTCCTGCCTCGTCAAAGGTTCGCGAGACCATACCCGCAAACGTGTTACCCAAGTCTTAGTATCGGTGGTGGGGGGCTGCAAGAGCAGGCGCCTGCTTGAAGTGCCTTTCGCCGCAGCTAACTGAGGGTCATGAGCGAAGCCCTGACCCGTTTTTCCCCGACCCGGACCGCAGCACTTGAACGTCTGCACCGCTTTGTCCCCCATGCGGGGCGCGACTATGCAGCGCGGCGCAATTACGATCTGGGCCGCGACGAGCACGTCGGCGTGTCCACTCTGTCGCCCTACCTGCGCGCCCGTTTGCTGAGCGAACAGGAGGTGTTGGAGACTGTCCTGAACCGCCACAGCGCTGCAGCAGCGGAAAAATTCATTCAAGAGGTCTTCTGGCGCACTTACTGGAAAGGCTGGCTGGAGATGCGCCCGGATGTGTGGGCGCAGTATCAGGCGGCGCTGCAACAGGCGCTGGACGATGTGCACACCCAGTCCGGACTGCGCGACCGCTGGGCCGCCGCCTGCAAGGGCGAAACAGAGATCGACTGCTTTAACGCATGGGCACAAGAGCTTGTCGAAACTGGATATTTGCACAATCACGCACGGATGTGGTTCGCCTCGATCTGGATCTTTACACTGCGCTTGCCTTGGGAGTTGGGGGCGGATTTCTTCTTGCGGCACCTGCTGGATGGCGATCCTGCCAGCAACACTTTGGGCTGGCGCTGGGTGGCGGGGATACAAACGCCCGGCAAGACGTATCTCGCGCGCACCTCCAACATCTCCAAATACACCGAGGGAAGGTTTGCGCCCAAATGGCAGCTGGCCGGGGAAGCGGTAGCGCTCGACGGTCCGCCTTTACCAGCGCGTGTCACGGTGCCGGAAGTGACAACGCCGAACCCGGACTTGCGCACCGGTCTGATCCTGCATGATGAGGATCTGAGCCCGGGTTATGTGCTGGATGCTGGCATATCACCGGTCGCAACGGCGGTGATAAGCGCCCGTAAAGCATTGTCTCCGCTCGAAGTTGCTCCGCATGTGAGCGGTTTTGCGACACGTGCCGCCGAGGATACGGTTGCGCGATATGGTGCGCGGCTGGCGCATGTGACGTGGCCCGATGCCGATGCTGACGCGCTGGCAAAATGGGCCGAGGCAGCCGGGATCGATCAGATCGTCACCCCCTACGCCCCCGTCGGACCGGCAGCGCAGATTTTGCAGACTTTGCGCACCCGGGCCGGGGCGCTGCCACTGCACCAGATCAGGCGCGCTTACGACAGCCACGCGTGGCCGCATGCGACACATGGGTTCTTTCGGTTCAAGGATAAGATTCCGGTTCTGCTGGGCGAAATGCATGGACTGTCGAGTGTGAATTAGGTTTTACTTCAGGCAGTTATACAGCGATGTTGAGATATTCCCGAGCAGCTGCGGATATAGTTGCGGACCTGGTTCAAGAGTCATGCCCATCGGGTCCAATTCACCCAAGCGTACATCCCCGAGCGCCGCGACGATCCCCGGATTGAACTGGGGTTCGGTCAGGGCGCAGATCGCGTCGAAAGCTGCGATGTCATCCCGCAAAGCCGACACCCGCCCGGCACTGGGGGCTTCGGCGTTGTTGGCGGATATCGCACCAATTGCCTCGATGTCGAAACGATGTTCGAAATAGTGGAACGCGTCGTGGAAGACGACGAATGGACGGCCGCGCACAGGTGCAAGAACCGCGTCAATTTCAATCTCCAACCGATTGATTTCCTGTTGAAATGCCGTGGCGTTCGACTGGTACGTATGGGCGTTCTGAGGATCTTGCGCCGCCAGCGTGTCGGCAATCACCTCCGCCCAGGCGGCCCCGTTGCGCGGGTCAAGCCATGCGTGCGGATCGATGCCTTGATCGGAAACATGGGCATGGTCCCCGTGCCCCTCCCCACTGTGCCCACCGTGATCCTCATGATCGCTGTGGCCGAACGCATCCCCTTCACGCACGGAAAGCAACTGCGTCCTTGGTTCGTCCAATAATGCGACCTGAAGCGCGTCACCCGCCAAAGCCTGCATCGGGTCCTGCAGCCACAGCGTCAAAGCATCCCCCATCCAGAAGACGATGTCGGCGCGCTCGAGCATGCGCGCTTCGGAGGGGCGCATGGTGTGATCATGGGGCGATGCCCCCGGCGGTGAAATCAGGTCGGGCTGACCCAGATCGCCCATCACCGCCGCAACGATGGAATGCACGGGCGCGATATCGACCGCCACGCGCGGCACGTCTGCAAGCGCACCACTGGCGCATAGGCCCAAAGCAGCAGTCAAACGATACATCCCAAACTCCTTGTTGCGGTGATTCCCAGACTTGCTAAATGTTATGGTATAACATATCAATCCTAGAATGAACCGCGACCGGAGACCTTGCCCATGTCCGCCCTTGGCTTTGAAACCCACGATCACGCGCGTTGCGTTACAAGCACTCTTGCGCGGGCCGAGGCCTACTGCGCTGACAACAAACTGAAGTTCACGCCGATCCGTCGGCGCGCGCTGGAAATTTTGTTGGAAAAGCACCGCGCGCTCGGGGCCTACGATCTGCTCGCCCACCTCGCCGATGAAGGGTTGGGCACCGCCCCGCCCGTCGCCTACCGCGCGCTCGATTTCCTCACCTCGGCCGGGTTCGCGCACAAGATCGAAGGGCTGAACGCCTATATCGCCTGCGCCCATCTGGGCGGCGATCACGCGCCCGCTTTCCTGATCTGTACCGGGTGCAAGGCGGTGGCCGAGGCTGAAACCCACGCAACCCAAGGCCGCCTTGGCGAAGCGGCCCGCGACGCGGGCTTTGCCATAAGCCACACGGTGATCGAGGCCTTGGGTCTGTGCCCGAACTGCCAGACAGACCCGGACACCGCTACATGCGCCTGATCACCGCCACCAACCTGACCCTGCAACAGGCTGGCAAAACCGTGCTGCAGGATGTGGACATGCATATCGACCGGGGCGAGATCGTCACACTTGTCGGGCCCAACGGGTCGGGTAAATCAACTCTTATCAAGGGCTTGCTTGGCGCAATTAAACCTCTCAAAGGCCAGGTCGACATGATCCGCGGCCTGCGCATCGGCTATGTCCCGCAAAGCCTGCATATGGACGGATTGCTGCCGCTCACCGTCACGCGTTTTCTTTGCCTGCCCTATCGGCACGGGCGCAACGCGATCGACCGCGCCCTGGCCGAGGCTGGCGTGGGCGATCTGGCGCAGGCACAGATGCGCACCCTCTCGGGCGGGCAATTCCAGCGGGTGATGCTGGCGCGCGCCCTGCTGATGTCGCCCGACCTGCTGATCCTCGACGAGGCGACGCAGGGCCTCGACCAGCCGGGTGCTGCGGATTTCTATCGCAAGATCGCCCATGTGCGCAGCCATCTGAACTGCGCCGTCCTGATGGTCAGTCACGATCTGCACGTGGTCATGGCGGCGTCTGACCGGGTGTTGTGCCTGAATGGCCATGTCTGCTGCGAAGGCACCCCCGAGGTGGTTCGCGATGCGCCGGAGTACCGCGCGCTGTTCGGCACGGGGGCCAACGGGGCCTTTGCCATCTACCGGCACGATCATGATCACGAACACCACCATCACGAGCACGACCATGCTTGACGATTTCATGGTGCGCGCGGGCCTCGCCGGGATCGGCACCGCCCTTGCCGCCGCCCCTCTGGGCTGTTTCGTGGTCTGGCGGCGCATGGCCTATTTCGGCGATGCCACCGCCCATGCCGCCCTGTTGGGGGTCGCATTGTCGCTGGCCTTTCAGGGGCCGATCATGCTGGGCGTGCTGGCTACGGCGCTGATCATGGCCTTGCTGGTGCAGGGATTGACGGGGCGCGGACTGGCCGAGGATACGCTGCTGGGGGTGCTTGCCCATGCGGCCCTTGCGACCGGGCTGGTCGCCGTGTCCTTCCTGTCGGGCGTGCGGGTGGACCTGATGGGCTACCTTTTTGGCGACATCCTTGCCGTTACCGTTTTTGACCTCGCACTGATCTGGGCCGGAGCGGCGGCGGTCATTGCCCTGCTGTCTTGGCGATGGCAGCGCCTGTTGACGGCCACGCTGAACCCCGACCTTGCGCAGGCAAGCGGCATCTCACCCCGGGTCGAACAGCTGGTGCTGACAGTGGCCCTCGCCCTGACAGTCGCTGTCGCGATCAAGGCGGTTGGAGCGCTGCTGATCGGGGCCATGCTGATCATCCCTCCCGCCGCCGCGCGTCCCCTCGCCCGCACGCCCGAGGCGATGGCGTTGATCACAGGCGCATTGGGCAGTCTGGCCGCGATCTGCGGACTTGGAGCCTCTTTCCGGTTCGACACACCAACCGGGCCGACAATCGTGTGCGTGGCTGCTGCGCTGTTTTGCGTTACGGCCCTTGTATCAAGGATGCGCGTCCGGGGCACAAGCTGACCGCACACCCCAACCTGCAGCAATCCTTTGCGGTCCGTTTGGCGGGTCCTTCAAACTCTCGTGAAAACCGCGATCTAGCGTGACTGGTGCGATCACCGGGCTAGCTTTGACGCAGTCCAATCGGGTTGGGGCTTCGCCATGACGTCAATCAGTGCCACATTCCAGATCGTCATTTGCGCCCTTCCGATCGCTTTGGCCGGTCTGTCGTGGAGCAATCGCGAACAGGTACTTGCCCTCGTCTCTGCCACCACCGCGCAGGATAGCGGGGCCACGCGACAGCCGCGCGAGTCCTCAGCCACGCCGGTGATCTTGGAACAGGCACAAACGGCCCGGGACGATCTGATCTTCTGCGCAATCGGCACCGGCTTTGCTCGCCGCTCGGTCAGCTTGCGCGGTCCGTCCAACGGGACGATCACCGAATTGAAAATCGCACCGGGACGCAAGTTCGACACCGGAGACATGCTGCTGCGTCTTGATGATCAGGATCAGCGTCTGACTTTGGAACTGGCGCAGGCGCGCTTTGAACGGGCGGCCTCCGAACGGACCCGGTTCCAGCAACTCCAAACCGGCGGTGTTGCCGCGACCGCTAGGTTCGAGGAGGCCCAGACAGCCTTTGCCGTCGCCAGGATCGAACTGGAACAGGCACGTGCCGCCCTGTCCGACAGCGCCCTACTGGCCCCGTTCGCAGGCGTGTCCGACCTGTCTGCGGTCGAGGTCGGCGACCGCATCAGTCAAACCGATTCCGCCTCCAGCTTTGATGATCGCTCCTCCATTCTGGTCGAATTCGACCTGCCCGAGGCACTGCTGTCGCGCGTCCGGATCGGCCTGCCTGTCACCGCCACGACCCCCGCGATTGCCGAACGCGGCTATGACGGCGAAGTCACAGAAATCGATAGCCGTGTGGATGCCGTATCGCGCACCGTGGTGATCCGGGCGGCCATCGACAATTCCGCCGATCTGCTGCGCCCCGGTGCGTCCTTTTCCGTGCGCCTTGATCTGCCCGGCCCCACCTATGTGTCCGTGCCGGAACTGGCGCCGCAATTTGCCGATTGCAGCCTGCATGTCTGGCGGGTGCGCGCGAAAAGTGCCGAGCGGGTCGAGGTGCGTATGGTGCGCCGCCGCGCAGGCAGCGTCATTCTGGACGGCGACCTGATGGCGGGCGATGACATCGTCGTCGAGGGCACGCAGCGTTTGCGCCCCGGCCTTGAGGTCGACATCCTGAACCCAAGCCCGGAACCGCGCGCATGAGCTCTGAAAAGGGTATCATCGCCGTCAGCGTGCGTCGCCCGTATCTGGCCGCTCTCATGAGCATGCTGATCGTGATCGCAGGCATCGGTGCATTGTTCGGGATCGAAGTGCGCGAGTTGCCTGATGTGGACCGCCCCGTCGTGTCGGTGCGCGCGAACCATCCCGGTGCCTCGCCCACAACTGTGGATGCAGAGGTCGCATCGCTCGTGGAAGGCGCCGTGGCGCGCGCCGCCGGGGTCAAATCGGTTCGCACATCCTCCGAAGAGGGCAATTTCCGCCTGCGCATCGAATTCAGCCCTGACCGTGACCTTGCCAATGCCGCCAACGACGTACGCGAAGCGGTCGCACGGGTTGAAAACCGCCTGCCGCCCGGCGTCACCGAACTGTTCGTGGTGAAATCCGAACAGGACGCGCGGCCTATCATCGACGTCGCTGTCTGGAGCGAGGAACGATCGATCGACGAACTGACCCGGCTGGTCGAGGACGCGATCGTCACCGAAATGACCGCCGTGGATGGCGTGGCCGAAGTCGCCCTGTTCGGTCACCGCCAAAAGGTCATCCGCGTGGCCGTCAGGCCGGACCGGCTGGCTGCTTTCAACCTGTCCATCAGCGAAGTCGCCGACGTGCTGCGTGCCACGCAGTTCGACGTGCCGGTGGGCAGCTTTTCGTCCGGGCAGCTTGACGTTCTGGTGCGCGCGGATGCCACGGTGGCCTACCCGGCCCGGATCGAGGATCTGATGTTGCGCGACCGGGTCCGGCTGGGGGACGTTGCGGATGTGTATTTTGCCCTCGCCGCGCAGGAAAGCGTGGCGCGGCTGGACGGGCGGCTGGTGATCAGCCTTGGCATCATCCGGCAGGCGCAATCCAACACGGTGCAAATCTCGGCCGAGGTCAACGCTGCGATCGAACGGCTGAAACTGCGCTTTCCCGATCTGGGCTTTCAGGTCACGGGCGACGATGCGGTCTTCATCAAGGGCGCCATTACCGAAGTGCTCAAGACCCTGGGCCTTGCCCTCGTGATCGTGATCGCGGTCATGTGGGTGTTCTTTGGTCGCCTGTCGACCACCTTGCGCGCGCTGATCGACGAAGACGAGATCGCCGAATTGACGATCGACGATCGGGCGGTGCCCATCATCCTGCAATCGGCCAATGGCGCGGTGCGCGATTCAGTGGACCTGCTCAACCTCTATGTTCGCTCGGACGAAGGGGAACTTGTCCCCCTGACCCAGATCGTGAGTTTCGAAGAAATCAGCGTCGCGGCAGAACTCGACCGCCACGCGCAGCGGCAGGCCATCGAAATCGAGGCTTCGGTGTCGCCCGAGGTCACCTTGCGCGACGTGATCGACGACGTGCGCGCACTGGCGCAGGCAGAATTGCCCGACGGGATCGGGTTGATCTTTCTGGGCGATGCGGCGTCGCTTGACGAGACATCCTCGGCCTTGGCGGCAACCTATATCATCGCGCTGATCGTCGTGTTTCTGGTGCTGCTGGCGCAGTTCGAAAGCCTGACCAGCGCGCTAGTGGTAATGCTGACGGTGCCCTTCGGGGTCTGTGCCGCGATCTATGCGCTGTTGCTGACCGGGACCAGCATCAATATCTACAGCCAGATCGGAGTGTTGATGCTGATCGGCGTGATGGCCAAGAACGGCATTCTTCTGGTCGAATTCGCCGACCGGTTGCGCGAAAAGGGAACATCCGCAATGGACGCCGCCCATGAGGCGGCGCTGGAGCGGTTGCGCCCGATCATGATGACGCTGATCTGCACGGTCATGTCCGGCCTGCCGCTGATCCTCGGGTCCGGTCCGGGGGCGGAATCGCGCGCCGCCATCGGCTGGGTGATCGTGGGGGGCCTTGGTCTGGCGGTGGTATTCACCCTGTTCCTGACCCCTGCGGCCTATGGCCTCGTCAGCAGCACCTCGCGCTCGCGCGCCTCAAGCGCGCAGGCACTCGAGGCCGAGATGCGCGACCTCGACACAGACCAGACAACCACCGCGACCTGACGACACCCGCCAAACCGGAGATGCCCACACCGATGCTCAACCGCCGCACCTTTCTTGCCACCGCCAGCGCCTGTGCCGCGTGGCCTGCAATGGCCAATGCCGACGCATGGCAAGCGGTGGTCGAACAGGCCACCGCGCTGGATCAATGCCACGCGTTGGTGATCCATAAGAAAGGGGTCGAAGTGCTGTCCGAACGCTTTCGCGGCCCCGCGCTGGGGCGCCCCGTTCCAGTCAAATCCGTGTCCAAGACAATCGTTGCTGCACTGACCGGCGCGGCGCTGGATCGGGGCGAACTGCCATCCTTGGATGCCCCTCTCTCGCAGGTCGCGCCCCGGCTGCTGCCCGCAGGCGCGGATGCGCGCGTGGGCGACATCACGGTCGGCAACCTTGTTACCATGCAGGCCGGGCTGGAACGCACGTCGGGGGCAAATTACGGCGGCTGGATCGCCAGCCCGAACTGGGTTGCTGACGCCCTCTCCCGCCCCTTTGTCGCCGAGCCGGGCAGCCGGATGCTTTATTCCACAGGCTCGTTTCATGTGCTGGGCGCCGTGCTGAGCGAAGTGTCGGGAAAGAGTCTCATGTCCCTTGCGCGCACCCGTTTGGGCCAGCCTTTGGGGATCGAGATCCCGGCCTGGACCCGCGATCCGCAGGGCCGCTACCTTGGCGGCAACGAAATGGCGCTGAGCCTGGGGGCCATGATCCGCTTTGGCGAGATGTACCGGCAGGGCGGCTTGTGGAACGGCACGCAGGTGCTGAGCACGGATTGGGTCAACCGATCGTTGCAAATCCAGACGCGATCGCCCTATTCCGGGTTGGCCTATGGGTACGGTTGGTTTCTGGGGCGCGCGGGGCGGGATGACTACGCGCTGGCGCGCGGCTATGGCGGGCAGGTGATCTGCATCGTGCCCTCTTTGGGGTTGAGCATCGCAATCACCTCCGATCCGAACCGACCGGCGCGCAGTGCGGGCTATTTCGGCGACCTTCTGGCGCTGATCGAACAGTTGATTGTTCCCGCGGCGCGGGCAGCAGCATGAAGGGACAGGATGGTATGAAAAATGTGTTGAGATGTCTTGCGATTGTTCTGTGTGCAGGTCCGCTGATGGCCCAGACTCAGCGCGAGGCCGGTTTGGAACTTGTGCTTCTGGCCGATGCGTCCGGGTCCATCGACCCCGCCGAACTGGCCTTTCAGCGGCTGGGATATGCGCAGGCACTGACCGACCCGCAGGTGATCTCGGTCATCCAGAACTCGATCTATGGAAATGTGGCGGTGACTTATGTCGAATGGGCTTCGAACACAGCCGTGGTGGTGGACTGGATGATCATCGACAGCGACGAAACGGCGCGCGCCTTTGCCGACGCTTTGACGGGACCACCGCGACAGGCCTATGGGAGCAATGCCATCGGGGCGGCGTTGCTGGATGGGATGCGGCTGATCCAGCAAAACGATATCTTCGCCCCGCGCGCGGTCATCGACTTTTCCGGGGACAGCATCCGTAACTCCTCCGGGCCCTCGATCAGCGAGGCGCGCGCACAGGTACTGGCGGCTGGGATCACGATCAACGCTCTGCCGATCCTGCGGCCCGAGGACGGCAGGCGGGCAGGTGCCAACCTGGAAGAGGAATATGCGAACCGGATTATCGGCGGCCCCGGCGCTTTTATGGTGACGGCCGAAGGACGGGCGACATTCGCCGAATCGGTGCGGCGCAAACTGGTGCTTGAAATTTCCGGGACGACGCCACAGAGCTACCGAACGGCGGCATGTTGCGAATAAGGCTTGGAGGAGCCCGGAGCACTTCTGACAGGGTGCGGAGGGCCCCTGAAGTTTAGCACAAGCCCCCTGCGGGATGCCGCCTGAAACATCTTAGTTGGTAAAGGTCACGTGACCGGATTTCCGATCTGTGCCGCACGACATCGTGGTACACGCCACAAGGGTTTTTCGCGACACAGAGCCATCAGGACCGAACAGGGCGCAAGCGGGAAATCGCCAGTCGCCTGTGCCCCGGGCACACCAGCAATGCTTGGTGCAGGCTGCGGCGTTCATTGGCAGGCGCCATCCGCCCGACGCGCACAATTTAAAAGTCAAACCCGAGGCTTAACTTCTTGTTCCCGCCATGGCCCAAACCGCCGAACCATGTCCCGTGACATCCTGATCACGCGCGAAAAGCCGCGGCTGAGCGACGTCGAATGGGCATTGCACTTCCCTCTAGAAGTTCTACCCTTTCGCGAAGTTGTAAAATTACCGGGTCTTGGCTTTTGCGTTTTCCGTCTGCGCGTATCACCGATATGCACACATGCCCCCTGATCGGCCCGGGCCCGGCTCCGCATGTTGGCGGACCCGTGGTGGTGGGTGCGGCCACCGTGATTGTGGGGGGCATGCCTGCGGCGCGCATTTCCGACACCTGTACGTGCGTCGGACCACCCGACAGCATCGCAAAAGGTGCCACCTCAGTTCTGATCGAAGGCAAGCCTGCAGCGCGGATTTCCGACACCACTTCGCACGGGGGGGTGATCGTGACGGGCTTTCCCACGGTGTTGATCGGCGACAAGGGCGGCGGTGGCGGCGGTGGGTCACACAGCCCGATGCCGGGCCTGTCGCGGCAGGCCAACGCGTTGCTGAAGGCCGCGCGCGAAAAAACTCCGTTTTGCGAACAATGCGAGGAGAACGCGTGAGCAGTCTTGGCACCTTTGGCGTGATCGACCTTGCCTCGGCGGTTGCGTTGCGCAGCAAGGTGGTCCGCCTTGAGCCACCGAACGGGTGTTCGCTGCTGGATGCGACAACCTATCTGGACGTGGTGCCGGTGGGGCCTTGGCTGATTGATCTGGACAGGTGTTCCGACCTGCGCCGGATTTGGGTCAAACAGGTGCGCAACAAGGAACTCGGCTATACGATTACAACGTCGCTTGACCTTGCGGACCTGCGCCGCCATTTGCGCAAATTCGCGCTGGCCGAGGTCGAAGGTCAGCCCAAACCCGTGCTGTTTCGCTATTTCGATGCGCGCATCATCCGCACTTTTCTGTTTGAGATATTTTCGCCCGAGGAACGGCAAAACTTTCTGGGGCCGATGCACGGCCTTGAGGTGCGCGGGGCGGACAGCAATGGAACGCTGGTTTTCGAACCCGAAGCGCCGCTGCAGGTGCGGTTGGGATGATCCGGGTTTCGCACTCTGCCCTTGCCCCGTTTCGCGAGGCCGGCATCGCTGCATGGGCGACGGAGACGACAGACTTTCTGGCGAACATGTACGGGGACTACTTCTATGCGCTTGGCACGCGCACCCATGATCTGGAACAGATGTGCATGGCCGTGCATCGCTGGGCCAGCCGAACAGGGTGCGACGGCAACCGCGCGTTGCGCCAGTTGTGCTGTCTGTCGGTGTCGCTGGGCCACCGTTTTTGGCAGGACCCGCGCTTTGGCGACTATGTGGCCACAACGATCGAGCAACGCAGCCTGTCGCGCGCCACGGCGGTGGCCCAGTTGGTCGAACATGGCACGGTGTGGCTCGAGTCGCTGTGGGCCGATGACACAATCAACGACTTTGGCGAACGGCTGTGCACGTTGATTCTGGGGGGCTACAGCGTCAACAGCCAGACGCTACGCTATGCGTTGCCCGGCCATGGCCCGATGTTCAGCCCCGAGGATGAAACCCGCCTTCTGGTCTGGCTGGGTCCACGCCTGCCGGACTGTCAATACAGCCATCAGCGACTGGCCTATACCTGCCTTGCGCTTGCCTTGGGCACCGAGTGGTGGAAGGATCCGCAATATCGCCTGCTGGCGCATCACGTGTCGGCCCAGTCGGATGCACAGCAGCTGGTGAACCGCATCCTGCCCATGTTCCGGGCGATGCCCTGATGGGGGGCAGTCCGCACAGCGCCGAGGGGCTGGACAATGCCTCCCAAGCCGCCGCTTCAGGCGCGGACCGCCCCGTGGGTCTGGTTGCCGAAGAGTGCGCTGCCGTCGGCTGGGTCTATGCCTATTACGACGACAAATGGCAGTCGCCCCTGACCATGCTGCCCATGCGCGTCCAGGACATCAACGGCGCCGTGATCGACGAAGGCGGGCGCACCATGGGCCTGCCCACTTTCGGGCTGGAGGACGGCCAGCCGATCCAGCCGCCCGTGCGCAACCAGTTGGGCACACAAACCTATCAGGCCCCGCGCGAGGGCCGCGTGCTGGTCGAAATCGGTCCCGATCCCGGCGGCCCGGACCCCGCCGCGCTGGAAGCGCAGATCATCGCTGACCTCGAAGCATTTGCCAAGGAAATGGAAACCGCGCTCGAGCCCTGGATTCAGGCCTGGGAACGAGACGGCTGGACCGGCCTGATCGGCAGTTTCTTTGACAATACCGCAGATGGCATCGCCGCCTGGTGGGAAGGCGAAGGCGAATTCTGGGACAACGTCTGGAACTGGATGAACGCCCTGCCCGACCGGGCGTCGGATGCATTTGACGGCGCCGTGGCAGGGGCAAAGGCGTTGTGGGACAACCGCAACGAAATCCTGTCTCTGATCCAGTATCTGGCCGAGGGCAGCGTGGATGCCTTTGAGGACGGCCTGGAGCTGCTGCTGGAACTGCTCGCCTCGATCCCCGGTCTGGAAGAGATCGTCGACTTGCTGCGGGCCGTCATTCGCGACAGCGCCGAATGGGCCTCGGCGATGATCGAAATGACGCGCGAAACGCGGGTGCTGACGGTGCTGGCCGGCACCATCATCGGGTCGATCATGATGATCCCGCCGAATTTCTGGACCGACATGCTGGGCCTTGCCGGCGGTTATCTGATCCCCGAAGTCTTTATCGCGATCATCTTTGCGCTGATCGCGTTCTTTTCCGGTGGCACGCTGGGCTTTGGGTTGGCTGGACGGCTTCTTGCCTTTGTCGCCAAGGTCAAATCCAAGCTCATGGCGGCAGGTCCCGCCGGCGTGACGCTGATCAAAATCCTCGATTTCCTGCTGTCGCTGATGTCCAAGATTGTCGATCTGATCAAGGGGCTGAAGCGCCGCATTACCGAGCGTGCCAATGGCGCAACCGGCGAAGCGACACCCGTGATCCGCAGCACGTCCCGTCGGGTCCGGGACCCGGATGAGATGCCGTGTTTCAACAAGCCTCCGAATGCTACGGATCAGGAATTCCTCGATCAACTTGCCGAGCAGGAAAATGCGATCAACAACAGCCAGTTGTCCGATTTGATGGACCGCCGCGCGGCGGTCATAGAAAACGGAACGGGTGCAATTCGGGATCGCGCCGCGCAGGTTGCCGCACGGGATGGTTGGTTGTCGTCGCGGACGGCCGAATTGGTGGCGGGCGGTGAACTTTACGAAGACGCCGTGGAGATGGCCGCGCGCGAGGCGTCGGTTCTGGATGCGACCCATGTTCTGGATATTGTTGCGGGTGGCGACCCTGCTGATATATCAGGGCTGCAAAACCGGTCCGTCAACAGATCCCTGGGGTCGCAGTGGCGTGGCAAAGTCGGGGCCTTGGACGAGGCCCTGAGTGCGCAGGCAGCAGCGGGTGCGACAAAACCCAACATCAGATTGAGGCCATGCTAGGAAGAACATGACGTATATCAGCGAGATCAAGGGCCGCAGTGGCAAGGACCATATAGACAGCGTCCTGCGCCGCGTCGGCCCCCTGCTTGACCCTGTGCGCATAGACGAAGGAACTCTGCAGGCCTGGACGGGCACCCTGCCCGACATCCTGATCGACTTTTGGCGCAACCACGGGGTCGGCGCGTTGCAAGGCGGCCTGATGCGCGTGTGCCTGCCAGATGATTTCGACGGACTGCTCAGTCAGATTTTTCACGCCGACAAGGACTTTTCCCACAAGGACTGCCATGTCCTTGGCTATGGCGCGTTCGGGCATCTGATCATCTGGAGCGCGCGACACTGGATTGTCGAAGCAGACCTGTTGAACGCGCGTGTGTCCGCGCCCGGATTGAGTGATCCCAGCAAAAAGCAGAACGAAAACGCGTCCATCATCGCCTATCTTCTGGGTCACCCGCCGGACAGTCTGGATGTGTTTGAAACGGACGACAAAAAGCTGTTCAAACCTGTCAAAGACAAACTCGGCCAGCTCAAGGCGGGCGAGGCGTACGGGTTTTTTCCCGCCTTGGCGATGGGTGGCGCCCCGCGTGTGGAAAACATCAAGGTCGTTCCGGCCCTCGAGCACTTCCTTTTTCTGGCGCAGCTTCAGCAGTTCAATCTGGTGGACGTTCTTGGCCGTCCTCCCCGGGTCGTACGGCCCATCGGGTAATTTTTTTATCAGACATGCCGGCAACCAAGCCAAGTCTGGCGCAGATGGTAAATTGTCTGGCTGCTTGCCGCGTCAAATAACGCGTCGTCGACGGCTGTCACGGGGCGGGCGCGCGGACTGTCAAGCGTGCGCCTTGCTCCCCAACCAAATGCGACAGCATACGCCCATCACGCGCGCCCGATCGCAGACAGCGCCAGCGACAATGTATCGTGAACCTGATCCGCCGCTTCACCCGCGGCCCGTTGCATCAAGGCCAGCCCGATCTGTTCGACCAGATAGCGCGCAACCATGGCTGCGGACTGACCGCCTTGCCACTCGCCCGCAGCACGGCGGCCCTCAAGATAATTCTCAAAGGCCTGCACGGCAGCACCGTCGATCTCTTGCACCCGTTCCAGCGTTTTCGGACCCAAACGGTGCTTGCCGGCCCGCATCTTGAAGAACACGCAGCCCGTCTGCATCTTTGGATCGCGACTGGCAAAATGGCTCAGCGCCGCAAGGGTGTCCGGCAGTGGTGCATTTCGTTGAAGAATGACGAAGATGTCGGATAACACCTGCGCGGCGTAACGATCCAGCACTGCCCGCATCAGCCCGTCCTCGCCACCGAACTGGCGATAAAGCGCGGGCTTGGACACATTGGCCAACCCGCAAATCGCATTCAGCGACACATCCACCGGATCGCTTTTCCAATAGGCCTGCATCGCCACATCCAGCGTCTTGTCACTGTCCAGAGTTTTCGGGCGGCCGCGCTTTGGTTTCGGGGGGTCACTCATATTTTCGTACCTATCGGTATTTTATTATTGACGCATCGAATTTTTATTCGTACCACTCAGTACGTTAAATTTCAAGCAGAGGGTTGCACCGATGGCGCACCCTTCGCACGCAAGGAGGCATCCCATGAAAAAGACCCTTATTTCTTCAGCAATCGTGGCCAGCGCGCTGGTCAGTTCCGCCAACGCCGACGACATCGACACGGTCCGCGCCTTTTATGCGGACATCCTGAGTGACCCGGCCGCTACAACTGAGGCGCGGTATTACGAGCTGTTTTCGCCCGAAGTCGTGTCGATCCCCACACCGCCGGGCGGTCCGGGGGCTCAGGGCATGCTGAACACTGTCGCCTATCTGGGTCAGGTCGTGCCTGACCTTACGTGGGCACCGGATGAAATCATTGCGCTGGACGGACGCTTTGTGGTGCGCGGAACGGCAAGCGGAACGCCGGTTGGCCCGTTTCTGGGCGTCGATCCCGCAACCGGAAAGAGCTTTGAAATCATGTCAATCGACATTGTCACGGTCGAGGATGGCCTGATCACGCACATCTACCATCTGGAAGATTGGACAGGCGCGATCGCACAATTGACGACCCCCTAAGCGGCCGCTGGTTCCGGGTGCTGCGTAGCGCGGGCGGCAGCACCCGGGATGCGTTGATGTATTGCAAGCGGTTGGCCTTGCCGCGGGAACATCGCGCATTGCAAAAGGCATTCTTGCACGATCCCCGCCAAACCGGTTGAGGCAATCCGCAAGTCATTGGAACGATCTGCAAGTCGAACGCCATGGAGGACGACCTTACCCAGGTCTACTTTGAGGCCATTAGCGGCACTTGGAGAGATCGGCTTGGACCTGACATCGAAGATCATCCTTGTCACCGGCGGCGGCTCGGGCATCGGGCTTGAGTTGAGCCGGCAACTTGTGGCGCTTGGCAATACCGTCATCATCTGTGGGCGCGATGCAAACAAGCTTGCCGAGGCCGCGCGCGTCACCGGGGCGCAGGCGATCGCGGGGGATGTGACGGTTGCCGACGATCAGGACCGCATCCTGTCGGACATTCAGGCGCGGCACGGCCGGCTTGACTTGCTGATCAATAATGCCGGGATCTTCCTGCCCTATGATTTCAGGACCGACCCCGACACGCTGCAAAAGATCAAGAGTGAGATCGCGATCAACGCAACCGCACCGCTGACCCTGACGCGGCGCGCCTTGCCACTTCTGGAAAAGAGTTCGCAAGGGGCAGTACTGTTCATCGGATCAGGCATCGCCTTTGTCGCATCGCCCGGGACGCCCGTATACTCGGGCACCAAGGCGCTGATCCACCACTGCGCGCAAACCTTGCGCCACCAGTTGCAACCCCACGGCATCACAGTGTTCGAAGCCATGCCCCCCGTTGTCGACACCGACATGGGCAAGGCGCTGAAATCAGGCAATTTCAAAAAGATGAAACCCGCCGAACTGGTGCGCGACATCATCAATGGTTTGCGCCGAGATCAGACCGAGATGCTGCTGGGACAATCGCGCCAGATCAAGTGGTTGAGCCGGATCGCGCCCGCTTTCCTGTTTCGCCAGTTCGCCAAGACCGAGTTTCATTGACCCCGTTCACCAACCAAGGAGCAACCAGAATGTCTCACCTCAAAACGATGCTCGCGGGTCTTGGCCTCGCTGCGATCGCATCCCTTCCAGCCGCCGCTCAGGACCGCTTTCCCGATCAAATGGTTCGCACGCCCGCCGAGGATATCCCTTGGCAACCCCTGTTTCCGGGGATCGAAGCCTACTCGCTCTACGGCGGTTTGGAACAAGGCGTGCCCACGGCCTTCATCGCCCGAACCGACCCCAGTCAATCCATGGCAATCCCGCATACTCATTCGGACGGGTATTGGGGTTTCATCCTGGCGGGCAACCATCAGCATTGGGAAATGTCGGAACCCGATCAGGGGCCGATCCTTACGGCGGGGTCGAGCTGGTATCAGCCCGCCGATGTGCCCCATGCGGACCTTTGCGTCGGGCCGGAGCCTTGCATCACGCTTGTGATGTTCGACCAGCGCGCCGATTTCATTCCGGTTCAGTAACGCAAATTTGGCCGCGTTCGTCCCCACAAGACGGACGCGACCCCGGTTCGCTCTATTGCGCTCAAATATTCGCGCCGACTCCCATGCCCTTGAAAGAACCAAAATGAACGATGATCTTTATCGCGGACGCGTCAACGCGCTGGCCGTTATCAGCGCGGCCGCCTTCTTCGGCGCCAATCTCTTCATCGGGCTGTCGATGGGGGTCTATTGGCTAAGGCTTCCGCCGGCTGAGTTCGTGGCGCAATTCTTCCCCCAATTCAGCAATTTTCTCTATACGATCATGCCGCTATTCCTGCTGATGCCGGTGGGCCTGGTCCTGTCGGCCCGCCTGGATCGGGATAATGTCCCTGCGCGGCGCAACTGGGTGATAGCGCTGTGGCTTTATCTCGCCGTCTCGCTGATTACGATCCTTTTTCACATGCCGCTCAACGTGCGACTTGCGACAGCGATCGGGTCACCTGTGGGCGATGCCTTGAATTTCTACAAGAGCATCGCGCTGACCGGTCCGGTGACCGAGGAAAACGCGGGCACAATCCGCACGCTTTGGTTGCTGGGTCACGTTCCCCGCGTCCTGATCACCCTTGCCATTCCCGTTTACGTCTTGCGCGCCATGGCCGCCAGAACCACACGCTGAAGCGATTTGCATACCCCCAAAAAGGTTGCCCAAGATGACGCCCGACACCTATCGCAAAACGGTCAATGCCTTGGCCGTTGTCGCCTCTGCGGCCTTCGCGGGCGGCGGCCTCCTTATTCTCGTCTCCTACGGCGTCAGGTGGCTTGGGACCGATCCGCTGGTCTGGAGGGCGGGCTTTTGGGCCGAGTTCCTGAACTTCGCCCTCACAATCATCCCGGTCAACGTTATCACGTTGGTCGGGCTGGTTCTTTCGGTGCGGCTGGACTGGCAGAACCGCCCGGTGCGCAGAGTCTGGATGTATGCGGTCTGGCTCTATCTGGCCAATACCGTTTTCACCCTCGGCTACTTCATCCCTCAAAACATTCTGCTGATCTGGGACAATTACACAGCAGCCGAAGCATCCAACGTGCGCGCCGCATGGCTTGGCCTGCATGTCATCCGGGTGGCGATCGCTCTGGCCGTTCCGGTGTTTGCACTTCTCGCAGTCATCAAACAATCTGAAAGGAACGCGCCATGACACTAACGATCAAATGGGCGATCACCCTGTTGATGGGCGCTACGATATTTCGCGCCCAGACAGTGCTGTTCCTGCCCGAATTGCAGATGTTCGGCGGGATCGCGCCGGACGGCTGGTTTGGCCCATGGCTGAGCGATGCGATCATTGGGTTTGCGTTACCGGTGATGCTTTACTTGTTCTGGACTCGGCGAAGCGTGGCGGTCTGGGGCGTGCTAGTCATCTACAACGCCGTCGGTGCCTTTGATTATTCCCAAGGCCTCATCACTCAAGCGATCAGCCCGATGCCGGTGGAAATGGCCTCCACCACGACAGTCTATTTTGGGATCGGCCTTTTCATGGTCTTCCAACTCGTAGCGCTGGGACTTCTGTTTCGTCGGGACGTCATCGGTGCGTTCAAAGGGTGGGGTTGATGTGGCCCTCCGCTTTCCAAGTTCGCACGTCTTGACCCGTAGAATCCGTCCCCTCTGACGATTCACGATGCTGGCTGGACACTAAGCCAGGGGCGAATGCGACGGCATCGCGGACAAGCCCCGATTCGAGGACGGCAAGGTCTAGATCAATGCCACACAGTAATTCGACGCCGCCCGGCCTGTGTCATGGGATTTCTAACTCAGCGGCTATGACCTCGCGCAAAGGTGGCTGAAAGACCGCAAGAGTCGCGCATTGGATTTCGAGGGCATCACACACTGTCAACGCATACTGAACATCCTGTCCGAAACCGGCCGGATCATGCACACCATCACCATGACCTTCAAGGATAGCGCACCCGCAACACAACGCCCACACCATACGCCCCCATCGGGATCAATGCAAAAATCTCGCATCGCGACCGTGCAGGAAATGCAGCGATGGCATTTCAGTTTAGCGGATCAAAGGGGGGAGCAGCACCAAGCGCAGGAGCTGTAAGACTTTGATTTCCAGATTGAAAACAAGTCAAAATTGCGGAGGCTCAGTCCGAAAGTTGTTTCATATCATACTATTAAGTTATTGAATTTGCTGGGCGTTGGATTTTTGAGTGTTACGACTTGTGCAGCAAAGTGTGTAGCAGAATTGGACGGTTTTCCCTGCTCATGGTGTCCAACCAAAGTTCCCTGATGCTGGGAAACGTCACTTGTGAGACGGACGGATTAAGAGTCTATGTCCGCGAGCCTTGGAAGTGGCGTACCTCCGAGACAGGTGCCAAGAATACTTTCCAGCCCGTTTCAACGGGATTTCGCCACGGTTGTATTGTCTCCAGGCACACAAATCTGCGAAAACACAGAAATATTCTACGTCTTGGCCACGCCGCTATTGCTGACGCTAAATTCGACGGCATGATCACTTGTTCTCTTCCTGCATCGCACATCGATCACGCAGGAACGTCCCGCAAAAGTGCGACCACTGCGGTATTGTTGGTCGTGTTATGCACCTCTTGCATATGTTCCAGAAGTGCTCTGGCGGCGTCCTTGCCGATGCCGATCCCTGTGCCCCGCGATCAGAATGGATTTTGTCTGCGGGGATCCGTTCGTCTCAAGACTCCACAGCCAATCGGACCGAAAACCACCTTTTGCGCCGTCGCTGCCTGTATCGGCCAGGTCAGAACTGCCTTTGGAACCCGATCACTGGTCCGCCCACGTTGGAGGTGACCGTTCTGCCGTCGAAATCGCGTTCAAACATCACATGCCGATACCCGGCGACCGCGGACCACGAGTCGTTGAGACGGTAGCCAGTTGCCACATAGGCTTGCCATGTCAGGTCCGACGAGTCGCCAAGACCGAAGCCGCCGACATCCACATAGGCGACACCGAACCAGTCCTCATTGAATGTCTGAGTGACCCGTGCCGACAGCACCGCGTCGGCCCAATTGCCTTCGTCGGACAAGCTCAGGGGAACGGTCCCCGATACAAGCGTGTCAAACTTGGCATCGTAGTAGCGCAGACCGCCGCCAAGCTCGATCCGCGTGTCGGGACTGTCATAAACGTTGTAGAGGGCATAGCCGCCCAAGATCGCGATCTGCGAGTCGATTTCGACAGTGCCGATGGCCTCAATGTTGGGTGATGCGTCCGCGCCTAGGTCGAAATACTGGAGATCGCCAACCAGCGCCCACCGTCCCTTTCGCGCCTCGAGCGCCGCCAGAAAGGCGAAATCCAGCTTGTCGAGGACATCGGCGAACTCGACTTCCGCCTCCACATCACCCAAGGGCGTTTCGACGGTCGTGCTCACACCGGGCAGCCATCCGTAAAACGTGCCGGTGTAGCGCCAGGTCTCCTCGGCCATGGCTGACGCGGGCAAAGTGATGAACGCAGCGAAAACGAAACGCGTGACGGTCATGGCTGTGGTCTCCGGTTTTCAGGTCGTGGGCGCAACGCCCGTCACCGATTTATACCAGAGTGCGACAAACCCCTGCCATCGGCCCGAGGGCTCAGGAATGGCCAAACGGCATTCCTGTCTGACCAGACGCCAAAGGATCATCGCCACCGTCACGATGGCGAGACCACCTTTATCTGCGCCTAGTTCGTCTCTCCTGCCTGCAACGCGGCGACGTCGATGATGCCGCTCTTCGGGAACCTGCCCGCCTGAACATCGGCGCGGGCGCTGGTCACGATATCGATGACGACTGGCGATGTCGCGGCGAGGAAGTGGTTGCGCGCATTGGGCAACCCCGACAGGTCAAGCACCAGAAGATCAAGCGCCGAAAGCCGGTCACGGTCCCGCGCCGAGCCAAGCCGATCCGGTTGCGCCGTGAGCAGCGAGGAGAAGCGCAACGCGTAGTCGCTTTCAGAAGTCATGACCACGAACGGATTGGGCAACGGGTCGATGCGTTCATGCTGGGATTCGAACAGATCGAGGTCGATGTCGGGCGAAACAAGAATGACGCCCCCGATGCGGCTCAGTACATTTTTCTGCCCGGTGATCGACAACTGCCGCAGGGTTTCGACCACAAGCTGTGTACCCATGGAGTGGCCGAAGACGTAGACATTCTGATTGTTGCGGGTCAGTTCGACCAGCAGTTCTTCCAGATGGTCACGGGCGATCAGGATGCTGTCCTTGTCGCGCACATATCCCAGTGTTCGTTCAATCGACGGCCAGGCAAAAGTGACCTGCGGCCCCTGCAAGCCGTAATCATGGGCGATCTGCGCATGGCGATACACGGCATATTCCATTGCGGTGTTGAAGCCATGAACATAGACCACCGGGCTGTCGATGGGGCGCCCAAGGGGGCCCGCTTGCCCGCGGACAATGCGACCGAGTTCGGACCGGTTCGAAACCGGGCGGGCGCTGGCCACGGTAAAACTTGTTTCGGGGTTGGGGTTGGCTTGCGAAAATTCGACCACGCCGGGTTCATGAAGCGGCGGGATGGTGATGTCATATTGCGCGAAAGACAGCGCGCCGCCACGTTCGGTGGTACCCGACAAGTCGGGCGCAAGGATGCGGTCGGTGGCAAGGTAGATGCGTTGCACATCAGCCGCGCCAAGCTGCGCGTTTGGCGCAACGAATTGCTCGGGTGTACCGGCGCAGCCTGCAAGGAATGCCAGTGCAAAACTGACGGTAAGACTAAAACGCAATCTCATCATGTGCGTGACTCCGATATCCGTGGTGGTGTTATGTTGCTGCGCCAGCTGTTCGCGTTGGGCATTTTCAGGCACCTGCATGTCGATCCCCGCTTCGTGAGATGAGCCATGCGGCAGATGCCGCCAGCGCGACTTCGGCCAGCAGATAGAAGAAAAGAAGGGGACCGGGCCAACCGTCAAGCAGCATGCTGAGGCCGCGTCCCAACGCGAGGCCCAGGGTAAAAACAAAGAGGCTCCAGAGCGCAGGCATCCTAAGGGCGGGCCGCATCGCGCCAGCGACCCAGAAGCAGATCATGGCAAGGTAAAGCCCCATGATCGCTCGAAAGACGTGACGTGTCGGAACACCGCTCGCATCTATCCCGTAGAGCAAGGGCAAGCTCGCCTGCGGTGCCGCCCCGTAGAACAGCGCGATCGGGGTAAGCCCGATCGCCATGGCCAGAAGCAAGCCGCGTTGCATATGGTCGACAGTCATCGTCAGCCTACCGCGACCGCGTTCGACGCACTTGCATTGGGACAGGCCGTTTCGATCTCGGCGATCCGTGCGCGCAAGTCCTCTTCGGTGCGCCCCGATGCGATCTCGCGCCGTTCCTCGAGTTGCCCGGTGACGCGACCAGCGATGCGGGACACGGGCACTACAAGCCGCACGCCCGCCGCCGCACGTTCGCCCGCACCGGGAACGGCAGCTTCAAGGGCTGCGATGTCCAGATCAGCCGTCGCGCAATCAATCGGGCTATCAAGTAGATCGGCGCGCTCGGTCTGGGTTGTCTGTGCACATCCTGCGACCACACCAACGACGAGCAAGGCAATGATAATTTTATGGGGCAAGGGGTAATTTCTCCTGACATTTCATCTGATATCTCGCACGATGCGAAAGCCGATATGCGCGGTGCTGAAATCGCGTTCGAGACTTTCGCGGGCGGCGACGCGGTAACGCTGGCAGTAATCTTTGCTGCATAGGTACGACCCACCCTTTATGGTGAAACGTGGGATAGCGGGCGCGAACGGACTGTCGGTCCATTCCCAAACGTTGCCGATCATGTCGTATGCGCCTGTCAGCCCGGGCTCAAAACATCCGACCGGCGCGGTTCCGGCAAAGCCATCGCGCCGCGAGTTGAGCACCGGAAAGACGCCCGTCCAGATATTGGCGCGCGCGGTGCCGTCGGGCGCCCGGACGCCCGATTCCGGGTCCATGGGATCGAACAGACCCCGGCTGGCCGCATATTCCCATTCGACCTCGGTCGGGATGCGGCCACCGGCCCAATCAGCGTAGGCGCGGGCGTCGTTCAATGTCACATGCACAACGGGGTGCAGGTCGCGCCCCCTCAAATCAGATCCTGCGCCATCGGGCGTGCGCCACGTCGCACCCACATCCAGCGACCACCAGGACAAAAAGACCTCGGGCGTGTCGCTTTCGCTGAACTGGGCCGAGCCGCCATTGCGCTCGGCTTCGGTGACATAGCCGGTGCCCGCCACAAAAGCGGCGAACTGGCTGTTCGTGACCTCATGCGCCTGAAGTCGAAACGGCGAGACAAGGACCTTCCGGGGCGGGCCTTCCTCGGGAAAGACAGGATCGACCCCCATCACGAACCCACCACCGGGAATGTCGACAAAGCCGCCAAGCTGCGCCCCGCTCAACACACAAATACGGTCTGATCCGTCACCGGGGCTGGCATAAAGCCAAGCGGATACCGAGCCCACAAGGACAAGTGCTGCGGCGACGCCACCGCCAATCAGACCCTTCAGCCGGTTCGGCATTGTGCCAGTGCTCCCCTCAGTGAATCGCATATTTCAAAAGCGCCAGTGCGAACCCGACACTTCCGGCAAAAAGCGCGCCGCCGATGGGCAGCCACCAGCTGTGATTGATGACCCATCCAACCCGCGCGCCAAGCACGACCAGAACAAGGATGCAGAACACCTGCGCGAGGCCGGTCGCCGTCTCAACGCTCAGCCATCCCAACCCGGCCACGACGAAGAACGCGGTCGGCACATTCGCGACCAGAAGGGTGGAGTGGCTGTTTTGCCATGCCGCACCAAAGGCCTTGGCCGTCAGGATGCGCTCACCTGTCTCCATCGCGTGCGACAACACCTCGGCAAAGATCTTGGCCAGCGTCACCGCAAGGACCGAACCGAAAAGAACTAGCGCAGCCTCGAACGGGCCGTCGCGCACCTCGTCCATGGCCATCAAGAGGCTTAGGACGAGGATCGAGCCATAGATCAGTCCAAAGGAGGCCCGGTGCACGGGTCCCCATGCCAAGTGGGGGTGGAGCCCATGGCGCGGCATCGCCATGGACCCGTCCCTTTGCCGGTCCGCGTCAGACATTGCGCTGGGTCGCCATCTCTTCGAGGATGCGGTGCGCCGTCTCGTAGCCGCTGTTCTGGTTCTGGCCGGTGATCAGGTTGACGTCGATCGTGGTGTGAGTCGCAAAGGGGTCGCGGAATGCGTGCTGACATTCGTAGATCGCGCCCAGCTTGCGCAGTTCTTCCTCGGGGTGCTTGGGCGTAACCGCGATGCCGAATGTGTTGATCTGATTGTTGGTGACCCCGGTGACGCGGCGGCCCTTGACCAGCGGCTCACCGTCAAGCCCTTTGGCACCGCATAGGCCAAGTGCACCATGGCAAACCGAGCCAAGGATCTTCCCAGCTGCATTCGCACGCGTGACGAAATCAGCCAGTTCCTCGCTTTGCATCAGGTCGTATGCCGCGCCCCACCCACCGGCCATGAAGATCACGTCATAGTCATTGGGGTCGAGATCGGCGATCGCCTTGGAGTTCTTGAGGTCGTGCATCGCCTGTCTGTCGGCCATGAATCGCTTGTCGTCCTCGCAGGCGAGCGGCCAGGACCACGACCCCGGCTGGATCGGGATGACACCACCCTTGGGCGAGGCCATGTCGACCTCCATGCCGGCATTGACGAAGGCGTAATAGGGCACCGTGAATTCCGAACCGAACGCGCCGGTGTCGCGCTTCAGCGGGTCAAGACGATTGTGGTTGGTGCAGATCACCAGCGCGCGCCGCCCCTTCATGTCGAAATCGGGGATCGTGTAGTGCCGGTGAATGCCCAGAAGGCGCAGGAACGCGGGCAGATAGGCATACGTGAGTATGGCCAGAACGGCGAGGACGAGAAAGATGATGAGAATCCAGTTCATGACAGGTCTCCTAATACGGGTATCAAGGATGGCACCCCCGTCGGGGCACCGATTGAAATACGGGTCAATGGGCTGGTCGCCGGGCGAACATCCGGATGGCGCGGAAGACGCCGTAGAGGCCGCCCAGCAGTGCCAGAACGAGACCGGCCACATACGGCCAGTACTTGCTGATCGTCCGGTCCAGGAGGTTCGAAAACAGCTGTTTTTCGGCGTAGTCCTCGGCTCTCAGTTCAAACACACCAGCCTCGGTCACGTAGGAGTCGTACTCTGCGCGCAGTTCGGCAAAGAGATCCGGGTGTTCGGCCGAAAGATCGGTGGTTTCGCCGGGATCAACCGACAGGTCGAAAAGCCGCCAGGTGAAATCGCCGCGGGGCAGCGCGGTGCGCACGAGTTTCCAGTTGCCACGGTAGAGGGCCGCATTGCCACTGACCTCGAACCCAAAACTTTCATCCGCGCCACGGGTCTGGGTGCTTGCGCCCGAAAGAAGAGGCAGAATGCTTTTTCCATAGAGCGCATCCGCGTCATATGCCACCCCCGCTGCGTCCAGAAGGGTCGGCATAAGGTCGGCCACATGCACCGGCGCATCCTGCACGCCCGTGACGTTCACGCCCGGGCCAGCCATCACCAAAGGCACCCTCAGACCGCCTTCGCTGGAGTAGAACTTGTACAGGTTGAACGGTGACGCCTCGACCGAGGCCCATTCCGGACCAATCGCCGTCAGGCTGCCGGGCAGGCCCATGTTACCCGGGGACGTATCATACCCCTCAAGACGATGGACCCCGCCCAGCAAGAGGTCGAACACCGGATTTTCAAGTGATGTGACCCCCGATTCAGCCCCGTTGTCGGACGTGACGACGACGATGGTGTTATCAAGCTGCCCGGTTGTGTCGAGGTGGTCCAACAGGCGCCCGATGTGGAAATCGGCGGCCTCTTTCATGCCGGCGTTTACCTGCATGGCACGCGCCGCTTCTGCCTTTTCTTGCGCCGAAAGGTCATCCCATGCGCGGTGGTCTTCGTGCACGGGCGCCAATGTCGTGGTCGCGGGTACGAGGCCAAGCTTGATTGCCCGCTGCCAGCGTTCTTCGCGCATCACGTCCCAGCCCGAGTCAAACACGCCGTCATAGCGGTCGATGAACTCGACCGGGGCCTGAACGGGAATATGCACCGCCTGCAACGACAGGAACCCGAAGAACGGCTGATCCGCGTCGCCTTCGTCGATGTAGCGGATCATCTGGTCCACGAGGTTGCGCGACGAATAGAAATCCTCGGGCAACCGGACCGGTTCGCCGTCCTCGTACCAGGACACGTCCGGGTAGCCCGGCAGGTAATGGGAATGGTCGTAGTTGCTGCCGCCGGTGGAATCCATGACGTAGGACCGGTCAAATCCGAACCGGTCAGGCAGGTTTTTCCCCTTCGCACCGATGCCCCACTTGCCAGAGACATAGGTCTGGTATCCTGCTTGGGCCAAAAGCGATGCGATTGTCTGCTGGTCGTCGTCCCAGACCATGGAATAGCCGGGAAGCGCGCGCTGATCGGGCGTCACGGTTTCCACCAGCGTGCCCATGCCCGTCTGGTGATTGTCGAGCCCCGTCATCAGCATGGCCCGGCTTGGGCCACAGAATGGCGAGGTGTAATAGCGTGAAAACAGCGTGCCAGATTGCGCCAACCCGTCGATCCGTGGCGTTGCGGCATCCGCACCGTAAGCACCGAACCCGGTAAAGCCGACATCGTCGAACAGCGCCACGAGGATGTTCGGGCGCGTCTGTTGTGCGGTCGCAGGCAGCGCCGTCGCGGCGGCAATCGCAAGAGCGCCAAGCGCGTTTCTGGTGCGTGCATTCATGTCAAACATGTCAAAAGTCCTGTTGTTACAAAGGAACCAAGCGCGGACCTGGGGCCGCAAAATCGTCGGAAAGCGCGCGTTGGGGTCATTGCTTGGACAGCCCGGCTGTTCCCAGTCGCCAGCGCAGGGTTTCGATCCGGTCCTGGCCGAAGAAAGGCTCGCCTTCGAACACCATGGTGGGCACCCCCCAATGGCCGGATGCGTCAAGTGCTGCCTGATTGGCGTCAATCTGCGGCATTGGGTCTTGTGCAGCAATCGCATCGTCCATGTCGGCAAGGTCAAGGTCGGCCTGAGCGACCGCGACTGCAAGCTTGTCGCCTTCGTTCCAACCCTCGGTTCCGCCCCAGATCAATGCCGACACGTGAAACGCGAACTCCAGCCCCTTGCCACGCCGTTCCGCTTCCACGCCGAGCCCGGTAAGCCGGTAGATATGGGGCTGCTCTTCGGCCACCTCGAAGGTTTCGAGGTCCTGGACGATCGGGTCCGGCGACGGTATTCCGAAGGCCATGCCAAGAAACTCGGCACGCCGTACCATGTCGAGCATGATGTATCGGACCCGGCGCTTGTCTTCGGTGAACAGCGACTGCTTGGCGCGCACCGCGATCGGCAGGACCGGACGAAACCGCACGTTTACGTCGTAATCGTCCCGAAGCCGCAAGAGATCCGGCGTGGCAAGGTACGAGTACGGGCTTCTGAATGACCAAAATACGTCGACGTCTTGTGGCATGAGTATGTCTCCAGAAAGGTATCCGCGAACAGCGGATGCCGCGCCTCATTCAGTACGAGACGCCGACACCGCAACTTCGGTTTCGGGGTTCAAGTCCTTGTTCGGGTCCACAAAGACGCCAGCCGGAAACGCTACAGACACGGGCGTGTCTGCCGTTCCGAGGCAGAGAAGGTGGTTGTTGTCGCCATCCCCCAGATCGGCCAGCGCATTGGGCGTGATATCCCGTTCGGTACCGTCCGTGGCCCGCACCGTCACGCGGTAAAGATCACGTTCCGCGTCGCCCGGTTCTTCGCCGTTTTCCAGCACGACACCGCCCGCCCAGACCACCCGCACCGCCTGCGCGATACCTTCGGATGGGCAGTCGTCGCCGTCCGTGCGGCGCTGGCCAAGACCGAGGTCCGGGGCATTTGGATTTGCGATTTCGGCCATCACAAGGGTTGGGCCGGGTGCAAGTGGTGTGACCGCGATCTCTGCCCCCCGGAAGTCCAACGAGCCGTCAATCGCATGAAGATGCCCGACAATGTCGACGGACACCGGCGGGTCGGTTTCGGCATCGCCAAATCCGCCCACCAACAACACCGTGCGTAGCTCGCCGCCATCCGTCGCCGGGAGGAGTGTGACACACTGCATTTGTCCCACGGCACCGGAGGCGGTAGTGACGCGAAAATCACCCGCCTGCATCGTGGTGTGATCGATCTCGGTCGAGAAGATCACCGGCATCCCATCCTTGCCGGGCGCGCCCCGGCAGATCAGCCGGGACAGTCGCGGCAGGGCATTGTCGAGGCCGAAGAAGGCGGACAGAAGCTCCGCGGATTGGTCACCGTTTTGGCGCGACAGGCCTGCGTCCGAAGTCGTGTCGCTCAGTTCAAGGCTGGTGACATCCGCAAGAGCTGGCGCGACCCCAAGAATGGCGCAAGACAGCCCCGCAAACAGACGGCGGCAGAATGCGCGTTTCGTGCGGTGTTCTGTCCGGACGTTGACTTGGGACATGTGTTGCATTGACCTCTCCGCGTATGCTGCACGAGCAACATAAACCGTGAGGGGGGCGTCCTTCGACCGCAGTTCGGGATCACCTGCGGCCAGTCGGCATTCATTTTCGGCCAGCGTCGTCCTGAGCCAGCGCTTGGTCGCGAAAGGCTTTCGGCGTGTGGCCTGTCCAACGCTTGAAACTGCGCGCGAAGTTCGAGGACGACTCGAAGCCAAGCGCGCCCGCTATGGCCTTGATGGGTTGCATGCTGCCGGCTAGCAGGGTCCGCGCGCGCTGCTCGCGGACCTGATCCATCAATTTTCGATACGAGGTGCCCGACCGATCCAGTTGTCTTCGCAGGCTGCGTTCAGAATATCCGAGTTTCATTGCGACATCTGAAAGCTGCAAGGTCAAGGATGGCGCACCTTCGAGGATCGCCACAACCTGAGTAACCGGTGTCGTCTCGAACGCCATCTCCGCCGCAAATTGCTCGCAAAGTCCCAAGAGCCGGGCATGATTGATCGGATCAGCACCGGAGAGCGGTCGCTCCAGCAGGTCCTCGGGAAAGATGATCTGGTTTTCAAGGGCCGAAAAACGGATTGGAAACCCGATCTTGGCCTCAATGGCAGGCCAGTTCTCGGGTTGTCTGACAGTCATCTCGGCTCGGGTGGCGGCGTGGTCGGATTGCAGCATCGCCTTGAGCAATCCATTGATGGCGACGATGGCGCTGCTGAACCCGAAATACTCGATATCCTCAAAAGGAAACTTGGATCGCAGGCGAATGGCGGCTTCCCCGGTTTGCGGACCGGAGTGGTCTTGCACCAAGCTGACTTCGAACGCGGGGAAGTTCAGGAAGAAGAACCGCTTCAGAACGTCGAGCCCGTCTTTGAACCGTGCCGCATTCATGGCGGTGTAGGCGGGAAGCCCGATATAGGTGGGTTGGAATTTCAAGGCCAGCATGACGCCAAGATCGGGATCACCGGTGCATTCCATGGCATTCAGAAAAAGCCGCCGGAGTGGCCGAAAGCCACATCGAAAATGCGGATCGCTCAAATGCGTTTCGTCAAGCCCCGTTTCCGCAAGCAATTCATCCGCATCAAAACCATCTTCCCGGAGCTTGCGGTAGACAAAGCCCGGATAATTCATCGGCAAGGCCGGGTCGTCCGGTGTAAAGGTCTTGAGGGGCATCAATTCTGCTCCGTAATCAACATCGGGACGCTAACCAAAAGGCTATACAACAGGTCGACACCCCTCCAAAAGCAGCGGCCAGGTCAAACCACGACGCCTCAATCATCAACCAGCAGAGACCGGGATGTCCAGCCGTTCGCTCGTCGACATCCGGCCGCATGGAGGCGACAGGCGAAATTGCATACATGACAAAGCGACACGCTCATCTGCTGCGCACAACTGCAACCCATCATGGCCGCAGGTAAGATCATATGAGCTGCGAATGACTGCAACCCGCGCTTTCGTGACAAACTCCGAACGTTCCCCTAGCCTCGCGCAATGTCGAGCCAAGCTTGGACAGATGCTGAAAATGACCTGATCGTCGCGGATTACTTCGCGATGCTGGCTGACGATGTGGCAGGCCGTCCCTACAACAAGGCCGAGCATCGGCGGCAGCTTCTGCCGCACCTCAACGACCGCTCGGACGGGTCGGTCGAGTTCAAACATCAGAACATCAGCGCTGTGCTCAAGGGGCTCGGTGAGGTCTGGATCACCGGGTACAAACC
>CAYGPT010000042.1:0-31131 GCA_964351755.1 uncultured Rhodobacterales bacterium | reverse complement strand
CGCGATATCGCGCATGCCTGCGTTCAGCCCTTGCCCTGCGATGGGGTGCACACCGTGGGCGGCATCCCCGATCAGCGCGGTGCGCGTCGCCACGAGGCGGTTTGCCAGCGACAGGGACAGCGGATAGGTGAACCGCTTTCCGGCAAGACTGATGTCACCCAGAAAATCCCCGAAACGCGGGCGTAGCATCGTGAGGTATGCGTCGTCCGGCAGGGCGTGAAAAGCCTCAGCGGTTTTGGTCTGTTCGCTCCAAACGATTGAGCTGACATTGCCGGGCAACGGCAGGATCGCCAGCGGACCGGAGGGCATGAAGAACTGGTGCGCGATTCCATGATGCGGTTTTTCATGGGCGATGGCACAGACAAGCGCAGTCTGCCCGTAAGCCCAGCCTGTGCGCTTGATCCCGGCACGTTGCGCCGTTCCGCTTTGCCGCCCATCCGCCCCGACCAGAACAGCGCCGTCCAGCACCTTGCCCGAAGCCAGAGTGACAGTCACGCCACCGGGAGTCGCAACCTGCGCGGCGACGGTTTCACCGCTCAGATGCGTAATTCCGTTCGTGGCCGCCATTGCATCGAGCAAGGCGCGGCGCAGATAGCGGTCCTGCACCATATGGCCCATCGGTCCTTCCTCGATCTCGGCATGGTCGAAATGCATGAAGAACGGCGAAGGACCTTCGCCCGCGCGCCCGTCCGACACCTTGATTTCAAGAATAGGCTGCGCGTGGTCCGCCACCGTGGCCCAAACGCCGATGCCATCCAGCAAGCGTTGCGACGTCAGCGCCACCGCATAGCTGCGCCCGTCAAAGGCGGCGTTCTTGCGTATCTTTTCGCTCAGCGCGTCGATGACGGTAACGCTATGTCCGCTTTGGGCAAGCGCAAGGGCTAGGATCGGCCCCGAAAGCCCCCCGCCGGTGATCAGGATGTCGCTGGTCTGGCTCATGCGCTGCAATATGCGCCGCGCCATGGGATTGTCCATGTGTTGCGACGTCGCTACCGTCAGCCGAAACAAACGGAGCGGCATGATGCAGGACTGGTTGAGCAAAAGCGCGGGCGATCTGGGTCGTGCCATCGGGGCCGGAGAGGTTGACCCGGTCAATCTGGCGCATGCGTTTTTTGATCGTATTCACGGCCATGCCCTCAAGGATCGTATCTATGCGCGCCTGACCGAAGACCGCGCGATGGCAGAAGCCGCTGCCGCGTCCGAGCGCGCCAAGGCCGGGCAACGCCTGTCGCTGCTCGATGGGGTGCCGGTCAGTTGGAAGGATCTGTTCGACACAGGCGGAACCGGGACCGAGGCGGGATCGAAGCTGCTGGCGGGCCGTGTGCCGGAAGTGGACGCCGTTGTGCTGCGCAATGCGTCAGCAACGGGGTTGGTCTGCCTTGGCAAGACGCATATGAGCGAGCTGGCCTTTTCCGGCTTGGGCTATAACCCGTCGACGGCGACGCCGCCTTGTGTGAACGATCCGGATGCGGTGCCAGGTGGATCGTCCTCGGGGGCTGCGGCCTCGGTCGCCTTCGGGCTGGCCCCGGCGGCCATCGGGTCGGACACGGGCGGGTCGGTGCGCGTACCTGCGGCCTGGAACGACCTTGTGGGGTTAAAGACCAGCCACGGGCGGCTGTCACTCGAGGGTTGCGTGCCGCTGAGCCTGAAATTCGACACTGTCGGTCCGTTGACCCGTAGCGTCGAGGATGCTGCGCTGTTGATGGCCATGATGGAAGGGACGCGGCCTGCCGATTTACGTGGCGCCTCCCTGAAGGGGCGGCGGTTTGCAGCGCTTCAGACCTCGGTTCTGGACGATATCCGCGAGGCGCCGCTAGCGGCTTATGAAGGGGCCTTGGAGCGGTTGCGCGCCGCCGGGGCGGTAATTGAACCGCTGGAAGTACCGGCTGTTGCGGATGCGTTGGCCTTGGCCGGCCCGTTGCTGCCAGGTGAGGTGTATGGTTTGTGGCGCGATGTGATCGAGGCCGACCCCGAGGCGATGTTCGAGCAGATCCGCGAGCGGTTCCGGCTGGGCGCGAATTTCAGCGCGCCGGATTACAATGCGGCTTGGGCGCAACTGGATGCAGCGCGGGCCGCTTGGGACGCGGCGGTGGCGCCCTTCGATGCCGTGTTGGCTCCGACGGCGGCCATTCTGCCCCCCAACCTCGAGAGGCTGAACGAGGACAGCGAATACTATGTGACTGAAAACCTGCTGGCCCTGCGCAACACCCGGATCGGCAACCTGCTGGGGGTCTGCGCGCTGACTCTGCCCACGGGTGTTCCGAGCTGCGGTTTGATGCTGATGGGCGCGCCCGATTGCGATGAGGCGCTGTTGCGCGTCGGGGTCGCGGCAGAGGCGGCGCTGGTCTGATCCAAAAGCCGCGCCTTGCGCGACGACATTTTGCAAGGGGGGCTTTGCCCCTCGCCCTTCGGGCTCCCCCCAGGATTTTTTAAATCAGAGAAGAAGGACCTCTGGCCGATTTGCCACGGCTGGCGGGCTTTGGCGTGGTTTTTCTGGACGCGGGAGTCCTGCTTGGGTTATCCTGTTTCAAACGGGGCGAAAACGATCCCGCATCTGAGGCAGTTTGATGAAGTTTCCCGAGCGGTTTTCGAACCTTCCGGCCTATGCATTCCCGCGTTTGCGCGCCCTGTTGGATCATCATCCGGCCGGCGGTGACGTGGTGCACATGACAATCGGAGAGCCAAAACACGCCTTTCCGGCGTGGGTCACGGACGTGATTGCCGCGCATGCCGCAGGTTTCAACAGCTATCCCCCGAACGAAGGCATTCCGGAACTGCGGGCTGCGTTCTGTGACTGGATGCAGCGCCGTTATGGCGTGGTGATGAACCCGGACGTCAACGTCATGCCGCTCAACGGCACGCGTGAGGGGCTGTATAATGCGGCCATGGCGCTGTGCCCCGAGGACAAGAATGGTCAGCGCCCCGTCGTATTGTTGCCCAATCCGTTTTACCAGGTCTACATGTTGGCAGCGATTTCTGCCGGGGCGGAGCCGGTCTTGGTGCCCGCCACTGCCGAAACCGGACATTTGCCTGATTTTTCCGCCGTCGATCCCGCGATCCTGAACCGCACCGTGGCCTGTTACATGTGCTCGCCCGCCAATCCGCAGGGAGCAGTGGCTGACGCAGACTATTGGCACGATCTGATCGCGCTGGCCGAGCGGTTCGATTTCCAGATTTTCGCGGATGAGTGTTATTCCGAGATTTATCGCGACGTACCGCCCGTAGGTGTGTTGGAATGCGCCCGCGACACGGACCCCGAGCGGGTTGTCGCCTTTCATTCGCTCTCCAAGCGGTCGAACCTGCCGGGCCTGCGGTCAGGGTTCATCGTCGGCGGGCCTGCGACCATGCACGAGGTGCGCCAGTTGCGCACCTATGCGGGGACGCCCCTGCCTATCCCCTTGCAGCACGCTGCGGCCGCCGTTTGGGCGGATGAGGACCACGTGGTCGAGAACCGGGCGAAGTATCACGAGAAATACGTGCTGGCCGACCGCATCCTAGGCAACGTCGCTGGCTATGCAGCACCCGCCGCCGGTTTCTTCCTGTGGCTGCCGGTCGAGGATGGCGAGGCTGCGGCGTTGAAGCTGTGGCAGGCCACGGGTGTGCGCGTGTTGCCGGGCGCCTACCTTGCGCGTGAGATTGACGGGTTCAACCCCGGTGATGGATACATTCGGGTGGCTTTGGTTGCCCCAAAGGCAGAGACTGAGCGGGGGCTGACGGCCATCCGTGATACGCTTTATGCCGCATAAAGACGAGGGACGAGCCATGGCATATCAAACACGACGCGATCCGCTTTTTGACCAGAACGTGCAGGTCGCGATAGAAAAACGCAGCCGCGAGTTGATCGGGATTGCGCTGATGATCGTGGGTGCAATGGCTGCGGCCATGATGCTGAGCTATACGCCGCATGATCCCAACTGGATGGCCTCGACCGATGCGCCGGTGCAGAACTGGATGGGGCGCACGGGTGCGTCGCTGGCCGCGCCCATGTTCATGATCGCAGGCTGGGGCGTGTTCGGCATCGCCGTGGTGCTGATTGTGTGGGGGGTGCGCTTTGCCCTGCATCTGGGGCGTGAGCGTGCCCTTGGCCGGTTGATTTTTGCGCCGATCGGCATCGCGTTCGGGTCGGTCTATGCAGCGACGCTGCAGCCGGGGGCAGAGTGGACCACGACGCATGGCTTTGGGCTTGGGGGGTTGTTCGGCGATACGGTTATGGCGTTCCTGTTGACTGCTTTACCCATCGGATCGGCATTTACCGTCAAGGTGATGTCACTGGTCATGGGTGTTGGAATCGTTGCGTTCGGGGCTTTTGTCCTAGGGTTCACGCGGGCCGAACTGGCACGACTGGCCCGGTTCTTGCTGGTTGGTCTGGTTGTCGTCTACGCGGGCCTGATGGCGCTGCTGGGACGCACCGCAAGCGGCGCCGTGCAGGCCACGCGCAGCTTGCAGGACCGTCAGGCGGTGCGACGCGCGCAACGCGAGGCAGACGCAGCAGAGGCGGAAACCTATGCCGCAGCGCAGGCCTATGCTCCGCCAGCGTCGCAAACGGATGACTATTATGATGAGGTCCCCAAACCCGGCCTGCTGGCCCGGATGCCAGCCCTGATCAAGCGTGCCGACCCAGCGCTTGACCGGATGCCTGACATGGAATTGGTCGAAACCTACAGCGATGTGGATGTCGGTGACGGCCCCGGTGACGAGCGGATCCGGAGCAAGATCGCAGATGTCATCAAGTCGCGGGTGCGGGCAACCCCTGTGGGTCAACCGAACCCCTCAGCGCCTTTGACCAAAGGGCGCGGGCGTGGGCCCGATCCGTTGCTGCTGCACACCGCCCCGCCGCGCGGGTTGCCGCCCGAACCACCCTTGACCGCCGCCGGCGCAATGCACCGCGCCGCGCCGCTGCATGTCCCCGCCGCGCCGCCTGAGGACGATGTGTTCGACCAGGACGACGCCGTTGCGATCATGACCGAGCCGATGGCCGCCCCCGCGATCCCGGTTGCCGAGCCACGCAAGGTGGTGCAGCAGCCCATACGTAAACCGGTTCAGCCCAGCACCCGTGCCCAAGCCGAGGCACAGCCCAAACTGGCCTTCGAGGACACGCATCCCGGCTTTGAACTTCCGCCCCTCAGCCTCTTGGAAAACCCGGTCGAAGTCCCGCGCCTGCACCTGAGCGACGAGGCGCTGGAAGAAAACGCGCGGATGTTGGAAACCGTGCTGGACGACTACGGCGTCAAAGGCGAGATCGTCGCCGTGCGCCCCGGCCCGGTCGTCACGATGTACGAACTGGAACCCGCACCGGGCCTCAAGGCGTCCCGCGTGATCGGCCTTGCCGATGATATCGCGCGCTCCATGGCAGCCCTTTCGGCGCGTGTCTCCACCGTGCCGGGCCGGTCCGTCATCGGGATTGAACTGCCCAACGAAAACCGCGAAAAGGTGGTGCTGCGCGAGATCCTGTCCAGTCGCGATTTCGGCGACAGCAACATGCGTCTGCCGCTTGCCCTGGGCAAGGATATCGGCGGGGACTCCATGGTCGCAAACCTTGCCAAGATGCCCCACCTACTGATTGCGGGGACGACCGGTTCCGGCAAGTCGGTGGCGATCAACACCATGATCCTGTCACTGCTATACAAACTGACGCCCGAGGAATGCCGTTTGATCATGATCGACCCCAAGATGCTGGAACTCAGCGTCTATGACGGCATTCCACACCTGCTTTCCCCGGTTGTAACCGACCCGAAAAAGGCGGTCGTGGCCCTGAAGTGGACCGTGGGCGAGATGGAGGAACGGTACCGGAAGATGTCCAAGATGGGCGTGCGCAACATCGAAGGCTACAATGGGCGCGTACGCGAAGCGCTGGCCAAGGGCGAGATGTTCAGCCGCACGGTGCAGACCGGGTTCGATGACGACACCGGCGATCCGATCTTCGAGACCGAGGAATTCCAGCCCGTCGCACTGCCCTACATCGTGGTGATCGTGGACGAGATGGCCGACCTGATGATGGTCGCCGGAAAGGAGATCGAGGCCTGCATCCAGCGCCTTGCGCAGATGGCGCGGGCCTCTGGTATCCACCTGATCATGGCCACGCAGCGCCCTTCGGTCGATGTAATCACCGGCACGATCAAGGCGAACTTCCCCACTCGGATCAGTTTCCAGGTGACGTCGAAAATCGACAGCCGTACGATCTTGGGCGAAATGGGGGCCGAACAGCTGCTCGGCATGGGCGACATGCTGTATATGGCGGGCGGGGCCAAGATTACGCGGTGTCATGGTCCGTTCGTGTCCGACGAAGAGGTCGAAGAGGTGGTCAATCACCTCAAGGCATTCGGTGTGCCTGATTACGTCAGCGGCGTGCTGGACGGCCCGGACGAGGACAAGGAAAGCAGCATTGATCAGGTTCTGGGTCTTGGCGGCAATACGGACGGCGAAGACGCGCTTTATGACACCGCTGTCGCGATCGTGATCAAGGATCGCAAGTGCTCGACCTCCTATATCCAACGCAAACTGGCAATCGGCTATAACAAGGCCGCGCGGCTGGTTGAACAGATGGAGGATCAGGGTGTGGTCAGCGGTGCGAATCACGTCGGAAAGCGCGAAATCCTGGTGCCTGAACAGGGCTGATTAGCAGATGCTGCACTGCAACGTCGCATGGGGGTGCGCGCATGGCGCTTGGCTGGACCCCGCCACTGAATCTTGAAATACGGCTGGGGCGTGGCAGGGTGCGCAACGGCAGTGCGCCGCCGCCTTCGCGCACCTGCTATCGCATATCAACGTGCGCCGTCCTATATCAGGGTTAACAACAATGATCCCGAGGACGGAGCAAGAGACATGATCCGCATCACACGTATGGCGACCTTTGCCCTGGTTCTTTTGGCCGGGCAATCCGCATGGGCCGATAAACTGCCGCTGAACACGATCTCCGCCTACCTGAACGATCTCAAGACAGCCGAAGGCAGTTTCACCCAAATCAATGACGACGGCACGATCAGCACAGGCAAGGTTTATATCAAACGGCCCGGCAAGATGCGGTTTGAATATAACGCGCCTGACACGGCATTGGTTGTGGCATCGGCGAATGCAGTCTTTATCGCGGATTCCAAATCTAACCTTCCACCTGAAACCTACCCGTTGAAACGCACTCCGCTGTCGCTGATCCTTGCGCGCAACGTTAACCTCGGACAGGCCAATATGGTTGTCGGTCATGATTATGACGGAACTGCCACGGTCGTGACGGCACAAGACCCTGAAAACCCGGAATATGGCAGCATCCAGATGAAATTCACCGGCAACCCGGTGCAACTGCGCCAATGGGTCGTGAACGACGACGGCGGGGGTCAGACGACCGTGGTTCTGGGCGAGTTGAAAACAGGCGGATCACTGTCAAACCGCCTGTTCGATGAACCCCGAAGCCGGAACTAGTGCCGGTTCAACTGCAAAACCGCAATTGACTTGCGTACATGGCGGATCGTTGATCGACCTCTCCAGCCACACGGACAAGCCAGGGCTTGCCGTTATAGGTGCCACGGGAATAGCCCGAGCGCCCCTCGTGATAGGCTAGGTACTGGTTGCGCGCATCATGCACTGGCACGCCCAGACGGGCCTGCGTTTCGGACATGTACCAGCCCATGAAATCGGTGGCGTCGCGGATGCGGTCCCGACGGGCAGATCGCGTGCCGGTCGCGTCCAGATATTCTTCCCACGTGCCGTCCAGGGCCTGACTGTAACCGAATGCACTGGATTGGCGCCCAATGGGAATGACCCCGGCGGCATAGCGGAAAGGTGTGCGTGCGTCCGATATGAATTTGCTTTCCTGATAGATGGTCGCCATCTGGACATGAACGGGCACGCCATATTTGCGCTCAACCGCCTTGAAGGCCCTCAGGTATTCCGGGCGCTCGGACAGGATGGAACAGGCGTTGTCCAGCTGACGAGGGGCCGTACCCGACCCGCCACCACAGCTTGCAGCCAAAAGAACCAATGCCAAAGCGCGAAAGAGTCTGCTCATCTGCCTCACTCGCTTTTGTTTTTATATTTTGACAGAGTTTAGCCGAAAAACCCGCGCGTGGAAATCACGAATTGTTAAAGGACGGCTGCAAGGATCAAGGGGAGGGCCGCGACCGATATCAGGGTCGAAGCCACGACCAGTCCGGCCACCGAGGGTGCGTCGGCGCCATACTTTTCAGCAATCAAGTATGACGTGACGGCCACCGGCGTGGCCACCTGCAACACCAGCACACCAAAGGCCACGGGGTCCAACTCGAAATACTGACCCACGACCCACGCAATTGCAGTGCACAGACACAGCTTAACAAGAGATAGACCCGCCGCGCGCACAAGACCGCTGGCGGACAGGCGGGCCACAGCGACGCCCAAGGTGATCAGCATGACGGGAATCGCGATCTGGCCCACCAATTCCAGCGTGTTGGTCAGAAAGGTCGGCGTCTGCCAGCCCTGCCACATGAACACGGCCCCCAGCACAGTGGCCCAGACCAGCGGTTCGCGCAGAACCTTGCCCAGCGACCCGGCCCCGGCCACCAGCCAGATGCCGTAGGTATAGGACCACAGGGCCATGATGGCGAAGACGATGATGGCATAACTCAGGCCGATGTCGCCAAAGGCAAAGAGCGCCAGCGGCAGACCCAGGTTGCCGGTATTCCCGAATATCAACGGCGCGGTAAAGGTGCGGGATTCCAGCCGCAGCACACGCACCAGCAACAGAAAGGCAACGGTCACGATGCCGTAAGCCACGACCGAGGCGAGCGACAACGCTGTCAGCGCGGCGGGATCGATTCGGGTCTGCATGAGAGAAACAAAGATCAGGCAAGGCAGCGACAATGTCATCGCCAGCTGGGTGACGAACTGGATTCGGTACTCGAGCCCAATTTTGACCCAGACAAAGCCGATACTGGCCAAAAGAAACACGGGTGCAACGATTTGAAGGACTGTTACTGTCAGGTTCACAGACTGTTTCCAGCAAAAATGCGCTCAATTATTGGACAAATGTCCCTTGCACCGTGTAGTCACGGTCTTTAGGGGGCGCAATGCTATGCTGAGAACACGCGCAAAATATCATCTGGGCCAAGTCGTTCGGCACAAGAAGCATCCCTTTCGGGGTGTGGTGTTTGACGTGGACCCTGAATTTTCCAACACGGACGAGTGGTACGAGGCGATCCCCGAGGACAGTCGCCCCAAGAAGGCGCAACCGTTTTATCACCTGCTCGCGGAAAACGATCAAAGCTATTATGTCGCGTATGTGTCCGAACAGAACCTTGTGGCCGACTATTCCGGCGAGCCTGTGGATCACCCCGACATCCCCGACCTGTTCGGCCCGTTTCAGGACGGCACCTACCCGCTGCATTTCCAGCTGAACTGAGGGGCTGTGGGCAGATTGCCCACGCTACACGCTTGCCCGTAAGGCGGCGTTTACCACGCCATCCTCAATACCCCAATGCACACCCATCCTTGCGCGGGTCGCTTGCGCCTTCCAGCACGCCATCCGCGTGGATCATGATCGCCTGCGCCCCGCCAATGGCGGTGTCGGGAATGATGACGTTGTGCCCCATCGCGGTCAGTTCGGCGCGCACCGTGTCGCTGTATCCGCGTTCGACCTTCATCTGGCCCTTGTCGCTGAAGGCACGGGGCGCGTCGATTGACGCCTGCGGGTCCATCCCGAAATCGACCATGTTTGTGACAAACCGCGCGTGTCCGTTGGGCTGATATGCCCCACCCATGACCCCAAACGGCATGAAGGGCTTGCCGTCCTTGGCCAGCATCCCCGGAATGATCGTGTGCATGGGGCGCTTGCCACCTTTCAATTCATTCGGGTGCCCCTGTTCCAGCGTGAAGCCTGAGCCGCGGTTCTGGAACAAGATGCCGAATTTCTCGGTCGCGATGCCGGACCCGAACCCGTTGAAGATGGAATAGATCAGCGACACGGCCATGCCGTCGCGGTCCACCACGGTGATATAGATCGTGTCCTTGTGCACGTTCTCGGACAGTTCCCGTGCATCCGCCATGGCGCGCTTGGGGTCGATCAGCGCGGCCAGCCGGGCGGCCGTTTCAGGGGCCAGCATGTGATCCAGCCGGGTGGTATAATCGGCATCCGCGAGAAAACGGTTGCGCGCGTCATAGGCCAATTTGGCCACCTCAGCCTCGATATGCGTCCGCTCGGTCCCGAACGGGTCCATGCCCGCGATATCGAAATGGGCCAGCATGTTCAGCATCAGGTTCGCCGTCGCGCCATGCCCGTTAGGCGGATGCTCGAACAGGTCGGTGCCCTTGTAGGTGCTGCTGACAGGCGTGGTGTCGGTGCAGGCGGTCGCGGCGAAGTCCTTTTCCGTGTGTTTGCCACCTATCGCGTTCAGTGCGGCGAGCATGTCCTCGGCGACTTCGCCCGCATAGAACCCGTCGCGCCCTTCGGCGGCGATCTTGCGCAGCACCTTGGCCTGACCGGGGGCCGCGAACATCTGACCCGCCTTCGGCACCTGTCCATTGATCAGGAAATGCGTGCGGGCAGCACCCTGCAGAACGTCAGCGTCACGGGCCCAGTCGAATGAGGCGCGTGGCGCAACAGGAACGCCATGTTCGGCATAGTGAATGGCCGGGGCCAACAGGCGGTCGAGGCCAAGTTTGCCGACACGTTCGGACAACGAGCAAAACGCGTCGATGGCGCCGGGTATGGTTACGGAATGTGGGCTTTGGATGGGCACAACAGTTTCGCCCACATCCCGCAGATGGGCGGCGTCCAGCGCGCTGGGCGCGCGCCCCGACCCGTTCAGTGCGTTGATCTTGCCGCTTGCATCGGACCACAGCACAAAGCAGTCGCCGCCGATCCCGGTCATTTGCGGTTCGCAAATGCCCAAAAGCACCGCGCCCGCTATGGCCGCATCCATGGCGTTTCCGCCGGCTTTCAGCATTTCGATTGCGGTCTGCGCGGCAAGCGGGTGCGATGTGGCACACATGCCCGAGGTCGCAAGAACGGGCGAGCGCCCGGGAAGATGAAAGTCGCGCATATTTCGAAAGCCCCTTGGATATTCACGGTCCAGCGCAACGTAAAGACGTGGCGGGGCTTGTCCACTTGAATATTGCAGTGAGTAAGATCCTCGGTGCCGCGCACTGGGTGGGGGCAAGAAAACGCGACACCGAGGGAAGCCATATGCAGCTACAAGGACAGGTATGCCGTTTGATCAAGGCATGAATATGGTGCAGTCGAGGCAGTTTTGGGGATTTCGGATCTTGTCGGTTGATCGACGAACGCTGTTGAGGACGGGAAGCTCCCGTCCCGTCGGTGTGGCTGCGCGCCCTGACATTTATCCACTGGTGAACGCATCAATCAGGACCAACGCCGCACAAGGCTGTGCCAAGGCGACCGTCGCAAGCCAGTTTCATCGGGCGCGGCCTGAGCGTTGCTCATTTGCCCATATCCATTTAGGCGAGTGCCACAGCCAACCGCAGACTCAGCCGATTTTCAGGTGCTACCCGCTGATAGCTGACGTCCTTGGCCAGATCCTTGATCAGGAACCAACCGAACCCGCCTTCGGGCATGTCTGCCACGGCGACATCGACCTCGACCGGCGCACCAAGTGGTGTGCAGCCATTGGGCATGCCCCGCCCACGATCCGTCACAGTCAGGTGCAAACCGTCGCGACCATGTTCGCAGGTGATGCTGATGGGGCCGACTGGGTCACCCTCCGGATAGGCGTGTTCGACGATATTATTGAGCGCCTCGGCCATTACCAGTTCGACCGTTCCAGCCTCTTCGATGTCCAAAGACAATGGCCCCAATCCCTCAAGCAGTTTCTTAAGTGCGTCGCGCACGGCCAACTGACCACTTTGCACAGAAATTCGAATGATGGGCATGTTGGGGGCGGATGACATGGCGTAGTCTTTCAAAATGAACGACAAATCAAGGTTTCAACTGTTCAAGCGCGCCGTCGAGTGTGCTGAACACCTTGAACACGCTGTCCATCCGGGTCAGACGAAACACTTTTTCGACCGTCGGCGTCAGTCCGGCTAAAGCCAGCGTACGCGACTGACCCATATGTTTCATGGCGGCGACGATGGCGCCAAGACCACTTGAGTCGATGAACTGCACTTCGCTCAGGTCTAGTACCACCACATCACTGCCGCCGTCGGTCGAGGAGCGCATGGCATCCTTGAATTCGATGGCAACGGCTGCGTCGATCCGATTTTCCAGCACAGAAACAACCTGAAGATTGTCCTCTGATCGGCTTCTAAGGTCCATCTGAGCCCTCTTGCACACCTTGGTCACATTGCGTGTCTAGAAGGCAATCCTTACTATTCTGTTTCTACCTGCACGAAAAGGAGCCCACTTGATGAAACCAGTCGTGATCGCCGGCGCGTCCCGTACGCCCATGGGCGGATTTCAGGGGGTATTGTCCGACCTGTCCGCATCCCAGTTGGGTGGCAGTGCGATCAAGGCTGCGATGAAGGGTGCGGGACTTTCTACGGTCGACGAGGTGCTTATGGGCTGCGTGCTGCCCGCAGGTCAGGGCCAGGCTCCGGCGCGTCAGGCAAGCTTCGCTGCGGGTCTGGGCGAGAGTGTGCCTGCTACCACCCTGAACAAGATGTGCGGATCGGGCATGAAGGCCGCGATGATGGCGTTTGACCAGATTGCCCTGGGCCACGCCGACACCATGATCGCAGGCGGGATGGAGAGTATGACAAACGCCCCCTACATACTGCCGAAGATGCGCGGCGGCGCGCGTCTGGGCCATGCGCAGGTGATCGACCACATGTTCCTCGACGGACTCGAAGACGCTTATGATAAGGGCCGCCTTATGGGCACCTTTGCCGAGGATTGCGCCGAGACCTATCAGTTCACCCGCGAGATTCAGGATGACTATGCGCTGGCCTCGCTGTCGCGGGCACAATACGCCATCGACACAGGCGCCTTCGCGGACGAAGTGACACCGGTCGCGGTCACATCGCGCAAGGGCAGCACGACCGTCACAACCGACGAACAACCCGGCACCGCGCGCCCCGATAAGATCCCGTTGCTCAAGCCCGCATTCCGAGACGGCGGGACAGTGACGGCGGCCAACTCCTCCTCTATCTCGGACGGGGCGGCCGCCCTTGTGGTGGCCTCGGAAGATGCCGCCGAGGGGCAGGGCCTCAATATCCGTGCGCGTATCGTTGGCCATGCCAGCCATGCGCAGGCGCCGGGCCTTTTTACGACGGCACCTGTCCCCGCCGCGCAAAAGCTGCTCGACCGCATCGGCTGGGCCAAGGGCGACGTGGACCTTTGGGAGGTCAACGAAGCCTTCGCCGTCGTCCCACTGGCTTTCATGCGCGAAATGGGCCTGCCCCACGACATCGTCAACGTTAATGGCGGCGCTTGCGCGCTGGGCCACCCCATTGGCGCGTCTGGCGCCCGGATCATCGTGACGCTGCTGAACGCTCTGGAAAAACGAAATCTCAAACGCGGGATCGCCGCCATCTGCATCGGCGGTGGTGAAGGGACAGCTATCGCGATTGAACTGACCTGACCGTTTGTTGTGGCCAAAAATACTGCGGGGTCCGGGGCAGCGCCCCGGTCCCGCGCCCTAAAAAAGAGCTTCCAGATGCCTGACTACACCACCCTCTCCAAAACCCTGCACAGCCTCACCGAAGGCGAAACAGACTCTATCGCTCTCATGGCAACGATTGTCTGCGAGGTGCACCATTCCGACGACCGCTTTGACTGGACAGGATTTTACCGGGTCACTGGTCCCGAGATGCTCAAGATCGGACCCTATCAGGGCGGCCATGGCTGCCTGCACATTCCGTTCTCGCGTGGGGTCTGTGGCGCGGCGGCACGCACGGGGCAGGTACAACTGGTGCCGGACGTCGACGCCTTTCCCGGCCACATCGCCTGTGCCGCCTCGACACGTTCTGAACTGGTGCTTCCGGTGCACAACGGGGCCGGAGATCTGATCGCCGTGTTCGACATAGACAGTGATCAGCCCGATGCCTTCACCCAAGAAGATGCGAGTCGGTTAACGGCCATTCTGCGCGACACCTTTCGTCTCGTGAAAAATTAGATTGATTTTTCACGAGACCTGTCGTTACGTGAAATTCTGACATGGAATTTCACGACTGATGCTGCAAGCCGATCTGACAACTCATCCCAGCCTCGGCGCTGATCTGCGCGCTTTGCGCAAGGCGCGCGGGCTGACGCTGCAGGGCATGGCCGACGCGCTTGGGCGCTCCGTCGGATGGCTCAGCCAAGTCGAGCGTGACCTTTCCGAACCTTCGATCACCGATCTGCGCCACATAGCGGCCACGCTGGACATCGCCATGTCCACCCTGTTCCGGCGCGGCGCGGCCCCGGCGGAAGAAGAAGGCTATGTCGTGCGTGCCAGTGCCCGCCGCCCTATCGGATCGCGCACCGCTGGTCTGGTCGAGGAACTGCTGTCGCCCGACCTCACGGATGACTTTGAAATGGTGCATTCAACCTTTGAACCTCACAGTGAAATCCGCGACGCCGTCACGCGGCCAACGCAAGAGGTGGGTTACCTGCTGTCGGGGCGGCTCGACCTTGATATCGCCGGGCGAGCCTTCACGCTGAACCCTGGCGACAGCTTTCGGATCCGTGGCGAAGCCTTTCGCTGGATGAACCCCTATGACCGGCCCGCTGTCGCGATCTGGGTCATCGCCCCCCCGGTCTACTGATGTCGTTTGAGGGATGGATCATATTCGCGCTGTTCTGGGCGGTCTTCGTGACCACGCCCGGACCGAACGCGGTCAACTGCATCACCAATGGCATGACCCTCGGCTTTCGCCGGGCCATGGTCGGGGTGTTGGCGATCCTGACGCAGGCCAGCCTGTTCCTGATCCTATCCGCCATGGGCATTACGGCACTGATTGCGGCCTCGCCAACTGCATTTTGGGTGACCAAACTGATTGGGACCGGGGTCCTGATCTACCTCGGGGTGCGGGGCTGGATGAATGCCACCAAACCGCCGAAGCTTGCGCATGTGACTGACAAATCTGTCTATCTGCGCGCCCTTGCCATCGCCACGATCAACCCCAAAAGCGTGGCGGGCTACCTTGCCGCCTTTTCCCAATTCGTCCAGCCGGACGTGCCCATCTGGGACCAGATGGTGCTGATCGTGCCGACGGCGCTGACCATCACCGCGCTCAGCTATACCGGGTTCACCGTCCTTGGCGCAGGGATAGGGCGGGCCGCATTGGGGGCGGTGTTCAACGTCTGGGTGCGCCGGATCATGGCCGCCTGCTTTGTCATTTACGGATTCCTGCTTGGGTCCGCCGCAACGCCGGGGAGGGCATGATGCACAAGGGAAGCTGTCTGTGCGGTGGCGTGACGTATGAGGTGAGCGGACCGATGCGGCCATCGGTTGCGTGCCATTGCCTGCAGTGTCGCAAGACCAGCGGCCATTACGTGTCCGCCACGCAGGCCGGTGCGGATCAATTGCGCATCACCAAGGATGAAACGCTGGCGTGGTTTCAATCCTCGCCCAAGGCGCAGCGCGGATTTTGCCGCGTTTGTGGGGCGTCGCTGTTCTGGCGGCACGAGGCTGATAACGGTGCGACGTCGATCATGTCCGGCACTCTGGACGGACCCACGGGCATCACGACGGCCAAACACATCTATACCGCTTTCAAGGGCGACTATTACGAAATCGAAGCGGGTGTCCCGCAGCAGGAGGACTGAGCATGAGCGATTTTCCAACCACGGCCCGCGTGGTCATCATCGGCGGCGGTGTCGTCGGCACCTCATCACTCTACCACCTCGCCAAGGCGGGCTGGACCGACTGTGTCCTGCTGGAAAAGAACGAGTTGACAGCTGGCAGCACGTGGCATGCGGCAGGCAACTGCCCCTCCTTCAGCACGTCTTGGGCGATCATGAACATGCAACGCTACTCGCTGGGCCTGTATGCGGGGCTTGCGGCCGAAGTCGACTATCCGATGAACTACCACGTCACCGGCTCGATCCGGCTGGGTCATTCGCGTGAACGGATGATGGAATTCGAGCGGGCCCGCTCGATGGGCCGTTACCAAGGTCTGTCGCTGGAAATGATGGCGGTCGAGGACATCAAGGACCGCTACCCCTTCATCGAAACCCATGACCTCGCGGGTGCTCTGTGGGATCCAGATGATGGAGACATCGACCCGGCCCAACTCACGCAAGCGCTGGCCAAAGGCGCCCGGGACATGGGCGCGCGGATCGAACGGTTCTGCCCGGCCACAGGCGTCAGCCGTGATGGTGACGAGTGGATCGTACACACGCACAAGGGCGACATCCGCTGTGAAAAGGTGGTGAACGCCGCTGGCTACTACGCCCAGCGGGTCGGCGAATGGTTCAAACCCTTCGGCGGACGCACAGTGCCCATGGCGACGATGAGCCACCAGTATTTCCTGACCGATGAAATTCCTGAACTGGCAGAATGGAGTCGTGAAAACGGACGCAAGGTGCCGCTGCTGCGCGACGTCGACAGCTCCTACTACCTGCGGCAGGACAAGAACGGCCTGAACCTTGGCCCCTACGAGCGCAACTGCAAAGGGCACTGGATGACGCCCGAAGACCCGATGCCCGAGGATTTCAGCTTTCAGCTTTACCCGGACGATCTGGACCGGCTGGAATGGTACATGGAGGACGCAATGGCCCGTGTGCCGCTGCTTGGCACTGCCGGGGTCAGCCGGGTGATCAACGGCCCAATCCCCTACGCGCCCGACGGTCTGCCGCTGCTCGGGCCCATGCCCGGCGTACCCAACGCCTACGAGGCTTGCGTATTCACATTCGGCATCACGCAAGGCGGCGGTGCGGGCAAGGTGCTGGCCGAATGGATCACCGAAGGGCAGACCGAATGGGACATGTGGGCGGTCGATCCGCGCCGCTATACGGACTACACCGATCAGGACTACTGCAACCAAAAGGCGATGGAAGTCTATGGCCACGAATACGCCATGCACTTCCCGCACCACGAATGGCCCGCAGGACGCAACAAGAAACTGTCGCCTGTCCACGACAAGGTGGTCAAGCTTGGCGGCGTCATGGGGGCCTATAACGGGTGGGAACGGGCCAATTGGTTCGCCAAGCCCGGCGATGACCTGTCGCAAGAAGCGACGCAGACGTGGGACCGCGCCGGGGCCTGGACCCGCGCCATAAAAGAGGAATGCGAGGCCGTGCGTGATGGCGTGGGCGTGCTGGACCTGCCCGGCTTTTCCCGGTTCAAGGTGTCGGGGCCCGGGGCGGATGAGTGGCTGCGCGGCCAGATCACCGGCGCGCTGCCCAAGATCGGGCGCGTCGGGTTGGTCTATTTCGCCGACAGCCGGGGCCGTATCCTGACCGAGATGTCTGTCACGCGCGAGGCGGAGGATGCCTTTGTCCTTGTGACGGCAGCAACCGCGCAGTGGCACGATCGAGACGTGATCACGAGTGCCTTGCCCGGCGACGGCAGCCTGAAGTTCGAGGACTGGACTACGCGGATGTCGACACTGATTGTCACAGGGCCAAAGTCGCGAGACCTTCTTTCGACACTTACGCATGCCGATCTGTCGCTGCCATGGCTCAGCTTTCAGGAAACGGAAGTGGCAAGCGAATGGGCTGCCCTGTTGCGCGTGTCTTTCGCAGGCGAACTGGGCTGGGAAATCCATGCCGAGAACGAAAGCATGCCCGCGATCTACGACGCGATCATCGCCGCCGGGGCCACGCCGTTCGGCATGTATGCACTCAACGCGCTGCGCATCGAAAAAGGGTACCGCACTTGGAAAGGTGACCTTTCGACCGACTACACCTTGTTCGAAGGCGGGCTCGACCGCTTCGTCAAACTCGACAAACCACAGGACTATCCCGGCAAGGCCGCGCTGATGAACGAAAAACAGCAAGGCAGCAAAAAGCGGTTCGTCACGCTGGTCGTGGACGCCGCCGATCAAGACGCTCCCTACATGTCAACGATCTGGAGCGGGGATGACGTTGTGGGTGAAACCACGTCAGGCGCGTGGGGCTACCGGGTCGGCGCATCTTTGGCTTTGGGCGTGGTGCGCACGGACCTCGCGACGCCGGGGACGACGCTCGAGGTTGAAATCTTTGGCCAGCGCTGTGCCGCGACGGTGCAGCCTGACGCGCCGCTCTGGGATCCTGAAAATGCGCGGCTCAGGGCGTGACCGATTTCGGCCACGGAAATCGGACCGGAAACCGTGTCGGTTTCAGGCACCTCAAGGATAAACGCCATGGCTGACATAACCCTTCTGGACGGCGGCATGGGGCAGGAACTGGTGCACCGCGCCGGGGACAAACCCACGCCGCTCTGGTCAACACAGATCATGCTGGACCATCCCGGCCTCGTCACGCAAGTGCATGCCGACTTCTTTGCGGCCGGGGCAACAATCGCCACCACCAACAGCTACGCCATCCACCATGACCGACTCACCGGCACTCCGGTTGAGGGCGCGTTCACCGCCCTGCACCAGAGTGCCCTGCTCGAAGCCCGCACAGCGCGCCGGGAACACGGGTCGGGCCGGGTTGCAGGGGCGATCGGCCCATTGCTTGCCAGCTATCGCCCTGACCTGCACCCCGAACCGGACATCGCCGTCCCCCTTTTTGCCGAAGTGGCCGACCTGCTGTCGCCGCAATGCGACCTGCTGATCTGCGAAACGGTCGCCTCGTTGGCTCACGCTCGCGACATCCTCGCGGCCTGCGCACATACCGGTCTGCCCGTCTGGCTGGCGCTGACTGTGAATGACACCGACGGCACCAAATTACGCTCGGGCGAACCCGTTGCAGACGCAGTCGCCATCGCTGAAACGGGCGGGGCTGCAGCCTTGCTGATCAACTGTTCCGCACCCGAAGCCATTACCACAGCGATCAAGGCCATCCGCGCGACGCACTTGCCCTTTGGCGCCTACGCCAACGGGTTCGAGGAGATCACCAAGGACTTCCTCGAAGACAAACCAACCGTCGCCGACCTCGCCAGACGCCACGACTTCACCCCCGAACTCTACGCCGATCACGTTATGAAATGGATCGCGCTGGGCGCCAGCATTGTTGGGGGCTGCTGCGAAGTCAGCCCCGCCCATATCGCCGAAATCGCCCGCCGCTTGCGCGCGGATGGCCACACCATCGTCTGAAGGTTCTCACCATGCCTGACCTACCCACCCATGCCCGCGTCATCATCATCGGCGGCGGCGTCATCGGCTGTTCCGTCGCCTATCACCTCACGCAACTGGGCTGGAAAGACGTGGTGCTGCTGGAACGCAAACAGCTGACCTCAGGCACCACCTGGCACGCGGCGGGCCTGATCGCCCAATTGCGCGCGTCAGCGAACATGACCAAGCTCGCCAAGTATTCACAAGAGCTTTACGGCAGTCTCGAAGCGGAAACAGGTGTGGCCACAGGCTTCAAGCGCGTCGGTTCGATCACCGCCGCCCTTACGGGCGAACGACTGGAAGAGCTCCACCGCCAAGCCGCCATGGCGCGGGCGTTCGGGGTCGAGGTCGAAGAAGCCTCGCCCACCGACATCAAGGCGCGCTATGAGCATCTGAACATCGACGGCGTCACGGGCGGCGTCTATCTGCCGCTCGACGGGCAGGGCGATCCGACAGGTATCACGCAGGCCCTGGCCAAGGGCGCGCGGCAAGGTGGCGGACTGGTGCAGGAACGTGTCGCTGTCACCCGCATCACCCGTGACGGACGCCGCGTCACCGGCGTGAACTGGACCGGAGAGGACGGCACGCACGGCCAAATCTCCTGCGACCATATCGTGAACTGCGCGGGCATGTGGGGCCACGAAGTGGGCCGCATGGCAGGCATCAATGTGCCCCTACAGGCCTGCGAACATTTTTATATCGTGACTGAACCCATTGAAGAGCTGACACAACTGCCCGTCCTGCGCGTGCCGGACGAATGTGCCTATTACAAGGAAGACGCAGGCAAGATCCTTCTCGGCGCATTTGAACCCGTCTCCAAACCCTGGGCCGTTGACGGCATCCCGCGCGACTTCGAATTCGACCAGTTGCCCGAGGATTTTGACCATTTCGAACCGATCCTTGAACGGGCTGTCAACCGCATGCCCATGCTGGCGACGGCCGGCATTCACACATTCTTCAACGGTCCCGAAAGCTTTACCCCCGACGACGCCTATCACCTCGGCCTCGCGCCCGAAATGGACAATGTCTGGGTCGCCTGCGGTTTCAACTCCATCGGTATCCAGTCGGCAGGCGGGGCGGGGATGGCGCTGGCGCAGTGGATGGATGCAGGCGAGAAGCCCTTCGACATGGGCGATGTCGACATTGCCCGTATGCAGCCCTTCCAAGGCAACAAAACGTACCTCGCGGCCCGGTCGACCGAGACGCTTGGGCTGCTCTATGCCGATCACTTCCCTTACCGCCAAAAGGCGACGGCACGCGGCGTGCGGCGTACACCCTTCCACCACCAACTGTTGGTGCAAGGGGCGGTCATGGGAGAACTCGCGGGATGGGAGCGTGCCAACTGGTTCGCGCGCAATGGCCAGACGCCGGCCTATGAATATTCATGGAAACGCCAGAACTTCTTTGACAACGTGAGCGAGGAACACCTCGCCGTGCGCGAAAACGTGGGCATGTACGATATGTCCTCTTTTGGCAAGATCAGGGTCGAGGGGCGCGATGCCTGCGCTTTCCTCAACCACCTGGGCGGCGGACAGTTCGATGTGCCGGTGGGCAAGATCGTCTACACCCAGTTCCTCAACCCTCGCGGCGGGATCGAGGCGGACGTAACCGTGACCCGCCTGACCGAAACGGCCTATCTGGTGGTGACCCCTGCGGCGACTCGGCTGGCGGACCAGACGTGGATGCAGCGCCATCTGGGTGACTTCAACGTGACCCTCACCGACGTCACGCCGGGAGAAGGCGTGCTTGCCATCATGGGCCCCAACGCGCGCAAACTGATGCAGGCCGTCAGCCCAGGCGATTTCGGCAATGATGTGAACCCATTCGGCACCGCGCAACAGATCGACATAGGCATGGGGCAGGCCCGGGCCCACCGCGTATCTTACGTGGGTGAACTGGGTTGGGAGGTCTATGTCAGCGCCGATATGGCAGGCCACGTGTTCGAAACGCTGTTTGAGGCAGGGCTGGACGTGGGCCTGACCTTGTGTGGTATGCACATGATGGACACGTGCCGCATCGAAAAAGGGTTCCGCCATTTCGGCCACGACATCACGTGCGAGGATCACGTACTCGAAGCGGGCCTCGGCTTTGCCGTGAAAACCGACAAGCCCGACTTCATCGGGCGCGACGCCGTTCTGCGCAAAAAAGACGAAGGCCTGAACACCCGCATGGTGCAGTTCCGCCTTACCGACCCCGAGCCGCTGTTGTATCATAACGAACCGATTTTGCGGAATGGCGAGATCGTCGGCTTCCTCAGTTCAGGGGCGTATGGTCACCATCTTGGCGGAGCCATTGGCCTTGGCTATGTGCCCTGCAAAGGCGAGGCTGCGGCAGATGTCCTAGGCTCGACTTACGAGATCGACGTGGCAGGCACCAAGGTTCGGGCCGAGGCATCGCTGCGTCCCATGTACGACCCGAAATCCGAGCGTATGAACGCGTGACCCGTCCCTGAACCAGTGCTAGGGCTGGGCGCGAAAGGACTGTTCCATGTCTCAGTCATCCGGTGACACCCCGCGCGGGCTCTTCTTTGCGTTGGGGGCTTATGTATTCTGGGGCTTTCTGCCGCTGTACATGAAGCTGCTCAGCCACATAAGCCCCGCCGAAGTCGTCGCCCACCGGATCATCTGGTCGGTGCCGATTGCCGCCGGTCTGCTGATCGTCATGGGCCGCACCGGCGATCTGCGCGCGGCCTTGCGCAGTCCGCGCACCTTGGCGATGGGAGGCGTGACGGCGGCGCTTATCACGGTGAACTGGGGCATTTACGTTTGGGCGATCACGTCGGACCGGGCGCTGGACGCGGCCCTTGGTTACTACATCAACCCGTTGTTCAGCGTGGCCCTTGGGGCGATACTGTTGCGGGAAAGCCTGAGCCGGGCGCAGATGGTCGCCATTGCACTGGCGGCTTGCGCTGTGGCTGTGCTGACCATTTCTGCAGGCACGGTACCCTGGGCGGCGCTGGCGCTGACGGTGACATGGGGGTTTTATGCGCTTGCAAAAAAGCAGCTGCCGATTGGCCCGAACCAAGGATTTCTACTTGAGGTTTTGATCCTGCTTGTCCCCGCGCTGGCTTACGTCACCTGGCTGGGGCTGACCGGGCAGGGACAATTCATGGTCGGGGACGCGCGCAGTACGTGGCTGTTGCTGGGATGCGGGGCGGTGACTGCGATCCCTTTGATCAGCTACGCAAACGGGGCCAAGGGCTTGCGCCTGACCACGATTGCCATCCTGCAATACATCGCGCCGACGATGATTTTTCTGTGCGCCGTAGTGGTGTTCAAGGAACCCTTTGGGCAGGCGCGCATGGTCGCATTTCCGATGATCTGGGCAGCGCTTGTGATCTATTCCGTTTCAATGTTCCGTCAGATGAGACCGCGGGTCAAACCGGTGATCTAGGACCCTTCGAACCAGTCAAGCGCCATCTTCGTCCATCCGCGTGGCAACCCGTGCCCGCCGTCATGTTCGCAAAACCGGATCGCGCCCGCACCGCAGCTTTCGGCCCACGTGCGGCAACGGTACCGATCACCGATGTCGATGGTGTCGGGATGGCTGCGGCACTGGTTGGCCGCCCGGGCAAGGGCGAGGCTGTCCCACAGGTTGCCCTGATGCCAGTCGCGAATTGCACGCCCTTCGAAGGGAACCTGGTTGTCGCCAAACCCATGGATCTGCAAAAAGCGCACAGGTGCGTCCGGACAGTCGGTGGTGTCATTGGGTTGTCGCAGTGCGCCGGAAACCGACGCGTATCCCGCGAACTGATCGGCAGCCTTGCAGGCCATCAACCACACCATCGACCCGCCAGCCGAAAACCCAGCAACATAGATGCGGTCCGGGTCTATGGAGGCCTTGGTCTTGGCATCCGCGATCACGTCGAGGGTAAAGGCCACATCGTCCCGCGTGCCCCCCTCGCGGCCCGCCCAGCGGCGGGTGGTGCGGCCTTGGATCGGTGTTCCGTTGGGGGCGATAACGACATACCCGGCTTCGCCGAAATCAGACCGGATGCCACCGCGAAAGATCATGCCGCCGGTGGCGTTGTGACCGTGGAAAAACACCAGCGCGGGCATGTTTTCTGATGGGTTTTCAGGGACTAGCATGTGATAACTGCCCCCGTCCATCTCGCAGGGCGCGTCCGGCCCGCAGGGGGCCTGCGCCCAAGCGGGCAGGGCAATGCAGACAATCAAGGCAAGCAAATATCTCATCGCGTCGAAACAGCATGACGGCACCCCGGATAACAAGGGGTAACCGACCAAATCGCCTGATCTTGAAGCTGGGGCTTGCAAGCCTGCCCGCTTTTTGAGAGGCGGTGACATGAACGACACCTATGCCCCGCCTGATGTACCGCTGGACGTGCTGCACGAAGACGCCGAAATCCTGGCCGTCAGCAAGCCCGCTGGCTTGCTGAGCGTTCCGGGCAAGGGCGAACATCTGGCAGATTGCCTTATCGCACGGGTGCAGGTCGCGTGGCCGGACGCGCTGTTGGTGCACCGGCTGGATCGGGACACATCCGGGGTGATGGTGTTTGGCCTGACGCCGCGCGCGCAGCGGTTCCTGTCCAAACAGTTTGAGTTGCGCGCGGCAAAAAAGACATATGTGGCAAGGGTTTGGGGGCGGCTCACGCCCAAGACGGGGCGGGTCGACCTGCCCCTGATCGTGGACTGGCCGAACCGGCCGCGCCAGCATGTGGACCACGAGAACGGCAAGCCCGCGGTCACCGACTGGCGGGTGCTGCGCGACAGCCCCGAGGAAAGCCGCGTGCGGCTAAGCCCACGCACAGGGCGCAGCCACCAATTGCGGGTGCACATGCTGGCGCTGGGGCACCCGATCCTTGGCGATCCATTCTATGCGACAGGTGAGGCGCGGGCGTATGACCGGCTGATGCTGCATTCGGAGGAATTGCGGATCAAGCACCCGGATTCGGGGCGGATGATGAAGTTCCGCGCCCCTGTCCCGTTCTGAGCGTGCTGCGTTCGGTGGGTGTTGCGCGCCCGTGGGCTGAATCGAGGGGTTAACGCCAGTAAAACAAGGCAAACGGGGCGTGTACCACCCACGCACCGGGCGTGCACCCCCTGCACCGGTGATGCACCGCAGACGTGGTTAACGGTGCGCGCGGTGGGGTTTGTTAAGGATGGGTTGATGGCGGTTGTGCGGGACTAAGCTCGTCCGTTCAATCCGCACCAAAGAACGCTCGCAGGTCGAAGCAATTTTCTCTCTTTTCGCAAAATTCTAACCGTTCTGGTAAATGAAACCCACCGAATTCCACCAATCCTAAGGTAACTGCCATGAATGCCCTTGGAAACGCTGTACCCGTCTACTTAGATCAAAACATCCTCAGTCACCTACGCGAAGGAAGGGGAGCCAGAGAAGAACTGGTCGCTTTGTTGAACCCGCTAAAAGAGAAGAATGTCGTCTTTGTATATTCCATGGCACACGTCGATGAATGCCGTGCTTCTACTCAGCCGGAGCAATTCGTTGAAGTCATAGAGGAGTTTCCTGTGTATTTTTTGGAGTTTCCGAAAGCCGCGGGTCAGCAAGCCGACCTGTCGCTCGGAAGGGCGCGAGAGTTGCTGTTGGAACCGGAAGACGCGACCCATCAAGCCAAACGGTTGATAGAAAACTTGCTCCACGTATTTCATTTCGCCAGCGGTTGGTTGGGTGAGACCGAGGCGCACGAGCTGAAAAACGCAATGGCAGCGGAGATGATAGAGTTTTGGGAGAGCATCCAGCGTGATGTCGATTGGGATGTGCTTGGTTCGGAACTCGGGAGACAAGCGAAGCACGCACTGTCGGCAGCTCAAGACGGAATGGATGCAATCATAGAAGGCATGTCATTCGAAAGGATCCGAAACGAATGGGAAGTTAGCTTGGCGAGTTTGAAGGAACGGCTTCCCCTAAATTACGCGCAATTGGATGAGATTCCGGATGAGAAGGCTGTTTCCTTCGTGTTTTCCTGTCTTGAGGGGCAAGGCAGGGAAGCCGTCCAGAGCCAGTTCCCGCAAGGTTTCTGGAACAATCCTGAAGGCCGTGAAACTGGGCAAATTTCTGGTTTGGCATTCATGCTATTTATGTGTGGGCTGGTCAGGGACAGACGCGTTAAGAAGGGCAGCACCGAAAGCCGGATGAAGCATTTCCAAGGGCAGTTTCGTGATGGTGTCCACATCGAGAATGCAGCACGGTGTGCGATGTTCATTTCTTGTGATGAAGGGGCAGCCCGGTTGGCGCGGTCCCTTTACGCCTACGCAGGCATTGAAACTAAGGTGGTTGAATTGCACATAAGAAATGCGGACGGGCATTAACCTCGGTCCGTCATGTCCCAAATGGAGACTACAGTTTGCAACTTTGCATTGGTTTGTTCCTGCGCAAAGCCGCCATTCGAGCGTGGCGTGCATCCCTCACAATGGCCTCAAAGCCGACCTTCTCCGCACCTGCGTATCCCTGCGCCCCAAGGCGTAAGGCGGGCTTCCGCCCGCCTTGCCTTCCTACTCGGCCGCCCAGCCTGACACCGCCTTGACCTCGAGGAAGTCCTCGATGCCCCAGACGCCGCCTTCGCGTCCGTTGCCGGACTGTTTCATGCCGCCGAATGGGCTGCCCGCCGCGCGGGATGTGCCGTTCATTTCGACCATGCCCGAGCGCAGTTGTGTGGCGAGCCGGTTGGCGCGACTCGCGTCCTGTGTCTGGACATAGTTCGTCAGACCATAGGGCGTGTCGTTGGCGATCTCGACTGCCTCTTCCTCGGTCTCGAACGGGATGATCGACAGGACGGGGCCGAAGATTTCTTCGCGTGCGATGGTCATGTCATTGTTCACGTCGGCAAAGACGGTGGGACGGACGTAAAAACCCTTGTTGAATCCTTCGGGTCGGCCCGGACCACCCGCCACCAGCCGTGCACCTTCCTGGATGCCCTTTTCGATCAGGCCCTGAATCTTGTTCCACTGGACCTCGTTCACGACGGGGCCGATATGGCGGCCTTCTTCGCTGGCGGGGCCGACGCTGACCTTGTCTGCAATCGCCGCCGCCTCGTCCACCACACGGTCATAAACCCCGCGCTGCACCAGCATGCGCGAGGGCGCGTTGCAGGACTGCCCGGTGTTCTGCATCATGTGCAGCACGCCGCGTTTGACCGCCTTGTCGTCGGCATCGTCAAAGATCAGGTTCGCGCCCTTGCCCCCAAGCTCGAGGTGTACGCGTTTCAACGTGTCGGCGGCATTCTTGGAAATCAAAGTGCCCGCACGGCTTGAGCCGGTAAAGCTGACCATGTCCACGTCCTTGTGACCCGACAGGGCGCTGCCCACACCGGCACCGTCGCCGTTCACAAGGTTGAAAACGCCTGCAGGGAACCCGGCCTCGTCCATCAACTCGGCAAAGATCATCGCATTGAGGGGGGATTCCTCGGACGGTTTCAGCACCATGGTGCAGCCTGCGATGGCCGCAGCACCCACCTTGAGCGTGATCTGGTTCATCGGCCAGTTCCACGGCGTGATCAGGGCCGCGACACCGACAGGTTCGTAGATGATCCGGTCGCCGGGGGCGTGATCGCCAAGGGGGCGGTTGAACTGGAACTCCTTGGCCGCCTTGACGAAGTTGTTCAGGTGCCATGTTCCGGCCCCAACCTGCGAGCTGCGCGACATGTCGATGGGCGCGCCCATTTCGGCTGACATAGCCTTGGCCAGATCTTCGGCGCGGGCCTCGTAGACCTCAATCAGCTTTTCGACAAGCGCGATGCGTGTTGCCGGGTCGGTATTCATCCATGCGGGAAAGGCCGCCTTGGCTGCCGCCACCGCTGCATCGGCGTCCTCTGCTCCGCCAAGCGAGATCGTCGCGCAAGGTTCCTCGGTCGAGGGGTCGATGACGTGGTGGTCTGTCCCGTTCAGCGGGGCGACCCACCGGCCGTTGATATAAAAGTCGCGTTTGGTCAGCATGGTGATCCCTTTCGGATATGCGTTTGAGGCGGACAGTGACACTGGTTGTGTGCACTCGCAAGACAGGGGATGAAAACGCGCGAGCGATGGCTTAAGTTGCATTCAACGGCAATTATCCCAATGGAGGACACCATGGCTTTGCGCATCAACGACACGATCCCCGATCTGACGGTCACCACGGATCAGGGTATCTTTTCCCTGCACGAATGGATCGGCGACAGCTGGGCCATCCTGTTTTCCCACCCCAAGGATTTCACGCCGGTCTGCACCACCGAGTTCGGTGCCGTGGCGCAACTGGCCGACGAATGGGCCAAGCGCGGCACCAAGGTGCTGGGCGTCTCCGTGGACGGGGTCGAGGACCACAAGAAGTGGAAGGCCGACATCGAAAAGGTCGGCGGCGCGCCCGCCGGTTTCCCGATCGTCGCCGATGACGGGCTGGAGCTGGCCAAGGCCTTCGACATGCTGCCTGCCGAGGCCTACCTGCCCGATGGCCGCACCCCTGCGGACAGTGCCACGGTGCGCTCGGTCTTTATCATTGGCCCTGACAAGCAGTTGAAGCTGTCGATGACCTATCCGATGACCGTCGGACGCAACTTTGCAGAAGTGCTGCGTGCGCTGGATGGATTGCAGACGACGATCGGCAAGGGCGTCGCGACACCGGCCAACTGGAACGTCGGGGATGATGTGATCATTCCGGCGACGGTTTCGGACGCGGATGCCAAGGCCAAGTTTGGGGACTTCACGACCGTGCTGCCGTATTTGCGGACGACCAAGGCACCGGGTTAACGTCGATGGCAATCACTGGCTTCGCGCCGGTGATTGCACCCCGCGACTAGCTGTTGATCTTTTCGAAGGCGATGACCTGCTGCGAAGAAAGTTCGACGCGCGGATAAAGTTGCGCAGCCGCGCAGGCATCGAAAATGGCCTTGATGCCCTGACGTGAAACCACCTTGGGGTGCAATTCAAGCACAAGGGCACGAATACCTGACAGATCGCAGCCGGGGATCACGATGTCTTCGGCGCCTTCGATGTCGCAGATCAGAACGGTCGGCTGGAACCGGTGGATTTCGGTGTTGATGTCCAGCACCGGCACCTCAATCGCGTTCTGGCTTTGATCGGTGGCATAGATCGACCCTTCCGCAAAGTACTTGTGGACGTGGAACGTGCGGGTTTGCTGTGTAGGGCTCGGTTCGAGCATGGCGTTGCGCACGTGCACGTTGGAAATGCCGTTAAGGCTGTGCAGGGTCTGGATCGCAGTCAGGAGGGTTGGGTTGGCTTCGAAACTCTCGATCTTCAGGCCGTGCGCCATGCGGCTGATCAGACCCGACACGATTCCCAGACCCGTTCCGAGTTCCAGCACCCTGTCGCCGTCCAAGATCATCCCCTGCGCTGCGTCCAGTTCGGGGCTTTCGTAATCGTTTCGGGCAATCTGCTTGTAGATGGGCAACGGCATATAGGTTCTGGAGACGGGAATGGTGAGGTCCCGGTACCGGATTTGCTTTCCTGACCTGTATCTTGCGTTTAATGGGTAGAGGGCCCTGCCAATTTTTTGAAGCAATGGTTGCAATAAAATTCCCCTTTTGATGAAGGATGTTAAGCGAACCCTCTCGAACGCCGGATATCCTCCATTTCGTCCTTTATGACGCGTCCATCGCGGCCTGCAAGTGTTTTGCCAATGTTTAGCATGACCTGCGACTCGTGCTCATCCAACCCAAGGGATGACTTTTTCAGAAAAGCGAACCCGTGATGACGGCACAGCAGGTCGGGCACGACGTAGCTGACGCCGATCCGCGCGGTGACGGTCAGAACAAGTCGGATGACCGCATCGCGGTCCGCGGGTGACCGGCATGCATCAAGGGTCGCAAGCGTCGATTCGAGGAACCGTTTTGCGTCCGCATCGTCAAGCGTGACCAAACTGCGCGCGGTGCGGTTGAGATCATCGTCCGAAAGGCGCATCAGCACTTGTGGGAGAGTGCGAATGTCGTAGGTGCTGTTGTGGGAAAAGCCGCGACGCAAGACAAAGCGCGTCATTCCTATCTCGCCCCGGCGCACGACCCTGTGCTTGCTGGCGCTCAGGATCAAGCGTTCCCAGAACCTGTGATAGGCGGGGTTCCGCAATATCTCCTTTCTGACGAGCAGCGCGTATGAGCAATAGTGAAAGTTTTTGCTGTTCGTGTTGAAGGTCCAGGTGATCTCGCGGAAGTCCCGCAACGCCACGCGCTTGATGCCCCAACTAGACGCCGCCCCAGCATATGCGACATCGAGGGCTTCGGCCTGCGCCAGCCAGTTGTCTGCCCCCGGCACAGGGAACCATGACGAGTCGTTAAAAAAGGCAAGGTATTCGAGATGTTTCACGTCTTCGACAAGGGTCAAGAAGCCTTCCCTGTATCCGCCGAAATCGTATCCACGATTTGGCCGCGATAGGAATTTCCATGTGTTCCGTGTCAGCCATTCCCGGTCATCCTCTGCAATCGGCAGGTTCGACACAACGAAGGGGGCATAGCCGTTTTCTCTCATGTAGGCGATGGCGCGCTTGTGGCTTTCCAGCAGGCCGTTGCGCGGGAAAATCAGGTAGATGGCTACCCGGTCGCCCTGTTGTACCGTTCCGTCGAAACGCTGCACACGCGGGCGTTCGAATTGGTCATGTACAAGGCGACTGAACAGGACATCGAACAGTAAGTTCGGCAAATCGGCAAATTGCTTCACCAGCCGTTTAAGTTCCCGGCGCAGTTTTGAGGGGAACGGTGCGATCATCGTGCCGCGCCGGTTTGCGTCCCAAGCGATGGGTCAAAGGCACCGCGCAAGAACCCCATGTTCTTGGCACGTTTGCGCGCCGAAAATAGGTTGAGCGGGGACAGCATCTGCGTCAGCGCCCGCACGACGATCCGGGTCCTTGCAAACGGCCGGTCATGTTTGCGCATCGCGTAGATGGCCGATTGGGCCATGTGCCGTGCCTTGAACGCCGCCGTGGCAGGCGTGCGCGCGGTGCTGTGCCCTTCGGCATGGGTGACCACGGCGTCTTGCACATGGCGGATAGGCCCGAATTGCGCCTTGAGCCGCAGGCTGAGGTCATCATCCTCATGATAAAGGAAAATGCGTTCATCAAAGCCGCCGACCGTCGTAAACTTGTCGCGGGCAACGAAAATCGCGGCACCGTTCAGCAACGGCACTTCGGCATCCGCCTTCGGAACCGGACCGGTCCAGTGCGCCGATTTCGCCAGCAGGCGTGATCGATGGCGAAAGGCGGGTTTTCCCCGCCTGTCAAGGACGCGCGGGGAAAAGGCGCAAGCGTGGGGATGTGACCGTGCAGCTGCCAGCAGCGTGTCGAGTGTGCCGGGTTGCATCTGGGCATCTGGGTTGAGGAAAAACAGGTAGACACTGTCGCCCACGGCGGCCCCTGCATTGCAGGCCGCCCCGAAACCGCGGTTGCTTTCGTTGGTGATCACCTGTGCGCCATGACTGTCTGCGAGTGTGTGCAACACATCTGCGTCGGTACTGGCATTGTCCACGATGACAACCTGCACGCTGTCGGGCACGCTGGCCAGCATATCACCGATCACCGAAGCGCTGTTATAGGCGACCGTAACGATCTGGATGTCGTTGGGGTGTTGCATCATGCACTCTTTTTTGCGTGAGGGTGCTGAAAGCATAAGCGGGCGGCGGAAACAAGAAGGCCCCGGCGTTTCCACCGGGGCCATTGGCCATTTTCAGCGCGTCGGGATCACTCCTCGACGGCTTCTTCCTTCTTGATTTCTTCGCCGGTTTCCTGATCGACGACTTTCATCGACAGGCGCACCTTGCCGCGATCATCAAAGCCCAGCAGCTTGACCTTCACCTCTTGGCCTTCCTTCAGAACGTCCGAAGGATGGTTCAAGCGGCGGTTTTCGATCTGGGAGACGTGGACCAGCCCGTCGCGCTTGCCAAAGAAGTTCACGAAAGCGCCGAAATCGACGATCTTCACGACGGTGCCGGTGTATACGGCCCCTTCTTCGGGTTCGGCCACGATGGACCAGATCATGTCATAGGCTTTCTTGATCGAGTCGCCATTGGGCGAAGCGATCTTGATGATGCCGTCGTCGTTGATGTCGACCTTGGCGCCCGACACTTCGACGATTTC
>CAYGPT010000041.1:15960-31164 GCA_964351755.1 uncultured Rhodobacterales bacterium | reverse complement strand
GTCGAGGTCGGGATCATCGCCATGGCAGCGGCGCGCGCGCGGTAAAGATCGTCGTGGCGGCGATCAAGTGTGGGCTGGTCGCCGGTATAGCTGTGGATCGTGGTCATGATGCCGCTCTCGATCCCGAATGCGTCATCCAGAACCTTTGCCAGCGGGGCAAGGCAGTTGGTGGTGCAGGACCCGTTCGAAATCATCCGGTCGTTGGCCGCCAGAGTATTGTGGTTCACGCCGAAAACGATCGTCTTGTCCACGTTCCTGCCCGGTGCCGACAGCAGCACCTTGCGCGCTCCCCGCTCCAGATGGACGGCGGCCTTGTTCCCGTCGTTGAACTTGCCCGTGCATTCCAGCACGACATCCACACCGGTCCAATCGAGGTCGTTCATGTCATAGGTGGACATCATGCGGATCGGGCCGCGCCCCAAGTCCATCGCGGACCCCGTCCGCGTTTCGTCAAATCGCGTATCGTTTGATACTGTGATCTGCCCCGGAAAGCGGCCATGGACGCTGTCGTAACGCATCAGGTGGGCCGAGGTCTCAAGACTGCCGGTCGCATTGATTGCCACCACGTCGATGTCGTTGCGCATGGATGTGGCGATATGGGACAGGGTGCAGCGCCCGATGCGGCCAAACCCGTTGATGCCGACTTTGATACTCATGATCGCTGGTCCTTTTGTCTTGCCGCTCTCGCCTCATGGTGCATGTCATAGCGATGGCACTGCCCCATGAAAACAGCGAAAAGGTCAGAAAATCAGCGTGTTAGCGATAAAGGTATGCCATGGCGTACCGGTGGCGCTAACGGTGTACGCTGCCCACGGGCCATGTTATGCGCTAACGTGCGAACGGGTATGAAGGAGCGGTTGGAATGAGTGGTCTTTTGGCGCTTTTGGACGATGTGGCGGGAATCGCCAAGATCGCGGCGACCTCTGTTGACGATGTGGTCAGCCAGGCGGCCAAGGCGGGGGCCAAGGCTGCCGGGGCCGTCATCGACGATGCCGCCGTCACCCCCAAATATGTGCAGGGGTTCAAGGCGGATCGCGAATTGCCGATCATCTGGCGCATCGCCAAAGGGTCGTTCAAGAACAAGCTGCTTTATCTGCTGCCCGTCGGCCTGTTGCTGGCCAACTTCGCGCCCTGGGCGATCCCGCCGCTGTTGATGCTGGGCGGCGCTTACTTGTGTTTCGAGGGGGCCGAAAAGGTCGCCCATGCCCTGGGCTGGGGCCACGGACACGAGGATTTCGAAGGCAAGGAGAAAGTCGTCGAGGACCCCGCGCATCTGGAAGAGCAGAAGGTACAGGGCGCGATCAAGACCGACTTCATCCTGTCGGCCGAGATCATGACGATTTCCCTCGCCGCGATCCCGGCCAGCAATTTCTGGTTCGAGGCCGCGACGCTTGCTGCGGTGGCCATCATGATCACCGTGGCCGTCTACGGATCGGTCGCGCTGATCGTCAAGGCGGATGATATGGGCCTTGCCATGGCCGCGCGCGGACGCTTCGGCGCGACGCGCGCGCTGGGGCAGGGGATCGTGCGGGTGATGCCCGGTTTCCTCAAGGGGCTGACCATCGTCGGCACGGCAGCGATGCTTTGGGTCGGCGGGTCGATCATCGTGCACGGGCTGGCCGAACTGGGCTGGCACTGGCCCGAGGACGTGATCTATGGCATCGCCAAGTCGGTCGCGGGCGGCTCGGGATTTATCGACTGGGCGGTCAAGGCGTTGATCGACGGAGTGCTTGGAGTTTTGCTTGGCTTTGCGCTGATCCCGGTGGGGGAAAAGGTGATCACCCCGATCTGGCGGCGGTTCGCGCCGAAGGCGGTGTGATTAGGCGGGCCGCGACATCCCGGATCGTTTACATGGAGCCGCAAGTGTTCGAAGCGCGGGTTGTTGTGAACGGTCGGACGGAATGGCTGCTATGCGGGACCAAGTGACGTTGAAAATTTCTGGTCCTTGGGGTTTATTCGGCAGACCTTTTAAGGAAGTGAGATGCCGAAGCGAGACTTAGCTGTTTCATACGAAGCGTTGGAACATGATCGGTTATTGGACGATTGGCGGTGGCTGGTCCCCGAGCCGATGGAGCCATTGATGATCGGCATTTTTGGGGACTGGGTATTCGGAGCCCCAGACGCAACCCATTGGCATCTCGACCTACTCGAAGGCAAATTTCACAAGATTGCGAATGGATCACAGGAGTTTAACGCAAAGAAAGATCAACCCTATTATCGGAACGAGTGGTTCGGTGAGGAGTGGGCAGATATTGCGCTTGGGAATGGTCTTGTCCCGAAACGCGACGAGTGCCTTGGTTGGAAGATTGCTCCGGTTCTTGGTGGTGACTTCGCTGTCGAAAACATTCAAGTCTTCTCGTTAGCTGTGTATCAGCGAGTTACAGGGAGCATTTTCCGCCAGATCGCGGAAAGCTAGCTGTCCAAATTTTCTACCATAGGACCTTTGGCTTGTAACGCTTCGGGCTCTCTTCCGACCTGCCCAAACGAAAAGGCCCCCACGTTTCCGCAGAGGCCCTTGTTTTCTCGGGTTCCCAGCACCGCTACAACAGCGCCTTCACCTTCTCGACCACCGCCTGTGCCGTGATGCCGTATTTCTCGAAAAGCACTTCGGCGGGCGCGGACGCCCCGAAATCGTCCATGCCGACGAAATCCGCCTTCTTCGCATTCCCGCGTTCGCCCAGCAGCCACTGATCCCAGCCTTGGCGCACGGCCGCCTCGATGCCGATGCGCACAGGCCCCGCAGGCAGCACGCGGCGGCGGTAGGCCTCGTCCTGTGCCGCAAACAGTTCCATGCAGGGCATGGACACCACGCGGCACCCGATCCCGGCCTCGTGCAGCATCGCGCGCGCTTCCAGCGCGACCGACACTTCCGATCCGGTCGCGATCAGGATCACCTGCCGTTTGCCTTCCGCCTCGGCCAGCACATAGGCGCCTTGCGCGGTCAGGTTCTTCAGCTTGTGTTCGGTGCGCACCGTGGGCAGGCCCTGACGGGTCAGGGACAACACGCAAGGGGTCGAGGTGGACGAGAACGCGAGTTCCCACGCCTCTGCCGTCTCGATCGCGTCCGCGGGGCGGAACACATGCATGTTCGGCGTTGCGCGGCTGATTGCGAGGTGTTCGACCGGCTGGTGGGTCGGGCCGTCTTCGCCCAGACCGATGCTGTCATGGGTCATCACGAACACGGTCGGTATTTTCATCAACGCCGCCAGTCGCATCGCGGGGCGCGCATAGTCGGTGAAACACATGAACGTGCCGCCATAAGGGCGGATGCCGCCGTGCAGCGCCATGCCGTTCATCGCCGCCGCCATGCCGTGTTCGCGGATGCCCCAATAGACATAGCGCCCGCCACGGTTGTCGATGTCGAATACGCCCAGATCGCCCGTCTTGGTGTTATTCGACCCGGTCAGGTCGGCCGATCCGCCGACGGTTTCGCCAAGCACGGGGTTCAGCACCTCGAGCGCCTTTTCGGACGCGGCGCGCGTGGCCAGTTTGGGGGCGGATTCGGACATCTGTTTCTTGAAGGCCTTGACGGTCGCCGACAGTTTCTTCGGGACTTCGCCGGCCATGATGCGGTTGAATTCGCGCTGTTTGGACTCCGAAACGGAGGCAAAACGTTCTTCCCATGCCGCCCGTTCTTCGGCCCCGCGTGCGCCGATCGCTTCCCATGCGGATTTGACATCGGCGGGGATGTCGAAGGGGCCGGTTGTCCAGCCATAGGCCGCCTTGGCCGCGGCCATCTGGTCGGCATCCGTCAGCGCGCCGTGCCCTTTGGACGTGTCCTGTGCGGCGTGACCCAGCGCGATGTGGGTCTTGCAGGCGATCATGGTGGGTTTTTTCTGACCCTTGGCCTTGGTGATGGCAGCGTCGATGGCCTCGGGGTCGTGGCCGTCGATTTCGATCACGGCCCAGCCTGCGGATTTGAAGCGCTGTGGCTGGTCGGTGGTGTCCGACAGGGTGACGGGGCCGTCGATGGTGATGTTGTTGTTGTCCCAGAACACGATCAGCTTGCCCAGCTGATGGCGACCCGCGAGGGTGATCGCCTCTTGGCTGACGCCCTCCATCAGGCAGCCGTCACCGGCGATGACGTAGGTATGGTGATCAACCAGCTTGCGCTTGTACTTGGCGCGCAGGATTTCCTCGGCCATGGCGAAACCGACGGAATTGGCGATGCCCTGACCCAAAGGGCCGGTTGTGGTTTCGATGCCCGCCGCGTGACCGTATTCGGGATGGCCTGCGGTGATCGCGCCCCATTGGCGGAAATTGCGGATCTGCTCGATCGTCATGTCCGCATAGCCCGTCAGGTGCAGCAGGGAATACAGCAGCATCGAGCCATGCCCGGCGGACAGGATGAACCGGTCGCGGTCGGGCCAGTGCGGGGCGGAGGCGTCGAATTTCAGGTGCTTTTCGAACAGCACCGTGGCCACATCGGCCATCCCCATGGGCATGCCGGAATGGCCGGAATTGGCGGCAGCGACCGCATCCAGTGTCAGCGCGCGAATGGCGGTCGCCTTGGACCAGTGGTCGGGATGGGCGGTGCGAAGGGCGGTCAGATCCACGGGTGAGATGTCCTTTGAGCGTTATGGGTTGAGGCTGCATACCAGCCGGGACCCAAAGATCAAGGCGCTCTGGAAGCCATGCGCGGACGGGGTTTGCGTTTTCGGGCGATGCGTACTTCAATGCCGCCGTGCAAGTCGTTGATCGCAAAGGGGGCGCATTTCCCGAATGCTTTGGATAAACTGCAATGCAACTGTCTGGTGAATTGATTCGCCAAGACGGGGATATGACGGACAGTCACGGTAAAAACCGGCAAACAGGGGAACAGGCATCGGGATGAGCGATATTGATGCACTACAACAGCGGCTGACAGCTGCGATGGACCGGATCGCCTATGGCGTGGGCAATCTGGACCCGCGGGCCAGCGCCGACACCGCGGCATTGCAAGCGGCACTGGACGACGAAAAGATCGCCAACGCGCAACTGACTGAGCGCGTGCGCAAGATGGCCGAACGGCAGGATTCCGTACTGGCCGAGGCGCGCGCAGCCTCGGAAGCCGCGCAGGCCCGCATGGCGTCCATGGATCTTGAATTGCAGCGCCTGCGCAAGGCCAATGACCAGTTGCGTCAATCCAATGCCGCCCTGCGCGCCGCGAACGAAGACGGCGTGGGCGAGCCGCACCTGATCAACAAGGCAATGATGGCCGAACTGGAAGGTCTGCGCGCGGCCCGCGCGGCGGATGTGGCCGAAGCCTCCAGCATTATCGGGGCCCTTGCGCCCTTGCTGGACCAGATCGACGTTCAAGGTGAAGAGGAGGACGAAAATGCCTGAGGTGACCATCAACATCGGTGGCCGTCCCTTCGTGGTGGCCTGTCAGGACGGCGAGGAAAGCTATCTGCATTCCGCGGCCAAGATGCTGGACGACGAAGCCCAGGTTCTGGCGGATCAGGCGGGTCGCATGCCAGAGGCGCGGATGCTGCTGATGGCTGGTCTGATGCTGGCGGACAAGACCGCAAGCGTCGAGGATCGCATCGCTGAAGTCGAAGCCCAACTGGCCGAACGCGAAGCCGAACTTGAGGGGCTGCGCACAATGGGTGCGCCGGAACCCGAACGTATCGAGGTGCCGGTGGTGCCCCAAGCCGTCACCGAAACGCTTGCCGAACTGGCCGCGCGTGCCGAGGCGCTGGCAGCCGATGTCGAGGAAAAGGCAGGTTGACTGAAAGGGTGGGGCGTTTTCAGTCTATGTGCCTTGGTGTTTGGTGCAGTGAAAGTCGGGTTTGAGTCCGGAGTTACGGTTGCTGCGATGAGTATGAATGACGGCTTTAGGGACCGCTGTTCCTGACTATCTGTGTCTAAGTTGAACTATCGGGGACAGGCGCTTGAGCATTGGACAACTCCAATTTCGCGTAGAGCTTCTGGGCTTTGCTCGGGTTGACCTGTTCGAACCAACCGATATGTCCCAAGATCCTTTCGAATTCAGCTGGATCGTTTATCCAAGTCTTTTGGTGAATTTTGGCTTTTAGCCGATCAAATTCTTTTCGTGGGATATTAATTTTTTCATTAACCACAATTCCCAGGACCATCTGCCTTTGATAGCAAGGCATAACCCTGGTTTTGCCGGTCCTTACTTTGAAGCCTTCCTCTTTTACGATGTCGGGCACAGTGGTGAGAACCGTGTCGCGCACTCCGCGGTCTCCTGAAAAGGTAAGATCGTCGGCATACCTTGTGTAGTTTGCCCCAAGCGACCGCGCCAAACCTGCCAAACGCCGATCCAATCCATAGGTCAAAAGGTTTGCGAGCGCCGGGGAAGTCGGTGCGCCCTGAGGCAAATGTGGCTCCATCAATGCCTGGCGTTGTTCAAACGGCATATGTTTTCGAATACGGCTCGGCGTAATGATGGTGCAGATGCCGCTGAAGCTATGCGCTACAGAGACTGGATATCCGAGGTGGCGAAAGAAGGCATAGACGCGCCCGTAGCGAAGATTACTGAAATAATTCTTCAGATCGAGACCAATCACCACTTCTTCGCCAGCATGCCGTTGGGCCGCGCCAATGCAATTGCGTCCACGAACAAACCCAAAACTGTTCGGGTGTACTGGCACATTAGCAAGAATTCGATGATTTATGAGGCGCTGAAGTGACTTCAGGCGGGGTTTGGGTGCCTCAATCAGCCTCAGGCCACCATTGGACTTTGGGCTCGTACGGTAGAAGTAATTGTTGACGCCCGGCATCGGATGCGTTTCTCGCCAACCGTTTTTGTCCACGTATGAGTCAATTTGCTCTGACGTGAGGAGGAGCCAATCGGCAAGATCACTGACCGTATTCAACACGGGCAGATCCAACGCATCGAACGGTGAAACGGGTAGCATCTGAGGCGGCTCAAGTGAAATCGACGGCCATGCATCAGCTTTGGTGCAGTGTTTTAAGAGCTGCTGCATCACAGGCTGCTTGGATAGCATCTCAGCTATTCGGTCCGCATCAGGGGCGTAGCGTTGGGGGAATTCGGTAAGTAGACTATTCGTCAACGTGTTTGCGTCGCGCTGAAAAGCAGGGGGCAAATGGTGGCGAAGCAGACGAACGAGATCGTCTTGGGACCACCGGCACCCTTCCAGTCGAGCGGCCAGAGAAGATATGAGAAATCTAAATCGTGAAGATGGCAACGACGGCCTCTGCTATTCTGTGCCTTGGATATCCGGTCCTGAGTGAAACTCAGTGGCGGATATCCACAGTATGTCGGAGCAATGTCATTAGACGGGGATACCCCGTCCCAGGCTCACCAAAAGGTGCACCAATCCAAAGGCCGCCGTTATAGACACTCTGTCGACTAAAGATGGCTAATTCAAGGAATTCCGACAGTAAAATCTGATCTGCCCGCAGTCCACTACAAGCCGGACGCTGAGAAAAAGCAGCTATTCGCAATAGAAACCGTGAGGTCCGCTTCGTCCCGCACAGCTGCCACCCAAACATCCCGCCACAGGCTCCCGCTTACGGCCCAAACGGCTGGCAACGCGCCATCCGACGCGTGTCGGGAGGCGGCAGTCGGCAAAACAAGTTCCGCCGCCGCCGGTTCCGCTTAGCCGTTGGCTTCGCGGATCTTTTCGGCGGCGTCCTTGTCGAATGTCACGCCGCTTTCGGTGAACAGCGTGTCCAACTCGCCCGACAACGTCATCTCGGTGATAATGTCGCAGCCGCCCACGAACTCGCCCTTGACGTAAAGCTGCGGGATCGTCGGCCAGTCCGAAAACTCCTTGATGCCCGAGCGGATTTCGTCATCCGCCAGCACGTTCACGTCCGTGAAATCGACGCCCATATAGTTCAGCACTCCGGCCACGCGGCTGGAAAAGCCGCATTGCGGCATGCTTTTCGTGCCTTTCATGTACAGCACCACGTCATTGGCCTTGATCGTCTGGGAAATCCGGTCCTTGGCGTCGCTCATGTCAGTCCTCTTTCTTGATATAGGCGCGATGATAGCGCGCGGCATAGGTTTCGTCCTCGGGCATGGCGTCGACCTGCGTCGCAGCCGATGCGGCGAAAAAGCCCGTGTTGGAGCGCATGTGCACCTTTTGGGTGCGCTCAAGCGCGTCGTTCTGGCGGTTGACCCGGTCGATGATCGACATATCCGTCGCTTCCATCCCCAACGGCACGGCGCGGGTCTGGCCCATTTCGTCCCGTCCCGGGCGGCGTGCGGACAGCGGGCGGCGGGGCGAGCGCAGGAACGGTGTGCGTATGATCTGCCAAAGGCGGTTCACGCAGGCGCCTTGGTTGTCAGGGCCAGCGCGTGCAACTCGCCGTGGCTGCCATCCATCTTGCCTTTCAGCGCCTTGGTCACCGCCCGGTGCTGCTGCACCCGGTTCATGCCCGCGAACGACGCGTCGATCACCTCGGCGGAATAGTGGTTTCCGTCGCCTGCAAGGTCTGTGATGGTGATCTTGGCCTCGGGAAAGCTTTCGCGGATCAAGTCCTCGATCTCTTTGGCTTGCATGGGCATTGCTGGAGTCTCCGCAGGGTACAGGACCAGATTTAGGGCGACAGGCGGGGGCGTGCAAGCACTTGACTGTGCGCCACTGCACGATGGGTGCGGGGTTGTATTCATGGCAGGTGAGGGATTACGCTGCGGTCGCACCAAACCAGCGGGTTCCGATCCGCCTTCGCTTGACGCAACTCTGACAGATCGCCTCGTGGCCCCCAAGCCAAAAAGACGTATCCCCTGCAGGGCCCTCGTCGATTTTGCTTGGCTGCACTGTGCCGTTCTGTCTGATGGCTCTCAAGCGTGCGGCTTTCGAACCAGCAGATGTGGAGAGAACGATGGACAGTTTTGAGACCGCCCCCGAACAGGCGCTGGACTGGCACAAGGCCGGGCAGGGCGCGGCATTGGCGACAGTCGTGCAGACTTGGGGCAGTGCGCCGCGTCGCGCAGGGGCGCAGATGGTGGTGTCGGGCGCGGGCGACATGATGGGCTCGGTGTCGGGCGGCTGCGTCGAGGGCGCGGTGGTGGTCGAGGCGATGGACGCACTGGACGACGGCACGCCCCGCTTGCTGGAATACGGGGTCAGCGACGGCGATGCCTTTGCCGTAGGTCTGGCCTGTGGCGGGACGATCAAGGTGCTGGTGGAACCTATTGGCCTTGCGATGCCTGTTGATGTGCTCGAGGGGCTGGTTGCGGCGCGGGCCGCACGCACAAAGGCGGCTTATGTCGTGGACCTTGAAACATGGGACCGGCGGCTGGACCATGACGGCCACGCCGCCCGTTTTGCCAGCGACCGCACAGGGATCGAGGAGGACCGGCGCACGTTTGTGGCCATCCACAACCCGCCCCTGCGTCTTGCCATCGTGGGGGCCGTGCACATCGCCCAGGCCCTTGTGCCCATGGCGCGCATTGCCGGTTTTGATCCCGTTATCATCGACCCGCGGGGCGCGTTCGGGTCGCAGGTGCGGTTTCCCGGTGAACGCCTGCTGGACACATGGCCTGACGAGGCGCTGGCCGAGGTGGGCCTTGATGCCCGCTCGGCACTTGTGCTGCTGACTCATGACCCCAAACTCGACGATCCGGCGCTGCATGTGGCCCTGAAATCGGACGCGTTCTATATCGGTGCGTTGGGATCCAAGCGCACCCATGGCAAGCGGGTCGAGCGTTTGACCGAAGCCGGGTTCACCCCGGACCAGATCGGGCGGATCCACGGCCCTGTCGGCCTTGATATAGGTGCAGCCAGCCCGTCCGAAATCGCCGTGTCGATCCTGGCCGAGATGGTGCAGACCTTGCGGAGCGTACCTTGAAATTCGGCCCCGTCCCGATCAGCGAGGCGGCGGGGGCGATCCTTGCTCATTCAATGCGGGCCGCGTCCGCTCGGGTGCAGAAGGGGACGCTGCTGACCGCTGAGAACGTCGCGGATTTGGCGGAAGCTGGACATGACACGCTGGTCGTCGCCCGTCTGGACGACACTGATGTCGAGGAAAACGCCGCCGCGACCGCATTGGCGAAAGCGCTGGCGCCGGACCCGAAAGGGCAGGGCCTTCACGTGGCACCCGCCGGGGCGGGGCGGGTGAATCTTTATGCCACGGGCTCCGGCGTGGTGCAGATCGACGAAGGGGCCGTGCGCGCGCTCAACGCGGTCGATCCGATGATCACGCTGGCCACTGTGCCACCGTTTCACCGGGTCGAGGCGCGCACGATGGTCGCCACGATCAAGATCATCGCCTATGGCGTCGCGCGCGCCCACCTGGATGCCGCTTGCATCGCCGCAACCGCCGCGCTGTCGGTGCGCGAACCCCGTTACGCCACGGCCACCCTGATCGAAACGCAGGTGGGCGATGACATGCCGACTGGCAAGGGTCGCGCGGCGCTGACCGGGCGGCTCGATCGGCTTGGGATGCGCCTGAGCGCGCGGGTCGTCGTGCCGCATCGGCGTGAGCCTCTGGCGCAGGCGATTGGGCAGGCGATGGGCGAGGTTGTGTTCATCCTGACCGCTTCTGCCACGTCGGATCCGCATGACGTCGCACCCCAAGCACTGCGCGATGCGGGCGGGCAGGTGACCGCCTTTGGCATGCCGGTCGATCCCGGCAACCTGCTGTTTTTCGGCAAATTTGGCGACAAGCCGGTCATCGGCCTGCCCGGCTGTGCCCGCTCGCCCGCACTCAACGGGGCCGATTGGGTGCTGGAGCGGCTCATTTGTGGGGTAGAGTTGGGTCAGGCCGACATCTCGGCCATGGGCGTCGGCGGCTTGCTCAAGGAAATTCCGACCCGACCGCGCCCCCGCGACACCTGAGGGGCGGCAGAGATCAGCTTGCACGATCCTGCGATTTTCGGGGACCGTCGAAGTTTTCGGTTCTCAACCGCAGAGCGTCGTGATTAACTCCGACCAAACGAGAATGCCAAAGGGGAGGATGCCATGGCACAGGTCCAGATGACCGTGAACGGAAAAGCTGCGTCTGGCGAAGTGGAAGGGCGCACGTTGTTGTCGTCCTTCTTGCGCGATCAGCTGAAATTGACCGGAACCCATGTGGGGTGTGACACCTCGCAATGCGGGGCTTGCGTTGTGCATGTGGACGGTGTGGCGGTGAAATCCTGCACAATGCTGGCAGCGGAAGCCGACGGGGCGGACGTCGCCACCATCGAAGGTCAGGCCAATGCGGATGGTTCGCTCAACGTGATCCAGCAGGCGTTTCAGGACCATCATGGGCTGCAATGCGGGTTCTGCACGCCGGGCATGGTAATGTCCGCCGCTGCCCTGCTGAAGGACAACCCCAAGCCCACCGAGCGTGAGGTACGCGTGTACCTTGAGGGCAATATCTGCCGCTGCACGGGCTATCACAACATCGTCAAGGCGATCATGGCCGCATCCGGTCAGGATGTAAGCGCCATCGCGGCGGAATAGCACAAGCCGACCGGGGGCCAGCCCCCGGACCCCCGAGGTATTTTTGACCCAAAGACGGGGGCGGGTCGGAACAGCGGCCACCGTGCCGCGCAAGACATTCAGGGAGGAATGACATGCCAAAGGACGGCGGAATCGGCGCAAGCAGCAAGCGGCGCGAGGACAAGCGGTTTCTGACAGGGGCTGGGAACTACACCGACGACATCAACATTCACGGTCAGGCGCACGTGTTCTTTCTGCGCTCTGACATCGCCCACGGGACGCTGAACAGCGTGGACACCTCGGCTGCCGAGGGCATGCCGGGTGTGGTGCGGGTGTTTACCGGTGCGGATTTCGAAGGCGTCGGGGGCATGCCCTGCGGCTGGCAGGTGACGGACAAGCATGGCCAGCCGATGCAGGAACCCGGCCACCCGGTTCTGGCGCGCGGCAAGGTGCGTCATGTGGGTGAGCCTATCGCCGCTGTTGTTGCTGATACACTGGAACAGGCCCGTGATGCGGCAGAGTCCATTGTGGTGGATATCGCAGAACTGCCCGCCCTTGTGAACATGAAGGACGCGCTGAAACCCGGTGCGACCAAGGTCCATGACGATCTGAACGACAACCTCTGCTATGACTGGGGTTTCGTCGAGGAAAACAAGGACGCGGTCAACAAGGCCTTTGAAGAGGCCGCGCATGTCACCACCCTCGAGTTGGTCAACAACCGCCTTGTCGCGAACCCGATGGAGCCGCGCGTGGCGGTGGGCGACTATGCCCGCGGCACGGATGAGCACACACTGTACACCACCTCGCAGAACCCGCATGTGATCCGCCTGCTGATGGGCGCCTTCGTGCTGGGCATCCCCGAGCACAAGCTGCGCGTCGTCGCCCCCGATGTGGGCGGTGGTTTCGGCACCAAGATCTTCCACTATCAGGAAGAGGCGTTCGTCACTTTCGCTGCCAAGGCCTGCAACCGGGCGGTCAAGTGGACCTCGAGCCGGTCCGAGGCGTTCATGTCGGACGCTCACGGCCGCGATCACGTCACGAAAATCGAACTGGCGCTGGATGCGGAGAATAACTTTACCGCGATCCGTACCGAAACCCACGCCAACATGGGCGCGTATTTGTCGACCTTTGCGCCCAGCGTTCCGACATGGCTGCACGGCACACTGATGGCGGGCAACTACAAGACCCCGCTGATCTATGTGAACGTCAAGGCGGTGTTCACCAACACGGTTCCTGTCGATGCCTATCGCGGCGCTGGTCGCCCCGAGGCGACGTTCCAGCTGGAGCGTGTGGTGGACAAGGCGGCGCGTGAATTGGGCGTGGACCCGATCGCGCTGCGCCGTCAGAACTTCATCACGGAATTCCCCTATGCCACGCCCGTGGCCGTCGAATATGACACCGGGGATTACCACGCGACTATGGACAAGCTTGAAGAGATGGGCGATTTCGCCGGTTTCGCCGCGCGGCGTGCGGAAAGCGAAAAGAACGGCAAGCTGCGTGGCCTTGGGGTCAACTGCTACATTGAGGCTTGCGGCATCGCGCCGTCCAACCTCGTCGGCCAATTGGGCGCGCGTGCAGGTCTGTACGAAAGTGCGACCGTGCGGGTCAACGCGACCGGCGGGCTGGTTGTCATGACCGGTTCGCACAGCCACGGGCAGGGGCACGAGACGTCTTTTGCGCAAGTGGTGGCAGAGATGATCGGCATCGACGAGAATATGGTCGAGATCGTGCATGGCGATACCGCGCGCGGGCCGATGGGCATGGGCACCTACGGCTCACGCTCCATCGCCGTGGGCGGGTCTGCCATGGTCCGCGCGACGGAAAAGATCATCGCCAAGGCCAAGAAAATCGCCAGCCATCTGCTTGAAGCCTCTGAGGCCGATATCGAGTTGAAGGACGGCGCGTTTTCGGTCGCGGGCACGGACAAGTCCGTGGCATGGGGTGACGTGACCCTGGCCGCTTACGTGCCGCACAACTATCCGCTTGAGGATCTGGAGCCGGGGTTGGAGGAAACGGCCTTCTACGATCCGAGTAATTTCACCTACCCTTCAGGGGCTTATGCCTGTGAAGTTGAAGTTGATCCGGACACCGGCAAGGTGACTATCGAAAAGTTCTTGGCCGCGGATGACTTTGGCAACATCATCAACCCGATGATCGTGACAGGGCAGGTCCATGGTGGCCTTGCGCAAGGGATCGGGCAGGCGCTGCTGGAAAACTGCGCCTATGACGATCAGGGCCAGTTGCTAAGTGCCTCCTACATGGACTACGCGATGCCGCGCGCTGACGATCTGCCGATGTTCGACGTCGATCACTCCTGCCAGACGCCCTGTACCCACAACCCGTTGGGCGTGAAAGGCTGTGGCGAGGCGGGGGCCATCGGTTCGCCCCCGGCGGTAGTCAATGCGGTTGTGGATGCGTTGCAGTCTGCGGGAAAGAACGTGACCCACGTGGACATGCCGCTGTCGCCGGACCGTGTCTGGGCAGCGATGCAATAGGATGGAAAGTGCGGGACCGGGGGCCAGCCCCCGGACCCCCGGGATTTTTTTGAATCAGAGAAGAGGGACTTCCCGCTCTGGTTCGGATGAAAGGATGAAAGATGTATAACTTTGAATTCGAAAAACCGACCACTATCGCGGATGCGGTTGCGGCACTTGGAGCCGAAGACGCGCAGGCGCTGGGGGGTGGGCAGACGTTGATCCCCACGCTCAAGCAACGGCTGGCGAGCCCCTCAAAGCTGGTGAGCCTCAAGGATATTTCCGAGATGCAGGGCGTGTGCATCGGCGATGACGGTGCGGTTTGCATTGGTGGTGCAACCAGCCACGCGACCGTCGCGGCAGATGCCACGGCCTATCCTGCGCTTGCGGCCACGGCAGCCCATATTGGTGATCCGGCGGTGCGCAATCGTGGCACCATAGGTGGCTCGCTTGCGAACAATGACCCGTCCGCCTGTTATCCTGCTGCCGCATTGGCTTCAAACGCGACCATTGTGACCAATAGCCGAGAGATCGCGGCGGATGACTACTTCCAGGGCATGTTCACCACCGCCCTGGAAGAGGGCGAGATCGTCACCGAGGTGCGCTTTCCCGTGCCGGAGGTCGCCAATTACCAGAAGTTTGTCCAGCCTGCCTCGCGGTTTGCCCTGGTCGGTGTGTTCGTCGCCAAGTACAGCGACGGGGTCCGGGTCGCCATCACGGGCGCGTCCAATGACGGCGTGTTCCGCTGGGCCGAGGCCGAGGCGGCGCTATCGGAGAACTTCTCTGCCGCAGCTCTCGACGGGCTTTCCCTGAGTGGGGATGACATGATTTCCGACCTACATGGCACAGGCGCGTATCGCGCCCATTTATGTGCTGTTTTGACCAAGCGGGCGGTGTCAGCGGCGGCCTGATCTGCTCACAGGTTAAGGACAGGCCCCGCCCGGTGACGGAGCGGGGCTTTTTTACTGCGGGCCGGATCGGTGCTTGATCGCTTGGGCGGGAACCTTTGTCAGTGTGAAATGTTATCTTGTATCTGGTCTGAGGAGTACCGCCATGAAACGTCTATGGAACACGTCGGCCACGCTGGCCCTGATCGCAGCCCTCGCCTTGCCGCATGAGGTGATCGCGCAGCAGGCAGAGGCGGAGGCCGGAGCGGATGCGGCGGCATCAGCGGATGATACCGAGCTTTTGAAGAAGCTGGCCGAGGAGGCCGAAGCGGCGGCGCAGGCAGCGGAAGCTGAAGCGGCGCGGGTGGCTGAGGAAGAAGCGGCGCAGGCGGCGGAGGCTGAGGCGGCGCGGGTGGCTGAGGAAGAAGCGGCGCAGGCGGCGGAGGCTGAGGCGGCGCGGGTGGCTGAGGAAGAAGCGGCGCAGGCGGCGGAGGCTGA
>CAYGPT010000041.1:0-15860 GCA_964351755.1 uncultured Rhodobacterales bacterium | reverse complement strand
GCGGCGCGGGTGGCTGAGGAAGAAGCGGCGCAGGCGGCGGAGGCTGAAGCGGCGCGGGTGGCTGAGGAAGAAGCGGCGCAGGCGGCGGAGGCTGAAGCGGCGCGGGTGGCTGAAGAGGAAGCGGCGCAGGCGGCAGAAGCCGAAGCCGCGAGCGCGGCTGAGGAAGAGGTAGCACCGACCGAAGACCCTGCACAGTCCGCGCAGACCGATGAGAGCGCTGAGGCGGATATCGCTGTCGAGGCAGAGCCGGTCGAAGCAGGCACAACGGAGCAGGCAGAGACGCTCGCACCCGTCGAAGAGTCTCCAGTGACCGAGACGGCCGAAGAGGCACAGCCAGAAGCGACCCAAACCGCTGAAAGCCAAGACCAACCCGTCATCGAAACCGTGAGCGAAGACACGCAGGCCGCCAGCGAACAGGCCCGGCAGGAAGAGGCAGCCGCCTCTGCCGCAACTGATGCCGATGCGGAAGTGGCGGAGGTCGAGACCGAAGCCGTCACCGAGGAAACCAGCCGATCGAGCGACGAGGAATTCGCGCCGCAATCGCAAGCTGCAGGCCAGGACAAGGGCCTCAGCAAGTTCGAAAAGGCGCTGCTTGTCGGCTTGGGAGCCGTGGTGGTGGGCTCGGTCCTGCGCAACGGCGACAAAGTCGTATCGAACTCTGGCGACCGCGTCGTGCTTGAAGGCGAGGACGGTTTGCGCGTGCTCAAGGACGACAACGAATTGCTGCGTCGCCCCGGATCGGATGTGCGCACCGAGACGTTCAACGACGGTTCGACCCGCACCACTGTCACCCGGCCCAATGGCAACCGGATCGTGACCATTGCCGCGGCAGATGGGCGCGTGATCCAGCGCCTGATCCTACGCCCCGATGGATCCGAAGTCGTGCTGATCGACGACACCGAACGCTTTGAACCGGTGGAAGTGTCAACGCTCCCCGAACCGGCCAGACCGTCGCGGGCCGTCAATATTGACGACGAACTGGCACTGCGCATTGCCTTGCAACGCCAGATGCAGAACGATCCGGGCCGGAATTTTTCGCTGTCACAGGTGCGGGGCTTGCGTTCGGTCCGTGAACTGGCGCCTGCGATCGAAGTTGATGCGTTGACCTTTGCCAGTGGCTCGGCAGCGATCGAGCCCAGCCAAGCGCAGGAACTGGTGCAACTGGGTCAAGCGATCAGCGATGTAATCAGCGAAACACCCGAGGCGGTGTTTCTGATCGAAGGACACACCGACGCAGTGGGCGGCGAGGCCTATAACCTGGCCCTGTCTGACCGGCGCGCTGAAACGGTCGCGCTGGCGCTGAGCGAATATTTCGACGTCCCGCCCGAAAACCTGATCACTCAAGGGTACGGCGAAAGCGCGCTGAAGGTGCAAACGCTGGCGGATGAACAGGCCAATCGCAGGGCTGTCGTGCGAAATATTACAACGCTTTTACACTGATCCGAACGCAGTCGTACTGCGCTGGAACCTGCCGATGAGCCCGTGCCCTACGGCGCGGTCTCAGAACCGCCCAATGATTCGTGCTATGGTAAAACCCTTCGCAATTTTTGCGGGGGCAACACCCTTTTCAACACAAGGAATTTTCCCATGGCTTTAGAGTTCAGACAAGTCACCATCCATTTCGACCCGACACGTGGGCGCAAACAACGCGAATCCCAGACGGTGACTTTCAACAGCACCGTGCAAAAGGCCGAAGCGATGTTGAAAGGCTTTCGGTTGCGGTATGACAACGGCGATCATCACGTGCTGGAACAGGAGGTCGATCTTGATATCACTTCCATTTCCGGAAATGCCGTGACCGTGGCAGCCGATTTCCTTCTGCGTGACAACTCGGGCAATATCGACGATCCGTTCAGCGGCTTTGTGCAGGCTGTTGTGGTGGCCGATACGGCGGCCAATCCGCAGACCTGACAAGACGTGGCAGGGGGCCGGAGCGTCAGCGCCTGTCCCTTGCCTGCTGCGGCCAAATCCGGCCGACCAGGACCAAAAGACCGATCACGATTTGACCTGCCGCAAGGACAAGACCGCGCGCGTAAAGTAGGATGTGAGGATCAAGGAGGACCCTAAAATGCCCCAAACCCGCAAACAGACCTCTCGTGAGACCACCCGTCACGCCATCACCCCATTGCTTGTCAAATGGCAGGCCACAGGGCTTGGCCCGCTGAACTGGCTGGCCCCCACCGTGGTCGAACGGATGACCGATATGGGCAGCGAATGGCTGAGCTTTGTCGCCGCCCGCGTTCAGGAGGACGTGGCGCTGCAACACGGATTGCTGCACGCCAAGTCGCCCGAGGAAGCACAGGCCGTGCAGGCGAAATTCCTGCAAAAGGCAATGGAGGACTACAGCGCCGAGAGCGGACGCATGATGGATCTGAGCGCGAAACTGTTCGACCCGGTCGAGGCCGGGGAAGTCGATGATCGACTTGACGGCGATGAGAACGTGAACGTCTGACGGCGCAGGCCCTGCGCAACAGTGACGGTCGCAGACCCGCCGCGCGCAGGTGGCATCATGCACGCAAAAGGGCGCTGCCTTGGCAACGCCCTTGCATCATGTCGTCAGTGCCCGGCGTTTACCCCTTGGAGGGCAGTGGCCCGATCAGCATGACCATCTGGCGGCCTTCCATCTTGGGAAAGTTTTCGACCTTGCCATGCTCTTTGGTGTCTTCGGCGACCCGTTCCAGCAACTCGCGGCCCAGGTTCTGGTGCGCCATCTCGCGACCGCGGAACCGCAGCGTGATCTTGACCTTGTCACCGTTGTCCAGAAATTTGAACACGTTGCGCATCTTGACGTCGTAATCGTTGGTGTCGGTGTTCGGGCGGAACTTGACCTCTTTGATCTCGATGATCTTTTGCTTCTTGCGGGCCTCGGCCTCGCGCTTTTGGGTCTCGTACTTGAACTTTCCGAAATCCATGATCTTGCACACGGGCGGGTTGGCGTTGGGCGAAATCTCGACCAGGTCGAGACCGGCTTCTTCCGCCATCTGCATGGCCCGTTCGGGGGTGACGACTCCGGCGTTTTCGCCGTCGGCGCCGATCAGGCGAATTTCGGAGCCGCGAATCTTGTCGTTGACGCGGGGGCCGGTGTCGCGCTGAGGTGGCGCATTGTGGGGTCTGCGAGCGATGGTGGTTGTCCTTGGATTATTGCGGAAATTCGAGGACAGAACGTAGCCGCCTGCCTTCGTTTCTTCAACCCACGAAATAGGCTATACTGCGCCCGAGCGCTATATTTTCCCCCTTGAACCTTTTCTTTCGGGCGCGCATCTGAAAGTCGGGAACTAATGACGCGATGAACGCGTTTTTCCGAAGTCGGAAGTAAGGACAAAGATATGAAAAATGTAATTTGGATCATCGTGGCTGTTGTGATCGCCGGTGGGGCCTATCTGCTCTATTCCGGGCAGACGCCGCAGGAAGCGATTAACGAGGCGGCCGAGGCTGTGAACGCGCCCGAAGCGCTGGAAAGCGCAAGCGATGCTGTTGGTGAAGCGGTCGAAGCGACTGAAGGTGCCGTAACCGAAGCGGTGGAAGCCGCGACTGAAACAGCCGAAGAGGCTGTTGATGCGATCACCGAAACCGCTGAAGAGGCGGGCGATGCTGTGGGCGAAGCGGTTGATACGGCCACCGACTCGGCCCAATCCCTGCTGGAAACCACGGGCGAAGCGGCAAGCGATGCAGCTGAGGCCACGGCAGATATGGCAAGCGACGCGGTCGATGCGGTAACAGATACTGCATCCGATGCGGCCGAAACAACAAGCGAAGCGGCCTCGGATGCCGTGGATGCGGCCACGGACGCTGCCGAAGCCGCGGGTGAAGTTGCTGAAGAGGCCGTGGATGCCACAACCGAAGCCACCAGTGACGCGGTTGATGCGACGACCGAAGCTGCAAGCGAAGCCGCTGACGCGACAGCGGACGTGGCGACAGACGCTGTCGAAGCTGTCGAAGGCGCGGCTGAGTCCACAGCCGAAGCCGTGGAGTCAACCACCGAAGGTGCAACTGAAACAGCCACCGAAAGCACCAGCGAAACTGCAGGTGAGGCACTGGAAGAGACAGTGACCACGGCGACCGATTCCGCCGAAGGCGCAAGCACCGAAGAGTTGTTGACTGTTGACGGGTTCGACTTCGACAAAGTGTCGACCATGATCGATGACTCCGACCTTGGCGCTTTGCAGAAGACCACGCTCAAGTCCGGTCTTCAGCAGGCACAAGATAATCCGGAACTTCTGCGCGAAGTGCTGGACCGGGTGAAACAGGCGATGGGTCTCTGACCCACTCGCGCCAGCGAACCATCTGATTAACCGCGCCCTGTGACGGGGCGCGGTTTTCTTTTGCCCACTTGCAGCGGCCACGCCTTGTCGGACTCGGGGCGGAGGATGACTGCGATACAGGGCCGGATGCGCAAGAAACTTGCGGGCCTGTAGAACAACCGGCTGGTGCCCCATTATGTGACTGCCGGCGATAGGGGGTAAACGCGCCTGATGCACAGGATCACGATGTTCGGTTTCCCCTTTGCGCCTGCGAGACGCCGATGGTGGCGCACCACCCGTAGACGCCGATCAATCCGCCGGGACTGAGCGAGGGCACCCCGCCGCGCCCAATCAGTCCAGGAACGCCTTTTCCACCACGTAGTGCGCAGGCTTGGAATTGGCCCCTTCCTCGAGCCCGTAGTCTTCGAGCATCGCCTTGAGTTCGAGGTTGAAGGCAAGGTTGCCGCAGATCATCGCGCGATCCGTCTCGGGGTTGAGGGGCTGCACGCCAAGGTCCGCGAACGCTTCGCCCGACTTCATCAGATCGGTGATGCGGCCCATCTTGGGGCTCTCTTCGCGTGTGGTGGTGGGGTAATACTTGATCTTTTTCCAGAAGCCCTCACCGATCACTTCGTTCAGCAATTCGTCTGATTTCAGATCCTCGATCAGTTTGGCCCCGTATTCCAGCTCACCGGACTCGCGGCAGGTGTGGGTTATGATGACCTCGTCGTAATCTTCGTACGTTTGCGGCTCGCGCAGCAGCGACGCGAACGGCGCAAAGCCGGTGCCGGTGGCAAAGAACCACAACCGTTTGCCGGGCAGCAGCGCGTCATGCACCAGTGTGCCGACCGGTTTGGGGCGCAAGATGATCTCATCGCCGGGTTTGATGTGTTGCAGGCGCGAGGTCAGCGGACCGTCCTGCACCTTGATCGAATAGAATTCCAGTTCCTCACCCCAACTGGACGAGGCGATGGAATAGGCGCGCAGCAGCGGCTTGACCTTGCCGGTTTTTGGGTCCGCATCGCCCATCAGCCCGATCATTACGAACTCGCCGGACCGGAACCGCAGGGACGCGGGTCGCGTCACGCGGAAGGAAAACAGACGGTCCGTCCAGTGCGTCACCTCCGTGACAGTCTGGGCGTCGGGCAGGGTCGGGGTCGCCTTCTGGGCGGTGGCTTGGTTCACGTGGCTTTGCTCGGTCATATGAATGTCAGCGCGGGTTTACACCTGCGCCGCTCCGGTTGTGAAGGTTTTTGTGGGTGAAGAGGACGATGTGCCGCTAGCTGGTCGCACCAAGGCTGGGTTCAATGATTGGAATTGCCGCGCAGGCGGGCCTGATAATCGTGCTCTTGCCAGTCAGCGCGGAACCGCCACTGATCCTCGGGCTGGCGGGCGGCGAGGGACTGGCTGATTTCGACCTCGTCAAAGCCCGCGCGCCGCGCCATGGCATATTGATCGGAAATCACGTGCCCGCGTGCGCGCAGACGACCCTGATAGCCGCGCAACCGCAGCATCCGCGCGATGGTAAACCCGCGCCCGTCTGCAAAGCTGGGAAAGTCCACGCGGATGATCCGGGCGCAGAGCGGAATGGTGTCGGGATCGGCGTCGCTGGCCACATCGAGCGCCACGGCATCATTTGCCGCCTCACCCAAGGGCGTGTAGCCGCGGTCCCACGTGTCGGGGCCAAAGCCCTGATCTGTCACGATAATCGTCATGTTTCTGCTCCTGTTCGGACCATTTTTCCGTCAACGAAGTGGATACCACATTCGTCCTTTTGCTGATCCCGCCAACGCCCGGCGCGGGGGTCTTCGCCCTCCGCGACCTTGGATGTGCAGGGGGCACAGCCAATCGACGGATAGCCCTGGGCCACCAGTGGATGCCGGGGCAGGCGGTTTTCGTCCATGTAGTCACGCACATCTTCGGACGCCCAGCGGGCCAGCGGGTTGACCTTGATCCGCCCGGTGGTCCCTTCGAGTTCAAAGAACTCAAGGGCGGCGCGGGTGCCCGACTGGTAGCGTTTGCGCCCGGTGATCCAGCCCGCATAAGATGCAAGGGCAGCTTGCAGGGGGCGCGTCTTGCGCAATGCACAGCAGGCATCCGTGTCGCGCTGATGCAGCGTGTTGCCGGGGTCCTGTGCGGCGATGTGGTCCGCGCGGATAATCTGGACATTGCGCAGGCGCAGTCGTTCGGCCACCTCCTGCTGGTAGACGAGCGTTTCGGAGAACAGCATTTCCGTGTCGATGAAGATCACCGGCACATCGCGGTTGACCATCGCCGCGAGGTGCAGCAAGACCACCGACTCCGCCCCGAAGGACGACACCAGCGCAAGGTCGGGCACCGACTGGAATGCCGCCCGCAGCACGTCCGTCGCACCGTGGTGCGTGAGGCCAGCGTTGAGCGCGCTGACCAACACCTGCGCTTCGGGGACCGCGGACCCTCCGGGGGGAGTATTTTTGTCGAAGAGAAGCATTGGAATCTACTCCGCTGCCACCCGAGCCTGGGGATATAGCGCGGCCTTGAAGGGGCCCATGCCGGCGCGTTTGTAGGTGTCGATGAATGCCTCGTCTGCGTCGGTTCGCAGATCGAGGTAGGTGTCCACGATCCGCTCGACCGCGTCCACGATCTCCTCGGCCGAAAATCCGGGGCCGACCCGGTCACCGACAGCGGCGGTTTCGGTATGATCGCCCCCGAGCGTGATCTGGTAGTTCTCGACCCCCGCGCGGTCGAGCCCCAGGATGCCGATATGGCCCACGTGGTGGTGCCCGCAGGCGTTGATGCAGCCCGAGATCTTGATCTTGAGATGGCCGATGTCGTGCTCGCGTTTCAGATCGTCAAACCGCATCGCGATTTCCTGCGCGATCGGGATCGAGCGGGCCGTGGCCAGCGCGCAATAGTCCATGCCGGGGCAGGCGATAATGTCGCTGATCAGACCCACATTGGCGGTGCCCAAACCCGCCGCCTGCAGCGCCGAGTAGATCGACGGCAGGTCGGATTTGTGCACATGCGGCAGGATCACGTTCTGTTCGTGGCTGATGCGGATTTCGTCATAACCGTAGCGTTCGGCCAGCCCCGCGATCAGCCGCATCTGCGCCGCCGTCGCATCGCCCGGCGTGGCGCCATGCGCCTTGAGGCTGATGGTCACGATGGCGTGGTCGGGGTCCTTGTGCGTGGTCAGGTTGGTGTCGGACCAGCTGCGGAACGCCGGGTAGTGCTGACGCGCATGCTCATAGGCGCCCGTGTCGGCGGTCCTGAATGCAGGCGCGGCGAAGTGCGTCTCGATTTCGCGCAGCATCTGCTGGTCGACGCCGGTGAACACCTCGCGGGTCTGAACGAAGCGTCCTTCCACCAAGCGGCGGATTTCGTCGATTCCGTGTTCATGCACCGTGATCTTGATGCGCGCCTTGTACTTGTTGTCGCGCCGCCCGATCTGGTTCCAGACGGACACGATCGCCTCGAGGTAGGGCAGCAGATCAGCTTCGGGCAGGAAGTCATTGATGACCTTGCCGATCATCGGGGTGCGGCCAAGGCCACCGCCCACGATCACCTCGAACCCGCGCGCGCCGTCACGCTCCAGCATGCGCAGGCCGATATCGTGCGCTTTGGTCACCGCACGGTCGTTGGGCGACCCTGTAATCGCGATCTTGAACTTGCGCGGCATGAACTGGAATTCGGGGTGGTCCGTGGACCACTGGCGCAGCAATTCGGCCACGGGGCGGGGGTCTGCGATCTCGTCCGCGGCAGCGCCTGCGAAATGGTCGGCCGTCACGTTGCGGATCGTGTTGCCCGAGGTCTGGATGGCATGCATACCCACCTCGGCCAGTGCGTCCAGCATGTCGGGCACGTCTTTCAATTCGGGCCAGTTGTACTGGATGTTCTGGCGCGTGGTGAAGTGGCCATAGCCCTTGTCCCAACGCTCCGCCAACTCGGCCAGCTTGCGCATTTTCGCGCCATTGAGCGTGCCATACGGGATTGCGACCCGCAGCATATAGGCGTGCAGTTGCAAGTATAGGCCGTTCATCAGGCGCAGGGGCTTGAACTCATCCTCGGTCAGCGCACCGCTTATGCGGCGGTCGACTTGTGCGCGGAACTGCGCGTTGCGCTGTGCCAGAAAATCGGTGTCGAATTCGGAATAGCTGTACATCACTGATGCTCCACTTGTTTGCCATGGGCATAGTTGGACGGGCCCGTGGCGCGGAAGGTTTCGCGAAAATGGGTGGGGGTCGGCACGCCGTCGACCAACGCCACATCGGCGAGGTAGACGCCGACGACTTCGTCGGTCTGCTGGCTGGCTTCGATCATCCGCAGGTCGGCATCCGCCTCGTCCGTCAGCACTTCGGCTTCGGCCAGCACGCGGGTCCAGCCGGTCGCGGTCTGATAGATGACGTCGCCTGCCAGCAGATGATTGGCGGTGACGACTTTGGGGGTGAAGGCTTTGGCCATTTACCGGGCCTCCTGCATGTGTTGCATCGGGATTTCGGGTAAGGCTGCGACCGCTTGACGGGGGGCAAGACCGATGAATGTCAGGGCCGGACCGGAAAGGCCTGCCCCGGATATCGTCGGCTCCATCTCACTGACAGTGGTGGACAGAATGCGCTGATCGGCGCGCGAAACGTTTTCGATGACCGTGACCGGCGCGGTGGGGTCAATCCCGTGCATCAGCAAACGACCCTGTATGAAGCGAGCGGATTTCTTGCCCATGTAGATGGCCGCGACTTGGCCTGCCTGCGCCAACGCTTTCCAGTCGTGATCGGCAAACCCCTTCATGTCATGCCCGGTCAGGAACCGCACCGAACTGTTGCGCCCGCGTCTGGTCAGCGACTGCCCGATGGCGGCCACAGCAGCAGAGGCAGAGGTGATGCCGGGCACGATCTGCCAGTCGATGCCAGCCTCGGTCACCGCGTCGATTTCTTCGTCCAGACGGCCGAACACGGTGGCATCGCCGGATTTCAGACGCACGACCTGCGCGCCCCTGGCCCCATGTTCCACGATCAGGTCGTTGATGGTCTCTTGCGGCGTCGAGGGGCCGAAGGCCTCCTTGCCGACGTCGATCATGGTGGCCTCGCGGCGCGCGAGTTCGAGGATTTCGGGGCTGATCAGGCGGTCATAGATGACGACATCTGCCTCATCGAGGGCCTTGCGCGCCTTGAGGGTCAGCAATTCAGGGTCGCCGGGACCTGCGCCGACAAAAGCGACGCGGCCGCGGCGCGTCTCTTTCAGCAGGTGGCCGGCCAGCAAATCGTCAAGAGCGGGCTGCACCGCCTCGACCCCGTCAGCCATCGCCTTGGGACCTGCGTTAAAGTAATAGTCGCGCCAGAAATCGCGCCGCGCACGGCCAAAGGGCAGGGCGTCCGCGGCCTTGCGGAACGCCTTGCCGATGGCGGCGAGAGTGCCGAGGCTGGTGGGCAGTTTCGCTTCCAGATCGGCCTTGATCGCGCGGGCCAGAACGGGCGCGGCACCCTCGGTGCCGATGGCGATCGTGACGGGGTCACGGTCCACGATGGCGGGGGTGATGAACTGGCTGTCGGCAAGGTTGTCGACGATATTGACCAGCGCGCCGTCCGCATGTGCGATTGCTGCGGTGCGCTTGTCCTCGACTGCGTCCTCGTCGGCGGCATAAAACAGCGCGGCGCACAATGCGTCCCCAGGCTCCATGGTGCGGCGGATCAGCGTCAGTTTGCCCGCTTGGCTCCAGTTTTCGATTTCCGGGGCCGGTTCCGGGGCAAACACGGTCAGGTGCGCCGTGGTCTTCATCAGCAGCCGCAACTTGGCGAGTGCCGCATCGCCACCGCCCGACAGCACGATCCGGCGCCCGGACGTGTTCAGGAAGATCGGAAAGTGGTTCATGACGCAGCCCTCGGGTCGTTGCTTCTTGCTTTCAATATAGAACATCGTTCTGGTTTGTTGCCAGAGAACGGCGTAGATAAGGATAAACGTTCCAATTCGTAGCGACCTTGGAACGCTTGTCTGGAAATCGAAAGGGAAATGGAATGGCCGTTCGCATAGACGAGGTGGATCGCAAGATTCTGGCCGAGATGCAGCGCGATGCCAGCCAGTCGCTGGACGAGATCGCCAAGCTTGTGGGGTCCTCGAAGACCCCTGTCTGGAACCGAATCCGCAAGTTGAAAGAGGCGGGCGTGATCGGCCAGCAGACCGTGTTTCTGGACGCCGAGGCACTGGGGTTCGAAGCCTGTTTTTTCGTCCTCATCCGTACCTCGGAACATGATGCTGACTGGCAGGCGCGCTTCCTCAAGGCGCTGCAGGATCGCCCCGAAGTGCAGGAAGCGCACCGGCTGGCAGGCGACATCGACTATATTCTGAAAGTGCGGGTCAGGAACGCGCGCGCTTACGACATGTTCTATCAGGCGCTGATCTCGGAAGTGCGGGTACACAACGTCACGGCGCTGCTGTCGATGGAGGAGATCAAATCCACCAGCATGCTCCCCCTCTGACCTTTCCATGACATGCCCGTCTTTGGGTCAAAATACCGCGCGGCAGACCAAAGGGCGCGGGATCGTCATTGGAACGCCATTGGTCCGCGGGACAATGGCGATGCCCCCTAAGAAATGGCGTGCGCAAGCTCAATCAGATCCGCACGATCAACCGGTCCAGTTTGTGAAAATGATAACTGTCGGCAAAGCGCGGCTGCTCCACGATCCGCAGTCCCGGCGCATGGGCGAACAGGGCGGGCAGGGCGATCTGCATCTCCAACCGCGCCAGCGGCGCGCCGACGCAGAAGTGCAACCCGCCTCCAAACGCCAGATGGCTCGGCTTTTCACGTGCAGGATCAAAGCGATGCGGGTCTGAGAACACTGCAGGATCACGCCCCGCAGCGCCCAACATCAGCGCAATCTCGTCCCCCGTTTCAAGGACAAGCCCCCCCAATTCAACCCGCTCATAAGCATAGCGGGTGAACATGTGCAAAGGCGGGGTGAAACGCAGCAGTTCCTCGACAGTGTTTTCGATCTTGTCCGGGCTCAGCGCACCCGTGCTGCCCGTCTCGACCAAGCATTTCACCGCATTGCCAAAGCTGTGCACCGTCGCCTCGTGCCCGGCATTCAACAGCAGAACACAGGTGCCGATCATCTCGTCCCGGGTGAGGGTTTCACCGTTCGCTTCAGCGGCGATCAACTCGGTGATCAGGTCATTGCGCGGGTCGGTGCGACGCGTCTCGACATAGCGGCTCAGAAAATCAGTGAACTCGGTCGCGGCCGTGTTGGCCGCGTTCTCTACCGCACGGCTGCGCCCGGCCTGATACATGGCAACCATGGCCGATGACCAGCGCAGCAGGTCATTCCCCATTGCCTCGGGCACACCCAAAAGCCGGGCGATCACGCGCACGGGGACCTGCGCGCAATAGGTCGGGATCAGGTCGAATTCGCCACGCGGCAAGGCCGCCAGCAGATCGGTGCAGATGGCGCTGATGTCGCCCGCCAGCCCCGCAATACGGCGCGAGGTGAAGGCATGCAGCACAAGGCGACGCAGGCGGGTGTGCTCGGGCGGCTCCAGCTCCAGCAGCGAATGCCGCTCAAGCGCGTCGAAGGCCGCCAGGTGGTCAGGCACCGTCCTGCGACGGGCCGCTGGTACCGCGCGGCCCAGACGCCGGTCACGCAGCAGCGCGTGGACGGTTGCATGATCAAAGGCTGCCAGCATTCCGTAGTCCTGCCAGAATACGACCGGCCCTTTAGCGCGTGCGTGGTCATAGACCGTGTATGGGTTCTGAATGAACGCAGGGTCGTGGGGCGACTGGATCAGCATGTCCCAAGATGTCTCAGGCGCGCATCCGCTTGGCAAGGGGGCGCGCGCGGGCATAGACTGGCGCGCATGGTGGATGGCTACCTCAGGCGCACCCTCGTGGTGCTGGGTTTCGTCGCCCTTGTCGCGGTGGCGGCGGGGGGGCTGTGGCGCTATGGCTATGTGCAGGCGCTGGACCAACTTGCGCGGCAGGGCACCTCGGATCTGGCGCTGGCCAGCGACCGACTGACTGGGCAATTGCAGCGCTACCGCGAACTGGCCGTACTTGTGGCCGATCACCCGCAGGTCGGTGCCGTGCTGGCGGGCGAAGACGTCGCCGCCGCCGAAGCGCTTTTGCTCGAAATCGCGGACAAGACCGCGGCCGAGGATATCCGCCTTACCGACGCGAAAGGGCTGGTATTGGCCAGCGCGCGGCCCGGCCTGATGGGTTTCGAGATCGGCCCGCTTGTGCGCCGCGCGGCGAATGGCGCTCTGGGGTGGGGCAACGGGCGCACCACGGAGGGCAGTCGCGTTTTTGCCTATGCTGCCCCGGTGTTTGACGGACAATCCAAGGTCAAAGGCGCTGTGGTCGTCACCGCTGATCTTGGGGCCATCGAACTTGATTGGGTTCGATCGAACCCGGCGGTATTCTTCACCAATGCGGATGATCGGGTTTTCATCTCGAACCGGTCCGAAATCGTGTACTGGAAACGGCCTGAAAACGCGCCCGGGATTGTCCCGGCCGAAGGCTCGGCCTTGCCGTTCCGCAGCTACATGGTCGGCCCGCACGAGGTCTGGCAGATGGGCTGGGGACCGTATCTGCCGCAAAACGCCCTGCATCTGGTACGCCCCTTGCCGGTGATCGGGATGACCGGCGAGGCACTTGTGGATGTCGCCCCCGCGCGCCGCCTAGCCACCTTGCAGGCGGCGGCCCTTGCCGGGCTGTGCCTTGCCTTTGGTGCGCTTCTGTTCCTCGCGACCGAGCGGCGGCGCACCTTATCACAGGCCAATGCCCAGCTTGAGGCACGTGTGAGGGAACGCACCGCTGCCCTGCTTGACACCAACACCCAGCTGCGCCGCGAAGCCGAGGAACGTGAAGAGGCCCAGGCCGCCCTGAAACGCGCGCAGGAGGACCTGATGCGCGCAGGCAAGCTGAGCGCTCTGGGGCAGATGAGTGCGGGGCTCAGCCACGAATTGAACCAGCCCCTGATGGCGATCCAGACCTTTGCCGAAAACGCCGTGGCCTTTCTGGACAGGGGCAAGCCCGAGCGGGCAGGCGACAACCTCGGCCGGATTTCCGACATGGCGCGCCGCATGGGGCGCATCATCAAGAACCTGCGCGCCTTTTCACGTCAGGAAAGCGAACCGGCAGCGCGTGTCGACCTGATCGAGGTTCTGAACAGCGCGCTGGAACTGACAATGCCCCGATTGCGGCGCGAAGAGGTGACGCTGGATTTCACCCCGCCTGACACGCCCGTCTGGGTGTCTGGGGGCGAGGTGCGATTGGGGCAGGTCTTTGTCAACCTGATCTCGAACGCGGTGGACGCGATGGTGGGGCGCGACGTGCGCGTGCTGCACATCGCGGTTGCGGGCAGCACCGTCACCATCCGCGACACCGGCCCCGGCATCGCCGTGCCGGACCAGATGTTCGACCCGTTCTATTCCACCAAAGAGGTGGGCGCGTCCGAAGGCATGGGGCTGGGCCTGTCCATCTCTTACGGCATCATCCAAAGTTTTGGCGGCAAGATCAGCGGCCGCAACGGACCCGATGGGGCCGAATTCGTCGTTGAATTGACCCCATGGGCACAAGAGGCTGCTGCATGAGCGCGCGTGTACTGGTCGTGGACGACGACGCCGCTGTGCGCGAAGCCCTTGCACAGACGCTGGAACTGGCCGATCTGAACCCGGTTACGGCAGGGTCCTTTGTGGTGGCCAAGGACCATATCACCCGCGATTTCGATGGCGTGATCCTGTCGGATATCCGTATGCCGGGGCGCGACGGGTTTCACCTGCTTGCCCATGCGCGCAAGGTGGACGAGGATTTGCCGGTCATCCTGCTGACGGGCGAAGGCGACATTCCCATGGCCGTGCAGGCGATGCGTGACGGGGCCTTTGGATTTCTCGAAAAACCCTGTGCGCCCAGAGAGTTGCTGGCCGTTCTTGAACGTGCCCTGAAAACCCGCGCGCTGGTGCTGGAAAACCGCCGCTTGCGCGATCTGGTTGAAAGCGGCGACCCGGCGGCTCGTATGTTGTTCGGCCAGTCCGAGCATGCCGAATCCCTGCGCGCCCGCGTGCGTCGCGTGGCGACGTTGGAAACCGAAGTGCTGATCACCGGCGCGCCCGGCACCGGAATTTCCAAAGTGGCCGAGGTGATCCATCTCAGCTCGCTCCGCTCCAAAGCTCCGTTCGTGAAACGTGCTGCTGCCGATCTGAGCCCCGAGGCGCTGGCCGAGGCGCTTGAGGTCGCAGCTGGCGGCAGCCTGTTCCTGAACGAAGTGTCGCAACTGCCAGCCGCCAGCCAGTTGACCCTGCTTGAAGCGCTGGAGGAGGGGTGCGCTGCCCGATTGCTGGCTGGCAGCACGCGCGACTTGCGCGCCGCCGTGGAAGAGGGCGCGCTGAACGGCGATCTTTATTACCGTCTTGAGGTGATGCCGGTGCGTATCCCGTCGCTCAGCGAGCGGCCCGAGGATATTCCGGTGCTGTTTCGTCATTATGTCGCCCAAGCCGCCGAACAGGCCGGGCTGGACGCGCCTGCAATCGAAGCGGACCAGATGGCCGTGCTGATGGCACAGGACTGGCCCGGCAATGCGCGCGCCCTGATGAGCGCCGCGATGCGCTTTGTGCTGGGCATGCCCGAGGATGCGGCCAAAGCCGCCGACATGGGGCTGGCGGACCAGATGGCGCGGGTGGAGCGGTCTTTGCTGATTGCCGCATTGGGGCGGCAGAACGGACATGCCAGCGATGCGGCCAAGGCACTGAAGCTGCCGCGCAAGACGTTTTACGACAAACTGGCGCGCCACGGGATTCGCGCGGACGACTATCGGCGCTAACACTGTGCGGATTTTCACACAATCGTTTGTGCGTCCGTGCGGATTTCCGCCACAATAAGAACTGATATGACAAGCGTTACTTTAATTTAGCTCCTTAAATCTCTGATATTAATATACTTTAACGGTTCCAAATGCGTATCCAAAAAGACGCTTTGGCACGCTCCTCGTAAATTGATCATAATGGACAAGACGCTGCGCAACCATGTGCGGCGCAATTCCACAACATAATCTCTGGGAGGAGACATCGATGAAATTCATGACCGCTGCCGCAACGGCATTGGCCCTGACTGTAAGCGCGAACGCCGTGTCCGCAGCATGCGACGACGGTGAAATCGTCATCAAGTTCAGCCACGTGACCAACACCGACAAGCACCCAAAGGGCATCGCTGCAACGCTGTTCCAAGACCGCGTGAATGAAGAGATGAACGGCGTGGCTTGCGTCGAAGTATTCCCGAACTCAACCCTCTACAACGATGACCAGGTGCTTGAGGCGCTGCTGCAGGGCGACGTGCAAATGGCTGCCCCGTCCTTGTCGAAATTCGAGCAGTTCACCAAAGTGTTCCGCATCTTCGACCTTCCTTTCATGTTCAAGAACGTGGATGCGGTTGACGCCTTCCAGAAATCCGAAGCGGGCGAGGCCATGAAGGCGTCGATGACCCGTCGCGGTCTGCTCGGCCTCGAATTCTGGCACAACGGTATGAAGCAGATGTCGGCCAACAAACCGCTCAACGTGCCGTCGGACGCCGCTGGTCTGAAATTCCGCGTGCAACCTTCTGACGTGATCAAGGCGCAGATGGAAGCGATCGGCGTATCGCCGCAGCCGATGGCCTTTTCCGAA
>CAYGPT010000040.1:0-31673 GCA_964351755.1 uncultured Rhodobacterales bacterium | reverse complement strand
TTCGTCAAAGAACAGCTCTTGCCCATGTCCGTCGCAGGACGGGCAGGCGCCGAAAGGCGCGTTGAACGAGAACAGGCGCGGTTCGATCTCGGGGATCGTAAATCCGCTGTCGGGACAGGCGAATTTTTCCGAAAACGTCACGCGTTCGGGATCACCCTCAGCCGGGGCGGTTTCCAGGATCGCGATGCCGTCCGCCAGATCAAGCGCAGTGCGCAGCGAGTCCGCCAGCCGCGTCTCAAGCCCATCGCGCACCACGATCCGGTCCACCACCACGTCAATGTCGTGGCGGAACTTCTTGTCGAGTGTGGGTGGTTCGTCCAACTCGTAGAAGGTGCCGTCAACCTTGACCCGCTGGAAGCCTTGCTTACGCAACTCGATGAATTCCTTGCGGTATTCGCCCTTGCGGTCGCGGATGATCGGGGCGAGCAGATAGGCGCGCGTGCCTTCCTCAAGCCCCATGATTCGATCAACCATGTCCTGCACCTGCTGGGCCTCGATCGGCTTTCCAGTGGTCGGGGAATAGGGTGTGCCGACACGCGCGAACAGCAGCCGCATGTAGTCGTAGATTTCGGTCACCGTGCCCACGGTCGAGCGCGGGTTTTTCGAAGTCGTCTTCTGTTCGATCGAAATCGCAGGCGACAGTCCGCTGATGTGATCCACATCCGGTTTCTGCATCATGTCGAGGAACTGGCGCGCATAGGCCGAAAGCGATTCGACATAGCGGCGCTGCCCCTCGGCATAGATCGTGTCGAAGGCGAGGCTGGACTTGCCCGACCCCGACAGCCCTGTGATCACCACCAACTGGTCGCGCGGAATGTCCACGTCGATGGACTTGAGGTTATGCTCGCGCGCGCCGCGCACCTCGATGAATTTCTGCTCGGCCATATCAGCCCCCCGGTTAACAGTTTGTACATAGGCCAGCGGCGTCGATGCGCCAATGGAAAAGTGAGAACATGGCGTGAACATGGCGGTTGCTGCCGCCAGATGTCAGTGGGCGCGACGATGTGCCATCCAGATGTGCACCAGAAGCCCGCCCGCCAGCACCGCCATCGACGTCCAGATCAACCCCGGATAGCCCGCCAGGACCAGCACCGCCAGCAAGGCGGGTGTGCCGATGGTATTGCCCAGATTGCCGGTCTGCGCCATGGCACCATAGGCTTGCGCCTGCGTGGCCGCGCTGTCGTTGAGCTGCGGAATGGCCGCGAAACTGGCCCCCTGCACCAACCCGAGCGCTGCCGCCAGCGCAAGGCAGGCCACTGGCAGTCCGGGGGCCACCAGCAGCCACAGCAGGGCCGCGACGCAAAGTGCAAAGCCGATTTCGACCAGCGCGATGGCGCTCATCACCCGCAGTGCCACCACCCCCAGCGTCATCGACACCGCGATGGACACAAGCGGCATCGCCCCCATCACCAGGGCCCGCACCTCGGGCTCGATATAGGGCGGCAGCACGGTAAGGATCGCGAGGAAGCAGAAGGTATAGAACAGCCACCCGGCCCCGGGTGCCGCGATACGGGGCGAGCGGTAGATGGTCAGGTGGTCCCGCAGAATGCCGCGCAGGGACAGGTGCCCTTCTGGGGCAAGCTCGAGCGGGCGTAGGAACAGCGTCAGGATGATCGCGAACCCCGCCATCCACAGCCCGTGTGCGATGAACAGCGCCTGCAGCCCCTGCGCCTCGACCAGCGGCAGGCCCAAAGCGACCAGCAACGTGAACGCGACGCCGAAAAACGTGCTCCAGAGGGTGAGGGTGAACCCGCGGTGCCGCTCAGCGCTCAGTTGCGCGATGAGGGTCGGCGCGGCAACGACGATGGCGAGGTGCGACATGCCCTCGACCACGCGGCTGGCCAGCATCAGCGGAAGCGTCGGCAGCAGCGACTGGAACAGGGACACCCCTGCCCCGACCCACAGCGCCCAGAGCATCGCGCGGCGATAGCGGATACGCGCGACGACCAGCCCCGCGACCACGCCCAGCACGATCCCGACAAAGCCGACCAGCGACACGATGAACCCCAGCGCCGTCCCCGCATCCGGATAAACGGCTCCGAGGCGGTCAAAGATCACGCTGATCTTGGCGTATTGCCCGGCCGCACCCAGACCGGCGCCCCAAAGGCACAGGATTAGGGCAAAGGACGTGTGTGTGACCATGGCCCCTCCGCTAAGCCCGATTTGGACAGGCTGCAAGGGGCCGGGCTGTGCGCGGACTGCGCCTTACATGTGGATCACGCGGTCATAGGCATCCAGTACGGATTCGTGCATCATTTCCGACAGCGTCGGGTGCGGGAAGACGGTGTGCATCAGGTCTTCCTCGGTCGTCTCCAGCGCCTGGCCGACCACATAACCCTGGATAAGTTCGGTGACTTCCGCGCCGATCATGTGCGCGCCCAGCAATTCGCCCGTCTTGGCGTCGAAAATGGTCTTGATCATCCCCTCGGGCTCGCCCAATGCGATGGCCTTGCCGTTGCCGATGAAGGGGAAACGACCGACCTTGATCTCGTACCCTGCGTCCTTGGCCTTGGCCTCGGTCAGGCCGACGCTGGCGACCTGCGGGTGGCAATAGGTGCAGCCCGCGATGGAGTTCGGTTTGATCGGATGCACGTCGTTCTTGCCCGCGATCAATTCGGCGACCATGACACCCTCGTGCGATGCCTTGTGCGCCAGCCACGGGGCACCCGCGATGTCGCCGATGGCATAGACACCTTCGACCCCGGTGCGGCAAAATTCGTCCGTGACCACATGGGTGCGGTCGATTTTGACACCAAGCGCCTCAAGGCCCAGATTTTCCACGTTGCCCACGATGCCTACGGCGGAAATGACCGTGTCGAACTCGTGCTTTTCGACCTTCCCGTTCGCTTCGATGTGCGCTGTCACCTTGCCCTTGGCACGGTCAAGCTGCTTTACCATCGCCTTTTGCATGATCTTCATGCCCTGCTTTTCGAAGGACTTCTTGGCGAAGGCCGAAATCTCGGCATCTTCGACGGGCAACACACGGTCCATGACCTCGACCACGGTCGTGTCGGCGCCCAGCGTGTTGTAAAAGCTGGCGAATTCGATGCCGATGGCACCCGAGCCGATAACCAGCAGTTTCTTGGGCATCCGTTTGGGGGTCAGCGCGGCCTTGTAGGTCCAGACCAGATCGCCGTCCGCCTCAAGCCCCGGCAGTTCGCGGGCACGCGCGCCCGTGGCGAGGATGATGGCCTTGGCCGTCACCTCTTCGGTGCCCTTGTCGGTCTTGACGGAGACCTTGCCCTTGGACGGGATCGAGCCCTCGCCCATGATCACGGTCACCTTGTTTTTCTTGAGCAGGTGCTGCACGCCGCCCGACAGTTGCCCGGCGATCTTGCGGGACCGATCCACCACGGCGGGCAGATCATAACCGATGCCATCGGCCTTCAGCCCGAATTCCTTGGCGCGGTGCATCAGGTGGAACACTTCGGAACTGCGCAACATCGCCTTGGTCGGGATGCAGCCCCAGTTCAGGCATATGCCGCCCAGGTGTTCGCGTTCTACGACGCAGGTAGACAGACCCAGTTGCGCGGCCCGGATTGCAGCCACATAGCCACCGGGGCCAGAGCCGACCACCACAACGTCAAAGGATTTCGCTGCCATATCAATGTCCTCACCAAGATCTGCGTCAGATATAGTTTACCGTTAAACTATATCTGCCGAGACCTCAACGAAACATATGCGCGACAAATGAACGCCCGACGGCCTAGGCGGCCTCGGTCTGCAAGCTGCGCAGGACCGAGCCATACCCGCCCCCGTCCAGATGCGCCTGCTCGGCGTTCGTTGATTTGCGCCCCAGAACGGCGTTGCGATGCGGGAAACGACCAAACCGGCGGATCACTTCGCGGTGCGCCTGTGCATGCAGCATGAATGTCGCATCCTTTATCCGCTCGCAGGTCAGGCGCACAGCGCGGTCCTGATCGGACAGGTTTTCGGAATGTTCGAGCGGCATGTAAAAGAACTGGCGTGCCGGTGTGTCGACGCGCAGATCCCACCCCTTGGCAATGGCGGATTTCGCGGCAGCCAATGCAGCGCGGTCCGTGGCAAAGGCGCGATCATCGTTGCGGAACATGTTGCGCGGAAACTGGTCGGTCAGGATGACATAGGCCAGCACCCCGTTGGGATAGGTCAGCCAAAGGGCAAATTTGCCCTCGGTTGCCGCCTTCCAGGTTTCACCGAAGCGTTCTGTGATCTCCTGATCCAGTGTCTCGGTTTTTTCAAACCAGCGATCCGGGCCGCATTCATCCAGCCAGAACTGTAAAATCTCTTCCGGACCCACCATGGTGCCTGCTCCTGTCTCCACGCTCCGTCATGGAATCGTTACATAAATTTGTGCCCTAGCCCAATCACGAAATACGACACTATGCAGCTTTATCGCTATCATCTTCGGCCTGATCGGTGGAAATGGCGTATTCTTGTGCAAGTTCCATCGTCACGGGTGTGATTGACCCTTGGGCCATCGCAACATACGCCCCCGTCTCGTCCGCCGAAAGTGCAGCGCGCTTGGTGGCGCGGTAGGCCGCATATGCCATCAGGATCAGGAACAGAATCGCAGTAAAGAAATAGAAGCCCCCGGACCCGAAATTCTCCATGATCGCCCCGACGGTCAGCGGCCCCAAAATCGCGCCCAGTCCGTTGATGAACAGCAGTCCACCGCTGGCGGCGGCCATGTCCTCGTGTTTCAGAAAATCGTTGGTGTGCGCGATCAACAGCGAATACAGCGGGTTGGACATGCCCCCCACCACAAAGGCCGAGACAAGAAGCATGTTGAACCCCGGGCCGAACATCAGCCCGATGAACGAGCCGACAGCGCCAATGGCACAGACGAAGATGATCAGCACCCGCCGATCCATGCGGTCCGACATCCACCCGATGGGATATTGCAGCAGCACCGAGCCGACAAAGAACGTGGCCACGAATGTCGAAATCTGCGCTACACTCAGCCCCACCTGCGCGCCGTAGACCGATGACATCCCGAATTGCGCCGAAAACACGCCGCCCAGAATAAACATTCCGAAACAGCCCAGTGGCGAATAGGCCGCCAATTCGCGCAAGGTCATCGGCTTGGTCGTATCAAAGGCCGGTGTCGGGCTGATCGACAAAAGGATCGGCGCGATGGCAAGGGACACCAGCACCGACGGGATCACGAACAGTACGAATCCGGACGGGTCCGCCGTCAACAGCAGCGCTTGGCTGGCCACCACGCCCAGCGTCTGCACGATCATGTAAAGCGACAGCGCCTTGCCCCGGTTCGAGTTGTCGGCGGCATTGTTCAACCAGCTTTCAGCAGTAACATAAACGGCAGAGAACGCGTACCCGATCACGATCCGCCCAATCGCCCACACCCACGGATTTGTGAATGTCGGATAGAGGATGATCACCGCGGATATGAGCGACGCCAGCGCCGCGAACACCCGCACATGCCCGACCCGTTTGATCATCACGGGCGCCATGCGGCTGCCGCCCAGAAAACCGGCGAAATAGGCCGACATCACAATCGACATCTCAAGGGTCGAAAACCCTTCGATATCGCCCCGGATGCCCAGCAGCGTCCCTTGCATCCCGTTGCCCACCATCAGCAGACACATGCCGAACAGCAAGGCCCATGCGCTTTGGATTACCTGTATCATCGCACTATTCTCCTGCGCACCGACTCATCCTTTGGGGTGACACGGGCCTTTGGTGGGTGTCGGTGCCCAATACGACACGTTCATGTCGGTTTTGTTTGGCGCCCCTGCGGCAAAAGCAACGAGGAATCCCCATATGAAAAAAAGCGGTAGCGCGCTGCGACCGCGTGGTCATAGACGCGTCTGATCCGGTCTTGCCCCATCAGTGCAGACACCAGCATCATCAGCGTCGATTTGGGCAGGTGAAAGTTCGTCATCAGCCCGTCGGTCACGGCAAAGTCGAAGCCTGGATAGATGAAGATGTCCGTCTCGCCCTCCCAATGGGCGATGCCGACATCGCGCGCCATGGTCTCGATCAGGCGCAGGGAGGTGGTGCCCACTGGGATCACCCGGCTGCCGCGCGCCTTGGCGTCGGCAATAGCTCGCGCCGCTGCCGCGCTGACCTGCCCCCATTCCGCGTGCATCTTGTGAGTCGTCACATCCTCGACCTTGACCGGCAGAAAGGTGCCCGCGCCGACATGCAGCGTCACGTGGGTCGTTTGTACCCCGCGCTGTTGCAGGGCAGCCATCAGGTCCGCGTCGAAATGCAGGGACGCGGTGGGCGCCGCGACCGCACCGGAATTGGTGGCCCAGATAGTCTGGTAGTCCACCTTGTCCTGTTCGTCCGCCGCCCGCTTGGCCGCGATGTAAGGCGGCAAGGGCATCGCCCCTGCCTGCGCCAGTGCGGTATCGAAATGGTCGCCCGTCAGGTTAAATCGCAAGTGGCCCTGCCCGTCCGCCGTGCCTGTCAGGGTGGCCGACAGGGCGTCGGAAAACCGTACAACTTCGCCTTGTTTCACCTTTTTCAGCGGCTTGACCAAAGCCGCCCATGTGCCGTCACTGCGCGGCTCAAGCAGGGTGACTTCGATCCGGGCTGTCGTGTCCCCTTGGGCCGAGCGCCGTGCGCGTGTGCCGAACAGGCGGGCCGGGATGACCTTGGTGTCGTTGAGAACAAGCAGATCGCCGGGGGTCAGCCAATGCACCAGATCGGTAACCCGCTGATCATGGATCACATCCCCAACAGCCACCAGCATCCGGGCGGCAGAGCGCGGCACCGCGGGCCGCGTTGCGATCAGGTCGTCCGGCAGATCGAAATCAAAGTCACTGAGTTTCATGCCCGCCCCGTAACGCGCGCGTCAGCGGTTGTCACGTGCCTCGCGCCGTTCGCGCAGGCGGCGTTCTGCCGGTGTCTCTTGCAGCGTGCCGGGGGCGAAGGCTTCGGGCGTCGCGGCGTCGCCTTCGACCCTTGGCAGTTCGGGCGGCGGCGCGCGGAACACATCGCGGAACATCCCCGGCGTCAGTGCCGAAAGCGGGTTCACCTGCACGTTTGGATTGGCAGCAGGCCCGCGCAGGCTATAGTTGAACCCGATCAACCCCTCGCCCTTGCGCGTCAGGATACTGCCTATGCCATTCACAAGGTAAAGCGGCGACACCACGCCTTGCATGTCCAGCACCTTGCCCGTTACGTCATAGGTGCCAAACATCGACAGGCCCATGGACGGCCCCACGGCGCTGGCCTGCGTCAGGATCATCGTCGAGGGGGTCAGGCGGAATGCGGCTTCGACCTCCTGAAAATGGATGCCCGGCCCGCTCATCTGATCGAGCAGACCAACGACGCTGAGCGCATTGAGCAAAGCAGCAATTGCCGGTGCGTCCTGAATACGGGTTTCGAGGATTTCGAGCGTCCCGTCGAAGCTGGCTGCGCCCACAGGCAGCAGGGTCAGCGATAGGGTCCCGCCACGCGCCTGCTTCAACAGCCCTGCGGAGGCTGCGACTCCGCCCGCATCCTGCGCGGTCACGCGAATCGCACTCCGCCCGCCTTGGGGCACGACCTGCCCTCGAATGTCAGTGCCGCCGTTGATCTTGGCGGTGAAGTCACCATCCAGACCGCGTGCCATCGCGAACTGACCCCGCAAGCCCGTCAGGGCTATCGTGTCGGTGATCTGCAACCGGTCCAGCACCAGACTCACCGGCCCGCCGCTCTGCCCGCGGCCAGTGCCCGCCCCGGCCCCGCCGAAATCGGCGCGGCGCAGATCAAGGGTGCCGCCGCGCACCTCGACCCCCGGCGCGGCACCGACGCCGCGCCCGACCAGATCAACGGGTGCATCCAGCCACGCGCCGACCTCGACCTGGTCAAAACGCGCCCGCTCAAGCCCTCCCCCCGGTGTCAGGGTGATCGATCCGGCGGCGCGCAAACCCGGAGCGTCAAGAACCAGCCGGTCGATGCGCGGGCTTGGCCCAAGCTGACCCGCCATCGACAGGCTGCCCGAAGCGCTTGCCGCTTTGCTCCACCCCAGCGCGGGCGAAGACACGCGGATGCCGCGCAGGTTCGTCGCAAGGGTAAAGGACGGGGCCCCGCCGCCCGTGGGCAACTGCACTTCGATGTCGCCGCTGCCCTTGCCCGTGACCATGCCCGAGGGCAGTCCAATGCGGAAAGCGTCGATCGTGCGCTCGGACAGTTCGATCCGGCCTGTCACTTTGCCCGGTTGCGGGCCGTTCCCGATGGCTTGCGCCCAGGTAGCGTCAAACGGCACACCGTCGAGTGTGCCTGGGCCAGAGACCTCTACCCCCTCGTTGGTGGCCCTCACCTTCAACGCACTGGCGGCCAGCCTGCGCCCGGCAATGAGGGTGGTGGAGGTCACATCGCGCGCGGTGCCGCTGGCATTGAACACCAATTCGTCAGGTTGCAGTCCCTGCCGCAGCGGCAGGGACAGGGTGCCCGTGACGTTCAATCGGCCATCGGCCAGATCGGGTGCCAGCCCGGCCTTGCCGATCACGTTCAGAGGCGGTTGATCCAGCATTGACAGGGCCGCCGTCAAGGTGGAGCGCATATCAACCCGCACCACGGCTGGCGCGCCCTCTTGCGCAGTGATGTCGGGAATAATGAAGGACGACCCGGCCACGTCGATGATGCCCCCTTGGGGCGGTGCGACCCGCCCTGCATCCACCGTCGCGACAAAGCGGTTGCCCAGCAGGCTGGCCGTGCCGTGCGCGCCGGTGACGGGGGGCAAGGTCTTGGCGAATTTCACATCCGCGTCGCGATAGGAGAAACTCACATATCCGATCGGCGCGCTGCCGGGGGCGTCGCGCGCGGCGATGTCCAGATCGTGCAGACTGCCCGTCAGCAGATTGTCGACGATCCACTGCCGGGTCTTGTCCACCAACCCCTCGGGCCAGAGCGCCAGCAGACGGTCGGGCAACAGCCCATCCATCTGCGCATCCACGCTATAGCTCCAGCCCTCTGGGGCCGCTTCCAGCCGGCCGCTTGCCAGTAGCGTCTGACCCTGATCCTGAAACAGCGCCTGACCGACATCCAGCGTGAACGGATCAAGGGTCATGCGAAAATCCATCTCGGCCGCCTCAATGCTGACGGGCTCGGGATAGATTTCGTCCGGGTTGGCGGTGAGGGTGCTGGACCGGAATTGGCCCACGATATCCTCAAGCCGCCCGGTGTCATCAAGGCCAAGCACGGTCTGCCCTTCGATCCGGGCGGTGATCCATGCGGATTCGACCGACAATTCGTCGAAAGCCAGTACACGCTGGACCGGATCATATGTGAAATAACTGCGCGCCGCCGCGAAGGGAACGGGGCGGGTCGTGTCCGTGGGCTGGATGACGCCCGAGCCAATGGCCAGCGTCGCGCTGAGCGGTGCCAGCGTGCCATCCTGACCCATCCCGCCACGCATTGCCCCGGAAATCGGCGCGCGCAGCACGTCGAGCCAGGCAAAGGGCGGTGCGAGTGTGGCGATGTCACTTGCATCCATATCGGTCACATTGGCCCCGAAACGCGCAGCGGCATCCCCGATCCGGCTTTCGTAATTTGCCTCGAGAGTGGCCACCCCCTGCCCGCCGCTGAGCAGCGCAAGGTCAGAGGTGATGCGCACCATGTCATCCTCGCGCACCAATCGCACGCGCCCTCCGTCCACTGTCCAGGCCCGGTCCGAGCGGACGTCTTCGACGCGCAAGGTCAGCGACTGGATATCGGCACTGCGAAACGCGGCAAGTTCGGGGCGCGACAGCACCTCGTCGATGTCTTCGATCAGTTGCGGCAAAGTCGCGGCCTGACGTCCGGGCGAAGACAGGTCAAGCCCGCCGGACAGCACCACCGATCCGTCCTCGCGCCGCCGCAGCTTGGCAAAGATTCCACTGATACTGATGTCGGTCGGGCGCACTTCGCCCCGCAGCAGATCGGAGACCGACACACCCGCGCGCAACTCGGCAAAGGCGGCGATTTCCGCCCCGTCATTGCCGACCACGCGCACATTTGTCATACGCACGCGAGGAACAGCATTGTCCTCTAACACCACGTCCAGAGTGTCAAAGCGAAGCACAGCCTTCCCCAACGCCTCGCCTGCGCGCGTTGCGATCTCGGCGCGCAGCCAGTCCGGGGCGGACACCGGCCGTCCGATCGCCAAGTAGACTGCTGCCCCAAGCAGGGCCGTCGTGATCAGCGTAACGAACAGGCTGCCCACCCTGTGACGGCGCCACAGGCTTTTGCGCCGTTTCGGCGGCGGGGAAGATGCGGGTTCTGCGCTGCTCATGTCTTTATTCTTGTCTGACGCGATCTATCATGCCAGTCACAACTTTCCTATCCGTGATGAAAAGGCGAACCCGATGCTAGATATTGCGAACAAAGCCCCCGATTTCACATTGCCGCAGGGCGACGGCACCGAGGTGACGCTGTCTGCCCTTCAGGGCGGTCCTGTCGTGCTGTATTTCTATCCGCGCGACGACACGCCGGGCTGTACCAAGGAATCCATCGCCTTCTCCGAACATCTCGGCACGTTCGAGGCCGCGGGGGCACGTGTCTTTGGCATTTCCAAGGACAGTGTGGACAGCCACGCCAAGTTTTCCACGAAGAAGGATCTGAGGGTGCCGCTTCTGTCAGATGAACATGGCACGACCTGCGAAGACTACGGCGTGTGGAAGGAAAAGAATATGTACGGAAAGACCTATATGGGGATCGAGCGTACGACCTTTCTGATCGACGCAAATGGCGACATCGCGATGGTCTGGCGCAAGGTCAAGGTGGATGGGCATGCCGAGGCGGTACTTGCGGCGGTTCAGGCCCTGTAAGTGCAAGCCCTTGCCCAAATGGCCGAGGCGGTACTGCGCACCGCTGACGGGCGGGAAAAGACAGCCCTGTCGCGCCGTCTGGCGGCTGAGTGGAAAGCGGCGCGCGCCGCAGGTGAGCGGCCCGAGATTGGCCGTGCCGACCCGCCGTCGCACCCTGCGCGCCCCGTGCGCCCCGAACTGCTCAACCCGCGCGACGTGCCCCGCCGCCGTCCTGGCAGTCCCCTGGGGCGCATTGCGCTGCTGCATGCCGTGGCCCATATCGAACTCAATGCTGTCGATCTGCACTGGGACATCATCGCACGCTTTACGGACGTCAAAATGCCCATCGGCTTTTACGACGACTGGGTCAAGGCGGCTGACGAGGAATCCAAACATTTCAACCTGATGTGCGACTGCCTTGAAGCGCAGGGCAGCTATTACGGCGCCCTGTCTGCGCATGCCGGCATGTGGCGCGCGGCCGAAGACACGGCGCGCGACTTCATGGGCCGTCTGGCCGTCGTGCCCATGGTTTTGGAGGCGCGCGGCCTTGACGTGACGCCCAGCATGATCGAAGTGTTTCGCAATGCGGGCATGACCCAAGCCGTCGCCGCGCTCGAAACCATCTACGCCGAGGAAGTGGCCCACGTGGCCTATGGATCGAAGTGGTTTCACTTTCTGTGCGGGCGCCACGAGCAAGACCCCAAGGACGCCTTTCACGCCCTTGTTCAGCGCTATTTCCACAGCCCGCTCAAACCACCCTTCAATGAAGAAAAGCGGGCCGAGGCCGGGTTGCCACCTGATTTCTATTGGCCCCTGGCCGTAGCAGACTGATCCGTATGGATTTACATGCGCGGATTTTCGCCAATTTGTCACAGTTTGGGACAGCATTCGCCCTGATCGGGGTATGAGGGTTGCCGCGTCCGGCTCACCCGCTTAAGGACGGTCGGCAAGGTGCCGTGTTGGGGACGCGAGTACCATAATTGGGACGGGACAAGGGACGAGCGCATTGCGGACACGCCTCGGAATAAAAATGCACGGACTTCTGGAACATTATTTTCCAGAGCGTCGCGTGTTCCTGAAATCCGACAATGACACCCGCTTCATTCGTTTGCGACCCGCCACCCAGCTTTTGGCCTTTGCTGGCAGTTCCTTTGTCGTGGCCTGGGCGATCGTTGCCACGGCCATCCTGCTCATGGACAGCATCGGCGCGGGAAATTTCCGCGAACAGGCCAAACGCGATCAACGCACTTACCAGGCACGCCTGAACCATCTTTCGGCCCAACGCGACAGCCGCGCCGAAGAGGCGCTGGCCGCACAGGAACGGTTCAATGCCGCCCTCGCCCAGATCTCGATCATGCAGACCGAGTTGCTTTCGTCCGAAACCCGCCGCCGCGAGTTGGAAACCGGGATCGAAGTCATTCAGGCCACGTTGCGCGGCACTATGAAGGCCCGCGAGGAGGCCCGCGGCAAGCTGGCCACGCTTGAAAGCCAGATCGAAACCGGTGGCACGGGCGGCGCACTGACGGCATCCGGTGGTGGCGCACCGATGGATTTCGTGGCCGACGCGCTGGCCAAGACCGCCGCCGAACGGGATCAGGTGGTCGAGGATGCACAGGATGCTTTGCTTGCGGCCGATCGGCTACAATCAGAAATCGCACTGATGAAAGAACAGAACGACCAGATTTTCCGCCAGCTCGAAGAAGCGATGACCGTATCTGTCGCTCCATTGGACAAGATGTTCCGCGCTGCAGGCATGCCGACCGAGCGCATCATCGAACAGGTACGCCAAGGCTATTCCGGCCAAGGCGGGCCGCTGACGCCGCTGACATTCTCCACCCGCGGAGAAGAGCCCAGCCCTGACACACTGCGCGCCAACCGCCTGTTGAACCAGATGGATCAGCTGAACCTCTACCGCATCGCGGCGCAAAAGGCGCCCTTTGCCACGCCGGTAAAAAGCTCATTCCGCTTCACATCGAGTTTCGGATTTCGCCGTGACCCCAAGACGGGTGGTCGGCGCATGCACAACGGCGTTGATTTCGCAGCCTCCCTCGGCACACCGCTTTATGCCACGGCAGATGGTGTCGTGACCCATGCCGGCTGGCTGGCAGGCTATGGCCGCCTGGTTAAGATCCAGCACGAATTCGGCATTGAGACCCGCTATGCGCACATGTCGCAACTCCGTGTGAAAGTTGGTCAAAGGGTCTCGCGCGGGGATCGGATTGGTGATATGGGAGCGTCTGGACGGGTGACAGGTGTGCATCTGCATTACGAAGTCCGCGTCGGCGGAAAAGCCGTAAACCCGATGATCTATATCAAGGCAGCGAACGATGTTTTCTAAGAGCAAAATCAACGAACCCGGCCCCAGTGCGGACGCAAACAAAACTGCAACTCCGGCAAGCCCTGCCCCGTCAGCGCCGCCGAAACCGAACGAATTCAAGGCCAGCGCGCCCAAGGCCAAGCCGCCGGCATCGATTCTGTCGGCCGACCTGCACATCACGGGCAACATGAAGACCACCGGTGACATCAACGTCGAAGGCACAGTCGAAGGCGACATTCGCGCTCACCTGCTGACAATCGGCGAAACCGCGACCATCAAGGGTGAAGTCGTCGCCGACGACGTGGTCATCAATGGCCGCATCGTGGGCCGCGTGCGCGGCCTGAAGGTCCGCTTGACATCGACCGCCCGGGTCGAGGGTGACATTATCCACAAGACCATCGCCATCGAGAGCGGTGCGCATTTCGAAGGCTCCGTGCAGCGTCAGGACGACCCCCTGAATGCTGGTGGCAAGAACACCCGCCCGCCGCACCAGCCCGCCCCGGCAGCGCCGGCGGCCCAGCCCAAGTCCGAATAACGCTCAGGTCTGAACCTACAAAAAGGGCGCTGCACACAGGAATGTGCAGCGCCCTTTTTCTGTTCCGTGATTGGGTGTCGTCCTAGTCCGTGACACGCACGCTGGTCATGACATCCGGCGCGCCGGTTATGGCACCTGTCCGCGCATTTCCACGTTTGATCGCGTCCAGCACCTCAAGCCCCGACGTGACCTGACCCACGACCGTGTACTGACCGTTCAGAAAATCCGCATCCCCGAAGGTGATAAAAAACTGACTGTTGGCGCTATCTGGGTTTTGCGAGCGGGCCATGCCGACCACACCGCGCGTGTAAGGCGTGTCCGAAAACTCGGCAGGAAGGTCGTCCATAGACGAACCGCCCCGCCCCGCGCTGCCAGCGTCATAGCCATCCGTGGTATCACCGAATTGCACGTCTCCCGTTTGGGCCATGAAACCATCGATCACCCGGTGAAAGGCGACTCCGTCATATTCGCCAGCTTCGGCCAGTGCTGTGATCCGCTCGACATGGCCGGGCGCGATGTTCTCGAACAGATCGACGGCGATGACGCCGTTTGCTTCACCCGCGACTGTGATCTCGATCCCGGTCGCCAGCGCCGGTGAAGCGGCCAGTAGGGCCAGTGCGCTTAACAATTTACGCAACATCTGCCGCCACCTTGACGCTGATCATACGGTCGGGTTCGGCAGGTGGCTCGCCCTTTGCGATGGCATCGACATGTTCCATGCCCTCAACGACCTGACCATAGACGGTATACTGCCCGTTCAGGAAATCGTTGTCCTTGAAGTTGATGAAGAACTGGCTGTTGGCGCTGTCCGGGTTGGACGAGCGTGCCGCACCGAGTGACCCGCGCGCGTGCGGGATCTTGGAAAATTCGGCTGGCACGTCGGGTTTGTCCGACCCGCCGGTGCCGGCCATGCGGATGTTGAACCCGTCTTCCATGTCGCCGTGCTGCACGTCACCCGTCTGCGCCATAAAGCCGTCAATCACGCGGTGAAAGCAGACGTTGTCGTATTCGCCCGCGCGGACAAGTTCTTTCATCCGCTCCACGTGTTTGGGGGCCACGTCCGGCATCAATTGAATCGTGACGGTCCCGCCTTTCAGCTCCATCAGGATCGTGTTCTCGGGGTCTTTTATGTCGGCCATCTTTGGCGCTCCTGTCTTTGAATTTTTGCGACACTAATACGGTTCACGCACGGGGGAAAGGCCGGGCTGGACATTCCTTGGAGTTGCCAAAAAAAATGCGCAATTGGGCAGTAGTCCAGGGACAAGCATTAGGTTTCGAGGACGATGACGCATGTTTCAATCTACAGGCATAGAAGCAGTTTTGTTTTGCGCGGCACTTCAGTTGGGGGGGGCCGTTTTGGGTGGACTTCAGGGTGCAATGAGGGGGCAAGTAGCCCGCCTCGTACGTCACCCGCGTAGCGGATTTAGCCGCCGGTATCAGGCGGCCCTCGCTGGGTTTGGAATGCGCATTTCGGGGGCGTTGGCCGGTATTTTTGCGCTGTTGACCCTACTTGGCTTTTTTGGCCTGCCCTATCCCATTGTCACGACATTGCTGATCGCCAACACGATCCTGCCCGTGCTGGGTTGCGCGCTCTTTATTTTTCCGGCGTGGTCCTATTGCGCGCGCGCGGTCGAGCGCCGCATACAGCCGGTTGACGTCACTGCCTAACCTGCGTTCATAGGGCCCACTACATAACACAAGGGGCGCTTGAACAATGGGCTGGAAAACACTGGACGACATGGACCTGAGCGGAAAACGGGTGCTGACCCGGGTCGATATCAACGTGCCCATGGAAGATGGCCGCATCACTGATGCGACGCGGATCGAACGGATCGCACCCACAATTGCTGACATTCGGGCCAAGGGCGGCAGCCCCGTCTTGCTGGCGCACTACGGTCGCCCCAAGGGAAAGCCCGTGCCAGAGATGTCGCTCGCTCCGCTGGTGCCCGCACTGGAGTCCACCTTTGGATGCCCGGTCACATTCGTCGAACGTCCCAGCCGCGATTTTATCGACGCCCAAGCCACGGACGCCGTGATCCTTGTCGAAAACACCCGTTTTACCCCGATGGAAGAGGCGAACGACCCGCAGATGGCGCAATTCCTTGCCTCGCTGGGGGACATCTATTGCAACGATGCGTTTTCCGCCGCGCACCGGGCCCATGCGTCAACCACAGGAGTCGCGCACCTGCTGCCCGCCTGCGCGGGTCGGTTGATGCAGGCCGAACTCAGCGCTCTTGAGGCCGCGCTTTCCAATCCCAAACGTCCCGTCGGGGCCGTCGTGGGGGGCGCCAAGGTGTCGACCAAGCTGGATCTCCTGATGAACCTCGTCGAAAAGATCGACGTGCTAATTATTGGCGGTGGCATGGCCAACACCTTTATTGCCGCGCAGGGCGCGCAACTTGGCGCGTCGCTGCAAGAGGCCGATCTGCACGTCACTGCGCGCGAGATAATGGACAAGGCGGCCGCATCGGGCTGCCGGATCGTATTGCCAACCGATGGGCGCGTTGCGAGGGAATTCAAGGCTGGCGCGGCCTATGACACGGTTGCGCTGAACGCGGGAACCATGCTCGCAAGCGACCAGATGGTGCTGGATGCGGGCGATGCCTCGGTGGAACTGGTTGCGCAGGAATTCGCTTCTTTGAAAACCCTGATCTGGAACGGCCCCCTTGGCGCGTTCGAAATCGCGCCCTTCGACACGGCCACAATGGCGGCGGCAAAAACGGCTGCGACGCTGACGCATGCGGGCAAGTTGGTCACTGTTGCCGGAGGTGGCGACACGGTCGCGGCCCTGAATCAGGCAGGCGTTGCTGAAAATTTCACCTACATCTCGACGGCGGGCGGCGCTTTTCTGGAGTGGATGGAGGGCAAGGAGTTGCCCGGCGTTGCCGCACTGATGCAATAATAGGCGCACGTCTTCTGCAAGGGGCCGCGCGCCCCTAGATAGTGAAAAGCACGGTAACCTAGGGGGATTTCATCATGGCAGGCTGGACACTCATCACGGGCGCATCCGAAGGGCTGGGCGTGGAATTCGCCCATATCGCGGCGCGCGAAGGGCGCAATGTGATCCTTGCGGCACGCTCGACGGACAAACTGGAAAAGGTGGCCAATCAGGTTCGCGCCATTGGGGTTGAGGCCGTGGTGATCACCGCCGATCTGTCCAAAATGGGCGATGTCGACAAGCTGTGGACCCAAGCCACGGACGGGCGCGACGTCGATGTGCTGGTGAACAACGCGGGGCTTGGCACCAACGGTGCCTTTGCAGATGATGGCATATGGGAACGGGAACTGGCGTCGATCAACGTCAACATGCTGGCCCTGACACGGCTGATGAACCTTGCCATTCCGCACATGAAAACCCTTGAGAAGGGGCGCATTCTGAACGTCGCCTCTGTCGCATCCTTTGCCGCCGGTCCCTATATGGCGGTCTATAACGCGACCAAAGCCTATGTGCTGTTCCTAAGCGAAGCGGTGGCCGAGGAACTGCGCGGCACCAATGTCTCGGTGACGACCCTGTGCCCCGGCACTACAAAGACCAACTTCTTCAACGACGCCGAAATGAGCGACTCCAAGCTGCTGAAACTTGCCAGGCCGATGGACCCCGCGCCCGTCGCTGAAAAGGGATGGCTGGAGGCGCGGATCGGAAAACGCATTGTCGTGCCCGGCGCAATGAACAAAGTGGCCGCGTTTTTGCCACGCATCCTGCCACGGGCAGTATTGCTGCGTGCCTATGGTGCATTTCTGAAAAAACACTAGGAAAAACGCCCTCAAAGGGATTCACACAGCGAATCACCTGTGGCATACTCTCCCCAACCGCCCGTCAGAGGTGGCACAGAAGGCAGCAGAGATGACCCGCACAGCAAGTCCCACACTGGGCACGATCTTTTTCTTCGCCGTGGCATTTGCGTTAGGCGTGTATTTCACCTTTGCCGCCGTGCAGGGGGATTATGGCCTGTTTCGCCGCGCCGAAATCGACGCAGAGGCGCGTGACCTTGCCGCACAACTCAGCGCCGTTCAGGCACAGGTAGACAAGATGGAAAACCTGACAACCCGCCTGTCAGATGACTACCTTGACCTTGATCTGCTGGACGAACAGGCCCGCAGCGTGCTTGGCATGTTGCGCAGCGACGAAATCGTGATCCGCTAATCCCCCTGTTATCAATGTCTTGAGCGGTCGTTGCCGTTGCGGCAGATTGGCCCTCGCACCGCGCGCGCGAATCCTGTAAGGAATAGTTTAACGCTAAACTATTCCGTTCCGAGGAGGGTCCACATGGCCACGCGCAAAGCCGCAACCAAACCGAATGTGTCCGCGGAGGAGTTGAAAGGCTACTACCGCGATATGCTGTTGATCCGCCGCTTCGAAGAAAAGGCGGGTCAGTTGTACGGCATGGGTCTGATCGGGGGCTTCTGCCACCTTTATATCGGGCAGGAAGCGGTTGTTGTGGGGCTGGAGGCTGCGGCCAAGGAGGGCGACAAGCGCATCACATCCTACCGCGACCACGGTCACATGCTGGCCTGTGGCATGGACCCAAATGGCGTCATGGCCGAGTTGACGGGGCGCGAGGGGGGCTATTCCAAGGGCAAGGGCGGCTCGATGCACATGTTCTCCAAGGAAAAGCATTTCTACGGCGGCCACGGCATCGTCGCAGCGCAGGTGCCGCTGGGCGCGGGCCTTGCGTTTTCAGACATGTACAAGGGTAACGACAACGTCACCTTCACCTATTTCGGTGATGGCGCGGCCAATCAGGGCCAAGTCTACGAAGCCTATAACATGGCCGAGCTGTGGATGTTGCCGGTAGTCTTCGTGATCGAAAACAACCAGTACGCCATGGGCACCTCAACCAAACGCTCCACCAAATCCCCGAGTTACTGGGAACGCGGAGCAGCCTACGGCATTCCGGGCGAGGAAGTGGATGGCATGGACGTTCTGGCCGTCAAGGCTGCCGGGACAAAAGCAGTTGAACACTGCCGCGCGGGCAAAGGCCCCTACATCCTCGAAATCAAGACCTACCGCTATCGCGGCCACTCGATGTCCGACCCGGCCAAGTACCGCACCCGCGAGGAAGTCCAGAAGATGCGCGACGAACGTGACCCGATCGAGGCTGTCCGTTCCCTGCTGTTGACCGGCAAGCACGCGACCGAGGATGACCTCAAGGCCATCGACAAGGAAATCAAGGAGGTCGTCAACGCCTCTGCCGAATTCGCCAAGGACAGCCCGGAGCCTGCTCTGGAAGAGCTTTGGACAGACATCTACGCCGAAACGGCACCGCAGAACGCTTAAGGGGAGATAACGACATGGCAACCGAAATTCTCATGCCCGCACTCTCCCCGACGATGGAAGAAGGCACATTGGCCAAATGGCTCGTCAAGGAAGGCGACACCGTGGCCTCTGGCGACATCATGGCCGAGATCGAAACCGACAAGGCCACGATGGAATTCGAAGCAGTGGATGAAGGGATCATCGGAAAGATCCTGATCGAAGCGGGCACGGAAGGAGTAAAGGTTAATACTCCGATCGCCGTTCTGATCGAGGAAGGCGAAAGCGCGGATGATATCCAAGCGTCCTCCGCCCCTGCCCCAGCGGCCCTCAGTGGCACGGAAGGCAAGGCGGATTCGCCTGCGACGGCATCAACCCCCACCAGCCTGCCTGCAGCCCCAAAGTCCGACACAAGCCCTGACTGGCCAGAAGGCACCGCGATGAAGCAACAAACCGTGCGCGAAGCTTTGCGCGATGGCATGGCTGAAGAGATGCGGCGCGACGATACCGTGTTCCTGATGGGCGAAGAGGTGGCCGAGTATCAGGGCGCCTACAAGATATCCCAGGGAATGCTGGATGAATTCGGCCCCAAACGTGTGATGGACACTCCCATCACCGAACACGGCTTTGCCGGTATCGGTGTCGGCGCTGCGTTCGGCGGTCTGCGGCCGATCGTAGAGTTCATGACCTTCAACTTCGCCATGCAAGCCATCGACCACATCATCAACTCGGCCGCCAAGACGCTGTATATGTCCGGCGGTCAGATGGGTGCGCCCATGGTGTTCCGTGGCCCCAATGGTGCGGCAGCGCGGGTCGGCGCCCAGCACAGCCAGGATTACGCGGCTTGGTACATGCAGATACCGGGCCTCAAGGTGGTGATGCCGTACTCGGCCTCGGATTATAAAGGGCTGATGAAAACCGCGATCCGCGACCCGAACCCCGTGATCTTCCTTGAAAACGAAATCCTTTACGGGCGCACCTTCGACGTGCCGGACGTGGATGACTATACGGTTCCGTTTGGAAAGGCGCGCATCTGGCGCGAAGGCGACGATGCCACAATCGTATCCTTCGGGATCGGAATGCAATATGCCCTCGCCGCAGCGGACAAGCTGGCCGAGGATGGCATCAACTGCGAGGTTATCGACTTGCGCACCCTGCGCCCGATGGATACCGCAACCGTCCTCAATTCGGTGATGAAGACCAACCGCTGCGTGACCGTCGAGGAAGGCTGGCCGCAAGGCTCCGTAGGCAACTACATCAGCTCGGTCATCATGCAAGAGGCGTTCGACTACCTCGATGCGCCGGTGATCAACTGCACAGGCAAGGACGTTCCCATGCCCTATGCCGCCAACCTTGAAAAGCATGCACTGCTGACGACCGATGAAGTCATCGAAGCCGTCAAAAAAGTCACGTACCGCTAAGGAGCCGGAGATGCCCACAGAAATTCTCATGCCCGCCCTGTCCCCCACGATGGAGGAAGGCACGCTGGCCAAGTGGTTGGTGAAAGAAGGCGATACGGTCGCGTCCGGCGACGTGATGTGCGAGATCGAAACCGACAAGGCCACGATGGAATTCGAGGCTGTAGATGAAGGAACAATCGGCAAGATCCTGATCCCGGACGGCACCGAAGGGGTCAAGGTCAACACCGCCATCGCCGTGCTCCTTGAGGAAGGTGAAAGCGCGGACGACATTGGAACAGAGCCCTCTGCGCCAAAGGAAGAGGCGAGCAGCAATGCCGCCCCCGCCGAAGTATCTGACGCCACCGCGCAAACCAAAGATCACGGACGCAGCGAAACCGACGCAACACCGGCACCGGCGGCACCCAAATCGGGTGACGGAAACCGCATCTTCGCATCCCCCCTTGCCCGGCGCATCGCGGCACAAAAGGGCCTGGACCTATCCGCGCTCAAAGGCTCCGGTCCGCATGGGCGCATCGTTAAAGCTGATGTAGAAAAGGCCGAGGCTCAACCGGCGAAGGCCGACGCCCCAGCCGCCGCAGCAGCGCCAACGGCTGCTGCACCTCCGTCCGGTCCCTCAGCCGATGCCGTCGCCAAAATGTATGCCGGGCGCGACTACGAAGAGGTCAAGCTCGACGGCATGCGCAAGACCATCGCCGCGCGCCTCACCGAGGCCAAGCAGACCGTGCCGCATTTCTACCTGCGTCGCGACATCAAACTTGACGCACTGCTTGAATTCCGCGGTACGCTAAACGCGCAACTGGCAGATCGCGGTGTGAAACTCTCCGTAAACGATTTCATCATCAAAGCATGCGCGCTGGCCCTGCAACAAGTGCCGGATGCCAACGCCGTCTGGGCCGGAGACCGGATACTGAAACTGAAACCCTCAGACGTGGCAGTAGCCGTCGCAATCGAGGGCGGGCTGTTCACCCCAGTGCTTCAAGACGCGCACCAAAAATCGCTTTCGACCCTTTCGGCCGAGATGAAAGACCTCGCCACCCGCGCCCGCGACCGCAAACTTGCACCGCACGAATATCAGGGTGGCAGCTTTGCGGTCTCGAACCTGGGCATGTTCGGCATCGACAATTTCGATGCGGTTATCAACCCGCCCCACGGCGCGATACTTGCGGTCGGTGCAGGCGTGAATAAGCCGATTGTAGGAAAAGACGGGGGGGTGAGTGTAGCAACGGTGATGTCCGTCACCCTGTCCGTTGATCACCGTGTCATCGACGGTGCTCTGGGCGCGCAATTGCTCAACGCCATTGTTGCAAACCTCGAAAATCCGCTCGCGATGCTGGCATAAGCAGCCCCACAAAATCCAAAAGCCGGAGCGTCCCGCTCCGGCTTTTTTTGTTTGATTGTCGTCGAGTGACCTATTGCTGATCCTTGCCCAGCATGTGGTTCATCGAAACGGCAGGTTGATCGCATCCAGCCTCACCAACGATTTTTGCAGGAATACCAGCCACGGTCTTGCAGGGCGGCACCTCCTCCAGCACGACTGAACCGGCGGCAATCCGGCTGCAATCGCCGATGCGGATATTGCCCAGAACTTTCGCTCCGGCTCCGATCAACACGCCGTTGCCGATCTTGGGATGGCGGTCTTCCTCTTCCTTGCCCGTCCCACCAAGGGTCACGGAATGCAACATCGACACATTGTCTCCGACAACGGCCGTTTCCCCGATCACTATGGAATGGGCATGGTCGATCATGATACCCTTGCCGATTACAGCAGCAGGGTGAATGTCGACGCCGAAAATCTCAGACACACGCATCTGAAAGAAATAGGCAAGGTCGTGATGCCCTTCGGACCACAGGAAGTGACCCACGCGATAAGCCTGGATCGCCTGATAACCTTTGAAGTAAAGAATCGGTTGTACCAGGCGATGGCAAGCTGGATCACGTTCATACACCGCAACCAGATCGGCACGCGCGGCATCAACCAGCTTGGGTGCTTTCTGATAGGCTTCCTCAACGATCTCGCGGACAACGACCATCGACATCTCGTTTGAGGCGAGTTTGGCGGCGATCCGGTAGGACAGCGCCTTTTCGATGGATTTGTGATGCAGAATACAAGCATGCACAAACCCGCCAATCAGCGGCTCATCGGCTACCGCTTGGCGGGCCTCTTCGTTGATTTGGTCCCAAAGGGGATCTATCGCAGTGATATTGATATTGGTTCTCAGATCAGCCATGCGTAATCCTTTCAGCACGTCCTTACCTTAGATAAGGCTGAATTTCCAAACGCAAACCTGTGATGCACCTCATCGCGATTGCCAATCAGTCAGAGTCGGAACGCGCGACAAGGGCCTGCAGCACCAGAATCATGGCTCTTGCAAAGTCGGGATCACAGACCGGCGGCTCGGGCGCCAGTCCCATCTTCCGCGCCGCGTCAGCCAAAGTACCGTCGCCAAAATCCGGATGCAACGTACCGGTGGACAAGCGGGCGCGGTCAGCCCCATTTGCATTATCCAGCAATGCCTTTGCCGTGCGAATACGCGCGGTTGGAGCAGCGGCCAGCACAGCCCGCCCGGCACAAACCAGATCGGTGACGATCACGGGCCGCATCACGCCTCAACCCCAATCGACTTGAACGGTCCCGGCCCGAATCGCGCCGAATTTTGTGCCACGGCCAGTTGGAACTCACCGATTAGACCGTCGGCCTGCCGATCACCGCTGCCATATACCCAGTTTTGTGTACTAACGATCGTCTCACGCACAACTTGCGCGCCTTGCATCACCCGGACCGTGTAGCTCTCGCTTTCTTCACCCAAGGGTACATCGGGCAAGTCCCAGTCATCCCCATCCAGCCGGGTGCGGCGGATCCAGCTCATTTCCAGATCTCCGTCAACCACTTTGACCTGCAGATGCGCGGGGCGGTAGGGACGCAAACCGTTGCCGTCAAAAGCGTGGACATATTCCTGATAGGACGGATCCTCATAGCCACGCCGCGCTGGACCAATGCGATATGTTTGGGCGACACGCCGCAAATTGCGCGCCAGATCAATCTGAGACGGCACGCCATTCAGAACGACGAACCACGATCCCACCGGCCAGATGTCCGGCCCAATCGCGTCACTACCCAACTGACCGCGCAAGCGATGGCTGAGCAGATAGCGTCCCGGCGCGATCAACTCGGCATCGCGAAACTGCAACAGCTCCCAATTGTTCGGAGTCCCATCGCCAATCGCTACAAGATTGGAGCCGTTAAGCAGCCCCGCATCGGACGTGGACTCCAACGCACCATGCAACAACTCGACTTCCAGGACTTCACCACGATCGATCAACCCGCTTTGGGCGCGTTCAAGCGGCGACTTGGTAAAGCCCATGCTCGACCGTGCCGCGACGATGGAATTCAGAAAGAAACCAGAGTCCGTCGGCGATTGATAGATAGCGACCGTTCCGGGCCAAGGTGTGCCCGAAATGGCCGCATAGGGCGCATGCTCAACCTCTTCTCCGGTCAGCAAAGGCAGATCGAGGAAAACTGACGTCAACGGAACCGGCGGCACGAATTCACGAACGCCCGCCAATTCATCGGATAATTCTGACGGCACATAAATATCCGGCTCGATCCGCACAGCCTCGAGAATTTGCATTTCACCCAGTTCGACCCGGTCCACGCGGTACAGACCCGGACCTTCGGATTGGTCCGCAACCACCTCGATCACATCGCCCGCGCCAACCCCCAAAAGCGACGGCGGCAGGGCGAGGCGCACCGCTTCTCTGGCAATCCGGGCCTCACTCAACCAACGTTCTGCGATCTGCCGCCCCTCGGGACGAGTCAAAGCCATGGGCAAATCAGTGGTCGATACGGAATGTGTGGCGTCATCGGCCAAAATGGCCTCTTCGGACAGGACATCGAAGTTGCCGTCTGTTTGCACAAAACGCAACCGGACCCGCCCGGCCAGATCTGCATCAGACTCGCGCGATTGTTCCAACCGCCCCTCAAGATCTGCACTGATCGCAAACCGTTCCGAGGGCAATACGGTTGCATTTCGCCCCGTGCGCATCACGAATTTCAAAACACCATCCCGCTCGATCGCGTCAAAGGCATAGCGCAGCATCAGCGGCTGCAACGCGCTTCGGGCCGACGCGACGTCTTCCACGATATAGCCGCGCACATAACCATAAAGGCCCGAGGTATCGTAGGCGGTCAAACCCGTGCGGTCACAGATTTCCCCAACCACCGACGCCAACGTCCTGGCTGAGGTACGCCCGCTGATCCAGTGACCACGGGGGTAATTCTCTCCATCGGACCACGTCGCGACCGAATTGGGGAAAAACGGATATGGGCGCGTGTCCCAAGCCCAGACAAAGGCACGGCCCATATCGACCATTGCGCCACCGTATTCCTGGGACTGCGGGTTATTGACCGGATCGGACCAGAACGAATTCATCGCCCGCAAATATTGCTTTTGGATCAGATCGTCCCGCGCACCGTTTGAATACTTTGGCAAACTGCTTTCCGACGACTTCTGATCGAGGAACTTGTTTGGTTCGTTCGTCCCCTTATCGACGGCGGCGCAACCCAACTCGGTAAACCAGATCGGTTTGGACTCTGGCTCCCATGCGGTTGGGGTCGCGGCCCGTTCACCAGCCACCCGCTCATGATGCACGTTGGACCACCAGTTGCGAATGTCCTTGAACCGCCATACCCACGGCTCAGAATGCGCCTCATCCGTTATCGGTGTGCGAATTTGCGCAGCCTGCGCCTCGGGCGAATGATAGTACCAGTCAAATCCCTCACCGCCCGCGATATTGGCCCGCAGATAGTCGAGGTCATAAATGCTGTCCCAGCCAGCATCGGCATGATCTTCGCCATCGCGCCAGTCAGAAAGGGGCATGTAGTTGTCGATGCCGATAAAGTCGATATTCGCATCGGCCCACAGCGGGTCCAGATGGAAATAACGGTCCCCCGTGCCATCCTGCGGCTGGTATCCAAAATACTCAGTCCAATCCGCTGCGTATGAAATCTTGGTGTCCGGGCCGAGTATGGCGCGCACTTCACCAGCCAGGGCGCGCAGTTTTTCGACCACGACAAACGCATTGCCCGTCCCCCGGATCTGCGTCAGGCCGCGAAATTCGGACCCGATGCAAAACGCCTCGACACCACCCGCTTTGGCGCACAGCGCGGCGTAGTGCAGAATGAAGCGCGACAGCGACCACTCCTGAGGTCCGGTGTAGCGCACCGCCGGGGTCTTAATGTTGAACAGTTGCTCAAGAAAGAAAAACGGGGACGGGTCGAGATCGAAATCACTCGCCTTGGCATTGCCAAAGAACGCATCCACTTCGGCCTCAGCCGCAGCCGTTCCGTCGGGCGAGCCTTCCACACCGGGCGCAACGGACAGGGTAATGCGTCCGCGCCATGGCAAGTGCGGCTGATGGACCGATGGGTCATAAGGATTGGGCAGAGTGTTGCCCTCTTGCTGATCCATCAGCACGAAGGGATAGAACATCACCGCCTTTCCGGCAGCGTTCAAGGCTTCGATCGCCTCGATGACAGATTCGTCAGTCGGCGTTCCGCCATAAATCGGGCGCCCATCGTCCTCGGCGATCTGTTCGGCATCCTCGCGTTCAACGCCCGATACTGACCAACGCATATTCTCGCCTTCGATGTCCTTGCGCTCAACCTTGGGCTTCAACTCGCAGGACCCACAGCGCAAATCATTGCCGAACCAAGACACGATCAGGGACGCGGCCTCGCAATTGGGCAACTCGTCCTCCAGACTGTCCATCGATGCGACGAAATCGGTCAGACCGGCAGGCGTGTTGACATTGGCACTCCAGCGGCCGTTGGTCTGGTCGATGTAATTCACAGCAGTCGTGGCAAGTGCATATTCGCCAGTGCCGGGCATCAGCGCTACGGCACGGACAGCGCGGGTCATCTCGTCTTCGGCACCCTCCTGACCGGATTGCTCGGGGCGCACCACCTCAAAGGAGAGCTGGGGCACTCGGTTACCGAACTGCTCCAGGGCGAGGTTCTCGATCACCACATATGCCGTACCGCGATAGGCGGGAACGACCCCCTGCCCCTCAATGGCTTCCATGAGCGGATCGGGCAACTGATCAAGCGTGCCGGTATAAACGCGCATATTCAAATCGTTGATGGCGATTTCCTCACCATCGGCCCAAACGCGTCCAACGCGGGTGATCTCACCCTCGCACAAAGCAAGGGCAAGGCTCAGCGAATAGCTGTAGGAATTGACCTGAGGCCCCTTGGGGGCACCCTTGCCACCACCACCACTGCTCGACGCGTTCTCCAGAAAGTCCGAAGACCAGATGACCTGCCCCCCCAGACGCATGCGCCCATAAAGCTGCGAAATAGCCGCCCCTTCTCCCGAACTGGTCAGGCGAAATCGGTCCACCTTGCCATGTTCGACCACATCCGATCCCTGCCCCATGAGGCGCTGGTCAATGACCTTGCCAAGAGTTGCACCGACAGCACGCCCCAACACGGCAGAGGACAGGCCCAGGAAGGTTCCACCCAGCGAGCCCCCAACTGCCGCACCAACGGCGGAAAGAATTACAGTTGCCATCAGCAGACCTCCTCGGTCGGAAATGCAAAGCGCGCAACGATACGACGCGCCCACGGCGCGCTCAGCGGACTCTCGACAACGCCGTGCCCGCTGTACGCATGCACGAACGCGGCCGCGTCGCCGGTTTGCGTCTGAATACCAAGATGTTTAGCAACCGAGCCGGCGCGCATGCGAAACAACACGACGTCGCCGGGCTCTGGCGTATCTACCGGCTTGGGGCTCAGATGGCGCATGGCGGCATCCCAAAGACGCTCTTCACCCTGCGGCTCGGACCAGTCCATGGAATAAGCCGGGGGACGCTCGGGTTCGGCGCCGAACAGGCCACGCCACACACCGCGCACAAGGCCAAGGCAATCACAGCCGGCGCCTCTGGCGGCCTGCTGGTGAATGTATGGCGTGCCGATCCAAAGGCGGGCTTCGGCGACGATCTTGTTTGTCGGAACACTCATCGCAGGCTTCCTCCGGCATTGGCCCGCCCGCTGCTGGGATATGCCATAACCCAGTCATCCCCGGGCAAATCAGGAAATCCTTGGAAATTCAGAAGGTTGTCGAACTTCAAGCGGCAGGTCTCGAACCGCTTGTCGCAACCAACGGTCAGGCGCACGGCATCCCCAGCCACAAGAGGGCCGCGAATAGGCTCCCACAGGTCAATCCGGCGCACACCACCCTCGAACACATCGCGCTTGATCATGCTCCACAGACCGGCACTCGGACCGCTCAGCACATCAAGACGACCACGCTGGAACCACTCCGGCTCAAACCCGGTCAACGCGTCCCATTCAAACGCACGACCCTTGGTGACACGATCAAATTCGCCTTCGAAACGATATCCGGGCTGGGCCAGATCAAAGCGACAGCCTGCATCCCCCAAGACGGCAGTACAGGGCTTTTGATAAATCCGGCCCAAGGGACGGTTCAACGTCTCGGTCAATCCGCGCAGCTCGGCATGGAATGCTCCACCGGCACGACGAATTTCACCAATGGTGCCGCGAAACTGCAACCATCGGGTGTCCGGGTTCGCCCAGTTGACAAACCACGCGCGCACCTCGGCGCCGTCGAAACGACCCGCCTCGATATCATCCTCGCGCACTGCGGCATCTGTCAGGGCCCCCAAGGCCTCGGTGTTATCCACGCTCAGACCGGTGGATTGGGCGAGCGCGGATGCAGTCAAACCAGAGTCCGCACGAAAGCTGACTCCGTCAAAGGACAACTCCCGGTCGTGATCGGTAAAGCCAAACGACACACCATCCTTGCGCGTGATCGCCCAGGCGCGACAAAGCGAGGTCAGGCCGGTCGCCGTGTGATCCAGAAACGCTGTACTTTGCCCCCCCATCACACACGCACCTCGATGATCGGAACGGTCGGCACACTACCCGCCTGAAAACTGGCAACCGAGGTCTGGATCTGATCCGTGTCAAACCGCACAGGTACATCGAACTCGAACCCGGCGGTAATCTCGACATCACGTTCAGGCGGGTGTTGAAAGGTGACAAGACCTGTGGACAGGTCGATCTCGTAATCGACCCCCTCCCGCATCTCATCACGGCCAATACCAATCCGAACAGTGCCGGATACAGGCTTGGTGATGGGACGGGCGTAGGTGTGTGGACCGGACCGGTAGGTCTTTATCAACGGAAAAACGGTCTGCACCTCATCGCCATTGGCAATCAACTGGTCCTCGAATGCAGGCGCGCCACTGGCGATGGAGGATTTGAAATCGGACCAGTCCTTCCAACGAAACCCGTACATCTGCCCCATCCGCGCCTCGAAAAAGGCGATCAGCGTCTCAACATCGTCCAATGACCGCATGCCAAGCCCCGCATCATAGCGACGACGCGAATGGGCCCAAGGCGTGTTACGTTCTTCGAAGCCATTGGCCAGCGTCACCACTTCCGTGCGACGCTCCGGCCCACCGACCGAGCCAAAGCTCAAGGACGCGGGAAAGCGAACCTCGTGAAAATTCATGTCTTTATCCCCTCAAAAGTCTCAGCGATTGCGATTTGCGCGCCCAAGGGCGCGGTTCATCTGTGCGGCAATCTGGTTTTGTGACCGGGCAAAGCCCTGAACATCCGGCGTCGTGATGTTCATGACGACAGTCGGAGAAGACCCACCCCCGCCGCGCACTCCCAGCTTGCCGTCCGGACCACGCGCCAGCGGCATGATGGCTTCCGGGCCCGCCTCGCCCATCACACCCATGCCACCGCGCATGCCAAAGGGCGTGGCGGAACTGACAATCCCGCCCGAGGCAAAGGGCATCACGCGGCCCTGGCTGAACGGGGCTCCATCAGCAAAGGGCAAAATGCCCTGCACCAAACTACCTACTCCCGAAGAAATCAGACCGGCGAAATGGTCCGTCACAGGCTTGATGGCAGCGTTATAGGTGGCGTTCATCATCGACGTGCCGACAGCCTCCAGGGCATCCGACAGACTGGCCCCATCAAAGACCAACCCGTCAAAAGCCTTGCGCAAACCCCGCGACAACCCCTTTTCAAGGGTCGCGACATCCTTGCCGGTTGCCGACAGGCTTTCACGCATGCGGCGCAACTCACTGTCGAAACTGGTGACCATGATGGACGTGGCATCCAAGGTCTGACGCAAGCCGTCAGTGTTCTCTTCCAGCCCCTCGATCTCGTCTCTGTACTCGCTCATGACTTACCCCTCTCAGGTCTTTTCGGTGGACTTGCTGTCAGGCCAGGCGGCCATCAGCGCTTCCAAACCGTCGCTCAGCAGCGGGGCGGACTGCCCCGGATCGCCCAGCATCACTTGCAATTCTGCCGGGGTCAGCGCCCAGAACGCCTCCGGCGTCAGACGCAACCCCTGCATCCCGGCCCGCATCAACGCGGGCCAGTCCAGCCCATCAGCCATGCCCCGGCACCACAAAGGCACGCGCGATCAACTCGGCAGCCGCACGGGCCGCAGCCATCGGGCCACCCTCGATCTCGGCATGATCCAGCGCGTCAGGTGAGACAGAGCAACCGCCCCCCGCCAACCCGGCCTTCAGCAACGCCAAAACGTCAGCGCTGGAAAACCGGCCCTGCTCGAACCGTTCGACAAGCGCCACAAGGGACGGCTCGGCCAAAGCAACTTCAAGCCCGGCCAGCGCCCCCAAAGTCAGGCGCATGACACAAGGCTCACCATTGATGACCAGCCGCACCTCGCCCCTCCAGGGATTGCTCATCAGGCCACCAGTGCGGTGAATGTCAGCGCCCCGGCTGACGCCAGCGACACCTCATACGTCGCTTCGCCATTGTGGCTACCGCTATATTCCAGCGCGGTCACCTGAAACGGCCCTTCGACAATCCCGAAATCGGGAATGATCACCTGAAAATCCGGTGTCTCGCCGTCAAAGAAGATCTGGCGCGCACGTTCGTCCGTGCCCTCATCCTTGAACACACCCGAACCCGAGATATTGGCCGACCGCACACCGGCACCAGACAGCAGCTCGCGCCAGCCGCCCTGGCTTTCCAGGCTGGTCACATCGACCGCCTCGGCATTGAAACTCACACGCGTGGCACGCAGGCCCGCAATCGTCTCGAACAGACCGTCCGATGTCATGTCGACCTTGATCAGCAGGTCTTTTCCGTTCTGAGCACCCATAGGTTTTCTCCTTTTGAATAGAAGGGGTTATTCGTCTTCGACGCGCGCGCGAAAAGTCAGGTCGATTCGGCGCCCTGCGCCTTTATCGATCTTGATCGCGCGCGCTCGTTGAAATCGCAGGGACACGAGGCGCCCACGCGTCAGGGCCAGATCGGCATCCTGAAGTGCGTCGCACACCGCACCCGCCGCTTGCTTGGCAGCAAAAAATCCGGGCACGTCGGTGACAACAGAGATGACAAACCGATGGGCAGAGCCAAAACCGGTCTTGTCATCCTCGCTGCGCACGACCTCCGGGCCGATGCTGACGTACAGGCTGGGTAGGGACCCGCTGGGAATGGCGTCGTAAACGGCAACTCCGACAGCTGACACCACACCCGGATCGGCACTGATCGCGGCGAACACGGCGCTTTGCAGAGCGGCGGAAACAGCATAAGTCATGGCACCACCTCCTCATCTGCCATACAGACCAGATAGCGGCCCTCGGGGTCGGCTTCGGCAACCGAGCGGATGTGAAACACCCGCTCGCCATCGCGAAACCGTTGTTCGGGAACAGGGCGCTCCGGATGGCCAAACGGGGCCCCGCGCACGATCACCTGGTAAGGGACCGACGAAAGGGCGGCACCAGCCACCTGCGTCTCGCGACCCGTGCGGGCGGTCAATTCGGCCCAGAGCACGCCCAAAACAGTCCAGATCTGGTAAAACCCGCCAGCCCCGTCCGACAGGCGACCGGGACTTTCAAGTGTCAGGCGCCGGTTCAGGCGCGGGACACTCATCTCGCCCCCCCACCAAGTCGCATCACACGATAGCGTTCAATCAGGCTGGTCACGCCAAAGGGCATACAGCCTTCGCTCAGTGTGGTTTCGTGTCGGAACTCATAGTAATGGGCGGCCAGCAGCATCACTGCCTGACCCAAATCAGCAGGCACGTCCCCCCAGACAAGGCCAAAGCCTGCGCGAAACGCGACCTCGACCGCACCCGCGTCCGGAATGTTCGGCAGCGTATAGCCAACCGATCGGACACGGGGCTGCTGTGCATCCCGCTCCAGCCAGTAGAGGTCAGCAGCCAACTCTGTGCGCACCCCGGCCCGGTCAATTCGGGTCATGGCAGTCAACGCCTTGACGGGTGCAACAGGCAGGATCTGGGCATCTGACCCGCGCCAGGCCGTTACGGACAGAACGAAATCCCGCTCGATCAGCACCTTCCCCGTGCGCGCCTCTATTGCGGCAACAGCCGCCCGCAGAAAGCTGACCAACACCGCG
>CAYGPT010000039.1:18241-33198 GCA_964351755.1 uncultured Rhodobacterales bacterium | reverse complement strand
GTGCATGAGCGGGCCGACCTGAATACCGGGGAAAATCGCCGAGTTGAACTTCTTGGCCAGCGCCTCGTCATTGGTCAGGATCATGCCCCCCCGCGGGCCGCGTAGTGTCTTGTGCGTGGTCGTCGTGGCCACGTGCACGTGCGGAAACGGGTTGGGATAGACGTCAGCCGCGATCAGGCCCGCAAAGTGGGCGACATCGGCCAGAACCCACGCGCCCACCTTGTCCGCAATCTCGCGGATACGGGCAAAGTCGATGACGCGCGGGATGGCCGAACCACCGGCGATGATCATTGAGGGTTTGTGCTCAAGGGCCAAAGCTTCGATCTGGTCATAGTCGATATCTAGCGTATCGCGGCGCACACCGTACTGGATCGCGTTGAACCACTTGCCAGACTGGTTGGGCTTGGCCCCATGGGTCAGGTGGCCCCCTGCATCCAGAGACATGCCAAGGATGGTATCACCCGGTTGCAGCAACGCCTGAAACACGCCTTGGTTGGCTTGTGAGCCGGAATTTGGCTGCACGTTGGCAAACCCGCAGCCAAACAGTTGCTTGGCCCGCTCGATGGCCAGGTTTTCAGCCACATCCACATATTGGCAGCCGCCGTAATAACGCCGCCCGGGATAACCTTCGGCGTATTTGTTGGTCATCACCGACCCTTGCGCCTCAAGCACGGCGGCGGAAACGATGTTTTCCGAGGCGATCAATTCGATCTCGTTCCGCTGGCGGCCCAATTCGTCCCGGATTGAGCCGAACAGCTCGGGGTCGCGGTCGGAAAGGGATTGGGTAAAGAAACCGTCGGTACGATGGGGCGCGTTCATGGGCACTCTCCTGATGGTTTGAGTCGGTTGAATTCTGGTGGTTTCCTATCGGAAACCGGTCCGCGCGCAAAGGATGTAAAGCGACGATTCCGCATCTGAGGGCGGCAATGCTGGTAAGGGACGAGAATATATGGTTCTTTCGGCGCATCACGTCACCATAGGAAACTTTGCATGCCCCTGAAAATCGCCTTTGCCGCCAGTCGTGCCCCGGTGGCCCAGACGGCGCGGGCCACGCTGGTGACGCGGTACGGTGATGTCAGCCACGAACAGGCAGACGTGATCGTGGCGCTGGGTGGCGACGGGTTCATGTTGCAGACCCTGCACGGCACGCAGCACTTGGCTGCGCCGGTCTATGGAATGAACCGCGGCACGATCGGCTTTCTGATGAACGAATATTCCGAAAGCGATCTTGAGGCCCGGCTGGAAGCAGCCGAGCAAGCGCTGCTGAACCCGCTCAGCATGACCGCACAGGATGCCGACGGCAAGGAACACCGCGCGCTCGCGATCAACGAGGTGTCGCTGCTGCGTGCAGGACCGCAGGCGGCCAAGCTGCGCATCACCGTTGACGGGCGCCTGAGGATGGAGGAATTGGTCTGCGACGGAGCGCTGGTGGCGACACCTGCAGGCTCGACCGCCTACAACTACTCTGCCCATGGCCCGGTGCTGCCGATCGGATCGGACGTACTGGCGCTGACGGCGGTGGCCGCGTTCCGCCCACGCCGCTGGCGCGGGGCGCTGCTGCCCAAGATGGCGCATGTGCGCTTTGACGTGCTTGAACCGCAAAAGCGTCCCGTCATGGCCGAAGCTGACGCGCGGTCTATCCGTGACGTGGTGTCGGTTGAAATCCAGTCCGAACCCAGCGTCGAGCACCGCATCCTCTTTGATCCCGGCCACGGGCTGGAGGAGCGGTTGATTTCGGAGCAGTTCACGTGACACTGCGCGACGCTGTCCCTCGGTCGCTCTGCACGGATTGCGGCGTGTCACGCATGGCTGACCCTTCGGCCTGTGGGACTGCCTGCCAATTCATCAAGCCGGACTATCCGGGGATGGAAGAGCAGGTGCACGGACGCAGCCGGGGCGACGGGGATGAGCTGTTCTTTGGCCCCTTCCGCGCCATGCATCGCGCCCGGATGCGCACCCCAAGGGACGGCGCACAATGGACGGGGATCACCACCTCGCTGGCCGCCGACCTGCTCGAGCAGCGCAAGGTCGATGCAGTTCTGACCATGGTGCCTGACGCCGCCGACCGCTGGAAACCGCAACCCGCCCTGATCACCGATCCCACCGACATAGTCCGGGCACGCGGAATGCGCATGGGCTATGCCCCGCTGCTGGCCATGCTGGAAAAGGCGCAAGAGCGGGGCTTCAAACGGCTCGCCGTGATCGGAATTCCGTGCCAGATCTACGCGCTGCGGCGTCTCGAAACATCACTGGGGCTGGACCGGCTCTATGTCATCGGTACGCCTTGTTCGGATAACACGACCACGGAAAACTTTCACCAGTTCCTGTCACTGCTCGATGACAACCCCGACAGCATCACCTACCTCGAATTCCGCGCAGACTTCCGGGTTGAATTGCGCTTTGCAGATGGGCGACACCGGCTGATCCCGTTCCTGAAGCTGCCGATTTCAGACCTGCCACCGGACTTCTTCCCCCTGACCTGCCGCACCTGCGTGGACTACACCAACGCGCTGGCGGACATCACGGTAGGGTATATGGCGGGTGAGGGAGACCAGTGGGTGATCGTGCGAAATGCGCGCGGTGCCGAGATGTTAGACGGGTTGGGGGAGCGGATCGATCTCAGCGCGCCGGGCTCAAAAGGCAAACGGCATGCGGCGGTCAAAGGGTTCATCGCCAACACTGCGCGTGCCGCAGGTGGGCTACCCCTGCGGCGGATGCCTGACTGGGTGCGTCCAATCGTGGCGTGGCTGCAACCGCGCACGGGGCCAAGGGGGCTCGAATTCGCCCGCACAAGGGTCGAGATGAAGGCAGCGGAAACCATCCTGCACCTGCGTCACGCGCTGCCCGCCAAGATGAAGAACATGGTGCCGGATCACGTCTGGAAAATCGCCGCACCCTACGATCTGACGCCAGAACCGGGCGAGGTCCATGACCTTCATATGGTCAAAAAAACTGTGAGGCGGGCCGCAGGCCGGGGGCAAAGCCTCGAGTAAGGCGCACCTGTAGTGCGCCCTAGCCGTTCGAGGACAGATAACCGCGCGCGATCTTGGCCGCCTGGTCGACATCCAGAACAGGGGGCAACAGCGTCAGCATCTTGCCCGCCCCGTCCAATAAATGCACGTAACTGCCATGGGCATAGACCCAGCCATATTCCGGGTCCTGAAACAGCGGCGTCACCTCGACCGAAAACGCGTCATAAGCGGCCTGCAAGGCGACGGCATCCCCGGTCAGCCCGATGAAATCCTCATGAATCGCGGCCAACGGCGCACCCATCGTTTCGACCCGGTCCTGATCTGGGGCGACGGTGATCATCACAGGTACCACCTCGATCCCATCCTGTGCCAACACATCAACCACCTCGGCCATCAGCGGCAGGGCCGCGGAACAGATGTTCAGGCAATTGGCATACCCGAAGAACACCAGTTGCGCGCGCCCCTTCGGATCGGCCTCGGTCCGGGTCTGGCCATACTGGTCGACCAGTGCGAAGGGGCCGCCGATACTTAGCGGAAATGGATCCTCTGCCGCGACAGGCAGCGCAATTGCGGCCAGAACACAAGCGGCCATCAGGGCGCGCATGGTTCAGAAGTTCTCTTCGATAAAGGTCTGATCCACGTCCAGCCCAAGGCCCAGATATCCTTCCCGCGCTATGATCTCGTTTACGCGCGGATCACGGCGGAACCACGGGCCCTTGCCCTTGGCCTCCGGGTTCTGCTTGGCCCAAACCTTGGTCCACTGGTTGGCCTTGATCGGTTCGGCGCCGTTTGCCTGAATGGTCTGCAACAGATAGACATTGTTCGCCCCCAACTCAGGATCGTCCAGCAGCAACCCATCCACAGTCACGGTCTGACCACAAAACGGGGCAAGTTCGACGGCGGCACCGGTAAACGCGGCTTGGCTATTCTTAACCGCCAACACCAAAACACCGTCCGCAGCGCGCACAAGACCCATCTGGCGCTTGCCTGCGCCGCAATCCTCCGGGCAGTCTTCGGTTAACGTGCACAGCACATCCACCACTTCAGCTTCGAATTTGGCAGGCACCTCGGCGTAGAGGTTCCAGCTTTTGGCTTCGGACCCTTCGGAGAAATCCTGCGCTGCGAGCGGGCTGGCGATCAGCGCCAGACATGCAATCATATGTTTCATTTGTTCGGATCCGGGATCGAGAAAGAGGGCACATTGCCGTAATCGTCATGGTTCTGATTGGTAATGCCCATGTCAGACACAACGTTTGCGACGACAAGGTAATTGAGGCCGTCACGCTGATACAGCATCCCGTCCGCCTCGACCGAATGGGCCGCAAGGTTTAGCAGCGTATCGCCGCCTGCAGATTGGGCGTCGTCATCGACCTTGAGTACCATATAGACGGTGCCGTCCTCGGCCAGCAGACCCACGGGGATACCGCCTGCACTGCACCAGAGCGCACAGGTGTGATGGGCCGACCCGACAACCGCGTCCGGGCTGCCCATGACGCCCGAGTAATAGCACCAGGTGTCGATGATCTCTCCGGTGACCTGAATGCGTGTGCCTTCCGCCGCGTGCACCCCAATTGGGGCCGCCAGCAGTGCGAGGGCTGCGCATGCAAATGATTTTTTCCCTGTTCGCATGAAAAGTGCCTTTGGTTAACTCTTGCAACCCAAGCCTATCCAGTCGAGGCGCTGGGTCAAATCACGCTTTTCCCACTCGCGGATTTATGATCATCTCGTGATCGCTTGGCGGCAGGTTTGGGTCGTGTTACCATAATCTCAATAAACGAGAGGCGCGAGCGGGCCCCGCAAAACATGACTGCACTACGCAAATACGACCGGCTCGAAGCGACGGGCCTGTGGCGCGCCCGCCCGGATGTGCAAAGACGAGAAGTTATCGTTTCCATCGGGGATGCGACGCTGGTGATTTCCGATCTCAATGACCGCGCTGTCACCCACTGGTCGATTGCTGCCGTCGAACGCACCGCCGATGTCGAAGGGCGCGCAGTGTTCCACCCCGACGGCGATCCGGGCGAAACGCTTGAACTTGACCCGGAAGAAGGCGAGATGATCGGGGCCATCGACACATTGCGTCACGCCGTGGCCCGCACCCGTCCGCGTCCCGGCCGCCTGCGCTGGCTTGGTGCGGCTGTGTCCGTCGCTGCGGTCGCTGCGGTGGCGGTGATCTGGCTGCCCGGCGCCTTGGTCGATCACGCCCTGCGCGTCGTCCCCCCCGTCAAAGAGGCCGAGATCGGTGCCGCCTTGCTGTCGAGGATCGAGCGCGTGTCCGGCCCGCGTTGCCGCAGCGGTGATGCCCGCGCGGCCCTAGCAGCACTTGCCGAACGTACAGGCGCCACACGCATCGTCATCGTGCCCGGCGGCGTGCGCGAGGCTCTGGCGCTGCCCGGCGGTACCATTCTGCTGAACCGCGCCCTTGTCGAAGACTACGAAGGGCCTGATGTCGCCGCAGGCTATGCACTCGTCGAACAGGTGCGTAGCATCTCACGCCCGCCGCTGCGCGATCTGCTGGAATACGCTGGCCCGCGCGCGTCGGCCACATTGCTGACAACCGGGGTCGTGCCACCCGCCGCGCTGGACGCGTTCAACGAGGCACAGCTTTCCCGCTTTGCACCAACCTTGCCTGCACAGGCGGTGCTGCCCGCCTTTGAACAGGCGCGCCTGCGCAGTTCGCCCTATGCCAGGGCGCGTGATATTTCTGGCGAGCAAACGCTTGAGTTGATCGAAGCCGACCCGATGGCAGGCGAAACGCCCGAGCCGATTATGCCGGACCGTGATTGGCTGCAATTGCAGGCGATTTGCGAAAGTTAGGCGTTAGCGCAACGTCGGATCGCAATCCGGCCTGCCAGACAGCGCGCCGCCCATGCCCTTAGCGGACAAAGGCGTCGCTAAATCCCGCCGCACGGCTTTTCTGCAACCCTTGACCCAAGGCGGCCGAGGTCGCGAAGGGCCCTGCCAGCACAACCTGATAGGTCTTGCCGCCTCGTGTGAGTTTTCCCATCCTCGCAGGAAGACCCAGACGCGCGATCCGTTGCGCGGCGGCTTTGGCGTTTTCTGGCACGCCAAACGTTCCTACCTGCACGTAGCGCCCCTTGCCTGTTGCTTTGGGCTGCGGTGCGGCCTGCGCTGCGGGTTTGACCACTGGTGTTGTGGCAGACCGGGTCGACACGGTCGGCGCGGGGGCCTTGGCCTTGTTGCGCACGATCCGTTTTTGCAGTTGCCCGTCGCGTTGCACCAGAGTGACGGTGCCCAACTGGCGCTGTTGGGTGGCAACATCGGTATATGGGTAGACCAGCGCGACGGTCGTCGTCACGTCGCGGCCCGTGGCGGTATCGATCAGACGGCGAGGAACGGTCCGCGTCCAGATCAGCCGGGTACTTGCAATTCCGCCAAGGGATTGTTCGGCGCGGCGCTGGTTCAGGCGGTCATCATCCCAAACCGGGCGATAGCCTTCGGGGATGGGAAAAACACCTTGCGCGGCGCGTGCGTCATAAACCTGACGCGGCACGACGCGGGTTTCGGGGCTGACACTCGCTGTTGCCACGGCAGATGAGCCAGCAGGAACCTGGCGATAGGTGGTTGGGGCGATATCGCGCGCAGCTGGCGAGACTGCACTGCGGGTGACAGCCTGCGGGCCGCAGCGTACAGGCGCAATCGCACCCGAGTTGATATAGCGCGAACTGATGGGCGAAGCGCCCTGGCAGGCAGGCTGACGCTGTACAACTTCAGCGCGCTGAACTGGCGCAGGTACAGGCGCTGTCACGACCTTTGGCGGTACTGTCGCAACGGGGGCTGGTGCGGGGACCGGGCGACGCACAACGACGCGGGCGGCAGGTTGGGCGGCCACCGGTTGGGGAGGGGTGACCGTGACGACTTGCCGGGGCGGCGGAGCGGGTTTTGTCGCCGCACGTACCGGTGCTGCCGGTTTGGGCGCGGGGGCTGGTGCGGCTGTTTGCGCGGAAGTCTGGGCAGTCTGGGCGGGGGGCGTCACAGTGATCTGTTCGACGCCTCGGGCAGATGGGTTTGCGCGCGGCGCGACACGTGCATTCTGGGCGGCTTCTGCGCTCAGGGTGGGCGTCTGACCGCACAGCAACTGGCGCGCGCGATTGACACGGGGAACCCAGGTCACGTTGCCGTCGATACCGGCACGGATGAACACGCAGCCATTACTGTCGACATATTGTGCGCCGCGATAGGAAGCAGGCGGATACTCCGCCGGAATCCGGCCATTCCGCAAGTTCTGGGCATGCACCGCACCAACACACAGGCTGGCACCGATCACGGCAAAAGCAACAACTCTTGTAAACTTCATCATATCCCCCACAAGATATGGGGGCAAAGATGCCTCATGCCGCGACCAGAGTAAAGCGATCAGAGCGGCTATTTGGTGCCAAACATGCGATCTCCGGCATCGCCAAGGCCCGGGACTATATATCCAACCTCGTCCAGGCGCTGATCGATGGCTGCGGTCACGATGGGCACGTCGGGATGGGCCTCTTTCATGCGGGCGATTCCTTCGGGCGCGGCCAGCAGACACAGGAACCGGATATTGGTGGCCCCAGCCTGTTTCAGCAGATCAATGGCAGCGGCGGAAGAGTTGCCGGTGGCCAGCATCGGATCGACGGCGATGACGAGGCGATCATCCAAGCCTTCGGGCACCTTAAAGTAATACTGCACCGGTTGCAGCGTATCTTCGTCCCGATAAAGTCCAACAAAACCGACGCGAGCGGATGGGATCAGCTCTAATACGCCATCCAGCAATCCATTGCCTGCGCGCAGGATCGAAATCAGCGCCAGCTTTTTGCCCGCAAGGGTCGGGGCATCCATCTCGGCCATGGGGGTGGAAATCCGCTTGGTCGTCATCTCAAGACCGCGCGTGACCTCATAGGCAAGCAGTTGACTGATTTCGCGCAATAGCTGACGGAATACGGCGGTGGGTGTATCCTTGTCGCGCATGATGGTCAGCTTGTGTTGTACAAGCGGGTGATTGACGACGGTCAGGTGTTCAGACATGGCGGCAGGCTCCTTGGACTGACCCTGTGATGCCGCGCGATGCCAGCAAGGGCAATCCCCAAGGCGTCCTTTGCTTCTCTGATTAGGAAAAATCCTGGGGTCTGGGGCAAAGCCCCAGCGCGTGTCAACGCAAAACAATCGCGTGCGCCTTCAGGCGCTCAACTTGGCGAAACGCCCAAGTGCCGTGCGACAAGGGCGGCCACATCAACAAAGCCGATCAGCCCAAGTGGCGGGCCATCATACCCATGCACCAGCACTGGCACCCGTTCGCGGGTGTGATCGGTGCCGACCCAGGTCGGGTCGTTGCCGTGATCCGCCGTCAGCACCATCAGATCGCCTCGGCGCAGGCGCGTACGCAACACGGCGATGCGCGCATCGAACCATTCCAGATGCCTTGCATATCCCGCCACATCTCGCCGATGGCCATAGAGGCTGTCGAATTCCACGAAATTGGCGAATGTCAGGCTGCCGTCTTCGCCTCCATCCACCAGATCGCTCAAATGATCCATCAGCACTGCGTCTGTGCCCTTGCGCACTTCGTTAAAACCTTGCTGCGAAAAGATATCGCCGACCTTGCCCACACCATAGACCCGGCGGCCGGCATCCTGCACCCAGTTCGACAAGATCGGGGCCGGAGGAGTGATGGCATAGTCCTTGCGGTTCCCAGTGCGCGCGAATGCGCCCACCTCCCCCACAAAAGGGCGCGCGATCACCCTGCCAACACGCATGTCGTGCAGGGCGGGGGCGACAGCGCCACATAGATCAAGCAGGCGCTCAAGGCCGAAATGGTCTTCATGCGCCGCGATCTGGAATACGCTGTCGGCAGAGGTATAGCAGATGGGCCAACCGGTGCGAATATGCTCGGCCCCGTGTCGGGCGATGATCTCGGTCCCCGAGGCATGGCAATTGCCCAGGATGCCGTCCGTTCCGGCAGCTTCGCACACGGCCTGTGTCACTCGGACAGGAAAGGCCGGTTTGGTGTCGGGAAAATAGTGCCAGTCCCACGGCACTGGCACCCCTGCCAATTCCCAATGCCCTGACGGTGTGTCCTTGCCTTGCGAGACTTCGGTGGCCGCGCCGGACAGGGTATTGCCTGTGATACCGCCGTTCGCCAGTGCCATAACCTCGATCAGCCCCATATCGGTCAATGTGGGGATGTCGAGTGGTCCGCTGCGCCCCTCGTCAGCGTGCCCCAGGGCACAGGCCTCGATGATATGGCCCAGCGTGTTCGCCCCGGTGTCCGGCACGTCTCCATTGAAATAGTCACCCGCATCCGGCGCACCGCCAATCCCCAACGAATCCATGACCAAAAGAAAGGCGCGGGCCATTACCCGATCCGATCAAGGATCAGATCGGGTTTGCTTGTCGGCGTTGACCCGATGGTGATGGCCGCCCGAAACGCAGCCTCGGCCCGATCTGCATCCGAAGGGCGGGCCGCGTGGACCACCCCGATCGTCGTGCCGCGCGCTACTTTCGCGCCAATCCGCACCACATCCGAAAATCCGACTGCTAGGTTCAACGCTTCGCCTTGCACCTTGCGCCCGCCGCCCATATCGACCACGGCAAGGCCCAACGCTTCACCGTCAATCGCGGCGACATGACCCGATGTTGGTGCTGCGATTTCGCGGATTACAGTGGCTTCGGGCAGGAAGCGCGGCCAGTTCTCGACGAACTGGACAGGGCCGCCCATGGCGGCGACCATGGTGCCGAAACGCTCGGCGGCATGCCCGCTGGCGATGACATGGGCGATGGCATCCGCCCCGGCCTGAACGTCATCGAAAACACCGGCATCTGTCAGCAGCACACCACCCAGAGCTGCACAAATCTCAAGCAGCGGGCCCTTTTTGTGTCCCGTCAGCACCTGCATCGCCTCGGCCACTTCCAATGCATTGCCAAGGCATGGAGCAAGGGGTTGGTTCATATCCGTGATCAGCGCCGTCGTCTTGCACCCGGCGGCATTTGCTGTGGTCACCAGGGCCGCAGCCAGACCACGCGCGGTGTCCATATCCTTCATGAACGCGCCCGAACCCACCTTGACGTCCAGTACCAGCCCATCCAGCCCCGCGGCCAGCTTCTTGGACAGGATCGACGCTGTGATCAGATCCAGACTTTCGACCGTGGCGGTCACATCGCGCACCGCATAAAGGCGCTTGTCCGCTGGAGCGATTTCGGCACTGGCGCTGACAATCGCGCACCCAGCGCGTGCAACGACATCGCGCAGGCGGTCGAGGTCAAGCTGGGTCGAAAAGCCTGGAATGGCGCTCAGTTTGTCAAGCGTGCCGCCGGTGTGGCCAAGGCCATGCCCCGAGATCATCGGCACAAAAGTCCCGCAGGCTGCCAGAGCCGGGGCAAGGACAAGGCTGACGCAATCGCCCAGACCCCCGGTCGAATGCTTGTCCAGCACCGGTCCATCCACGTCCCAGTTCAGCACACGCCCTGAATCGCGCATCGCCATGGTCAGGGCCACACGACCCACATCGCCCAACCCGTTCAGGCACACTGCCATGGCAAAAGCCCCGGCCTGCGCATCCGTCACCGACCGATCCGCGAGTCCGCGGGCGAACCAGTTCAGTTCATCGCGGTTGAGGGTCTGGCGCTTGCGCAGCTTGGCAATAATGGCGCGCGCGTCGGTCATGCCGTACCATCCATGTGTTCAGGTCCGAAGGCGCCGGGCAGCAGGTCTGCCATGCTCATCACCTGTTCGACGCCGCCCGTGGTAGCCATGGTGACCAATACATCGCGGCCCGCGAACTCGGCCAGTTTCTGACGGCACCCGCCGCAGGGGGTCACGGGCAAGGCGCTACCTGCCACTACATAAGCCTCCGCGATCTCGCGCTCTCCGGCGGCGCACATGGCTGCGATGGCCCCGGCCTCGGCGCAGGTACCTTCAGGGTAGGCGATGTTTTCCACGTTGCATCCAACATAGATCGCGCCCGACGCTGTGCGGATCGCCGCCCCTACCTGAAAACCGGAATACGGGGCATGGGCATTCTCGCGCACTTCAAGGGCTGCAGCCTTCAACTCGTCCATTACTAACCTCACTTCGCGGGGAACTCTTCCCCTCATCGCTTCATTTTATCTTTGAACACCTGAGAACGGAGAACGCAAATGTCCAATACAAGCCAAAACTCTTTTCGCATTGCCGCGCCTGCGCTCGATGCAGAGATTCCCGAAACGAATGTCGATGGAATGACCGAGCAAACGGCGATTGTGCTGCGCAATCTTTGCGAAGAAAAGAGCGAGGTTTTCGACGCTGCGCTCAGCGAACGTCAAGCGCGCAGGCGGATCGCGGCGCTGAACGAGATGGACTAGACCGGACGGGTCTGGAATTGCCCGGGCAAGGATACTTCGAGCAGCTCCAGATCTTCGGACGGATCGGCGTAGCGCACGGCCATGCCGGGCGGGATCACGAACGCATCCCCCGGTGCCAACAGAAAAGGATCGCGCCCCTCTGCTTCAAGACGCATCGTGCCTTCCATGACAAAAGTGAACAGAATGTCGCTGTCATGCACGCTGGCTCGGGTCTTGCCGGTGCTGCGCCGCGCAACCTGAACGCCCGCAATACCATTTGTGCCCTCACTGATGCCCGAGTCGCGCGCCTCGAAACCCGCAAGGCGAAACGGAGTCCAAGCGGCGTCATCCACCTTGTGATGCACAAAGCGTTGCTCCTGAAACCGGCGCGACGGGTCGGGTGGGCCGTTGGGCAGTTCCATCTCGTGATCAATAGTGGTGACATGCTCGGCAGGCACACCGATTTCTATGACCTCGATATTGTCGCTGGCAAACAGCACGCGGTGACGGATTTCCGGGGGCTGGATCACGCAGCAGCCCGCATGCAGCCTGAAGGGTTCCCCCTGATCCTCATAGACCAGATCAACCCAGCCCTTGTAGCAAAAGATCAATTGAAACCCGACCGTGTGGAAATGCACCATATCCGGTACAGGGCCACCATCAGGGATTCGGATATGACTGGCGATGATCGACCCACCAAGGCGGTCCGGGATCAGATCGCGGTAATGCATGCCCGCGCGTCCAATCACCCACGGGGCCTGATCGGCAAGACGGCGCACCACAAAACCGTGCACGGTTTCGGGCATGACCAATGGCGGGTTCAACTCATCTATTTCAATGCGCGTCCCGTTGGGCGCCGTCAGCAGGCGCGCGCCACCTGCAAACCCGTCAGGATCGTCAGTCAGAATGCGCAAGGTGCCGGGCGGCTCAGCTGCACCTGTTTGTATGCGCACGCGCAGCCCATGACCGGAAAATACGGCCACGGCCGGATCGTCTGCAGGATAGATCATGTCCATCTGCATGCCCAGAACCTTGGTGAAAAACGGAATGTCATCGCTTAGCGCGGATGTGGGTAGCCTGATCTCGGCGCGAATGTCAGCCATGGCACGTCCCTTTTCTTTTCGTTGAATAAACTCTGGGGGAATTGCGGATGCAATCCGCAATGGGGGCAAAGCCCCCTGAAAATATCGTGGGCGCAGCCCGCCGCAGGATCATTTATTGCCACGCCTTGCCCGATGGTCAATTGTTGCCATCGAAAAAATAGTTTAACGCTAAACCAAATTCAAAGACCGGGGGACTTCATGTCAGATCAACCAACACTGCGACAGGCCGCGCTCGACTATCACGAGTTCCCCAAACCCGGAAAACTGGAAATCCGTGCGACCAAGCCGATGGCCAACGGGCGCGATCTTGCGCGGGCCTATTCGCCCGGCGTGGCCGAAGCCTGTCTCGAGATCAAGGACGACCCGGCCAATGCTTCGCGCTTTACAGCACGGGGCAATTTGGTAGCCGTGGTCACCAACGGCACCGCCGTGCTGGGTCTTGGAAATATAGGGGCGCTGGCGTCCAAACCGGTGATGGAAGGCAAGGCGGTCCTGTTCAAGAAATTCGCCGCCATCGACTGTTTCGACATTGAATTGAACGAAAGCGATCCCGAGAAACTGGCCGACATCGTCTGTGCGCTCGAACCGACGTTTGGAGCCATCAACCTCGAAGACATCAAAGCGCCCGACTGCTTTATCGTCGAAAAACTGTGCCGTGAGCGTATGAACATCCCCGTCTTTCACGATGATCAGCACGGCACCGCCATCGTGGTCGGTGCAGCCGCCAAGAACGCGTTGCACGTGGCGGGCAAGAGATTTGAAGAAATCAAAATCGTGTCCACGGGCGGCGGCGCGGCAGGCATCGCCTGCCTCAACATGCTGGTCAAGATGGGTGTGAAGCGCGAAAATATCTGGCTGTGCGACATTCACGGCCTCGTCTACGAGGGGCGCGAGGTCGACATGAACCCGGCGAAGACAGCGTTTGCGCAAGCCAGCGACAAGCGCAAGCTGGATGACGTGATCGACGACGCGGACCTGTTCCTTGGCCTGTCTGGCCCCGGCGTGCTGACGCAGGCCCACGTCGCCAAAATGGCCAAGCGGCCCATTATCTTTGCGCTCGCCAATCCCACGCCTGAAATTCTGCCCGACCTTGCACGCGCAGTGGCACCGGATGCGATCATTGCGACCGGAAGGTCGGATTTTCCCAATCAAGTCAACAACGTCCTGTGCTTTCCCTTCATCTTTCGCGGCGCTCTGGATGTGGGCGCGACTACAATAAATGACGAAATGGAACTGGCCTGCATCGACGGCATAGCGGCCCTCGCACGCGCGACCACCAGCGCAGAGGCGGCCGCCGCCTATCAGGGCGAACAGCTGACATTCGGAGCCGACTACCTCATCCCGAAACCCTTCGATCCACGCCTTGTGGGCATCGTCAGTTCTGCCGTGGCAAAGGCGGCGATGGACACCGGCGTGGCCACCCGACCAATCAACGATCTTGAGGCCTACAAGGTCAAGCTTGATGGCTCCGTCTTCAAATCCGCACTGCTCATGCGCCCGGTGTTCGAGGCCGCACGGGCGAAATCCCGACGCATCGTCTTCGCCGAAGGCGAAGACGAGCGTGTGCTGCGCGCCGCCCAGGCCATGATCGAAGAGACGACCGAAGTGCCGATCCTCATCGGACGCCCCGAGGTGATCGAGGCGCGGATCGAACGCGCGGGCCTGAACCTGCGCCTTGGCGACAACTTCGAACTGGTGAACCCGGAAAACGACCCTCGCTACCGCGACTATTGGGAGACCTATCACGACCTGATGGCCCGGCGAGGCGTGTCGCCGGACATCGCACGTGCCGTGATGCGCACCAACACCACCGCCATCGGTGCGGTCATGGTGCATCGCGACGAGGCCGACAGCCTGATCTGTGGCACATTCGGCGAATACCGCTGGCATCTGAATTATATCAGTCAGGTGCTGGGCCGGGGCGGGCATCACCCGGTCGGTGCACTGTCGATGATGATCCTCGAAGATGGCCCGCTGTTCATTGCCGACACACATGTGCATGTCTATCCCACCCCGCAGCAGCTGGCCGAAACCGCTGTGGCCGCCGCGCGCCATGTGCGCCGCTTTGGGGTCACGCCAAATATCGCCTTCTGCTCGCAGTCCCAGTTCGGCAATCAGGGTGAAGGGTCAGGCAACCGTCTGCGCGAGGCCATCGCCATTCTGGACGCTGCGGGCCATGATTTTTGCTATGAGGGCGAAATGAACGTGGATTCCGCGCTGGATGCGGACCTGCGCGCGCGCCAGCTGCCGTCAAACCGGATGGAGGGTGCGGCAAATGTACTGATCTTTGGCCATGCGGATGCGGCATCGGGCGTGCGCAACATCCTCAAGATGAAGGGTGGCGGCCTCGAGGTTGGCCCGATCCTGATGGGCATGGGCAACCGGGCCCATATCGTCAGCCCGTCGATCACGGCGCGCGGGCTTTTGAACATGTCCGCCGTCGCGGGCACCCCGGTGGCGCACTACGGCTGAACTTATTTCGCCTGCGGCGAGCGGCGACGGGGGGGGGGCCCCCCCCCCCACGGCGCCCCTCCCCCCCCGGGTTTTTATAAAAAGAAAGGGCGGGGGGGGG
>CAYGPT010000039.1:0-18231 GCA_964351755.1 uncultured Rhodobacterales bacterium | reverse complement strand
TCCCCCCGGGATTTTTCAAATCAGAGAAGGGACTGGTGATGCGCCGAGGCGCTACAGCCTGCGCCTGACAGGATTGTGTGTCCTGCTGTGGTGGACGCTTTGAAAAATTTGCAAAAAATCGCGCGAGTCCGGTTCGGGCGAGGTATGATCCAATGAGGGCGATTCCGTTTCGCCAATTTTGACAACCCGCGATATGCGCAAGGTTTCGAAAGGTATCGACTTTGACAAAGAGAATTCCTGGACTTCTGGCTCTGATGGCTCTTTCGGCCTGTGCCGAGGTCGTGAGCGAGACCGGAGACACATTCACCTTTCGCGGAGAGGTGTTCCGCAGCACGATCCGAGACTTCGAGACGCCCAATGGCACGTTTTCCAAACGCTATATCTTTTCACGTCCGCACCCTGTCAGTTGTTCCGTCACCGATGACAGGGATTGCGAAACTGCGATCCTGATTAGCCGGACTCGTGCAGCAAATCGCTGAGAAAGGTGGCCATTTTCAGGACCTGTTGGCGCTCACAGCCCTTGCCCCGCGCCCCGGACCGGGCGTAACCCTGTTCCTCAGAAGATCGAGGGAGGATTACCATGGGCTATCGCGCCGAATATGACAGCTGGAAAGCGGACCCTGAAAGTTGGTGGATGCGCGCCGCCGAGGCCATCGACTGGGACAAGGCTCCCTCACAAGCGCTTTTTGACCGCGGTGATCATATTTACGAATGGTTCGCGGATGCCGAGGTGAACACCTGCTGGAACGCGGTCGACCGCCATGTTGCTGCGGGGCGCGGCGATCAGGTCGCCATCATCTATGACAGTCCCATCACCGGGACGGGGTCGAAGACCACCTATGGCGCGTTGCAAACTGAAGTCGCATCCTTTGCCGGAGGGCTTGCAGCCAAGGGCATCGGTGTTGGCGACCGGGTGATCATCTACATGCCCATGGTACCCCAGGCGCTTGTTGCGATGCTGGCCTGCGCCCGGCTGGGCGCGGTCCATTCGGTGGTGTTTGGCGGCTTTGCCGCCAACGAACTGGCGGTGCGTATCGACGATTGCGCCCCCAAGGCGATCATCGCCGCCTCTTGCGGCATCGAGCCTGGCCGCGTGGTGGCCTACAAGCCGCTGCTGGACGGCGCGATCGAGATGGCCGCGCACAAGCCGGAGGTCTGCGTGATCCTGCAACGCGAACAAGGCCGGTGCGAGTTGGGTTCGCGCGATGTGGATTGGTACGGATTTCAGGATGGAACGAGCCCTGCGGACTGCGTTTCGGTTCCCGGCAATCACCCAGCTTACATCCTGTACACCTCGGGCACGACGGGTGCGCCAAAGGGTGTCGTGCGCCCCACGGCGGGTCATCTGGTCGCGTTGAACTGGACGATGAAGAACATCTATCAGGTCGATCCGGGCGACGTGTTCTGGGCCGCCTCGGACGTGGGTTGGGTCGTGGGCCATTCCTATATCTGCTATGCGCCGCTGATCCACGGCAACACCACCATAGTGTTCGAGGGCAAACCCATCGGCACACCCGATGCGGGCACCTTCTGGCGGGTGATCGAGGAACATGGGGTCAAATCCTTTTTCACCGCCCCCACCGCCATCCGCGCGGTCAAACGCGAGGACCCCAAAGGGTTGGAACGTGCCAAATACGATCTGTCCTGCCTGCGCGCCCTTTACCTTGCGGGCGAACGGGCGGACCCCGACACCATTGAATGGGCGCAGAAACTGCTGGGCGTGCCCGTCTATGATCACTGGTGGCAGACCGAAACCGGCTATACCATCGCGGGCAACCCTGCGGGTCTGGAGGCGCTGCCCGTCAAGATCGGATCACCCACCGTGGCGATGCCGGGCTATGATGTGCAAATTCTGGATGACGCGGGTCACCCTGTGCCTGCGGGCACGCTGGGAGCTATAGCGATCAAATTGCCGTTGCCGCCCGGCACCTTGCCGACTCTATGGAATGCCGAAGCGCGGTTCAAAAAGAGCTACTTGCACACCTTTCCCGGCTACTACGAAACGGGCGATGCGGGGATGATGGATGAGGATGGATACCTCTACATCATGGCGCGCACCGATGACGTGATCAACGTCGCCGGTCACCGCCTGTCCACGGGCGCGATGGAGGAGGTGCTGGCGGGCCACCCGGATGTGGCCGAATGCGCGGTTGTGGGTGTCGCGGATGCGTTGAAAGGTCAGGCCCCGCTGGGCCTTTTGTGTCTGACGAAAGGTGTGAATCGACCCCATTATGAGATCGTGGCGGAATGTGTCAAACGGGTGCGGGACCAGATCGGGCCCGTGGCCGCGTTCAAGCTGGCGCTGGTGGTGGATCGACTGCCCAAAACGCGGTCGGGCAAGATCCTGCGCGCCACGGTGGTCAAGATCGCGGACAATCAACCATTCAAGTTACCCGCGACCATCGACGATCCAACCATTCTGGACGAGATCAAGCTGGCGCTGCAAAGCATCGGGTATGCCAAGGGCTAATGTGTCGAACGTGATAGAAGTGCCGGGCGTTGATGCACAAAACGACGAGCGGGCGGGCGAAATGTGATCAAAGTTCGTTGGCTGACACGAACTCCACCGGCATCGCCTCACCGGGTCCGCTGACGGGTTCGGCAGGCCAGATTCGCATGCAGGCATAGGTCAGGATTTCGACCAGTTCGCTTTCGGAAAACGGATAGCCGTTACCAAAGAACTGCGACACACGGCCCGACGGGTCGGAGATCAGCGAATCCAGCGCCAGTTGCAGGTCATCCAGATTGCCATCCTCGCGTGCACGATAGGCCATGGAATCGATCGCTGCGTCATATTCCGACATATCTTCCAGCGCATCCTCGACATCCTCAAGCTCGATTGAGGTGATGTACATGAGGTAGTCTCCGACCATTTTTCTGGATAGTTTCACGTGCGCGTCCTTGTCTGTTTATTCGGAATATTCGCCGGTCACGGGATCGAACCCGTTGGGCGTGGGATAGTGTTGGTGGACAACCCATGTGCCCGGCCAGTCTTTGGCCGGGGTTTCGTCCGGCGGAAATGTCTTGCCCGCACTTGTATAGGCGGCCTTGGCCTTGTCGAAGGTCAACAGGCGCTTGCTGTCGTGGGGGTTGTCAAAGACAAAGATCAGCTTGGTGAACACGCGGGTCAAGCCGGGGACGTGTTCGTAATTCTCGAACGTCTTGCCTTCCTTGAATTCACCGCCGCGGTATTCCATCTTCGGCGCGTCGGACATGAAGCTTTCGCCCACAGGCATGGGGCAGTCCGTTTCGACAATCACTTCAAGCCCTTCGCCTTCTTTGACCGTGGTGCCATTGACGCGCGCGTCCTTTGCAGCTGCCGCTTCAAGCGCCATCTCGCGGGTGGCCAGCAGATCGCCGATCTCGGTGAATTGTGAGGCCGTATTGGTCGGAACTTTTTTGCCATCCGGTCGCATGCCGGTCAGGATGCGTGTCTTTTGCTGTTCGGCTGTGGTTCCGGGACCGTGGGCTTCGACATAGTGCCCGTTTTCCAGTTTTTCCGCCGCGCTGGCGGCAGCCTTCATCCCGTCCTGTGCGGCAAGGCATATCGCATCGAACTTTTTCTTGCCCTCGACATAGTCGCCCTTTTGCGCCTCCTTTTCGGCTTCGACCAGATCTGCGGACAGTTTGGTCTTGTCGTTCGGAGGGGGGTAGATGGCCGTAAGGACGGCGGATTCAGCACTGGCCTGTGCGGTGCTGACACGGGTGGAAAGGTCAGATGCGCCTGAATGGGCACTTTCGGTGTCGGCCTTGGCCTTTGCCTTCGCGGTGGCGACAGCGGTAACGGCGATCTTGTCCATTGCTGTCAGCGCACGGCGCGCCCGCGTGGCCGAGGCGACATAGGTGCGCGCTTCGGCCAACATCGGCTCAAGCGCATCCAGTTCTTCAGCGGCTTCGATATATTGGTGCTTTTGGGCAAAGCCGATGGCCTTGGTCCACGGCTCTTCGATCTTTTTCTTGGCGGCGTTCTCTTTCATCAACTTGAGAACGCCATCCTTGGCACGCTCCAGTTTTTTGCAACGCAAATCGAAACGTTCGATCAGGGTGATCTGGGCCTTGGACTCGGGGTCGTTCAACACGGCGGACAGTTTGTTGTCGGCGTCGTCCCATTTGCGGCCCAACGCATCTGTATTGGCCTCGGTCAAGGCCTTGCCGATGGCGGTCTTGAGCACAGAGTGGCTGTCGGATAGCGAGTCGCGGGTACGGGTCAGGTTGGCAACGGTTGCAAGGTAGCCGGCCAGACGCCCAAAACCCACGATGGCCTCCTGATAGGCTTTGGCAGCGCCTGCGATGTCGCCGCCGTTGCGCAGTGTCTCTGCCGCATCCAACATCTTGTAGGTGTCGCTTGCGTCCAGCTTGCCTTTGAGGCTTTCGGCATCGCGCTGGGCATCCACAAGTTTGCGGCAGTCCGGCAGCAGGGTCTCGACGGTGCCCAGCTTCGACATTTTGGCTGAGTGCTGTGTTTCGGTTTCCGCCGCATCCCAAGGTGTTTCAAGCGCGGCCTTGACGGGCCCGTCCAGAGTCTTGAGCAGCCAGTTGACGGATTTCTTCAGGCTGGCGCGCTTGCTTGCGTATTCCGCCGCCTCCTTGTTCGAGGCGGTGCCATCAAGTGCTGTCAGTTTGCCAAGTGCAGCGTTGAACTGCTCGCCGTTCAACTCTGTCCGCATCTCACCAATCGCTGTGGCAACGGCAGGCACGGCGCTGGCGCCGACATATTCGAGGTACTTGTCGATGACCTTTTGATACTCGGTCATCTTGGTCTTCAGCGCGCCAAGATCGACGATGGCCGGGTCATATTCCGCTTTGTCGCAACCCCGCTTTTTCGCGGCATCATATTGCTTGCGGTAATTGTTGGACGGTTGGGGCAGGCCCAGCTTGCCAATCTGTGTGAGGGTCGGCAGCGCTGTGGTGGCAAAGTCGTTGATCACGGCGGCGAGTTGCAAAGCCTTGGTGTTTTTGGCGCCGTCCACGTTCACATCCGTCATGTTCCCAGACTGTGGATCCGCGTACTGGGTTTTGCCTGAATAGAATTCCCCGAGTTTGCTTTTCGCATCGTCCGGTTTGCCTGCCTTGGCCAATGCAGCGGCGGCCGTCAGCAGGGTGTCCTGCCATTTTTCCATCGCCTCGATCTTGGCCTTGGCGATGTTCTTGTCCGTGCCCGAATTACTGTCGGGCACGATGCTTTGAATATAGAATGTCGTCTCGTAACGCCATTTGACCATAAAGGCATAGTATTGCGCCGCTTTTGTCAGCCATGGTCCGATCTTGGCGATATCCTTTTCCGCGTCCTCATAATCGGCGATCTTCTTGGCCGTGTCGATTTTGGTCGTCGCATCGCCAAGCATCTTGCTGGCGTGCTCGAAGCATTCCGCTTCCATCGACTTGCTATTGGATTTCACAAGGGCCCGCGCGACGCTTAGCGCTTTTTCCGCCTTGGCGCGGGCATCGGTCAGGGCGGTGATGTCGCTGACCGTCTTTTCGTGCTTCTTGATATTGATGTCGGTCGCCTCGATCTCTTTCATCGTCTTGGCGTCCGATAGTGTCCGGCGTTCGGCCCCAACCGCTTTCAACAGGGCCAGCACCTGTTTGCCTGTTGCGGCAATGGGCGGCACGATCTTGACCAGACGCGCGTCGAACTCCGCGCGCTTTTTCTCGCGCGCCGTTGCGTCGACTGTGATCTCTTCGGCCTTTTTCTGAACGGCGGCAAGGGCGGTCGCAGCGGCCTTGACCATATCGTCGGTCAGCTTGCCGACCGGGTCAAAGACGGCCGCTTGACGCAACAGTTTGAGGGCCTCGATCTCTGTTGTCAGGGCGTGTTCGGGATCAGGCAGGTCCAGCGCGTCCTGTTTATGTGCCGCGATATCGGTTTTGCGCTTTTGCAACGCGTCATTGGCGTCAGACGCCCGCAAAGGCAGGCCCGCCGCGATCTGGACGACAGAATCGAGGTCTTCCTTTTTCAAAGGTTCGGCCGTCGCGGCAGTACGCACCTTGGCTATATCATCAAGCAACGGTTGGCGTTCGGTGTCGGGCAAGTCCTGCGATACTTTGACTGTTTCAAGGATGCTCAGCATCGCAAGGGCACGGTTTTTCTGCCACTCGACCTCGTCCTGGGCTTCGGAACTGCCGCCACCGAGGAAACTGGGCAGGCCGATTTTCATCGCGCTGAATGTCGTACAGATCCACGCGATTGCACCCTGATCGGGGGGATTGTTGTCTTGGCTGGACATGCATGTACCTCCGAACGAGGTGGGTCAATCGTGCCGACGTGGCGTGCTGATCATTACAGGTTGGGTCAGGCCGCGCAGGCGTCCTCGATCCGTTTCAGAGCGGTCTTGAGGGGGCCGCGAATATCGGCCTTGATACCAAAGGGGTTGGCTTCGCACAGTTTGATCACCGTGTTGGACTCCAGCACCGCCTTGTAGGATTTGCACTGGTCGATGACCTTCTGCGCGGTCTTGGCACGGTTTTGCTCATTGGATTTCGAATGGTCCATCAAGGCCGCCATCAGCTTGGTTTGCTGGCCCTCCATCGCGCCGTGCAGGCCAAATTCCGCGATCTTGTCCAGGTCCGGATTTCCAAGGCCTTTCAGGGATTTCTGCAATGCCGTTATCGCACGATCCGCCGTTTCCTTACCGCTGTTCCAGTAGTCCAGCGGCGCCGTTGGCGATGTGTCGTTTGTGCCCGCGTCCGCAGCAGCTTTTGGCGTGACGCCCAAATACGTTTTGATGAAATCGGCTTGTGTTTCATTCAATGGCATCGACGTAGTCTCCAGCGCTAAACCATCAAAAACAGCTTACACCCAAGTCGCGATTTTGCAACTTCGGCGCATTTGGTTTTCGCTCAATCGTCTGTGAACCGCGGGTGAGGGCAATTATTGTAAGAACCAAACCTTAATACTGCAAAATGGTGTCCCTATTGCGCCATCTGCGTGACCGCCCGTGCCACAGCGCAGACGATATCGCGGGCAAAGCCTGTATCCACGAACGTATCCCCAGCGCGGTGGTAATTCACGTTGCCATCGGAAGCCGGTTCGCTTGCAAGGTTGGCAAAGAAATCCTCGCTGACCACGACCGCGGGCCACCCTTGCTGGTGGAATGACGCATGATCCGAACGGTTGATCGCACCGTCATAGACGTTGCGATCGGGGGCACCTGAAAATGCGCTTGTCCCTTTGTAGATTTGAGCGGCGGCTAGGGTGTTGTAGTCTTGTCCGGCCGCAGCGATCTGATTTGCTACAGGTAGCGACAGGTCTCGAATGGCCGGATCGGTATAGCCTGCATGCACTTCCCAAAGTCGGTAACTGTCGGTGTTATAGCCGATCATGTCCATGCAGATGGCCGCTCGAACCGGCGCGTTCTGCGCCTTGAGCATCGCGGCATAGGCTTGCGAGCCGACCAGCCCGGCCTCTTCCGCGTTGAAGAAACAGAACCGGACCGTGTGGGTCAGTTTGCCTCGCAGCGAGGTCATGTGCCGCGCAATCGACAGCACTCCTGCCAGTCCGGACCCGTCATCGTCGCGACCGGGTGCCGCGTCCGTAGCGGGCGAGTAGCCGGAGTCGAATGCGGCAGTGGAATCGAGGTGACAGCCGACGACGATGATCCCGGCACCTATCCCCGACACCGGGGTTCGAAGGCACCACCACGGATACCATGGACGAAGGTGCAAAATGTCGGCCAGTTGCACCGCCAATTGGCTTTGGGGCAGGTCCAGCATGGCCTTTGGCAATTGCTGCAGCAATCCACCCAGTTCACCCAGATCGGTACGGTTCAGCCGGTCAGTGTCGATCCGCACCAACAATTCACGCCAGCGGTTCAGCCAGTCCGGTCGAATGAAATAGCGCCCCGTGCCGGGTAGATCCGCGATGATGTTTGAATGGGTCTGCCCTGCGTGCTGGAAATCATGCCGGATGGCGCAATAGCCCATGGCTTGCAGGTCCCTTATCAACTGCGCCTCGGCCCGCGCATTGTCGGGATGGGCGATGTGGCGCGACACAATCGGGCCATTCGCATCCAGCGCACTGACGCCCGTATAGCGGTCAAGATCGTCCACGTAATTCGCGGTCACCGTGGAACATCTTGGTCGAAGCAGCAGACGCAGGATGTCTGGATCAATCCGCCGCACCGGAGTGAGGACATCGAGGTCCAGAAGCTCCGTGTCGATGATCGCCGCCTCTTGCGGGTTCGAATGCACCGGCGCGATCAACTGCGGTGTGGGTGACAAAAGCTGTGCATGCCCATGCTCGCCATGGATGCCAAGCGCTTCGGGGCTTTCGTCCGGGCCAAGTGCGATCAGCATCTGACCCTTTTCAGCATGGAGGATAGTGCGCTGTTTGAGGGCCGCCTTGGTCCCGGCATCGAAGTGATCTGGCCTGACCCAAAACAGGTCGTCGGTCGTGACTTCATAAGGCAGTGGGGCGGCATCAAGGCCCAATTCCACTGCTTCTGCCAAGGCTGCTTTTGTCAGGATCCCGATCCACGCCCAAACTCCATCCGGCCCGGGTTGGAAATGCATCGGAACGGCAGTCGCGATGCTGGAAAACCGCATCAGCACGTCTCGCTTGCCCTGCAGGCGCGCGGCCATGGGCGTTTCCCCGACCATCAGTGCATCCAGCAGGGACAAGTGTGGCAGGGCGATCATGCCCGCCCCGTGTGCGGCCCCGCGCAGTTTGCGATCAGCGGCGATCAGGACGCTGCCGGGTGCGGCCTTGACGCCAACGGGTGAGTCAAAGCTGAAATCAGACCCCATCGGCACGACGGGAAACTCGGTGCCTGCAAAACGCTCCGGCAGCTTGGTTCCGGGTCTGACCGGAAGCGCAAGCATGACCTCGACACCGCGCGATCTGGCCTTGTCACAGGCATTTTTACAATCCGGATAGAGGTCAAAGCCGAATATCGTGTCCTCGGCCCATCGCAGGCTGGCCGCATTCTGATCAAGGACCAGCACCACTTGGCGCGGGCGGGCAAAGTTGGTTTCCATGGCCGTCTTCCTTGTTCTGTCAGGGGGTTGGCGCACCATAGCGCAGTGCCTCGAACTGGATCACATCAGAGCCGAGGCGATGTACCACGAACAAACGATCGAACGTGGTTTCGGCCAGTTCTGGCTGGCCCGGCACTCCAAGTTCGTCCAGCAGGTCATCAACCGTGTTCGAATGTCCCACCAGCAGAATTTCCTGCCCGATATGATTGGCAAGGATGTCGGCGACCACCGGGCCAGTGTCGGCGGCGGCATATTGTGCCGTCGTCACACCGTTGGCCAATGCAGTTGGTGCGCCGGTCATCTGCGTGCGTTGGAATTCGGTTACATAGACGGCGTCTATGCCCGCCTGCGTCAACACATGCGACAGGCTTTGGGCGCGGGCCTGACCGGCCGGGCTGAGAGCCGGGTCGCTGGAGGTTGCATCCGCCTTTTCGGCGTGGCGCACAAGGTAGACGGTTGTCGGATTGAACGGCGCCAGGAAGCACCGCCAGATGAACCAGATGACGACAACCACAAGGATCACGTTCACGATCCAAGGGAAATAAGACCTTTGCAGGATGGGCGGTTGCCTGTCGGACATGGGAGGCTCCTTTCGCGGGAATCGACGAGTTCGGCGTAGTGCGGACCGGACCGCCCGCCATTGGCGCGGCCCGGTCCGCATCCCGTGGGTGCTTATTCGTCGTCGAAGTCGAAGCTGATCCGCCGCAGACGCCCATCGTCGATCCGCGTGTCCGCCGACAGGCGCAGATCGCCCACTGATCGATTGCGCAGTATGTTCAGCAGGTCTGACATGTTGCGGATGTCGCTCAGGTCCAGCCGTGGCTTTTCAGTCTGCTCACCCTCATCCTTGCCACCCTTTCCGGTCGCGTCGAACGAAAGCGGATAAGACATGCCGCCGCTCAACTCTCCATCCAGCAGCACCTCGACATGAATCGTGGCATCGTCGCGGGCGATCGCGCGCTTGAGGTCCTCCGGTCGGAACTCTTGGCCCGGTTTCAGCTCGAACACGACCTTGCGCCGGTCGCGGGGGCCCAGTTCGAACTTGGTCCCACCTTCGGACACCACGTTCAGACGCCAGCCCAGTTCGGCCAGAAAGCCCGGCATCCTCACGTGGATCGTCGCGACGCGCACATCTCGGAACGGGTTGCGCACAAGGATCAGGTGATCGCGGAACCACTCGACAAGCAACCGGAAGCTGGGTGGGACCGGATGCACGTTGCGCTGACCGATGTTGTTGTCGAACGGTACAAATCGGTTTTCCGGAATGGTGCCCTGCAGCGTGGTGTCGTTGCCTGCGTCCCCGTCCGCGTGGGCTATGGCCAGCAGGCATTCGTGCCCCACTTGCGTCGGCGTGAACTCGAACGGGCCGATGACGCTGGTGCCGCCGGACGGCAGTGCCGCGCCCAACGACAGTGTCGGCGTGGTCATCGGTTGCCAATCGTCTGGAAAGGCAAGGCCCGTGCCCGGCAGGCAGTGATAGGCATCGACGCGCACGCTGTTGGCGGTCTGCGTGCCCCGGTTCTTGACCCGCACATACATATAGTTGGGCTGGTTCACGATCGGTTCCTCGTGCGTTGTGCCGCCGTCGGCGCTGCGCCGCACCCACATGTCCTGACAGGACCAGTGATTGCCAAGGTACTGGTATTCCCCGGCCCGCCCATCGTCGATGTAGACATCCACGTCCGGCGGGTTGCCTTCGGTCGTGATCGTGCTGCCACCGGGAACGGCACCCGGCTGGAACAGGCCCTGCTTTTCAAAGGCCCAGCGGACAACCTTGTGCAGCGCGCCACCCGGTATCCCCTTGATGGACGGGGTCGAGGTATCGGCGTTCTGCATCGCGGTCACATAGACCTCGGGGCTGGTGGTTGTCGAAGACAGCAGGCTCATCCCCTTGATGATCAGGAACAGGGCTGTGTCCGAGGCAAGCCGCCGTGTCGGGGCCCACGTGGAATCCCCGCCGATTGACCGGTAAAGGCGGAAAAGGGTCGTGCCAAGCACCTGTTCGCCGCCATATTGTGTGTTGTAATTCGACCCGAACCAGGCCCAGCCCGCACTGACGGCGCGGTCGTGGCGGCGGCTTAGGCCAGGGTTGGATGCCTTGATCCACGGGAAGGTTTCGAACCGGTCAGGTTCCTGACTGTCAGGGTCGTACCGAATCGCTGCCATGCCGTCGCCTGCCGAGTGGGCAAATCCGAAATTGGCCGAACCAACGTGATCGTAGAGCAGCCCGTGGCCCCATTCGTGCCAGACCACCCGGCAGGATGTCGCCATGCCCACCGGCCCGTTCACCTGTGCCAGCATGTAGGCCATACGCTCCAATCCCCAGCCCGTGGCGTTCCCGGCGGCATAGGCATTCACCTCGTTGCCGTTGGCGGTGCCGAAGTTGCCGCGATGATCCACCGGGACGGGAAAGGCGGTCTGGTTGTTGAAATAGCTGGCCACCGGAATCCCGATGTCGATCATCTTGCGCAATGTGCCATCGCAGTGGAAATAGGCGTTCACGGCGGAAAAATCGTCCGTGCGCACGTCAAAGTTGAAGCTGCCCGTGGGGCCGCTGACGGTGGGTGGCGCATCGGTAGGCGCTTCGAAATCGTCGATGGTGATATATTCGCCCTGCAGGCCCTGCGGTGTCGCCGAGGTCAAGCCGGGCAAGGTGACAGAGGTGCGGAACGGGTTGAGCTGGGCGTTGGTCGATGCCGCGCTGACGGTTCCAGCCGACTGCGTCTGCGGGTCGCGTTCAAACACCATGCCTGTGGCGAATGACGCCAACACCCGCAGGTACAGCACCGCATCCGTCTTGGGATCAACCAGTGCGCGCCAGTTGAAGGGCTTGGCACCTTCGACCAGCGGCGCGCGGAACAGCACCTCGTCCACGATGTAATGCGCCCCGTTCTTGTAGTCGCGGCCTAGATCGGGAAGCTTCACGTCGTCATGCGCGTGTGTGCCAAAACAGCCCTGATGGCCCTCTTCACGTTCCTGCCGCGCCTCCGCTTCATAGCGATAGACGACCTGGCGGGCCATGCGGGCATCCTCTACGCCCTTGATCGTGCCGAACAGTTTGCGGGCCCGGGCCGCGGTCAGCGCTTTTTCCTTTTCCAGCGGCGCGTCGAGCCGAGCATCGGGGTTCTGAATGTCGATGCTGCCATGCACCGAGGATTGGGCCGAGGTTACGGCCATTTCGTTCATGTCCACGTGCACGCCGACACGCGCATCGAACACCTCCAGCCCGAACGCGACCTGCCGGAAAATCACGACGGTGGAGCCTGTAACCTCTTTTTCACGTTGATAGGTCAGAACCCCGCGCTGCCGGTCATCGCGGAACTTGTCGGCCTCTTCGCCCTGAGCGACGGTAAAGCCGTCCATGCCAAGGATTTCACGCTTTTGCTTGAGGTAATCCTCTGCGATCTGTGCTGGGGTTGCACCATCGAACTTTGCCTTGTCGGTCACTTGCGGCGGATGTGTGTGAAGGACGACTTCGCCATAGGAATTGCGAACTGTATTGTCAGCCATAATAAGCTCCAGCAGTTGAGTAAATGGATCGTTGGAATATGCAATATACTACCACAAGTAGTGATTCTGGCCAAGTGGGCCTTTGACTTGGTTCCTTCTCCAATGCACGCCGATCGGGCGTTCTGCGCGGCCATCCGGGCATAAGCCATTGGCAAAAAATGGATGTATGCGTTGTGTGCGAGCAGGCGGAAATTGGCTCACGGGCGCGCCAGCGCATCCTGATCTGTAGGGCATGGACCAACATATCCCGGGGTGGAATGGGCTTCGTTCACGTGACCCCACAAAGGGTCTTGAATTTATCATGATCAATCGGTTCAGTTGGGTGAACCACGCGTCTGGGCGAAGGAATGGGATGTCACATACGGAAAGCATCGTCGGCACGCGCCGCTCGCGACCTGTACGTGTCGCCGAGACGATCAAGGACTGGGTTGTCGAAAAGGGTCTGCAACCCGGTGATCGCTTGCCCGGAGAAGCCGAGCTGATGGCCCGGTTCGCCATGTCCAAGGGGACGATCCGCGAGGCGATGCGGTTCTTGCAAGCGCAAGGCCTTGTGGTGACCAAGACCGGCCCCGGCGGTGGCAGCTTTGTGGGTGAGGTCAGCCGTGACACCGCCCATGCGTTGTTGGCCAACTATTTCTACTTCAGGCAGATCTCGATTCAGGACATTTATCAGGCCCGCATCGCGCTGGAACCGGAACTTGCCGCCTCTGTTGCCGGGACGTTGTCTGAGGAACAGCTGGGCGCGTTGGAAGCGATCATGAAGGCCTATGAAACCCCGGCCAAGGATGCTGCGGAGGAGCGTGAACAGCACGTCGCATCGCTGCGCTTTCACGCTCGGTTGGCTGACTTCGGGGCCAACGCATTGGTGGGTTTCTTCGTCGATTTCATGGCCCAGATCCTGACCGATCTGACTGTTTACCAACGTCTTTACGCCGAGCCCAATTACGCGCTTTGGGAACAGGGCCGCAAGCACCAGACCAATTTGATCGCCGCCTTGCGCGCAGGCGATGCGGACGCCGCCCGTCGCACGATGCGCGACCATATGCTGATGGCCCGCCGGTTGATGGAGGATCAGGAAGCCGTGGTCATGCAGCGCTTTATGTCGAAGTAGTGCGGCGTTGCGGCCACGCCGCGCTCACACGGGCTGTTCGGTCTTGTCGAAATACGGGTCAGCCCGAAACGGGTCATCAAGCGTCGGAACATAGGTCGCCCAATCCGCATAGGCGCCTGTCGTGGCCTTGCGATGCAGGGCGCGCAGGTCGGCCAATGGCTGGGCCGAATGGTCGATCCGAAGCGTAAGTGGCGCCGCGTCCGCACGCACGACCAAAAGCGCGGCGGACAACAAGCCCCTGCTGTCACCGCCCGCCTTGGCTGCGGCCTCCAGCGCAGCGATCAGCCGGAGGTCAAAAGGTTGGTCTGACCCGATAAAGCCCGCAATGCAGGCGTCCAGAACAGCCTCTGATGCAAGCAGGTTCCCGGCCACGATCACGTGCCGGGATTGCCGGAACCCGGCCGCCTCGATACTCGACTTGCCGGTGAAGCACGCGGTTTCGCCGTCAGGATCCAGCGCGGACAGTTGCCGTTCATCCCGTCCACGATCAGCGCCCGTGACACTGTCGACGGCGGCCTGCGCCGCTTTGCCGCCCCGCATCTGTTCAAGTACTTGCGTGCCCCACATGGTCGACGGCAGCGAACCCTGGGATGCGCTGAGCCCCGATTCGGCGTCTCCGCGCAGTACCCACCCACCGACACACAAGCTTCCGGTGGTCGCCGCACCGCCATAAGCGCCTGTTTTTTCGTCAAACGCGAGGATCGAAATCGTCATGCAGACAGCTCCACTTCATGAGGCTTGAATTTATCATGAAAATTTGGCCTGATGCAATTTATCATGATAAATGAATGCCAAAGAACACTAAGGAGGTAAAGCACATGTCGCTTCTTACTCTCACCCGCCGGGGGCTTCTTGCCGCCGGGACAGCACTGGCCCTCACCCTTGGCGGTGTGTCCGGTGTCGCGGCGCAGACACCTCCGGGCGTCTTGATCGTCGGGCAGATCGCCGAGCCCAAGGCGCTTGATCCTGCCGCCGTCACTGCCGTGAACGATTTCCGCATCCTGATGAATGTCTATGACGGGCTTGTCCGCTACAAGGACGGCACGCTCGAGGTCGAACCGGCCCTCGCGACCGGCTGGGACATCAGCGAGGATGGCACCGAGTACACCTTTACCCTGCGCGACGGCGTCACCTTTCACGATGGCAGCGCGTTCAATGCCGAGGCGGTCAAGTTCAACTTCGACCGGATGCTGGACGAGGCCCACCCGTTCCATGACACCGGCCCGTTCCCGCTGGCCTTCTTCTTTTCCGCAATCGAGAATGTGGAGGTCGTGGACGACCTGACCGTCAAGTTTTCGCTGAACGCGCCCTATGCGCCGTTCCTGTCCAACCTTGCCTATCCCACGGGCCTGCTTGTTTCGCCTGCGGCGGTCGAGCAGCACGGCGCGGAGTTCGGGCGCAACCCGTCCGGCACCGGCGCGTTCAGGTTCGCCGAGTGGCGGTCAAACGAGGCGGTCGTGGTCGAGGCGAACCCCAACTACTGGGACGGTGCCCCGTCGCTTGAGGCCGTCGTGTTCCGCCCGATCACCGACGCCAACACCCGCACCGCCGAGATGCTGGCGGGCGGGATCGACCTGATGGTCGAAGTGCCCCCCGTGGCCCTCAGCGAGTTTCAGGGCGACGCCTATACCGTGCACGAACAGGCCGGACCGCATGTGTGGTTCCTGATCCTGAATGCCAAGGAAGGGCCCTTTGCCGATGTGCGCGTCCGTCAGGCCGCCAACTATGCCATCAACAAGGAAGCGATCGTGAACGACGTGCTGGAAGGCACGGCCGAAGTGGCCGCGGGGCCCACGCCCCCGGCCTTTGCATGGGCCTACAACCCCGATCTCGAGCCCTATCCCTATGACCCCGACAAGGCGCGCGAGTTGATCGCCGAGGCTGGTGTGGAAGGGGCCGAACTGACCTTTTACGTCACCGAAGGTGGATCGGGCATGCTGGACCCCATCGCCATGGGCACCGCCATGCAGGCCGACCTCGAGGCTGTCGGGTTCGACGTCAAGATCGAGACCTACGAGTGGAACACCTTTCTTGGCAACGTGAACCCCGGTCTGGAAGGCAAGGCGGACATGGCGCAGATGGCGTGGATGACGAACGATCCCGACACGCTGCCCTTCCTTGCGCTGCGCACCTCCGCCTGGCCGGATCAGGGCGGGTTCAATTCGGGCTACTATTCGAACGAGAAAGTGGACGAGTTGCTGGAATCCGCCCGCGTCGCCACCGATCAGGACGAACGCGCAGCGCTTTACAAGGAAATGCAGACCATCGTGCAGGAAGACGCGCCATGGGTCTTTGTCGCCAACTGGAAGCAGAACGCCGTGACCAGCGACCGCGTCGAAGGGTTTTCGCTGCAACCGTCCTTCTTCCTTCTGCTCGACGAGGTCGAGAAAAACTGATCTTGTCCCAACCGGGCGGGCCGCACCGGCCCGCCCTTTCATCATCCGACACCTGACGGGGGTGAGCGATGACCGGATACATCCTGAAACGCCTGCTGTCGGCGATCCCCGTCCTGTTCGGGATCACGGTGATCGTGTTCCTGATCATGGCGACGATCCCGGGCGATCCGGCGACCGCGATCCTCGGGTCCTATGCCACGCCCGAGAATGTGGAGAAGCTGAACCGCGATCTCGGCCTCGACAAGCCACTGGTGCAGCAGTATTTCATCTGGCTGGGCAACATGATGCAGGGCGACTTCGGTACGTCCTTCGCCCTGAACCGGCCCGTGCTGGACGAGGTGCTGGAGCGGTTCAACGCCACGCTGGTCCTCGCCGGGACGGCCTTTGTCCTGTGTTCCTTTCTTGGCATCGTCGCCGGTGTCATTTCGGCTGCCAACCAGTACGGGGCGGCGGACAAGGGGATCACCTTTGTCGTGCTTCTGGGCATTTCGATCCCGTCCTTTTTCCTTGGCATGATGATGATCCTGTTCTTTGCCGTGAACCTGCGCGCGTTCCCGGTGTCGGGGATGTGGCCGATCTACGGGGATCGCGATCTTGCAGCACTTGCCAGCCATCTGACCCTGCCCGCGATCGCACTGGCCGTCGTGGCGACCGGCGTCATCGCGCGCCTGTCCCGGTCGGCCATGCTGGAGGTGTTGCGGCAGGATTTCATCCGCACCGCGCGGGCCAAGGGCGTGCACGAGCGCGGGGTGATCTGGCGTCATGCGCTGAAGGCGGCAATGGTGTCGATCATCCCGATCCTCGGCATTCAGGCCGGGTTCGTGCTGTCCGGTGCGGTCTATATCGAGATCGTGTTCCAGTGGCCCGGCGTGGGGCGAATGCTGGTCGATGCGATCCTCAAGCGGGATATCCTGCTGGTGCAGGGGGGCGTCGTGTTCGTCGCGGCCTGCTATGTGCTGTTCAACATCGCCGTGGACGTCGCGCAAAGCCTGCTCGATCCCAGGATCAAGACATGATGGCCTTTCTCAAGCTGCTGGCGCGCAATCGCCTGGCCCTTGCCGGGGGCGCGGTGATGTGTTGCGTCGTTGTGCTGGCGCTGATCACGCCGATCCTGCCGCTGGCCGACCCGGACGTGACCGACACCGCCAACCGGTTCAAGCGGCCCCTGTCCGAAGGGGCGCTGCTGGGCACCGATCACCTGGGGCGCGACCTGCTGAGCCGGTTGTTATGGGGCACGCAACTGAGCCTTGCCGTCGGGTTCGCCGCGGCCATCGTCGCGGCGAGCATCGGTGCCGCCATCGGGATCATCGCGGGATATTACGGCGGGCGCACGGACAACATCATCATGCGTGGTGTCGATATGCTGATGGCCTTTCCCTATATCCTGCTGGCGCTGGCCATCGTGGCCGCCCTTGGCCCCGGCCTGCTCAACGCGCTGATCGCGGTGGCGGCGGTGAACGTGCCGTTCTTTGCCCGCAACATTCGCGGCATCACCGTGGGCATCGCGCACAAGGAGTTCGTGGACGCCGCGCGCCTTGCGGGTCTGTCCGACGCGCGCATCATCCTGACCGAAATCCTGCCCAACGTGGTTCCGGTCATCGTGATCGCGATGTCGACCACTATCGGCTGGATGATCCTCGAGACCGCTGGTCTGTCCTTTCTCGGGTTGGGCTCGCAACCGCCACAGGCCGATCTGGGATCGATGCTGGGCGAGGCGCGGTCGGCCCTGATCACCAATCCGCACACCTCAATCGTGCCAGGTGTGATGATCCTGATCATCGTGATGGCGATCAACCTGCTGGGCGACGGTGTGCGCGATGCACTGGACCCGCGTCTGAAATCCGGGGCGCTGTCGCGCCCCATGGCGGCCACGATGGTCCGGCGCAAGTGCCCGGTGCCGCAAGCGACCGGCAACGGGCTGCTCGAGGTGCAGGAGTTGCAGACCCAGTTCCACGTCAAGGACCGCACCTATCGCGCGGTGGGCGGCGTGTCGCTGAACGTCAAGCCGGGCGAGTGCCTTGGAATCATCGGGGAATCCGGGTCGGGCAAGTCGGTCACGGCACTGTCGGTCATGGGCCTTGTCGCCTCGCCCCCGGGCGTGATCACGGGCGGGGCCGTGCGCTACGAAGGCGAGGACCTGATCGGCGCGCCCTACCGGCGTCTGCGGGACATGCGCGGGCGGAACGTCACCTATATCTTTCAGGACCCGCTGGCGACGCTGCACCCGCTGTACTGCGT
>CAYGPT010000038.1:0-34235 GCA_964351755.1 uncultured Rhodobacterales bacterium | reverse complement strand
GTTCCTCAAACGCCTGCGCCACCGCCGTGGCGTGGGCGCTGCCGGCGCGCAGGCGAAGGACCAGCCAGAACACAAACACCGCCCAGACCACCAGTGCCAGCCAGGCCAGGTTCAGCACCCATGCGGCAACGGCAATCAACCCCGCGCCGAGGGCGTATTGCACGCCAAGCCTGCGTTGGCGCGCAAGGTCGGCGCGGGCATCGTGGCGATAGCGCGCGATCAGGGCGGCGGTTTCGGGGCTCAACTCGGGCATACTCACTTGATCATCACCAGCCCGCGTTGCGCCATGGCGGCGGCGGCGGCAAAGGAGACGGGGTCATCTGCGATCCCCGCGCCCAGCGTCACGATATCCTCGCCGATGGTCACCACGATCAGCGCGCCTGCTGCGACGATCAACGCGCCCCCGGCCAGTGCGCGACCATTCTCGCGGAACCAGTCGGCCACAACGTCCGTGACCGGCACGGGCTGGGGCTGTACTTTCGGCTTGTCGGGGATGACCTGCACTTCGATCTCCAATCCCACGCTGCCCTCATAGATGATGCCCTTGTTCTTGAACTTCACCGGTTTGGGGGCCAGCGTCAGCTTGGGGCTGAGGGTGCGTGAAAAGCTGATCTTGCTGGACCATGTGGTACCGGTCACATTGCTGCCGATCGAGATGGAATCGAAATTCAGTCCCTTGAGCTTGAACGAGGTCTGAAAGGGCTTGGCCCCGTTCGCGATTTCGGTCTCGTAAGTGCGCAGGTTGAACGAGGCCGGAATGATCCCCGGTTTTTGCGCCTTCAATGCACCTTTGAGCGTGGTCGTGACGATCACCGTCATGCCCGGCTGCTTGTAAGTCGTGGTCTGCGCCTTGCTTTTTTCCAGATCAATTTCAACGATGGGCGTTGCCACGGGGCGTGCGCGCTTGGCGGCAGGTTTCGGCGCGGGTTTGGGTTTCTGTATGATAACGGGCTGGACACATTTGTCCGGCACCACTTCGATCACCGGCAGGCTGAGCGGGACGCCTGCAAGGATGAAATTGCCCTTGCTGGACACGGCGGCCTTGTTGGCTTTTTCGATCTCTGTCCAGTAAAATCCCGATCCATAGGTGCGTTCCGCGATATCCCACAGCGTATCGCCGGATTTCACCAGGTAGGACATGCCGCCCCGCTTGACGAGGGGATAAGAGGTCGTCGCGGTCACGCTGGCCTTCCAGCTTTCGCCTTCCATCTTGTAAGTCAGTTTCAGCGTCACGCTCAGGCCCGCATATTGCTTGGCGATGCGCTTTTGTTCCTTGGCAAGCACCGCATCGAAAATGGCGATCACGGGACGTGGCGGAGTGCGGCTGCTGGAATTGGTCGCCGCGTCCGCTTTTTTCTGAACGTCCTTGGCCTGAAGCGCCTTGTCGACGCTTTTCGCGATCTCAGCCGCGAACAGCTGCTCTTCCTTTTTCATCTGGGATGAGAGGGGGTTGGCGGCCATTGCTATCTACCTTCCGAAACCACGCGACACGATCGTATACCCCGTTCAGCCTAGCCAAAGCACAGGCAGACTTGCAAGGCGGGCGCGGTGCGATGCGCACAAAAGTCGGGAATGTCGTCAAGGGCGGTCTGACACGGTGCCGCGATCTGCCGCAACCAGCGCCTTGTATGCCGTGCGCAGTGCCATGAACACGGCACCCGCAACGCCGCCGCCGATGACACGTCCGTCGATCTCGAACACCGGGGTCTGTGCACCGAACGTGCCAGTCAAAAACGCCTCGTCCGCCGAATACGTGTCGACCAGCGAATAATTCCGCTCGAACACCGGGATTCCTTCGGCCCGGCACAGGTCGATCACCTTTTGGCGGGTGATCCCGTTCATGCAGTAGTCCCCGGTCGAGGTCCAAACAGAGCCCTTTTTCACAACAAAGAAATTGCAGGCATTGGTCGTGTTCACGAACCCGAACGGGTCCAGCATCAACGCTTCGTCCGCCCCTGCCCTGATGGCGTGGTTGAGCGCGACGATGCAGTTCAGCTTGGAATGCGAATTCAGCTTGGCATCCTGCGTGAGCGGCAGACCGCGGTGGTGCGGGACGGTGTGCAGGCGAATACCTCGGGTGATGACACTGTCGTCCGGTTTGGAATGTTCGGCGATGATGACGACTGTAGAGCCGAACAGGCTCAGGTGCGGGTGCTGGAACGGTTTGGACTTGCGCCCGCGCGTCACCATCAGGCGGATATGCACGTCCGTATGCATGTCGTTGGCCGCCAGAGTGTCGAACACTGCCTGTTTCAGGCCTGCGCGGTCGAGGCCGATGTCGATCTCGGTATAGGCTGACGCCTCGAACAGCCGGTCAAGGTGGTCGTCGAAAAAGGCGATGTGACCGTCATACAGGCGCAGCCCCTCCCATATCCCGTCGCCCAGCAGGAACCCGCTGTCATAGACCGACACGACGGCTTGCGCGCGCGGCACGATCTGCCCATCCACATAGATCAGGATGTGGTCGTTGCGCGCATCCGCGGCAGCGTCATGGGTCGAGATATGGGTGTCCTGCATCGTGGTCTCTCCTTTCGCTCAGGCGCATGAAGCGGACCGCCCGCCGAAGCGTCAAGGACAAAGGCTGGTGGATGGGGGCGCAAGGTGCAATGGTGGTACACATGAGCGATACAATCACCCTGACCTCCACCCGTCTGCGTGCCACCATCGCGCCGCTGGGCGCGCGCCTTGAAACACTGTGCTTCGACGGGGGCGAGTCACTGGTTCTGCATGCGGATACCCAAGCACATCCTGTCTGGCGCGATGCTTATGCCGGAACGATTGTCGGACCCGTTGCGAACCGCGTCGAGTCGGGCCGTGTGCCGATCAACGGCAATATCCACCAGATGCCATGCAATGAAAACGGAGTGACAGCCCTGCACAGCGGCCCCGATGGGCTGGATCAGCAGATCTGGCGCGTGCTGGAACAGTCGCAGAGCGCTCTGCGCCTGTGCGTCACACTGACCGACGGCCATGGCGGATTGCCCGGCAACCGCAAGATCGAAGCGCTTTACAGCCTTGAGGACGCTACTGTGCGCCTGACCATCACGGCGACGACCGACGCACCCACGCCCATCAACATCGCCCATCACCCCTATTGGCGGATCGGGATATCTGGCGCGCATCGTCTTTACATCAATGCCGACAGCTATCTGCCTGTAGATGAACGAAATATTCCCACCGGAGCCCTCGCGCCAGTCGCCGGCACCCAATTCGACCACAGCATTCCGAAACAACTGGACCGCCACGTCGATCACAATTTCTGTTGTTCCGATGCACAGCGGGACACGCCGGTTCACATCGCGACGCTGCACGGCGCGGAGGGTTTGATGCTGCATATCGACAGCACCGAACCGGGGCTGCAGGTCTATGCGGGGGCCAACCTGCCCACCCTGCCCGGCACCGACATCGCCCCGTTTGCCGGCATAGCACTTGAGCCGCAAGGCTGGCCGGATGCAGTGAACCACCCGCACTTTCCGGCCATTCTTTGCTCAGCCGACCGGCCTTATCGTCAGATCACGCATTATCGCATTGACCGCGCCACATAATTGCCACATTTGCGCCCTGCCATCGGCAAGGAGTTATGCTGAGGTATTGATACCGTCACCAGAATGGCGGATCGAGCAGCAACAACAAGGCCAAGATAATGTCCGCACAACCCCGCACCACAGCGCCTGCGCCGCAGCCGCCCAAACAGCCAGAGCCGCAGCCGGTTTTCACCGATTACGCCAGTATCTGAACACGGGTGACAGGCCGCAATCCGCGCGCTAGCGTGCGGTCATGCCCACGCCCGTCTCGACCATTCGCAACCTCGGCCCCGCCATGGACGCCGCCTGTGCCAGGGCTGGTATTCCGGACGCGGAAACCTTGCGCGCGTTGGGGCCAGACGAGGCCTATCGCCGCCTTCTGCGATCAGGGATCAAGCCGCATTTCATCGGCTATTACGTGCTGGTCATGGGCCTTCAGGGTCGGCCGTGGAACGACTGCAAAGGGGATGAGAAAAAGGCCCTGCGCGGGCGATTCGATGCCATCAAGGCGGAAAGTTTGGATGTCGGATTGTCCGCCTTCGAACGCACGCTGAACGAGATCGGCGTGATCGAGAAACGCGGCTAGGGCATTGGATCGGTTCATTGGCTGAACGCTTGCGGAGACGGCGACCCTCTTGCCGGTCTCGATCTCTCCGCCACCCAAGACATCGGTGCTTTACTGCGCGCCTTGATCGAACTGGCACGACCCGCCTAGACTGTATCCCATTATGGCATCGGCTGTGAATAATTGTCGGCATGAATGAATAAGGGGGATATTGATATGAACGTTGACGAACTGCGCGCCAAAATTCGGCGCGACCTGCGCGCATACCCGAATTGGGACAAACGCAAGCAGACCGGCTATGCATCCATGATGTATGCCATGTTCCATTCGGATGAGCCGAGCGAAGAGCTCAACACGCTGATCCGGGAAGAACTGCCCGCGGCCGTGTCGGAATACAAACAAAAGGACCACGCGGTCGCGCATCGTATTCTGGCGGTGCTTGAGGAAGTTGTTTTTCGCAGGAACGTGGACGTGAAGGCCGAAATACAGGATCACGCCAAGTCGACGGTGGATTTCGCGCGCGAATTCAAGGCGGCGCTCGAAAGGGGCAAGCAACGTGACCTGGCCGAACGCCTGCGCAAAACCAGACACCCGAAAATTCGCAAGCGCATGGGAGACGCCATCGAGTATCTCAAAAAGCAGGTGCATGACGATATTGACGAACGTCGGCTTGATTGGGAACTGGAGGAAAAAACGCGCGAAGAACAAGAACGCCAGAGACAGCGGGACACACGGCCGCAAGTGCCCAAAGCCGACCCCGCGCGGCAGACAGCAAAACAGGAATCGCAGGACGCACAGGATGCGTATGCGGAAAAGAAACGCAAAGAACGCGAAGATCAGGTTTTTGAAAAGCCCCGCAAAGCGCAGACAACGCTCGAGGAACTCGATGAGGCTTTGAACATGCTCGAAGATGTCCCGCTAGAAGAAACGCCGATCGAATTGCCGGAGATCGAGGACACCGTGACCGAGGAAACGATCATCGAGGACATCGGCCCCGATCCTCTGGAAAGGGGCGAACCCGACCTTGACGGCCCGATGGAGGATTCAGAGGACGAGAATGATCAAAGTCGAAGGGATTTGTTCAAGAAACTCTACTCTGGGCAGGATTAGGCCCGTGTCCAGCCTCTGAAATAGGTGTTTGGTTGTCCTTTTACCGTGCCAGACAAACAGGTCGAACAATGATTGCTTCCAGGTTTGTCGACATAGGCACGTTCGCCGTTTGCGTGGCCACACCACACACAGGCCGCTGAATTGTAATAGATCTTACCGGTGGTCGATGTGATTTGATCGGTGCCAAAGACGCACTCGTAAAGTTTGTTCGTGTCCACTTTTTCGGTCGCCTTGCAGCCTTTCTTGGCTCCAACGTGGCACTCGTCGCAGTTTCTAATGGGATTTGGCATGGATTGCTCTTTGGTCATGTAAACGGACCTCAGCCTACCACGAAAACGTTATCCGACCAACCGAAGCTGGACCACCCGAATGGAAAGGGCCGCAGCATCTGCCGCGGCCCTTCGAAAATCTGGTTGGTGACTACGCCTCAGCCGACCAGTTCGAGTCCGGAGAAGAAATACGCGATTTCCACCGCCGCCGTTTCCGGGGCGTCCGACCCGTGGACCGAATTCTCGCCGACCGACTCGGCGAACTCGGCGCGGATGGTGCCCGGTGCCGCGTCGGCGGGGTTGGTCGCGCCCATCACTTCGCGGTTCTTGGCAATGGCGCCTTCGCCTTCCAGCACCTGACACACGATCGGGGCCGAGGCCATGAATTCGCACAACTCGTCATAGAACGGGCGTTCGGCGTGCACGGCGTAAAACACACCCGCTTGCGCCTTGGTCAGGTGGATGCGCTTTTGTGCGACGATCCGCAGCCCGGCCGCTTCGAACTTGGCATTGATGGCCCCGGTCAGATTGCGGCGGGTGGCATCGGGTTTGATGATGGAAAATGTGCGCTCAAGGGCCATGGGATCACTCCTGTCAGTGGGGCACGGCATGCAGGCCCCGGTGTTTGAATCGCGGCTGCCCTACCATGGGGACATGGGCTTGGAAAGCTGCGATTGACGGCGGCACGCAACAGCGCCAGCGTGCGTATATGCATGCAGCGCGTTCTTTACCGAGTCGTTTCCACCTTGCCTTGGGGTGCGGGTTGATTTTTGCGCCGCTGCCTTTGCCGGGCCAGACCCTGCCCGACATCCCGTTCCAGACCCTGACGCTTGATCCGGCCCATGCCAGTGTGACGGCCACGATCAACCATCTTGGGTTTTCCAACTACACCTTTGGATTCGACACGGTCGCCGCCACCCTCGAATTCGGCACCGACCGGCCCGGGAACACGCGGCTGAGCGCGGTGATCGAGGTCGCCTCGCTCGACATCCCCACCCCGCCCGACGGCTTTCTTGCCGAACTTCTGGGGCCCAACTGGCTCGACAGCGCCGTCCACCCCACGATCACCTTCACCTCGCAGCAGGTGCAGTTTTCAGGCGAGCGCACGGCGCAGGTCACGGGCGATCTGCAGATGCTTGGCGCATCCGCCCCCGTCACCCTGTCCGTCACTTTCAACGACGGCTACACGTCGGCCCCATGGGAGCCTTATGCGCGGCTTGGCTTTTCGGCCACGACCAGCTTTGAGCGCTCGGCCCTCGGGATGGTCAATGGCCTGCCGGCACCGGGCACGACACTGGGCGTGGGCGACACCGTCACCGTCGCGATCGAGGGCGAATTCATCGGCACGCCGACGCCCGATTGACCCCACGCTGCAGTTGCGGCATGAGCAGCCCATGTTACGCATCAACGACATTTCCTATGCCGTCGCAGGTCGCCCCCTGTTCGAGGCGACCAGCGCCGTCATTCCCGAAGGCCACAAGGTCGGCCTTGTCGGGCGCAATGGCACGGGCAAGACCACGCTGTTCCGCCTGATCCGGGGCGAGTTGGCGCTTGAGGGGGGCTCGATCTCCCTGCCCTCCGGCGCGCGCATCGGTGGCGTGGCCCAAGAGGTCCCGGCCTCGTCCACCTCGCTGCTAGACACCGTCCTTGCGGCAGACACCGAACGCGCCGCATTGCTGGCCGATACCACCGAAGACCCGGCGCGCATCGCCGAAATCCAGACGCGGCTTGCGGATATCGACGCCTGGAGCGCGGAGGCGCGCGCGGCCACGATTCTCAAGGGCCTCGGCTTTGACGATCATGAACAGCTTATGCCCTGTTCCGACTTTTCGGGCGGCTGGCGGATGCGTGTGGCGTTGGCGGCGGTCCTGTTCTCGCAACCCGATCTGCTGCTGCTTGACGAGCCGACGAACTACCTCGACCTCGAAGGGGCGCTGTGGCTGGAAAGCTACCTTGCGAAATACCCCCACACCGTGGTGATCATCAGCCACGATCGCGGCCTGTTGAACCGGGCCGTGGGCGCGATTCTGCATCTCGAGGATCGCAAGCTGACCTATTATTCCGGCCCCTACGACCAGTTCGCGCGCCAACGCGCCGAGCGGCTGGCCAATGCGGCTGCGATGGCCAAGAAACAGGACGCCCGCCGCGCCCACCTGCAATCCTACGTGGACCGCTTCCGCTACAAGGCCGACAAGGCGCGTCAGGCCCAGTCCCGGCTCAAGGCGCTGTCGAAGATGCAACCGATCAGCACCCCGCAAGAGGCCGGGCTGAAACGGTTCGACTTTCCAAATCCCGAAGAACTCTCGCCCCCGATTATCCACCTAGACGGGGCGTCGACTGGCTATGGAAACACCACCGTGTTGTCGAAACTGAGCTTGCGGATAGATCAGGACGACCGCATCGCGCTGTTGGGCAAGAACGGTCAGGGCAAATCGACCCTGTCCAAATTCCTTTCGGATCGCCTGCCTGCGATGTCCGGAAAGTTCACCAAGTCCAGCAAACTGCGCATCGGCTATTTCGCACAGCATCAGGTGGACGAGTTGTTCATCGACGAAACCCCGCTGGACCATTTGCGCCGCGAACGGCCCAAGGAAGGACCGGCGAGGTGGCGCGCGCGCCTGTCGGGCTTCGGTTTGACGGCGGATCAGGCCGAAACGGTGGTGGGCAAGCTGTCGGGCGGTCAAAAGGCGCGCCTGAGCCTTCTGCTTGCGACGCTCGACGCGCCGCACATGCTGATCCTCGATGAACCGACCAACCACCTGGACATCGAAAGCCGCGAGGCGCTGGTCACGGCGCTCACGAATTACACCGGCGCCGTCATTCTGGTGTCCCACGACATGCACCTGCTGGAACTTGTGGCGGACCGGCTTTGGCTGGTGTCGAATGGGACGGTGAAACCTTACGAGGACGACCTCGAGGCCTATCGCAAGATGCTGCTGGCCGATGGCAAGCCAAGCAAACCTGCAGTCGAAAAACCCAAACCCAAACGGCTCAGCCGCGACGCCATCCTTACGCTCAAATCCGAGGCGCGCAAATCCGAGGCGCGGGTGGAAAAGCTCAACGACATGCGCGACAAGCTGGCCAGGAAACTCGCCGATCCGGACCTTTACGAAGACGCCAAGCTGGGCGAAATGGAAGTCTGGCAAAAGAAATATGCCGAAGTGATGGAGGCGCTGGAGCGCGCCGAAACTCTCTGGATGAAAGACCTCGAAAAGCTGGAAAACGCCGAAACAGCCTGACCTTTCTCTTGGCCGAAAATACTGCGGGGGGGCGCTGGCAAGCGACGGGGGCAGAGCCCCCTGAAACATCAAACGCGCCGCAAGACGCTCAATCAGAAAACCGACATGATCGACACCGCCTTTTTGATCACCGCCTTTGTAACGATGTTCGTGGTGATCGACCCCATCGGCCTCGCCCCGCTGTTCGTGGCGCTGACCCAAGGCGTGCCGGAACGGCTACGCCGCCGGATCGCATTCAGGGCCTGCGCGCTCGGCATGGCGATCCTGATCGCATTCGCGCTGTTCGGCGAGGCGCTGCTGGGCTTCATCGGCATCTCCATGCCCGCGTTCCGGGTCGCGGGCGGCATCCTGCTGTTCCTCACCGCCCTCGACATGCTGTTCGAACGGCGCACCAAGCGGCGCGAGGACCAGACCGAGGAAGACCACGACGACCCGTCGGTCTTTCCCCTTGCCATCCCGCTCATCGCAGGCCCGGGTGCCATCGCCTCGGTTATCCTGCTGACGGGCCAGAAGCCGGGCGCTGAAGGTTTGGTGCTGGTATTGGCCATCACCGCCCTTGTCCTTGGGGTCTGCATGGCGCTTTTTCTCGCTTCCAGCCTGCTCGAGCGTGCTTTGGGCAAGACCGGGATCACGGTCGTCACGCGCCTGCTGGGCATGTTGCTGGCTGCCCTGTCGGTGCAGTTCGTGCTGGACGGGCTCAGCAACTTCGGCCCGCTTGCGGGCTGACATTGCGCGCGCAGCCCCTATATTGATCGCATGAGCAGCGACAACATCGCCCAATTGATTTATCTCGGCCTTCTGGGCGCCGTGCTGGGCGGGGCGTTCCTGTTATCCTCACGGCTGAAACTCAGCCAGACCCTGCAAATGGCGGGCATCTGGGCGCTGATCTTTGTCGGGGCCATCGCGGTCGTAGGACTTTGGGGCGATCTTCAGGACGACCTCTACCCGACCCAAGCCCGGTTTGACGACAGCGGTGTCATCACCATCCCGCGCAGCCCGGATGGGCACTATTACCTCAAGCTGGACGTCAACGGCGCGCCTATCGACTTTATCGTGGACACGGGGGCCACGGACATCGTGCTGAACGAGGCTGACGCGGCGGCTGCGGGCCTCGACCCAGCCAATCTGAATTTCTTCGGCCGCGCCTCGACCGCGAATGGCGAGGTGCGCACTGCTGCGGTGCGCCTCGACAGCGTCAGCATTGGGCCGCACACCGACACCAATGTGCCGGCCGTCGTGAACGATGGCGAGTTGTGGCAATCGCTGCTCGGCATGGGATATCTGCAGAACTGGGGCAGCATCGAGATCTCGGGCGGGGAGATGCGGCTGAGCCGTTAGCCACGGTGGGCAGATTGACCACCCTGAACGCGACAGGCCATCCCCCACTTTGACCATTAGGGCGGGCAATCTGCAACCCACACCTCAGGTCTGCGCCTTCATCTCCCACCTGCCCGACTCTTCGGACCAGTATTGCGCCGAGGCGCCTGCATCCTTCAGCACTTTCCACTGCCCGCGCGCCACATCCAGCGCGGCAGGATCATTGCCGTCAAACAGCACACAAACACGCTCAAGTGCTGCGACTTCCTCTGCCGTCACTTCGGCACCATCCACACTCATCACACAGACCGCACCATTTGCGGGCGCTCCTGTGGTCAGCAAAACGGGCTGATCCGCGTCATGGTCGCCCCCGGCCAATCCGTGGGGCAAAAACCCGTCCTCGGCCCCCAGCCACAACCGCTCGTCCAGCCAAGCCAGTCGGGTCGCATCCTTGCCGCGCACCGCCACGCGCCAGCCCGCTTGCAGCGATTTGCCCAGCAGCATCGCCAGCGTCTCCTCCATCGGGCGGCGGGTCAGATGGTAGAAATAGGCGGCGCCCATGGCACTTACGTCTCGTAAGCGTCCGCCACGAGGCGGTTGAGCGCCATAACTCCCCAGCCCGTGGCACCCGCCGGTGCAAGGGTTGTGGCCGATTTGACCGACGCAACTCCGGCGATATCAAGGTGGATCCACTTGGTCTCGTCTTTGACAAACCGCTTGAGGAACTGTGCTGCCGTCACCGACCCTGCGGGCCGACCGCCGATATTCTTCATGTCCGCGATGCGCGACTTCAACAGATCGTCATAGGCCTGCCCCAGCGGCATACGCCATGCGCCCTCGCCTTCACTCTCTGCCGCTTTGAGGAAGGATTTGCAGAACCCGTCGTCGTTGGAAAACACGCCCGCATTTTCGTGACCAAGCCCGATGATGATAGCCCCCGTCAAGGTCGCCAGATCGATCATGCCCGCCGGTTCGAACCGTTCCTGTGCGTACCACATAACGTCACACAAGACGAGCCGCCCCTCGGCGTCGGTGTTGATCACCTCGACCGTGTCACCCTTCATCGAGCGGATAACGTCACCCGGGCGCACCGCATTGCCCGAGGGCATGTTTTCGACAAGACCCACGAGGCCGACGACATTGGCCTTGGCCTTGCGCAGTGCCAGCGCGCGCATGGTCCCCGCCACGACGCCCGCGCCGCCCATGTCCATGGTCATGTCCTCCATCCCCGCGCCGGGTTTGAGGGAAATACCGCCTGTGTCGAACACCACGCCCTTGCCGACCAGCGCCAGCGGAGCTGCGTCCTTGTCCCCGCCTTTCCAGTGCATGACCACGACCTTGCTGGGGCTGTCTGACCCCTGCCCGACGCACAACAGCGTGCGCATGCCCAGCTTTTCCAGATCGGCCTCTTCCAGCACTTCGACTTCAAGGCCAAGGGCCTGCATCTCGACCAGTCGGTCCGCGAATTCGGTGGTGGTCAGCACGTTGGCCGGCTCATTGACCAGATCGCGGGTCATGAAAGTGCCCTCGGCCACGGCCAGCAAGGGGACAGCAGCCGTACTGGCGTCGTCCGGACTGGCGCACATGACCTTCACATCGGCTTCTTTGGCTTCAGCATCAGTCTTGTGGGCACAGAAATCATAGTCGCGCATGACGATGCCAAACCCGATCTCCTCCACCCGCTTGGTGGTGTCAGTGGCCAGTAGCAACGCCTTGCCGCCGCGCAGCTTGGCAAGGGTTGCGCCCGCCTTGCGGGCCTCTGTCACGGATGGGTTGCGCGGCAGGCAAAGGATGTCGAGCGCTTCAGCAGCCATGCCAACGGGCCAGGCCATGGTCGTGACCTGGCCCATTTTGACCTTTTCGAACCCATCGCTTTGCACAAAGCGCTGCACCGCCCCCTTGGTCAGCCGGTTGGCGCGGCGCGCGGCCTGCCCCATCTTGCCGTCGGGGGCGACGATGACGGCCACGCGCCCCTCGTGTCCGGCCAGCGCGTCGGCGTCGGTTGCAACAAAGCTCAGAGGCGTGAGGTCGGTCATGGAAGGCTCCTGCGATCAATTTCCGCATAGAGGTAACGCGCAACCTCTGCGCTGACCAGCGCTTGCGCCCACGTTTTACAGTTTTCCCGACCGGTGCCATAAGGTAGCGTTGGGCAAGACAGCGCGAACGCACACAGTTCGCGCACTGCGAAAGGACGAAACCCTTGGTCAGATTTGACCGATACATGCTGTCGCAATTGATGTGGCTGTTCGGATTCTTCGCCCTTGTGCTGGTGGCGGTATTCTGGATCAACCGGGCAGTGCAACTGTTCGATCGGCTGATCGGAGACGGACAAACGGCGCTTGTTTTCCTTGAGTTTTCCGCCCTCGGCCTGCCACGCCTGATCGTAACGGTACTGCCCATCGCCAGCTTTGCCGCCGCAATATACGTGACCAACCGGCTCAACAACGAAAGCGAACTGACGGTGATGATGTCGACCGGGTCATCGCCCTGGCGACTGGCGCGGCCCGTGGCAGTATTCGGCGTGATTTCGGCCCTGCTGATGTCGCTGCTGTCTCATGCCCTTGTCCCTGCGGCCAACAAACAACTGGCCGAACGCGAGTTGGAGATTTCCAAGAACATCACCTCGCGCCTGCTGACCGAGGGCGAATTCCTCAGCCCCGGGGCCGGGGTCACGTTCTATACCCGGACGGTCGGTCAGGACGGCGTGCTCAAGGACGTGTTTTTGGCTGACCGACGCAACACGCAAGAGCGGATGATCTACACCGCCGCGCAAGCCTATCTGGTGCGCAACGGGGACGGTACGTCGCTGATCATGGTCGACGGTCTGGCGCAACGGCTGAACGCGGCCGATATGCGTCTGTCCACGGCCAAGTTCCAAGACTTTTCCTTTGACATCACGGGCCTGATCAAAAGCGACACAAAGGTAGAGCAGCGCCTGCCGTTCCTGCCCAGTTGGGAATTGATGTTTGACTGGACAGGCATCGCAACGCAGTTCGACACAACAACCGGCGCCGTGGCCGAGGAAGTTCACACACGCTTCGCCCGCACCGCCTTTTGTTTCATCACCGTGCTGATCGGCTTTGCCACGTTGCTGGTGGGGGGCTATTCCCGCTTTGGTGTGCGGCGAGAGATTTTCTTCGCTTTCATGCTGCTGATCACACTTGACGGTATGCGCGGCAGCCTCTCCTCGCCGGTGATCGCAAATGCGAGCCTTTGGCCCATCCTCTATACGCCTGCGTTTCTTGGAGGTCTGATCGTGTGCGGATTGTTGTGGAAGGCCGCCGGCGGCGCACCGAACTGGCGCAGGCCGCGGAGGCCCGCATGATCCTGCATTTCTATTTCGCGCGACGGTTCTGCGTGTCGCTGCTGGTCATAACCGCGGTACTGTGCGCGATGGTGGTGCTGGTCGATCTGATCGACCAGACGCGCAAGTTCTCCGATTTCGAAGTCAGCCTCGCCAGCCGCGTCGGCCTGACGCTGTTGAATGCACCGGAAACGATGAACCAGATCCTGCCCCTGATCCTGATCCTCGGCACGGTTAGCCTGTTCATATCGCTGGCACGCTCTTCCGAACTGGTGATCACGCGCGCTTCGGGGCGGTCGGCCATGCGGGCCCTGATCGCGCCGGTGGGTGTGGCGCTGTTGATCGGTGTGTTCGCGACGACCATGCTGGGGCCAATCGTTGCGGCCACCTCGAAGCGCTATGCCACGCTGGCGAATGACTATCGTTCGGGCGGAATTTCAGCCCTGTCGGTGTCCGAGGACGGCTTGTGGCTGCGTCAGGGCGGTGCCAGCGGACAAACGGTGATCCGGGCGGCGCGGTCGAACGCGGATGCCTCGGTGCTTTATGACGTGACATTCATCGCCTATGCGCGCGATGGTGGTCCCGCGCGGCGGATCGAAGCGGCCAGTGCGGCGCTGCGCGACGGGGCATGGTCCCTGCGCAAGGCCAAGGTCTGGCCCCTGATCACCGGCATAAACCCCGAAGCGAACGCCGTGTTCCACGAAACGCTGCAACTGGAATCCACCCTCACTCTTGACCGTATCCGCGAAAGCCTCGGCACGCCAACCGGCGTTTCGATCTGGGACATGGGGGACTTTATCACGCAGCTTGAATTGGCCGGATTTTCCGCCCGCAAGCACGAGGTCTGGTTGCAATCGCAACTGGCCCGGCCCCTGTTCCTGATGGCCATGGTTCTGGTTGCCGCAGCGTTCACGATGCGCCATACCCGGTTTGGGGGGACCGGCACGGCGGTGCTGGCGGCAGTTTTGTTGGGGTTCGGTTTGTACTTCATTCGCAGTTTTGCGCAGATCTTGGGCGAAAACGGGCAGATTCCGGTGTTACTGGCTGCATGGGCCGCGCCGGTTGCGTCGGTGTTGCTGGGGCTTGGTCTGCTGCTCAGGGCTGAAGATGGTTAGGGCAACTGTGTGCCACCTTGCCGGTGCGGCCCTGCTGGCCTTTGCGCTGCTGGTCTGGAGCGGGCAAAGCATGGCCGAGACCCCGACCACCCCACCTGCCGTTCTGGTGGCAGACGACATCCAGATCACCCGGGATCGCCGCCTGATTGCCCAAGGCAACGTCGAAGCGTTCCAAGGCCAGACCCGACTGACTGCGCAGGCTATCATTTACGACCCGGATACGGGCAAATTGACCATCGACGGGCCGATCACAATCGACGACGGCGACGGCGTCAGGATCCTTGCCGATCAGGCGGAGCTTAGTGAAGACTTGCAGAACGGGCTGCTGTCGGGGGCCCGGCTGGTGCTGAATGACCAGCTGCAACTGGCCTCAGTGCAGATGAACCGGGTCAATGGCAACTACACCCAATTATACAAAACCGTAGTGACCTCGTGCAAAATCTGCGCGGACGATCCGCGTCCGCCTCTGTGGCAGATCCGTGCCCGCCGCATTGTGCACGACAAGGCAGGCCAGCAACTGTATTTCGACGACGCACAGTTGCGCATCCGCAATGTGCCCATCCTGTATGTCCCGCGCCTGCGCCTGCCAGACCCGACACAAGATCGTGCGACCGGGTTCCTGATCCCGGAAATCCGCTCGGATTCGCGGCTGGGGACCGGATTGAAGCTGCCCTATTTCATCAAGCTTGGCGAACACCGGGACTTGACGCTGACACCCTACCTTTCCAATCAGACCCGCACGCTTGAATACCGATACCGACAGGCGTTCAAGCGCGGGCGTATCATTCTCGAGGGGGCGCTTTCGCAGGATGATCTGCAACCGGATGACAACCGGGGCTATATTTTCGCTGCCGGTCGGTTCGACCTCGCGCGCGATTTCCGCCTGCAATTCGACATCGAGGTGGTGTCGGACGACGCCTATCTGAGCGACTACAAGTATTTCAACAAGGACAGGCTCGACAGCCAGATCCAGCTGAGCCGGGCGCGGCGCGATGAGTTCCTGCGCCTGTCCTACATAAATTACAAATCGCTGCGCGATCAGGACGACAACAATGTTCTGCCCTCGGACGTGGTCGAAGCGCTTTACGAGAGGCGCTTCTTTCCTTCGGCCCTTGGCGGAGAGGTCCGGCTTGCGGCGGCGGCGCACGGACACCAGCGTGCCTCGGACATCGATTTCGACGCCAACGGGGACGGCACCGTCGACGGGCGCGACGTCCTTCGGCTGAGCGTCGAGGCGGCGTGGCTGCGCACCTTCACCATGGGCGGGCTGCAGGCGCAGACGCAGCTTGGGTTTTCGGGCGATGCCTTTGATATCAGCGACGATGCGACCACGCCATCAACCGACAGCGAAGTCGCACCTAATGCCGCGCTGACCTTGCGCTATCCGCTGGTCAAACAGTCCGCCAGCGGCGCGCGCCACGTGGTTGAGCCGATCGTGCAACTGGCCTGGGTCGGCGGTGACGGGCTGAATGTGCCCAATGACGAAAGCACCCGGGTCGAATTCGACGAAGGCAACCTTCTGAGCCTGTCGCGCTTCCCAGCGCCGGACCGGCGCGACCGGGGCTGGTCGGCAGCTGTAGGGGGCACATGGGCGCGGTTCGATACCCAGGGCTGGTCGGCCAGCGTAACCGCCGCCCAGATCCTGCGTCAGGACGCGCAGCCCGATTTTACCACCAGCTCCGGTCTGGCGGGGACGGATTCCGATTTCCTGCTTGCCGGACAGTTGCGCTTTGCCGGGGGGCTGTCCCTATCGGGACGCACGCTGTTCGACGAACGGTTTGACTTGACCAAGGCCGAATTGCGCGGGGACTGGAGCAACACGCGCCTTGACCTTGCGGGCAGCTTTATCTGGATCGACGAGGACCCCGCAATCGACCAGTTCGAACCCATCGGCGAAATCACCTTTGACGGGGCTTACAGGATCGACAGGTTTTGGACGGCGAGCCTTGATATGCGCTATGATATCGAGGAAGGGCGCGCCGCCACGGCTGGGGCGGGGCTGGCTTACGAAAACGAATGTGTGCGCGTCGGTATGTCCATCAACCGCAGTTTTGGGGACTCGACGACTATTGAGCCCAGCACCAGTCTGGGGTTAACAGTGTCCTTGCGGGGCTTCGCGGCCAACACGGGCGAGCGCGTCGAGGTACGATCATGCGGAAAGCAGGCGAGATGAGCGGTAAGACAATTCTCAACAAGATCATGATGAGTGTGGCGGGCGGCATTCTGGCCATCGCGGCTGGCGTTGAAGTGGCGCGGGCGCAAAACCTGTTCGACCCCGTCGCGCAGGTGGACGAGTCGCTGATCACCGAATTCGAAGTACAGCAGCGCATCCGCTTTCTTCAGGTGCTGGGCGCACGTGGCGGCACGCGTCAGGAGGTCATCGACGAGTTGATCCGCGACCGCCTGCGCACCGCTGCGACCCAACAGGTCGGCATCACTCTGAATGGCGACCAGTTGCAGGACGGGCTGTCCGAGTTCGCCGCGCGTGCCAATCTGACGTCAGAGGAATTCGTCGCGGGCCTCGAAAGCGCCGGCGTTGCGCGTGAAACCTTTCGCGACTTCGTGGCGACCCAGCTGATATGGCGTGACTATATCCGCGCCCGTTTCGGGGGCCGCGTGCAAATCAGCGATCGCGAGGTCGACCGCGCTTTGGCCGGGGCCACGGGTGGCGGCGGGATCGAGGTGCTGGTATCCGAAATCATCATCCCCGCCCCGCCCAATCGTCAGGCAGCCGTGTTGGCACAGGCCGAACAGATCGCACAGTCCGAAAGCGTGGCGGAGTTTTCCAGTTTCGCGCGCCGCTTCTCCGCCACTGCATCGCGCGGAAATGGCGGGCGACTGCCCTGGACTCCAATCACCGATCTGCCACCTGTTCTGCGCCCGCTGTTGCTGGCGTTGGCCCCGGGCGAGGTGACCTCGCCCCTGCCGATCCCCAATGCGGTCGCCCTGTTCCAGTTGCGCGACATCCGCGAAACCAGCGCGCCCGAACGCGAATATTCGGCCATCGAATACGCCGCCTACTACATTGCCGGCGGGCGCACGCCCGAGGCGCTGGGACGCGCCCGCGACATCGCGGCGCGCGTGGATCGCTGTGATGACCTGTATGGCATTGCGCAGGGCCAACCGGAAAGCGCGCTGGATCGCGGCAGCCTGCCCCCGGCGGACATCCCCACCGATATTGCGATGGAACTGTCCAAACTCGATCCGGGTGAAACCTCGACAGCGTTGACGCGTGCGGGCGGGCAAACACTTGTGTTGCTGATGCTGTGCGGCCGCACCCCGGCCCTGCCCGAAGATCAGGAAGTGGACCGAGACGCCATTGCGTCCGAGTTGCGCAACCAGCGGCTGAACGCCTTTTCCGAGAACCTGCTCGAAGAGCTGGCGGCAGAGGCGACGATCCGCATCTACGAATGACCAAGGCACCCATCGCCATCACCTGTGGCGAACCTGCGGGCGTCGGCCCCGAAATCGCGGCCAAGGCGTGGGCGGCGTTGGGCCGCGAGATCGCGATGGTCTGGATTGGCGATCCACGCCATTTGCCTGACACGATCCCGCATGTTGTAATCGACGACCTCGCACAGGCGGCGAATACCTGCCGCAATGCTCTGCCTGTACTGCATCACGCTTTTGCCGCACCAGCCACGCCCGGCGTCGCGACCCCCGATAACGCCCACGGGGTAATCGACGTGATCGCCCGCGCCGTGAACTTGGCCCAAAGCGGTGCCGTTTCGTCCATCTGCACCGCGCCGATCAACAAGAAGGCACTGATCGATGGCGCTGGCTTTGCCTATCCCGGTCACACCGAATATCTTGAGGCCCTGACGGATGCGCCCCGCGCGGTGATGATGCTCGCCTCGGACGCGCTGCGCGTGGTACCTGCGACCATCCATATCCCGCTTGAGGACGTGCCGGACGCCCTGTCCCCGGACCTGCTGCGCCACACGATTGAGATCACTGCGCGCGCCCTGCGCGACCAGTTCGCTTTCCCCGCCCCGCGCATCGCCGTGGCCGGACTGAACCCCCATGCGGGCGAAGGGGGCGCGATGGGGCGGCAGGAACTGGACTGGATCGCACCGCTGATCGCCGAAATGGCCCTGCAGGGGCTGAATGTTACTGGCCCCTGGCCTGCCGACACGCTGTTTCATGCAGCCGCCCGCGCGCAATACGATGCTGCCGTGTGCATGTATCACGATCAGGCCCTGATCCCGATCAAGACGCTGGATTTCGACCGGGGCGTGAATGTCACGCTGGGCCTGCCCATCATCCGCACCTCGCCCGATCACGGCACCGCGTTCGATATCGCAGGGCGCGGCGTCGCCAACCCCACGAGCATGATCGAGGCGATCAAGCTGGCCGCAAAGATGGCCGGATGAGCACCATCGACGACCTGCCCCCGCTGCGACAGGTGATCGCGGATCACGGGTTAAGTGCGCGCAAATCTCTGGGCCAGAACTTCCTTCTGGATCTGAACCTGACGGCCAAGATCGCGCGTCAGGCGGGCGACCTCAGCGGCACGGACGTACTGGAGATCGGCCCCGGTCCGGGCGGGTTGACGCGCGGGTTGCTGGCCGAGGGCGCGCGCAGGGTCTTGGCCATCGAAAAAGACGCACGCTGCCTGCCCGCACTTGGCGACATCGCGGCGCGCTATCCCGGACGCCTGCAGGTGATCGAGGGCGACGCGCTGGACATCGACCCGCTGACCCACCTGACTCCACCGATCCGTGTGGCGGCCAACCTTCCCTATAACGTGGGCACCGAACTTTTGGTGCGCTGGCTGACGCCGCCCACATGGCCACCCTACTGGCAATCGCTGACGCTGATGTTTCAGCGCGAGGTCGCGGAACGGATCGTGGCGGCACCCGGAAGCAAAGCCTATGGACGGCTGGCGGTCCTCGCCCAATGGCGCTGCGATGCGCGCATCGCGATGTCGCTGCCGCCCGAAGCGTTCACGCCCCCCCCGAAAGTCTCAAGCGCGGTGGTCCACCTCACCGCCCTGCCCGCCCCCAAATTCGAGGCCGACCCGGCCGTGCTGTCCCGTGTGGTCGCCATGGCGTTCAACCAGCGGCGCAAGATGCTGCGCGCGGCCCTGAAGGGGCTGACCCCGGATATCGAGGATCGCCTGCGCACCGCAGGCATCGCGCCGACCGAACGAGCCGAACAGGTGTCGCTGGAAGGGTTCTGCGCCCTGGCGCGCGCGGTCGCCGCACCTTAACAAGACTCAACCACTGATCGCAGCATGCCCTTTTGATCAAAGGGTTTTGAGCATGGAACCGATTGGGAACGATCCGACCGGATTTGTCGCTGAATGCGTCCTGCGGATGCTGGCGGCGGGTTTTGATGCGGATGCCTTTGAAACCGCCAAATGGGCCGGAGTCGCGTGTTTGATCGCGCTAGGGCTGAGCGCTGTGTCAGGGTTTGCAGCACGGGTGTGGAAAGGGTCACCGGACATCGCCCCTCCGTTTTCGGACAACCAGTTTCGCTGGCTGCTCTATGTTGAGGCCCTGCTGATCGCATTGCCGGTGGCGACCAAAGTCACCACTGACACAACAGGGCTGGAATTCTCCAGCAGCGACCGCGCGTTTGCGCAAGACGTCTGCCGCGACCAGCAACAGAACTTTGCGCAAAGCGCCGTGATCGGCGCGCTGGAGGCCAAGATCGACAAATTCGGGTCGGAACTGGCCGAAGTGCGTCGCGCCGCGCAGCCCGACACGCCCACGTCGGATCCGACGCAAGACCCGCAGTCGGTGATCACGCAGACGATTCCGGAAATCCTGGGCAAAGCGGTGTCGATCTTGTACCGCTCGGCCCGGTCCGAAGATACACAGGTGATCGCTGATATCCTGGCCAATGCCGGGGCCGGAGTTGCCCGGCGCGCGACGGACCTGTCCGAAACGGCTGCGGCCCAGACAGCGCAGCGCCGGGATATCTATCTGCTATCCGACACACGTGCGGGCGCGGCGGCGCAGACCATCGCACAGGAACTGGACGCCGCAGGCTATCGCGTGACGCAAAATGTCACGCTCGGCGCATTGTCAGGCACCGCCATCCAGATATTGCTGTACTGAAGCGCTACGGCCTATTCGGCCGCCTCCGGTGCGGAACCACTGTCCGGCGACGCGTCCGAGCTTGGTTTCGGCTTCGGTTTACGGGTGCGCGTCGCCTTGGGCTTGGGCTGACTTTCGGGTGTCTCGACCAAGCCGCTATCCTCGCTGGTATCCATCACATCCGGTTGCGGCGCGTGCGACGGATCGTTGTTGGAGTTGTCCTGCTCGGAGCGCTGGTTGTTGTTGTTCTGGTTGCGCTCGCGGTCGCGTTCGGCCTGGCGGTCGCGCTCGGCCTGGCGTTCGCGGTTCTGGCGTTCCTGTTCCTCGCGGCGGGCGTCGATTTCACGCTGCGCCTCGCTCAGCAGACGCAGGTAGTGCTCGGCGTGCTGCTGAAAGTTTTCTGTGGCCACCCGGTCGCCGGACAGTTGGGAATCGCGGGCAAGCTGGTTGTACTTGTCGATGATCTGCTGCGGCGTGCCGCGCACTTTGCCTTCGGGCCCCGAGCTGTCGAACACACGGTTGACGACGTTGCCCCCACCGGTGTTGCTTGGACTGCGATTGCGACTGCTCTTGGACCGTGACCGTGATCTCGAAGATTTCATGAAGTTATGTTCCGCTCTTTGGCGTGTCTTTTGTGATCAGCCGCGATGCGTTGTCAGCACCAGATAAAAAACTCTCGGCGATCGTGTGGATATGACGCCTGCACATTGCACGGCCCAAGGCCTTGGCGTCTGATCCCTGAATAAGCACGGGAATGTCCGCCCGACAAGGGAAAAAGGCCGATTTTTTGCATTTTTGACCCGCTCACGCAGGATTTCGCGCAACAATGACACGCATCCGTCCATCCAGATCGGGCAGGATGTCCAAATCGCCCCAGCCTTCGGCTTCGAATATGGTGTAAACCTGTTCGCCTTGGGTCCAGCCGAATTCGCAAAGGACCCGGCCCAGCGGCGTGAGGTAGCTGCCCGCAAGGGCTGCGATGGTGCGATAGGCCGACAAACCGTCACCTTCGTCCGTCAACGCCATGCGGGGTTCGTGATCGCGCAGTTCTGGCGCGATGTCGGCCATTTCGCTACGCGCAAGATAAGGCGGGTTGGATACGATCAAATCGAACCGTCCTTCGACGGGGTCGAACCAGTCGCCACACAGCACTTCTGCCCGCTCGGCCACGCCGTGCAGCACTGCATTCGCGCTGGCCTGCAGGCAGGCCCCTTCGCTCAGGTCGACGCCGACACCGCGCGCCTGCGTGCATTCGGCCAGCAATGTAACCAGCAGGCACCCCGACCCGGTGCCAAGGTCCAGCACGCGGCTGAACTCCATGGAAAGGGCCGCCTCGATCAGGGATTCGGATTCGGGGCGCGGGTCCAGCACCTCGGCGCTGACCTTGAAGTTGCGCCCATAAAAGCCGCGCTGCCCGATCAGGTGGCTGACCGGCACGCGCACAGCGCGCAGGGAAATCAGGTTGTCATAGCGCTCGGCAATGTCGGGCGCGATATCCTCGGGCGCAATCAGGGTGATGCGGGCCGCGTCCACCTGGGCGGCATGAGCCAGAAGGATGCGGGCATCCCGCGCAGGGTCCGGCACCCCGGCGGCACGCAAGCGGGCGGTGGCGGCCACCATGGCCTCGGCGGCGGTCACGTGCCCATCTCGGCCATGGCCTGCGCCTGTGCATCTGCGGTCAGCGCGTCGATCACCTCGTCCAGATCGCCCTGCATAACCTGATCGAGCTTATAAAGCGTCAAGTTGATGCGATGATCCGTCATGCGCCCCTGCGGGAAGTTGTAGGTACGAATACGCTCCGAACGATCACCCGAGCCCACCTGCGCCGCCCGATCCGCACTGCGCGCCGAGTCCACCCTGTTGCGTTCCAGATCATAAAGCCGGGCGCGCAGCACCTGCATGGCCTTGTCGCGATTGCGGTGCTGGGATTTTTCGCTGCTTGTCACGACCAGTCCGGTGGGCAGGTGCGTGATGCGCACCGCACTGTCGGTGGTGTTCACGTGCTGGCCCCCTGCGCCGGAAGAGCGCATCGTGTCGATGCGGATATCGTTCGGATTGATTTCGATATCGACCTCTTCGGCCTCGGGCAAGACGGCGACGGTGGCCGCCGAGGTATGGATGCGCCCACCGCTTTCGGTGCTGGGCACACGCTGCACCCGGTGCACGCCAGATTCGAATTTCATCCGGGCGAACACGTCATTCCCGGTGATATGGGCCACCACCTCCTTGATGCCGCCCAGTTCGGTGGCCTGTTCCTCGATCACATCAACCTTCCAGCCATGGGCCTCGGCATAACGCAGATACATGCGAAACAGATCACCCGCGAACAGTGCCGCCTCGTCCCCGCCCGTGCCGGGACGGATTTCCAGCATGGCGGGGCGGGAATCAGCAGCATCCTTAGGCAAGAGGGCCAGCTGCAAGGCGGCCTCGGCTTTTGGCAATTGCGCAGCAAGGCCCTCGATCTCTTCACGGGCCAGTTCGGCCATGTCGGGGTCGTTCAGCATCACCTTGGCCTCGGCCAGCCCATCAACAATGGCCATATAGTCGTTGATCTGATCCACCACGGGCTTGAGATCGGAATATTCCTTGGCCAACGCGGCGATATCGCCCGACCCAGCCGACATCGCCGCCTCAAGATACTGAAAGCGCTGCGTGATCTGAAAAAGTCTGTCCTGCGGGATCATGGGCAGGGTTTGCGCCAAGGTTGCGCTTTGGTCAAGAGGCGCACTGTGCTAGTATCCGCGCCATGACTCGTGTGATCCTGCTTTCCCTGCTGCTGGCTGGCCCGGTATGGGCCGATGTGACATCGCCCTCGGGCAAGACGGTCGAGTGTTACTGCACTGACAAGCAACGCAACCGGGTCGAATTGGGCGAAACGGTGTGCCTGCAAGTGGACGGGCGCATGTTCATGGCGCAGTGCCAGATGTCGTTGAACGTGCCGATGTGGCGCGAGGTGCAAAAGGGATGCCTGTCGTCATCCCTCGAGGGCAGACAAAACCTGAGCCAGCCGGGCAGCGTTTACCCCAAGATCTGAGTAACCAAAGCGCGCGCGGCCAAACAGTTTGAGCATGCCGTCGCTGTATTCGATGGTCGTGTAGTCGGGAAAGCGCCAGAGGGCGGAACGGGTGACATAGGTGATGCGCCCGGCCTCAACCGATCCGGCCAGAACCTCGGTGCGCGGGAGCGCACGGATGGCTTGATCGGCTTGTTCCAGCGCCCCGGCCTCCGCGTTGACCACGCGGATCGCGCCGCCGGACAGATCAGTGTCCTCATCGGCGGCGATGGGCTGATGCCAACGTGCCATGTCGGTCGGAGCAAGACGCACGTACAGCGCGGCTGATACCAAGATTAATGCAACAATCGCAACGATATACACGGCCAATCTCATCTTAGTCCCACCTTCTTCGCGCCAGTAAAATTCCATCCCCCTCAGCGATAGGCCACGCCGGGCAGGATGCACAACAACTCGTACAGGATATTCGCCCCGGTCAGCGCCGTGTTGCCGGACGTATCATAAGGCGGCGACACTTCAACCAGATCGCAGCCCACGATGGTCAGGCCCCTGAGCGCGCGGATCAACTGCATCGCCTGTGGCGTGGTCAGCCCGCCGATCTCGGGTGTGCCGGTGCCGGGGGCGTAGGCGGGATCAAGGCTGTCGATGTCATAGGTGATATAAGTCGCCACATCGCCGATATCGCGTCGAATCTCACCGCCCAACGTGCCGAGGTCGCGCCCCCAGAGTTCATGTGCCGGGAACTGCTGAAAGCCCCAACCGGCGGCCTCGGTGAAATCCTCCGCGCCATAGCCGCTGCCGCGCAGGCCCACCTGATAGGTCTTGTCGGGGCGGATCAGTCCTTCCTCGTAGGCGCGGCGAAAGACGGTGCCGTGGGTCTCGCGCATCCCGAACATCTCGTCGTTCACATCCGCATGGGCGTCCACGTGGACAAGGGCCAGCGGCCCGTGCCTCTTGGCCATTGCACGCAGGATGGGCAAGGTGATCGAATGATCCCCGCCGATGGCCATGGGCACCGCGTCGAACTGCAGGATCGTGCCATAACTCTCTGTAATGATGCGCAAACTGTCAGCCAGGGAAAAGGTGTTGATGGCCAGATCGCCGATATCGGCCACCTGCAGACTGTCAAACGGGGCCGCCCCTGTGGCAAGGTTATAGGGCCGGATCATCGCGGATTCGTTGCGGACCTGTTTCGGCCCGAACCGCGTGCCCGACCGCCACGAAGTCCCGATATCCATCGGCACGCCCAGCACGGCCACGTCCAGTTTCTGCAACTCGTTGGAACTGGGCAGCCGCATGAAGGTTCCGGGGCCGGAAAACCGGGCCAGATCGTTGCCGCTGATCGGTTGGTTCTTCTGGCTCACGCGCGCATCCTCCAGCCCAAAAGCTGACATATCTCGACCGCCACATGGGCGCCTGCGATGGCCGTGGCCCCGGTGGTGTCGAAGGGGGGCGAGACTTCGACGATGTCACCGCCCTGAATGTTGATGCCCGCAAGCCCCCGCATGAACGCCGCCGCCTGCGCCGAACTGAGGCCGCCCCAGACCGGCGTACCGGTGCCCGGGGCAAAGGCCGGATCCAGTCCATCGATGTCAAAGCTGAGGTAGCAGGGCCGGTCGCCCACGATCTTGCGCGCACGTTTCGCCGCCGCCTCCGCGCCGATGCGGTGGAATTCCGGCGCGTCGATGATCTGCACACCCAGCGTATCGGCGTTGGTCGTACGGATGCCGATCTGTACCGATGTGGCCGGATCGACGATTCCCGACTTCACCGCCTTGTAGAACATTGTGCCGTGATCGACGCGGCCCATGTCATCATCGACCCATGTGTCGGTGTGCGCATCGATCTGGATCAGCGAGATGGGTCCGAACTTGTCGGCATAGGCCTTGAGAATCGGGAACGAGATATAATGATCGCCCCCCAGCACCACGCTCGCCGCCCCGGCCTCCAGAATACCCGCGATATGTCGCGTCACGGTGCCCGGAAAGGCCGGAATATCGGCATAGTCAAAAGCCATGTCGCCGTAATCCACAATCACCCGTTCGCTCATGACATCAATGGGCCAGCCATAAGGCGCATCCGGCGCTTGCAAGGCCGAGGCCTCGCGAATCGCGCGCGGGCCCAACCGGGTGCCGGGCCGGTTCGTCACCGCCTGATCAAAGGGGATACCGGTCACCGCGATGTCCACACCGCTCAGGTCCTTGGTATAGCGCCGACGCAAGAACGACGTGGCTCCTGCAAAGGTCAACTCGAATGACGGCCCCCGCAAGTCCTCGCGGGTAAAGGCGTGATCCATCTGTGTCTTTGCATCTTCGAGGGCCATGGGCGTCCCAACTTCTCTGATTTAAAAAATCCCGGGGTGAGGGCCGTATGGCCCGAGGGGCAGAGCCCCTTATCGCACCGGCTGGGCCGTCTCTACCAGGCGGGCAAAGAACGACGCCCCGATGGGCGCGATATCGTCGTTGAAGTTGTATTTCGGATGGTGCACGCCCGTCCCCTCGCCCTGCCCGAGCATGAGGTAGGCGCCGGGCCGCGCCTCAAGCATGTAGGAAAAATCTTCCGCCCCCATCACCGGCTCGACATCCGGCTCGACGCCTGCATCGCCTGCGACCTCTGCCGCCACCTTCGCTGCGAACAGGGCCTTGTCCATGTCGTTGACCGTGGGCGGATAGCCGAACTCGAACTCCAGCCGTGCGGTGCAACCATAGGCGGCAGCGGTGCCTGCTACGACCTCCTCCATCCGGCGCACGACCATGGCCTGCACCTCCTTGTCGAAGGTGCGGACCGTGCCGTTGATATAGGCGGTCTCGGGGATCACGTTGTCGGTGGTGCCGGTGTGGATTTGCGTGGTCGAGATTACCAGCTGGTCCAGCGGTTTGTGATTGCGGCTGACGATGGTCTGCAAGGCCGTCACGATGCCACAGGCGGCCACAACCGGGTCCACGCTGTCATGAGGGCGCGCGGCATGCCCGCCTTTGCCCGTCACATGAATATGGAACGTATCCGCTGCGGCCATGATCGGGCCTGCGCGGGTGTGGAACTTGCCGAAATCCTTGCCGGGTGCGTTGTGGATGGCATAGACCTCCGAAATGTCGAACCTGTCCATTATGCCTTCTTGCACCATGACCTCGCCACCGCCACCCGCTTCCTCGGCCGGTTGAAATATCAGCGCGACCTTGCCGCTGAACTGGCGCGTCTCGGTCAGGTATTTCGCGGCGCCCAGCAACATCGCCGTGTGCCCGTCATGGCCGCAGGCATGCATCTTGCCCGGATGGGTCGAGGCATATGCGACGCCGGTTTCCTCGGTAATCGGCAGCGCGTCGAAATCGGCGCGCAGGCCGATGGTGGGGCCGTCGCCCTGTCCCTCGATGATCGCCACGATCCCGGTCTGCGCGATGCCGTCATGGATCGCGTCCACCCCGATCTCGTCCAGCCGCGCCTTGATGAAGGCGGACGTCTTGGGACAATCGAAGGACAGTTCGGGAATGGTATGCAGGTGCTGACGCCACGCGGCCATTTCGGGGCCAAGATCGCCGATGCGGTTGATGATTGCCATGGGTGGACTCCTGAATGCGCGATGCGTCACAACTCAGCAAATCGCAAACGCGGGGGCGCTGCAATGGCTGACGATCTTATTCACGACCAAACCGCCGGTATCGAGCGGCTTTTGGAGATCATGCGCCGTCTGCGTGACCCCGAAACAGGCTGTCCGTGGGATATCGAGCAGACGTTTCAGACCATCGCCCCCTACACGATCGAGGAAGCCTACGAGGTTGCGGATGCCATCGAACGGCAAGACTGGCCCGAACTGGAGGGCGAATTGGGCGATCTGCTGCTGCAATCGGTCTATCACACCGCCATCGGGGAAGAGGCCGGGTATTTTTCGTTTCAATCGGTTGTGACCAACATTTCCGACAAGATGGTGGCGCGCCATCCGCACGTCTTCGGCGACGAATCCCGCGACAAGAGCGCCGAACAGCAGACCCGCGACTGGGAGGCGATCAAGGCGACCGAGCGCGCTGGCAAGGCGCAACAGGGCACGCTGGACGGTGTGGCAATAAACCTGCCGGCCCTGCTGCGCGCCCTGAAACTGCAAAAGCGCGCCGCGCGCGTGGGGTTCGACTGGCCGGATGTGTCGTTCGTGCTCGACAAGATCGTCGAGGAAGCAGGTGAACTGGTCGAAGCCCGAGAGCGAATGTCGCGAGAGGATATGGCGGACGAAATGGGCGATCTGCTGTTCGTGATGGCGAACCTCGCCCGTCACCTCGATATCGACCCCGAAGAGGCGCTGCGCCGCACCAACGCCAAGTTCACACGCCGCTTTAACGCGGTCGAGGCCGCGCTGGCTGCGCGCGGCAAACGCCCAGAGGACAGCGATCTGCAGGAAATGGACGCGCTCTGGGACGCGGCGAAAGCTGCGGAAAAGACTAGCCGTAGCTGATGCCTGACATCCACTCGATCTGTTTGAGGTCCGACGCATACCGCGCTGATAGATCGGCTTTTTCCTGCGGCGAAAACTCGGCGAACCCGCGTGAGCTCCGATCCGCCGCATGCGCCCCGATCACCGCTTTCCACTCTTTGCGCGGCAGTTTTTGCCCACCCAAATAGGCTTGTTGCAGGGCCTCAAGCCCCGCATCTGACGCACTTTGATTGACCGTCCGCTTCGGCTCGACAAGGGCACTGCCGGGGATGCCCGGCACCAGCCGTTCCAGCAATGACACGCTGGTGCCGCGCGCGGGATAGGGCACGACGCTCAAGGTCTCTGGGATCAGCGTGTCGCGCAGGATTTCGACGATCTGCGGCCAGCCACGGTCCATCTCAAGGTACTTCGGGCGCAAATCGTCAAACGGTGGCACGGCGTTGTCTTCGGCCCGTTTGCGGTAGCCGGATACGAACATTTCATCGTAAGGCCGCACCACAAGAAGTACGTGGGCCACGGGCCCCTCCCATGCGGCCCGCAGAACACGGCAGCGCTCTTCGGCCATGGGATAGAACTGGCCCTTCATGAAATGGAACATGCGACCCAGAATGTTTTCCTCGGATAGGATCAGGTGTTTGCCGTTGGAGTGGGCGGCCAGCGTGGCGCGAGCGCGGTCGACAACGCCGTCTTCGACCTCCATCCCGATTGTGCCGGGCAGGCGTAGCGCCAGGTTGCCCGATGGAATACCATCCCGGCCCGGATAGGCCAGCGACAGGCCTGCCTGTTGCAAGGCCGAGCGGTTTTCATGCAGGCACATCTGGAAGGACGACGTCCCGGTACGGTGCGCGCCTGCGTGGATGAAGATCGGGACGTCAGTCATTGGCGCAGTTATGCCAGCGTAAGGCCCACGCGCAAGGTTTTACAAAACGGGTACGGGCCATTCTGGACAAGGGGTGCCAAAGCCGCCACGGTGCGAAAAAACCGAAAGGCTTGGCCCATGGCACCGCGCAAGATCATCATCGACACCGACCCCGGTCAGGACGACGCCGTCGCAATCCTGTTGGCCCTTGCCAGCCCAAAAGAGCTTGACGTGTTGGCTTTGACAGCGGTCGCAGGCAATGTCCCGCTTGAACTCACTGCCAGAAATGCACGAATTATCTGTGAGTTGGCAGGCAAAGTTGATGTCCCTATCTATGCCGGTTGCGACCGCCCGCTGGGGCGCGATCTGGTCACGGCGGAACATGTACACGGCAAGACTGGCCTTGACGGCCCCGACCTGCCTGATCCGACGATGCCGCTGCAACAGGCCCACGCGGTCGACTACATTATCGACACCTTGCGCACCGAGCCTGCAGGCACCGTCACCCTGTGCCCTTTGGGTCCGCTCACCAATATTGCCACCGCCTTGCAACGCGCGCCCGACATCGCCGCCCTTGTGCAGCAGATCGTGCTGATGGGCGGCGCCTATTTCGAAGTGGGCAACATCACACCGGCGGCCGAGTTCAACATTTACGTCGATCCGCAAGCCGCTGATATCGTTTTTAAAAGTGGGATCGACATCGTGGTGATGCCGCTGGATGTGACGCATAAGGCGCTTGTGACGTCCACGCGCAACGACGCCTTCCGCGCGCTTGGCACCCCGGTGGGTGTCGCAGTCGCCCAGATGACCGACTTTTTTGAACGCTTCGACAAGGAAAAATACGGCTCGGCCGGGGCGCCATTGCACGACCCGTGCGTGACCGCCTATCTGATCCGGCCCGAGTTGTTCACGGGCCGCCACATCAATGTGGAAATCGAGACTCAGTCTGAACTGACCCTTGGCATGACCGTTGCCGACTGGTGGGGCGTGACGAACCGCGCGCCCAATGCGACCTTCATGGGTGATATCGACGCACAGGGATTCTTCGATCTGCTGACGGTGCGTCTGGCCCGGTTGTGAGCCTGCTTGTCGCTTATGATCCGACGTGGCCCGCCCAAGCGACGGCAGAGGCCGCACGGTGGCGCAGCGCTGTTGCGGGTCTGATCACGGTGTACCATATCGGATCGACCGCCATTGTGGGCATGCCCGGCAAGCCCATCATCGACCTGTTGCCGGTCTTTGCCGACGACAAAGCGGCAGATGCGGCGCGCAAAGCGGTCGAGGGAATGGGGTACGAGTGGAAGGGTGCGTACGGCCTGCCCGGACGGCGCTATTGCCGCCTGAACGATCCCGACAGCGCGGACCGGCAAATCCACGCCCATGCATACGTGCAGGGGCACGCGGACATCCGCCGCCATCTGGCCTTTCGTGATGCCTTGTGCGCCAACGCCCCCTTGCGGGTCGCCTATGCCTCTGTCAAAGCCGCCTGTGCCGCCCGACATCCCGATGGTGGGGCAGCCTATGGCGCTTGCAAATCCGAATGGATTGCCAAGACCGCAGCCCGAGCAGTGAGGAGACCGAGATGAGCGCCGCCCTGACCCTTGCCACGGTAGAGCATTTCGAACGGATTATGCCGCTGGTCGCGGCCTTTCATACCGAGGAAGGGATTGAGTTGTCCGACGGCGCACGGGCCGATGCGATCAGGCCCCTGCTGGAGGGCAGCCCGCACGGTGTCGCCTACCTGATCGGCCCGGCCCGAGCGCCTATTGGCTACATCGTGGTGTGCTTTGGCTGGGCCGTGGAACTCGGTGGCATGGACGGGTTTGTCGACGAGCTTTACATCCGTCCTGGCGTGCGGGGGCGTGGCATGGCGAGCGAAGTGCTGACCGCCCTGCCCCGCGCCCTGGCACAGGTTGGCCTCAAGGCGCTGCACCTTGAGGTCAGCACGGACAATGACGGTGCACAGCGGCTCTACAAACGCGCCGGGTTTGCCTTGCGTGACGGCTATCACCTGATGACCCGTCGCTTCTAGATCGAGTTCAGCACCAGGATCATCAGAAGGGCATATAGCCCGATCCCCCCCACAATCAGCCAAACCGCATAGTTGCGCCCAACGGATGCCTTGGCCAGTTGTTTCGCCTGATAAATCAGGTCGGGCCATGTGTAGCTGACGAAATCGCCTTGGGTGAAGACGACCTTGATCCGCCCTTGGTCGTCCACGACCGGAAGGCGGCGGAACCGCTCGTTGGACATGATCCGCAGCCAGTCGACCACGTCGTCCGTCTCAAGGGCGACACGCGGGTCGCTGGTCATGATCTGTTCGATCTTGGTCGTTTTTGGGTCAAGCCCCGGATTGATCAGTTTGCGCATCAAGTCGCGCTCGGTCATCACTCCGATCACCCGGTTGTCGCCATCGACCACGACGACCGAGCCAAAGTTCTTTTCGCTCATCGCTGCCACGGCGTCGCTGACCATGGCGTCGGGTGCGAATGTGAGAGGTTTGGGTTTGCTCGTGAACTCGGGGCGGTCGCGCAGTTGCATGGTCACGTGGTCGGTCGCAGGCATGGGGTTGCTCCTTGGTATGTTTCAGGTCTGTCCAAAACACTAGGGCGCTGTGTGCAATTCCAAGGGCACATGGTGGCGCAGGCGGTACAACAGGACTATGTGTGGAGGATGAGCATCCATATCCCCTTCGACAATTCCTATGCCGCCCTGCCGGGCGCATTCTACACCCGGCTGGACCCAACGCCCGTGTCCGCGCCGCAGATGCTGGCGTGGAACGACGCACTGGCCGCTGATCTTGGGATCGCGGGCCCGGATGCCGGAGTTTTCGCAGGCAACGCGGTGCCCGAAGGGGCCGCCCCGCTGGCGCAGCTGTATTCCGGGCACCAGTTCGGCCAGTACAATCCGCAGCTTGGCGATGGGCGCGCGATCCTGCTGGGCGAGGTAGTGGACAAGGGTGGAGTGCGCCGCGACATCCAGCTGAAAGGTTCCGGCCCGACGCCCTATTCCCGCATGGGCGACGGGCGCGCGTGGCTGGGCCCTGTCCTGCGCGAATATGTGGTGAGCGAGGCGATGCATGCCCTCGGCATTCCCACAACCCGCGCGCTGGCGGCAGTGGCCACGGGCGATCCCGTCTATCGCGAACAGGGCGCGTTGCCCGGCGCCGTGCTGACCCGGGTGGCATCCAGCCACCTGCGCGTGGGCACCTTCCAGATCTTTGCCCATCGCGGCCAGATCGACGAACTGCGCACCCTCACCGACTATGCCATCGCCCGCCACCATCCGCAGGCGGAAGGCCCCATGGGCCTGCTGGCAGCAGTGTGCGCCGCACAGGCCGAGTTGATCGCGGCATGGATGTCCGTCGGCTTTATCCATGGGGTGATGAACACCGACAATTGCACCATCTCAGGCGAAACCATCGACTATGGGCCGTGCGCCTTCATGGACGCCTACACTGAGGCGCGGGTGTTTTCCTCCATCGACCAGATGGGACGGTACGCCTTTGGCAACCAACCCCGCATCGCGGTTTGGAACGCGGCGCAACTCGCTACAGCGCTGATCCAGCTGTACGAGGACAAGGACAAGGCGGTCGAGGATGCCACTACAATCGTCCACGCCATGCCGGGGCAATTGCAGGCCGCTTGGCTGCGCCGCTTCGGGGCCAAGATCGGGCTAAAGGACACCACGTCCGAGGATCAACCGTTGATCGAGGACCTGCTTGCGATGATGCAGGACCAGGGGGCGGACTTTACCAACGCTTTCGCGGCTCTGGCCACGGATAACGCCCGCGATCAGTTCACCGACCGCGACGCCTTCGACACATGGGCCAAGCGTTGGAAAGCCCGCGAACCGGATACGGAGCTGATGGCGACCACCAACCCGCAGATCATCCCGCGCAACCACCGGGTCGAGGCGATGATCGAAGCGGCGGTGGCGGGCGACATGGCCCCGTTCCAGCGGCTGATGGTCGCCCTTGCGCACCCCTATGAGGCAACGGACACTGACCTGCACCGCCCCCCGACAGAACAGGAAATCGTTCCGGCGACGTTCTGTGGCACCTAGCGGCGGTTGATCAGGAACAGCCCCGCCGCAACCAGCGCGAGTGCAAGCCAGATGCTCAACGCAATCTGCTCGCTCAGGATCAGCCAGCCCAAAAGAACCGAGAAAACCGGCGACAGAAAGCTGAACGATGCGACGCCCGAGGCCGGGTAGACCTTGAGCAGGAAGAACCAGAACAGAAAGCCGAAGCTTGCCACGGCGATGATCTGATAGGCCAGACCTGCGACGTGGATGGGCTGCAAATCGCGGATCAGATCACCGAAAAACAGCGCCGCCACCAGCATCAGCGGAGTCGACACCAGCAATTGCATGAACAGTTGCTGTTCGGCCCGCGCCTCGCTCAGCGGTGTGATGCGCACGCACAGCGCAATGCCCGCCCAGCACATGCCAGCCCCGATGGCGCACAAATCGCCCAACAGGCTCGCCTGCCCCGTACCGCGATCGGCCACGGCCAACACGACGCCCGCCATGGCCAGCCCCATGCCGCAGATGCGCGGCAGCGACAGCCGTTCGCCCGGCAACAACACGTGGCTTGCCAGCGCCAGCCAGATCGGCATCGCATAAAACAGGATTGATGCACGGGACACTGTGGTCAGGTCCAGCGCATTGAACAGCAGAATGAACTCGACCGCGAACAGGGTCCCCGCCAACACGCCCCCCATGATCGCCGCCCGCGGCAGGCGCAGCGATACTCCGCGCGCGCGCATCCACAGCATCAGGATCATGCACGCACCCAAAGACCGCAACCCGGCCATGAACACCGGCTGAAAGCCACCGTTCGACACCTTCACCACCACCTGATTGAGCGCCAGATTGAGGGCAAAGGCCGTCAGGGCCACAGCCCCGATCAGGTCGATATGGGTCTTGCGGTTCATCGGCGCACTTGGCGCGCCTTATCGAACCGATGTCAATTCCCGCACAACATTCCCCGCAGTATTCCCGCAATTTTGTGCAAGGGTCGGGACAACGATTCTCGAACAACCCGGAGGAAGCGGATGAGTCTGATGAGAACACTGGCCAAAGTGGCCATAGGCGTGGCCGTGGCAAAAGGTGCAAGTGCCATGATGAACAAGCGCAGCACAGGCGGGGCGCAGACCGCTGGCGCGGGCGGGCTTGGTGGTCTTTTGGGTGGCCTTGCAGGCAGCACGCAAGGTGGCCAGTCGGCGGGCGGCTTGCAGGACATGCTGGGTGGTCTCATGGGCGGCACGCAAGGGGCGGGTCAGGCCGGGGGCGGCCTGCAGGACATGCTCGGTGGCCTCATGGGCGGTGTCGCAGGCGGCAATTCCGGTGCGGGCGGCGGGCTTGGCGGCCTGCTTGAAAACCTTGGCGGCGGCGGGCGTGGAGGCGGCTTGCAGGACATGCTGGGCCGTCTTGCGGGCAGCGCCGGTGCCGGA
>CAYGPT010000037.1:0-34692 GCA_964351755.1 uncultured Rhodobacterales bacterium | reverse complement strand
TCGATGCCCATTTCCTCTTGATGCTCGCGGAACAGGTCCTGCGCATCGTAGGGGCCATAGAAATCCTCGCCCTTGGAGTTGTTGCCGGGGCCCGCGTGATCGCGGCCCACGATGAAGTGGGTGCAGCCGTGGTTCTTGCGGATCAGGCCATGCCACACAGCCTCGCGCGGGCCGGCCATGCGCATGGCAAGGTTCAGCAGCGACATGGAGGTGGTGGCCTGTGGGTACTTGTCGAGCACCGCCTCATAGCAGCGCACGCGGGTGAAGTGATCGACGTCACCCGGTTTGGTCAGACCCACGACGGGATGGATCAGCAGGTTCGCCTGCGCCTCGCGCGCGGCGCGGAACGTCAGTTCCTGGTGGGCGCGATGCAGCGGGTTGCGGGTCTGGAAGGCGACGACCTTGCGCCAGCCCATCTTGCGAAAATAGGCGCGCAGTTCGTTGGGTGTGTTCCGTTTGGCGCGGAAATCATAGTGCACGGGCTGCTGGATGCCGGTGACGGGGCCGCCGAGGTAAATTTTGCCGGCTGTGTTGTGCAGGTAGTTGACGGCCGGATGGGCCGAGTCGTCCGCGCCGAATACCATTTCGGCCTCGTGCGCCTTGTTTGGCTCCCAACGGTCGGTGACGGTCATGGTGCCAAGGATCACGCCTTCCTGATCGCGCAGGGCGATATCCTGACCGATTTCCAGCTGATCGGCGAATTTTTCGTTCACGTCCAGCGTGATCGGAATCGGCCAAAGCGCGCCATCAGTGGTGCGCATGGTGTCTACAACGCTATTATAGTCTGCCTCGCTCAGAAAGCCCTTGAGCGGGTTGAACCCGCCGTTCATCAGCAGTTCCAGATCGCAGATCTGGCGCGGGGTCAGGTCCCAGCTGACCAGCTCTGCGGCCTCGTTTTTCAGCTTTTGTGCGCTGTCGTAGGACACGAACAGCTCTGGGATTGGGGCAAGGTTGTTTTCCATCAATTTGGTCCTGTAGTTCAAGGGATTAAAGCCGGAGGTCGTTCCCGTCAGTTCGGAATAGAGCGCGTCGTATTCGGCGAACTTCCGGGTCAGAAACTGGTCGGTGAGACGGTTCTTTTCACCGGCACCGCGGGTTGTAAGCGCATAGGAAAAACGCTGGCGTTTGTCGGGGCCGTCATGGGTATCGACGGTGACAAAGCCTGCATCGGTTGCATCGCGCAGCAATGCATTGAGCCGGCCCAGCGAAACACCCAATGTCCCGGCCAGCGCGCGTTGCGACGCCTGCGGTGCCAGATCAAGCTGGCGCAACAGGCGAAACATCTGGTCCGCATAGTCCGGGCTGGTTTTGGAGGCTGCGCTTGGCATTTCCACTCTCGACATGTGTTCACGGATGAACGCATGTCACAGAAAGAGTGTTCACGAAAGAACAAACTTTGGCTGCGGGCGGATTTTCGCGACCGTGGTTAATCCGCAACGCCACCATTTGCGCCTTTATTGCGCTCAGGCAATGCCCGGCTTCAGCCGCGCAGCTTCTGCGGCGTTCAGCAACGGCAGCGCAAGAAGCGCAGTCTCACGCCCGCGCAAGCTGAGCGACACGAGGTCGTCTTCCGAAGCCGCGACCTGCGAAGCGACAAGCGTATCCAGCGATATCAGGGCCTGAACTCCCAGCGCCTTGGTTTCGCTTTCAAGTCGGGACGCGGTGTTGACCGTATCCCCGATCAGCGTGCGCGGAGCGCGCCCCGCCGCCCCGATTTCGCCCAGCACCACATTACCCAGATGCACGCCGATGCCGATGGCGACAGGCGCGCTGCCCTCTGCTTCAAGCGTGTCGTTGAACGCGGCGAGCGCCCGCCCGATACCCGCGATGGCCTGCAAGGAGGCGTTGGCCGACGCTTCGGGCGTGTCCGTTTCGAACACCGCCATCAACCCGTCGCCCATGTATTTGTCCACCGTACCGCCTGCGGAAAGAATGGGGGGTACGATCTCGTCAAAAAAGCGGTTCAACAGGAACACCACGTCATAGGGCAACTGCCCGTCCGTTCTGGCGGTAAAGCCGCGCATGTCGAGGAAAAGGACAGCCAGACGCGCCTCGCGCCCTTGACTGGCATGGGCGCGGCTGCGTTTGCCATCCGCTCTGAACACGCGGAATACGGTAACGGGGCCATGCGGGCGCATTTGACAGGCAAGCCGCGCATTGGGCGGTGCCCCCACGGCGGCAAGGCTGCGTTTTTCCGCCGCTGAGGGCGGGGGCAGATTCTCAGCCCCGTTTTCGATGATGACACGGCAGGTGGTGCAACGTCCGCGCCCGCCGCACTGGGCAGTGTGATTGATGCCCGCCCCTTGCGACGTTTCCAGAACCGTCTGGTGGCGTGGCGCCCGGACGCTGGGACCGTCAACATAGGTCACGCGCACGGGTTTGCGGATCGCCGCGTAAGTTCTGCGGGCGATGATGGCGACCAGCAGAGTACCCAGAGCCGCAAGGATCACGCGGTCTGTCGTCCCGTCGATCCGCGCCAACAACGCAAATCCGTCCGAATCCGGCCAGCCCCAGACCCGGAGCGCCAGGTCGCGCGCCCGGGGATCCGACAAAAGCCCGTCAATGGCACGCGCCGCTGTGACATAGCCCAGCAACGACAGCGTCGGGATCAGCACTGCAACCGCGATCATCCATGGCACGATCCGCTGCCACCACCGGGTCAGTCGCAGCCACATGTGCAGGCCGATGCAGCCGTGCAGCCACGTCACACAGAGCAGCACCGCCTGCAGCCATCCATCCGTGCTGCCCCAGATCAGCGTCGTGACATAGCCGATCTGAGTGTCCACGTTCTGCGTCTCGTACGCGATGTGGGTATAGATGATGTGGCTGGACAAGATCAGCGGAATGGTCAGCCCCATGCTGATCTGCACCCAGTCCACCAAAGGCATCCGCAGGGTGCGCCGCTGCACCAGATTGGCCAGCGCCAGAACAATGTGGGCTCCCAGGGCGAGCCCCAGAATGATTTCCATCGGCTGGCTGCGCGTGATGTCCAGCCGAGCCCTCTGGAACGCTTCTGCGAAATCGGGCGAGATGAGGACCGCCGCGATATTGAGCAGGTGCAACACCACGTAAAGCATCAGCACAAGGCCCGACACGATCCGTATTCGCGCCGCCCAACTGCCGCGCCACAGCACCCGGTTCATATTGGTCTCTGTTCCGTTGTCATGGTCGCACCGTGATGCGTCCGCGCGCCCGGGTCAATTGAGCTTTGTTTCCAGAGTGCCATGGTGATCCATAGACCGCAGCGCAGTGACATTTCCAGTCAGGCTTTGCCCCGTCGCTGACCGGGCTCGGGTCCTGTGCCCCTGAAACATTGCCCCGGAGTCTTTGCGGGACGCCGCTCACCTCCGGGATTGTATTCAATCAGGGAAAGGACAGGCGCTGTTATTCCGCCACTGCGCCATATCCCAGTGGTTCGGTGACATCCTTGCCCTCGTCCAGACCGTGTTCCGCAAGGAAACGTTCCGCCTCGAGCGCGGCCATGCAACCCATGCCAGCGCTGGTGACGGCCTGACGGTATTTGTGGTCTGTCAGGTCCCCGGCGGCGAAAACGCCGGGGATGGAGGTTTCGGTGCTGTCGGGTTTGGTGACCACATAGCCACCCATATGCGTTTCCAGCACGTCCTTGACCAATTCATTGGCGGGCGCGTGGCCGATGGCGACAAAGACGCCCTTGGCGGGAATTTCGGTAATCGCGCCGGTCTTGGTGTGTTTTACCCTCACCCCTTCGACCCCCAGCGGGCTGTCGGCGCCGATGACTTCGTCGAGTTCGTGGAACCAGAGCGGTTCGATCTTGGGATTCTTCATCAGCCGGTCGATCAGGATCTTTTCGGCGCGCAGTTCATCGCGACGGTGGATCAGTGTGACCTTCGAGGCGAAGTTGGTAAGGAACAGAGCCTCTTCCACAGCCGTGTTGCCGCCGCCGATCACGACGATCTCCTGCCCGCGATAGAAAAAGCCGTCGCAGGTGGCGCAGGCAGATACGCCAAAGCCCTTGAATTTCTCTTCGGACGGCAGGCCCAGCCATTTGGCGCGCGCCCCCGTGGCGAGGATGATGGCGTCGGCCACGTAAACCGTGCCGCTGTCGGATTGTGCCACGAAAGGGCGTTTGGAGAAGTCGACAGAACTGATGATGTCGCCGATGACCTCGCAGCCCATGGCCTTGGCATGCGACTCCATACGGACCATCAGGTCAGGGCCCTGCACCTCGGTATCGCCGGGCCAGTTCTCGACTTCGGTCGTGGTGGTCAGTTGCCCGCCGGGTTCGATGCCCTGAACGAGGATTGGATCCAGCATCGCGCGGCTGGCATAGACGCCCGCTGTATACCCCGCAGGGCCGGAGCCGATGATCAGGACCTTGGTGCGTTTGGTGTCGGGCATGGGAGTCTCCTTAGGGGGCGGGCGAGCTTGATCGATATAATCGCACCCCTGACGGGTTTGAACCCCGATTGTGTGGGCTGGCCTGAATGCCTGTACGGTCTTCCGGACGCTGTTTTTCAATAGTTGCGCAGATGTGCAATATTATTGCGCATCTGCGGTGCGCTGCTATAACATCCGCAAAATAAGGAGGCGCAAATGGCAAGCACACGTCTTGATCCGATTGATCGCAAGATTCTGTCAGAATTGCAGGCCGATGGTCGCATGACCAATGTCGAACTGGCCAAGCGGGTGGGCATTTCGGCCCCACCCTGTCTGCGGCGGGTGCGGACGCTGGAAGACAGCGGTTATATCCGCGGCTACCATGCCGATGTGGATGCCCATGTGCTCGGCTTCGAGGTGCAGGTGTTCGCCAATGTGGGTCTGGCCAGTCAGACCGAAGCGGACCTGAACGCCTTTGAAGACCGCTGCCGCGCATGGCCTTTGGTGCGCGAGTGCCACATGCTGAACGGCGAGGTGGATTTCATCCTTAAATGCGTCGCACCGGACCTCTCCAGCTTTCAAAGCTTTCTGACGGGCCAGTTGCTGACCACGCCAAACGTGGAGTCGGTCAAAACGTCGCTGGTGATCCGGCAGGCCAAGGACGACCCCGGCGTTCCGTTCGATGTGCTTGAGGCACGCTTGTCCAAATCCGCCTGAGGCCCCGGCTGAGGCATTGGGCGACTTGCCTCGCCCAACGTGACTCACATCAAGCGATCACGTCCGCTTCTGGCGCGCGCGGATGCGCAAGCGGGCCGAAATCCGTCACATGTGACACGTGCGGGAACATTGACAGGAACATGTCGCGCTGCGCGTGAGAGACTTCGCGCGTGGCGGCCATGCCGGGGTGGAAGGTCTCCATCATCAGCCCGCCCACATCCACTGCGGCGTGGCGTGACAGGCAGATATGGAACAAACGGACCGGCGTGGGTGGCGTCACCTCTATTACGTTCACATTATCGATGAATTCGCGCGCAGGGGTCAGCATGGCAGCCCCGCCCGTCGCACCGCGCAGGTGCGCAGGCGTTTGAAGCAGACGCGCGCCGGGTCCGACCGACACGAAGGACGACGGGCGGCCCTGACCGAAACTGTCGGCCATCAGCCGCACCAATGGTGTGCGTCGTCCCGCATCTGCCGGCACGAAGCTGGACGAACCGATCCAGACCACTTGCGCCGGTTCGCCCGAGGATGTGTTCAGCCAATCGCCCGGGACAAGATCCTCGATCGGGATGATCCCGTCCGGAGCGCTGAGGTTCACACCCCGGGTAAAGGCGGAGAATGCGGACTCGAACAGGGGAAGCGCCGGGACCTTGAAAGTCGCGACGCTGCGCGTTCCATCCGCGCGCAGGGATGCGACATCGACGAAACGGGACGCAGGCACGGCACCGGGGTTGGCACGCGGCACGCGCAGGGCAGCAGGTAGAGTCATCTGTAACCTCGTTCTTTCCGGTCACATCTGTGTCGGCCCCCACCGACGACGACAGATGGGCAAAGTCCATGTGTCTAAGTCATGACACATAATTCAGAAATTCGCCGCAAATTGTCAAGAAATGGGGGACACTAACTGCAAAAGGCGCACCAATGGTGCGCCATTCTCAAGAATTGTTGACGGGCCAGCGTGTGCGCTTGCCACAATTCGATTCGTGGTGGGAAGGAGGGTCCGGGATCGACCTCAGGCCGATTTGCGCAATTCAGTGATTGCGGTGCGCTTGGCGATAAAGGCGGCGCGGCGTGCGCCACGGGTCCATGGCATTTGCGTCGTCTCTGCCTTGGCCGTTTTCAACACCGATTTGATAAAGCGTGCGTTTGTCATCTGTCCGTCGTCCTCATTCTGTTCCAAATTCGGGTCTGGTGCCCGTCTGAGGATCACAATGACAGTTCAATCGGGCGGGTTTTGGGCGGTCTGCACTTTTTTTTGAAAAATTTATCTGGGTGATGGCGGGCAATCGTGACGCCCTGATCGCGCGCCAATGCCCTTGTTTGCAAGGCGATGCAGGATCACGTTGGTTCGGAATCGGAAACAATAAGGCAAAGGCGCGGCAAGGCGTGCCGGCATTTCGCCCAGATCACAGCACGATGGCAGAGATCAGACGGCCATAATCGGGGTCCTTGCCATGGACGGAGCGGCGATAGGAATAGAACCGCTCGGAGTCGAAATAAGTGCAGTGCCGCGTCCACTCAGCCGAATGGATGCCTGCTGCGCGCAGGCGTGCAAGCCCATAGCCGGGCAGGTCGAAATGCATCCGGTCCCCATCACCCCCCGCGAAGAAGCGCGTGTTTTCGGGGTCTTCGTCCAGAAAGCTGTCAAAGAATTCCGGGCCGACTTCATAGGCGCGCTGGCTGATGGAAGGACCGATCACGGCGCGGATGTTGTCACGCTTGGCCCCCAATTCAATCATCGCATCCACAGTCGATTCAAGCACGCCGGCCTGCGCGCCCTTCCATCCGGCATGGGCCGCCCCGATCACCTGAGCCTCTGGGTCCGAAAACAGCACCGGTTGGCAATCGGCTGTCAGAACGGACAGAGCCACACCGGGCGTGGCCGTGACCAGTGCGTCCGCGCGTGGTTTTTCGGTCTGCGGGCCGTCCACCACGACGGCGTCGCCAGAATGGATTTGATGGACACCGACAAGCTGGGTTGGCCCAACTCCCAGTGCGTCCGCCACGCGGGCGCGGTTGATGGACACGATCTCTGTCTGGTCCGAACTGCCTGTCCCGCAATTGAGGCCCCAGAACACGCCCGACGATGCGCCTCCCTTGCGGGTGAAAAACCCGTGGCGTACGGGGGAGAGGCTGTCTGCGGTCAGGATTTCAAGCGTCATGGCTCCAACCCGGGTGGGGGTGTTGCTGTGGTCGGGTAAAGGCCCAGCACTTTGAACAGGTTTCCCATTTCCTTGGGGTGCGTCAACCGCTCATGTGCAGTGATATGGGCGTCGAGCGTCAGTCCGGTCATTTCAACGGCGAGGGCCCGCGCACGTGCTGTGATGCCGAGCCGTTCCAGAAACACGCCTTGGGGCGTCAGGCGGGTAAAGGCGGCAGGGGCAGCGGCGATGCTGAGCGCTTCGAAATCCACATGTGCCGTCAGGTCGGCCTGTCCGGGGGCGTCCAGCGGGTCGGTGGCACTGTGCCCGCGCAGGGCCTGGAACGTATCCCCAAGGCTGCGCCAGTCGCCGTAGTCGATGATCAAGGCCGCGCCGCCGCTGTCGGCAATGCGCCGCCCGATGTCGGCCACGATGGCTGCGCTCATGGCGCTGAATTCCACAAGATCACCGTCTTTCGTGTCCTCCAGCCGGTGATCCAGCGCCGGTTGCGGTCCGACGGGGGACAGGCCGAAGACAAGGACGCCTTTCGACACCCCCACGCAGCGTTCGCGCCATCCCGCGCCGTCACGCTGGAACTGTCGGATCGGCAGGGCGTCGAAGAATTCATTGGCGATCAGCCACAGCGGATCCTCAGGGACCTGCTGCATCGTCTCGACCCAAGTGACATCATGGCCTTTCAGGACCTTTCGCTGCTCTGCGGCAAGCGCAGGTGAGGCTTCGACCAACACGATCCGGGCCGCATCGTGAAACCCGGGCACCCGTGCCGTTGCGCGCAAAGCATCCGCCATCAATGTGCCGCGTCCGGGGCCGAGTTCGGTCAGAACGAACCGGGTCGGTGCGCCCTGATCCAGCCAGCTTTGCGCGAGGCACAGGCCGATAACTTCGCCGAACATCTGGCTGATTTCGGGCGCTGTGATGAAATCTCCGCCCGCGCCCAGCGGATCGCGTGTACTGTAATAGCCCTTGGTCGGATGCAGCAGGGCCTGACCCATGAAATCGGCCAGCGTGATCGGCCCCGAGGCGGCAATCCGTGCGACCAGATCGTCACGCAGGCTCATGTCGCGGGGACGGCGATGCGCCGTGCCCGCCACATTAGGTAGGCCCCCAGCAGGATCATCGGTAGCGACAAAAGCTGGCCCATCGTCAGCCCATAACCGCCCGCATGCCACGCCAGTCCCAGCGGATTGCCGGGGCCGACAAATTGTCCGTCGGGCTGGCGCACGAATTCCACCATGAACCGCGCAAGACCATAGCCGGCAAGGAACGTACCGCAGACAAGGCCGGGACGTTTGTAGGCCTCGCGCCGCCACACCATCCACAGCAAAAGGACTAGCAGCACGAACCCTTCGAGAAACGCCTCATAAAGTTGCGAGGGATGGCGCGCGCAGGCTCCCACGATCTGCGGGCAATACTGCGCCGCCTCACCGGGAAAAATCACGCCCCATGGCAGTTCCGTGGGACGTCCCCACAGTTCGGCATTGATGAAATTGGCGATCCGCCCCAGCAGCAGCCCCGGCGGCACCCCCAGCGCGATGGCGTCCGCAGCGCTCAGCCGGTTGATGCCGTGCCGCCACGTATACGCCCAGGCCGCCAGGACCACGCCCAGCATGCCGCCGTGAAAGGCCATGCCCCCCTCCCAGATGGCAAGGATGGACAGCGGGTTGGCGAGGTAGACGCCGGGTTGGTAGAACAGCACATAACCGAGTCGCCCGCCCAGAAGCACGCCGAGGATGATCCATGTCAGCATGTCTTCGATCTGTGCCGTGCTCATCACCGGTGTCTTGTTCGGCCACAGGCGCGGGGTCTTGACCGTCATGACCACAAGCCGCCAGCCGATGATGATCCCCGCGATATAGGCCAGCGCGTACCAGCGCAGCGCGAAATCCCAGCCAAACAGGGAAATCGAAAAGATCTCGGGCGAGATGTCGGGGAAGGGGAGCAATACGTTCATTTGCGACTGAATGCCTCTGGTCTGGGGCAAGGTCAAGCTTGCCTCGGCGTCCCATGCTCCCCATATAAGGATCAGGTTTGAAACGGAGACGACAGATGCAGGCACGCGGCAAGATTTTCGACGACATCTCTCAATTGATGACCAACGCGATGGGCGTCGCCCAAGGCGCGCGGGACGAGGCGGAGACGGCGCTGAAGTCGATGATGGACCGCTGGCTGGCGGACCGTGATTTCGTCACCCGCGAGGAATTCGATGCAGTGCGGTCCATGGCCCAGAAAGCCCGCGAAGAAAACGAGGCCCTGAAGGCGCGCATCGCGGCGCTGGAGAAGTAAGCGCGGCGCTGCTGCCGCGCTGTCGGTCAAACTGAAGCGTTGTCTATAGCAGCTCGATCCACTTTTTGTGTGATGGGCTGCTGTTCGGCTTTACCTTCGGGCTGTTCTTTGACTCCATCGACTTCACGCCGCTGTTCATCGCTCCGTCGAGTTTCTTTTGAACATCGTCGGGGATTTTTTCCCCTTTGGTCTTACCCCAGATCGACGACATCTTGGCATCAAAAGCCGCACATTCCTTTTGCAACTGCTTTTGCATGGGTAGGATCAGCCCTTCGATCATTGCGCGGGCTTCCTTGGTCTTGCAGCCGTCGCGGGCCGTTTGCAGATCGCCGATTATGGCCATGCTCGAGGCATTGCGCTTGGCAAATCCGTTTATTTTGCTGATGCTGGATTTGAGAAGGCCGGTGAAATCCATTTGTGTTGAACCTTTGTCAGTCTGCCGAAATGGGCAGGTGTGGAATGAATACCTTTTGAAATAAGTGTGAAGTCCATTTCAGAGTACGCGCGCGGACACGCTTGGCAAGTGTTTCGAAATGCGGTGTGCGGCGCGAGCAGAAAACCGCGTGCAGATTGCGCCGCGCCGCTCTTTCGCCGCTGGGGGACGCCACCCGAATGAGCCATGCTGATGTCGCTGTCTGGGACGTCAGCCGTAGCAGCGACGATCAGATCACTTTGCGAAAGTAGACGACGCGTTCTGTCTCCTCGAACCCCAGAGACACATGAAACGCATGGCTTGCGACATTGTCGACATGCGCATCCGAAGCAAGTTCGGTACATCCCCGCTCGCGCGCCCATGCGTGGACCGAGTTCAGCAACTGCTTTCCGATTCCGCCGCCCCGGTCGTCGGGGGTCACGAAGATTCCTTCGAGGAAAGCTACGGGCGATGTCTCGCATCCATTGACGTGATCAAAGCGCAAGGCGGCCTCGGCGAACGCACGGATCTCGGACCCGCCTGCGACATGCAGGAAGGCGATGCAGGTGTCCGGGGATTTGGCAAGCATCGCCCTCGCTTCGTCCCGGTGAACGGCGCGCGACGTGTCCGCCCAAAGCTGCGCGCGCAGGTCTAACCAACCGTGGATGTCCGAGGCATTTGCGATCCGTATCGACATGATCTGACAATGCCGCCTTGTACGACCGCACGCAACATGCCGTGCCCGCCTGCACCGGAATCCTCGTGTCGCTTCGAAAAGCGAATAACGGGCGTTCCGATCCGCGGGTTTTTCGTGCCGTTGTACATCCCATTGCCACACCGTCTCGGCATTTCAGCCTGCATCTTGCGCCTATTCCTATCTTCTCCCCAACTTATTGCGGTTATCCCCAAATAAAGGGTTGCCAGACGACTTCGTCGCGTCCACCATATATGGTAGAGGCACGGGGGATAGCTCCGGTTTCTAGAGCAGGCACCTAGCGCTTGGGGCGCTGCCAGCCCCCATCGCTACAAGCGAATAAGAGGTGGCACCATGGCACTTTCCGAGCAGTTCCTAGAAGAAGATATCCATCCGATTGATATCGTTGAACATCTGGCTGAGCATCACGATTGGGACTTTGACCGCATCGGCGATGATCAGATCGCGATGGCCGTTGAAGGACAATGGCGCACCTATTCGCTGACCCTCGCCTGGTCGGGCTATGACGAGACGTTGCGCATGGTCTGCACTTTTGAAATGGAGCCGCCCGCGGAAAAGCTGGCTGTGCTCTATGAACTTCTGAACCTGATCAATGATCAGTGCTGGGCCGGCTCCTTTACCTACTGGGCCGATCAGAAACTGATGGTGTACCGCTATGGGCTGGTCCTCAGCGGTGGCCATATGGCCAGCGCCGAGCAGATCGACACCATGATCGGTGCCGCAGTGATGAGTGCCGAGCGGTATTATCCCGCCCTGCAACTTCTGGTCTGGGGAGATCGTACACCCAAGGACGCATTGCAGGTCGCCATTGCGGAGGCCTATGGGCGCGCGTAACCTTTGCCTCTGAGACAGTCAGGGGAGCAGATCATGAAAGATACACGGATCGCAGCCCAGGGCCTCGTGCTTCTGGGCTGTGGCAAGATGGGGTCGGCTATGCTGGCCGGGTGGCTTGAGCGCGGGCTTGCCCCCGACCGGGTTTGGGTGATCGAACCCATCCCGTCACTTTGGTTGCGCGGCACCGGCGCGCACCTCAACGAACCGCTCCCCGAGGCGCCCGCCGTGGTGCTGGTTGCGGTCAAGCCGCAGATGATGGGCGATGCGCTGCCTTCGATTTCCAGTCTGGGCGGGGGAGAGACGGTATTCATTTCGGTGGCTGCGGGCACGCCTTTGTCCGCATTCGAGGAGGCCTTTGGCGCAAATACCCCTATCGTGCGCGCTATGCCGAACACGCCTGCAGCGATCGGGCAGGGCATCACTGCCATTTGCGCGAACGCCGCAGGGCAGGGCGCACTGGAAGAAGCCGGCGATCTGCTGTCCGCTGTCGGTGACGTTGTGCGTCTGGACAGTGAGGCGCAGATGGATGCGGTCACCGGAGTCAGCGGCTCCGGCCCGGCATACGTCTTTCACATGATCGAAACGCTCGCGGCGGGCGGTGTCGCGCAAGGCCTGCCGCCGGAATTAGCGATGCAATTGGCCAAGGCGACTGTGGCCGGGGCGGGCGCGCTGGCCATGCAGTCCGACGATGACCCCACACAGTTGCGCATCAACGTGACCAGCCCCAATGGGACCACCCAGGCGGCACTGGAAGTGTTGATGAGCGCAGAGTCCGGCTTTCCCGCCTTGCTGCCCCGCGCCGTAGCGGCCGCCGCCGAAAGATCAAAGGAACTGTCCCGTGGCTGAAATCGACCTTGACGATTTTCTGAAAGTGGATGTGCGCGTGGGCCGCGTGGTCCGCGCCGAACCGTTCCCAGAGGCGCGCAACCCCGCGATCAAGATGTGGGTGGATTTCGGCCCCGAAATCGGAGAGCGCAAGACCTCGGCCCAGGTGACGGTCCATTATGACCCCGAGACGCTGGTAGGGCGGCAGGTGATGGCCGTAGTGAATTTCCCGCCCCGTCAGATCGGCAAGTTCATGTCCGAAGTGCTGGTTCTGGGCTTTCCCGATGCGGACGGGGCCATTGTGCTTGCGACCCCCGACAAGGATGTGCCCGACGGGGGGCGTTTACATTGAGCCGGCTGTGGATCACGCGGCCTCTGCCGGAACAGGTGATCTCCGCCGCGCGTGCAGTCTGTGACGAGGTGGTGGTGCGTGCAGTGACCGCGCCCCTGACAGGCACCGAACTGCGCAGCGCCTTGCGTGACTTCGACATCGTGCTGCCGACGCTGGGGGATCAATTCTCGGCCGAGGTGTTCGCCGATGTGCCCGAGCCGCGATGCAGACTGTTGGCGAATTTCGGAGTGGGCTACAACCATATCGACGTCGTAGCCGCAGCCGAGTGGGACATCCGGGTGACCAACACCCCCGGTGCGGTGACGGATGCGACGGCGGATATCGCCGTGATGCTGATGCTGATGTCGGCGCGCCGCGCGGGCGAAGGCGAACGGCTGTTGCGCAGCGGTGAATGGGCGGGGTGGCACCCGACGCAGATGCTGGGCCTGCACATGACGGGCAAGCATCTGGGCGTTGTGGGCATGGGTCGAATCGGACAGGCCATCGCGCGGCGCTGCCATTTCGGGTTCTCGATGAAGGTGTCTTACGTCAATCGATCGAAAAAAACGCTGGAGTTTCCGGCCGCGCGGGTCGAGGCGCTGACCGACCTGGCGGGCCAGGTAGATTTTCTGGTCGCGGCGGTGCCCGGCGGGCCCGAGACACGGCATATCATTTCGCCCGAGGTGCTGGGCGCGATGCAGGCCCATGCGCACTTCGTCAACATCTCGCGTGGGGATGTAGTGGATGAGGCGGCGTTGATCGCGGCCCTGACAACACAGCAGATCGCGGGTGCTGGGTTGGATGTTTACGAGCAGGAACCCGTTGTGCCCGAGAATTTGCGAGCGCTCGACAATGTGACTCTGCTGCCGCATCTGGGTACAGCGGCGCTTGAGGTGCGGCTGGCGATGGGGTTGATGGCGGTGGACAACATTGCGGCTTATCGCGCGGCACGGCCGCTGCCCAACCCGGTCTAGCCAAGGTATTCGTCGAGATACGAAAGGCTCTTTTTAATGAAGGTCATTCGGAAAAGCGGAGTTGTGATGGAGGGATCCCAGTCAGCCGTCACCCATGGCCTCTCTCCAGTGCCGTCGGCATAGGGACACATACCTGTCGTTGCCCCCGATCTGCACCTGCGCGCCGACCGCTTGCGCGCGCCCCTCTGCATCGCGCCGGATCACCATCGTCGCCTTCTTGCCGCAATGGCAGATCGTGCGCACTTCGCGCATTTCGTCCGCAAGGGCGAGCAGTGTGGCCGAGCCGGGAAACAGTTTGCCCAGAAAATCGACACGCAGGCCATAGCACATGACCGGCAGGTTCAGATCATCGACAGCGCGGGCGAGTTGCCAGACCTGATCTTCGGTCAGGAATTGTGCCTCGTCGACGAACACACAGGCCACGGGGCCATCGGCCTGACGGGTGGCCAGTCGTTCGAAAAGATCATCGGTGGTTGAAAACACATTGGCTTCTGACCCTATGCCGATGCGCGATGCGATACGTCCCGCGCCGGCCCGGTCATCAAGCCGCGCGGTCAGCAGGTAAGGCACCATGCCGCGTTCGCGGTAGTTGTGCGCGGCCTGTAGCAACACGGTCGACTTGCCCGCGTTCATGGTCGAGTAGTGAAAATAGAGCTTTGCCATGGTGTTCGTCCATAGTCGGCCCACCCGAACGGGGCAAGACCCATGGGCCGTGCGGGCGGGCCCGGTGATCTGCTGCGCTATTGGATGCGCCTTCAGGATCACAGGGCTGCGTTCGGCACGGGTTGTTCGGTATGCAGGCACAGGGGCGCAAAAACGCCCGGACTGGGGAGAGCACCTGCCCCGATCACACATAACCTCCGACGGATCCGCCCCTCTTTGCTGCCAGTTTGGGCTGGCCCGCCGACCCCACGCGACGGAAGAATTGGACGGACCCCACCCGGTCCCGGCGCTGGGGGCACCGGGTACTCTTTACGTCCCGAAACCCATGGGACGTTTTACAAATGACATTTCGCTTTGGTCCGATTAATGGGAAAAGACTGAGCCGGTTCCCCTCACTTCGGGTTGAATCGACACAAAGGGACAAGAGGGTAAGCGTATGGCTGGATTTGGCAGCTACTTGAAAAAACACACCGAAGCGTTGGTCAAGGACGTGGGTATTGAACCTGCCTGCAGTTTGACGGGCAAATCCAAGGCTACGCTTGGGCGCTATTACTCGGACAATCCCGAGCATGCGGACCGCTTCATGCCGATTGACGCGGTCGTTGCGCTGGAAAAGGCGTCGAAGTTTCCGCATGTGACCAGCGCCTTGGCCGAATTGCAGGGCATCAGCCTCAGCCATGACGACCGCCGCCTCAATGCCGACCGTCCCGGTGGGGTCAACAGTGACGTCATCGCACTCAGCCAGCGCTTTGCCATGTTGATGAGCGAGTATCAGCAATCCATCGAGGATGGGGTGATCACCGTGAACGAGGCCAAGCGCCTGCTCAAGGAAACCACGATGCTGCAACAGGTGCTGATCGACATGAAGCTGCATCTGGAAGACGAAAGTGGCTGACCCTCTGCCAGACCCGGACGACCTGCCTGCCCTCGTGACGGCGGCCTTGCCCGCCATCGACACCGATAGCTTGCGCGCGCCGGGCAGTCCGGCCCATGCCCCGCGCATCCTGCTGCTGTACGGCTCGCTACGCGATGTCAGCTATTCCCGTCGCGCAGCCGAAGAAGCCGCGCGCATCCTGCGTCATCTGGGCTGCGAGACCCGCATGTTCGACCCGTCCGGCCTTCCAATCGTCGACAGCGATGACGGCACCCATCCCAAGGTCGTCGAGCTGCGCGAACTGGCCGTTTGGGCCGAAGGGATGGTCTGGTCCTCGCCAGAGCGTCATGGCGCGATGACGGGGTTGATGAAAACCCAGATCGACTGGCTGCCCCTGTCGCTCAAGGGGGGAATACGGCCCACGCAAGGCAAGACCCTGGCTGTTATGCAGGTGTCGGGCGGGTCGCAAAGTTTCAATGCGGTGAGCCAGATGCGAATCTTGGGCCGCTGGATGCGCATGGTCACGATCCCCAACCAGTCCAGCATTCCCAAGGCATGGCTGGAATTTCAGGACGGTCGCCTGCCTGCGGGCCCGTTCTATGCTCGCGTGGTGGATGTGATGGAGGAGTTGGTGAAGTTCACCTGGATGATCCGGGGGCGGTCGGACTACCTGGTGGATCGCTACTCCGAACGGGTCGAAAGCGCCGAGGACGTGCACGCCCGCGTGTCTCAGAAAGATGTCTGACGTCGGCGCGCAGCACCGTTATTGCACTATCGTGCAAAAAAGCTTTCGCCTGCCAAGCCTCAGGCGACTGTCTCTATTGGTCCGGACTTACGCAACGTCATGATGGCTTGTCTGACGAGCCCACCACAGTGCACTCTGCAAGGGTTATGGGGGGACGCGTGCAGTGACCAGTGAAACCAATATTTTCGAATTGATCGGCCTGCTGCGCGACATCGACGGGTTTGGCGAGGTAGATGCCGGTATTCTGGATCGGATGGCCCGCACCGCCGACTACCGCGCCCTGACGCGCGGCGAAGTGCTGATCACTGAAGGCGACGTTGCCGACACATTGTTTATCGTGCTGCAGGGGCGGTTTACCGTCCTGTTGGGTGGACGCGCCATCGCCGAAATTAGCAAGGGCGAGCCGATAGGTGAGCTGGCCTTTTTCGCCGGAGGCACGCGCACTGCGACTGTGGTTGCGGCACGCGACAGCGCCGTGATGTGCCTGAGCCGGGCGGCCTATGACGCTTTGGCCGCGCAAACCCCGGCCCTTGCGAACGGCATTCTGGCGGCTGTGTCACAGCGCCTGGCGCGCACAGTTGCCACCACCCCGCATTTGCGCCCGGCCTCTGGCCATGTCTGCGCGATGTTTCCGGGCGGCGCGGCCGCGGTCATTGACCCCGCCTTTATTTCTGGACTGCTGGCCGCGTTTCGCGGTGTGTCGCGCTGGAAAGTGATCGAAGCGCAGGAGTGCGACGAGTCCCTGTTGGCCGACCCCGCCGCCCTGGCCCGATGGCTGGATGCGCAAGAGGCCGAATACGGCAATCTGCTGCTGATCTGCAGCGATCCCAAGGCCCATCCGGTCTGGCAAAAGGTGACCGCCAACAACAGCGATACCATCATGATCATTGCCCCGAAAGAAGGGGCATTCAGCGCGGCGGACGGCCCGTCGGACCTGGAGCGCGCCATTTACGCGGCAACCTTGCCTGCACACCTGCACGTGATCCTGCACCGCCCCCGAACCAGCGACAGCACAAGCAACACCCGTGCATGGCTGCAAGGGCGGCCCGTGCGCCTGCACCACCACGTTGCGCTTGACTCACACGCCGATTTCGAACGGATCGCCCGGTTTGTGCGCGGTGAGGCGATTGGCCTCGTCATGTGCGGCGGCGGCTCATATGGCACGGCGCATCTGGCCGTGATCAAAGCCTTGCAGGAAAACGGCTACACATTCGACTTCGTTGGCGGCACGAGTGTCGGTGCGGCCATGGCCGGTGCGCTGGCCCTTGGCCTCGACCCGGACCAGATCATGGTGCAATGCGAGGATATCTTTTTGCGATCTAAGGCGATGTCGCGCCTGACGGTGCCACGCTATTCCTTGCTTGATCACTCCGTACTCGATGCGTCGTTCAAAAGCCACTATGGCCTTGGCGATGTCGAGGACCTGCATCTGAACTTTTTCGCCGTATCGACCAATCTGACCCACAACGATGTGACCGTGATCCGCGAAGGTCCACTTTGGCAGGCCATCCGCGCCTCAAGCGCCATTCCCGGTGTGTTCCCGCCATTCCTGCGCGATGATGGTGAAGTGCTGATCGACGGTGGTCTGATCGATAACGTGCCGATCGACGCCATGCGCAACCTCAAGGCAGGGTCCAATGTGGTGCTGAACTTCCTGCCTGGCAAGCCGTGGCTCGTGCGTGCCCGATACGATGATTATCCGGGCCGGATGCAGGCACTGACCAGCTTGGTGCGCAAGCCCAAGAAAGGGGTGGCCAAGCACCCCACGGCTTTTACCGTGCTCGCCCGCGCGATGGTCGTCAATGCACGCAAGTTACTGCGCCAGATCGATGTGGGTGATGATGTGCTGCTGAACATCTCTGTTCTGCGCGGCATGAGCTTTATGGACTGGAAACGTGGGCGTGAGTTGTTCGACACCACCTATACCCAGATTTCCGGCATGTTGCGGGCCAATGCAGTTGGCGCCAGCACCCACATGGCCCAACTGGACCGGCTGCGCGAGGTTGCTGCCGCTCTTGACGCCCAGATCGAGACCGAGCCCAGTCAGGAAGCGCCGCTTCAGCCGCGCCGTTCCACGATCACCGACCCGACCGAATAGCCCGCCCCGAAAGAGCAGATGATGCCCAGATCGCCCGCGATGAGATCATCGGAATTCTTTGAAAATGCGATGATCGATCCGGCAGAGGACGTGTTGGCATAATCCTGCAGGATGTTGGGCTGTTCGCCGGGGGCCGGTTCGCGCCCCAGTACCTTTTTGCCGATGAAATCGTTCATCGTCTTGTTGGCCTGGTGCAGCCACAGTCGTTTGAGCTGATTCGCCTCGATTCCTTCGTCGCCCATGTGATCCGCGATGTGCTGACTGACCATCGGCAGCACTTCCTTGAACACTTTGCGCCCGTTCTGCATGAACTGCATGTCCCGCCGGTCCTTCATCCCATCGGGACGTGAGCGGCGCAGATACCCGTTGTTGTTACGTATATTGTTGGAAAATTCGGTCGCGCATCGGGTCGAACGGATTTCGAAAAAGGGGCTTGTTGCGTGTTCGGCCCGTTCGATCAGGACGGCCGTGGCCACGTCGCCAAAGATGAAATGACAATCCCGGTCGCGCCACTCCAGATGGGCCGAGCAGATTTCGGGGTTCACCACCAGCGCCGAGCGGATCGAGCCAGAACGCACCATGTCCGCCGCTGCCTGAATGCCGAAAGTGGCCGAGGAACAGGCGACATTCATGTCAAACGCAAAGCCTTGCACGCCCAGAAGTTGCTGGATTTCGATGGCAATGGCCGGATAGGCCCGTTCGAGGTTGGAGGCGGCGCAAATCACCGCATCCACGTCCGCCGCGGTCTTTCCGGCCGCGGTCAATGCCTTTTGCGCGGCGTCCAGCGCCATTTCGGCCATGATTGACGGCTCATCATCGCTGCGCTGGCGCAATAGGGGGTGCATGACGGCAGGGTCCAGCACGCCAGCCTTGTCCATGACATAGCGTCGCTCGATCCCGGAGGCCTTGAGGATAAATTCCTCGGAAGAATGCTGTTTCGCCTCGACTTCGCCGGCAGCAATGTTTTCGGCGTTTTCGGCGTTGAACCGGTCGACATAGGCGTTGAACGCGACGACCAGCTCCGCGTTGGAAATGGACAGGTCCGGCGTGAAAACGCCGGTGCCGGTAATCGCAGGTGTGAAAGACAAGACGCGCCCCTTTCCAGGGTTGTTTTGCGGGAAACCTACAGAGGTGGTGGTGGGGTCGCAAGAGTGGCGGGAGATCAAGCGATCTGGTGGCGATAACCATTGCGCCGTGAAGCCTCGAGCAGCGGTTCCCACATGCTTGGTTGCGCGCTCGTTTGCAGTCTGCTGCCACGCACGGATGTGCCGATGTCGCAGGCCGCATCATGCAGGGCCTCAGCCTCGGGTTTGCTCATTCCGGTGACATAGATCCGTCCGGTGATGTGCTGCACGCCCTTGGTCTCAAAGTCAGGTGTCTGCAGACCTCCGGGCACCATGAGGACGGTGCCGGGACGGGCTTGGGCAAAGATGCAGTTCTCCATCGCGATCATGTTTTCAGTCGACCTGACCGGGCGATAAAAATAAATAGCGTCGTAACTGGCGTAATCGGAAAATGTGAACGCATCGCCCTGCATCAGCTTGCAGCGGGTTGCATTCAGCAGGTCCAACAACTTCGATCCGGTCTTTACGGTGTGGTGTTCATATTCCAGCCCGTGACAGACGGGAAAACAGGTCATCGCAGCCAAAACCTTGGTACCGCCCCCGCTGCCCACATCGAGAAACCGCAGCTCATGTCTTTTGCGCCGGGCAAGACACAAGCGATACGCGGCACTCAACAGTCCCGAGAACTTTGCCATGGGTAGCGGAATGTCGCGATACATTCCTGAATCGTAGGCATCATCGCTTTGGGTGGTTTCCGCGGGATTGGCGACTTTGTGCAGCGCGTCAATAAAAAGGTCACAGACGAAATCCATCACATCTGGCGGGTCGTCACTTTCTTTGGAATGCGCAAGCAGTGGCGTGGTGCCGGGTCGAACCTGCTGCTCGATCACCAGATTTACGCGATGCCAATGCAGTATGTGCGTACGCGTCGCCCTTGCTGCAGCGACGAGTTCACGGGTGGCGCGGCGGTTGTTCAAGGTATGATCTTGTTGTTCAGTTGTATCGCGCAAGATGTCCTTGATCATTTCGCGCAACGCTCGGTACGCTACCGCGATGGCCCGCCATTCCCGTTCCAGTACATCAGGATCGCGCGCTTTGGCCGGCGCATCAAGCAACTGCGCGAACCTATCGACTCTGTCGGCCAGCGCGCGCTCCTGCCGCTCCAGATCAGTCAGCCGTTTCTTGGGGTTCCCCATATTCGCGGACCATCGCAAAAAAATCCATTTAGGCCAATAGAATTCTGCGGTCGCGCATCAATCAGACAGGTCCATGGCCACGGATTCACAGCGATGCCGTGATTCCACCATCGACGTAAAGCGTATGCCCGTTCACGAACGTCGACGCAGCCGAGGCCAGAAATACGGCCGCTCCGACCAGTTCATCCACTTGACCCCAGCGCCCTGCGGGAGTGCGTTTTTCAAGCCATGCTGAGAATTCGGGGTCGCTCACAAGAGCCGCATTCAGCGGCGTGTCGAAATAGCCAGGCGCGATGGCGTTGCAGTTCAGCCCCTTGCGCGCCCAGTCCGTCGCCATGCCCTTGGTCAGGTTCGCGACCGCCCCCTTGGTCGCCGTATAGGGCGCGATGCCGGGGCGCGCCAGCGCGGTCTGGACGGAGGCGATGTTGATGATCTTGCCCGCACCACGCGCGATCATGTGCCGCGCGCAGGCTTGGCCCACATGAAACACGCTTGCCACATTGGTTTGCAACAGCCGCTCAAACGCATCCGCCGGGAAATCCTCCAGCGCGGTGCGATGCTGCATCCCTGCGTTGTTCACCAGAATGTCGATGGCGCCCACGCCCGCCTCGAACCCGTCCACGGCGGCGCGCACCCCGTCATGGTCGGTGGCGTCAAAGGGTAGGGTGTGCACGGTGATGCCTTGGGCACGCAATCCTTCAGCGGCGCTTTCCAGCTTGGTCGCGTCGCGCCCATTCAGCACGATTTCGGCCCCTGCCGCGCCCATGCCTGCAGCCAGCGCCAGACCGATGCCCTGGGACGAACCTGTGATCAGCGCGCGCGTGCCCGCGAGCGAGAAAAGATTGATACTCATGGAAAATGGCCTTTCGCCGGAATTGGTCGGTTCGGCCAACGGTAGGGGAGGTGCGTCACACAGGTCAACAGGTGCTTGTGCGTGGGCTCTATCCTGCGCATTGTGGAGCGGCGCAGGCCGGGGGGTAAGCAAAATGAAAGCCATAGTGGTCCACGCGGCCAAGGACCTTCGGGTCGAAGACCGCGACATGCCGTCCCCAGGGGCCGGTCAGGTTCTGGTCAAGATGGCCGCAGGGGGCATTTGCGGCTCGGACTTGCACTATTACCAGCATGGCGGTTTTGGCACGGTGCGGCTGCGAGAGCCGATGATCCTGGGTCACGAGGTGTCGGGCCATATCGACGCGCTGGGCGTTGGGGTTGACGGGCTGAGCACAGGTCAGTTGGTAGCCATTTCCCCCTCGCGCCCCTGTCATGCCTGCAGGTATTGCATTGAGGGCACGCCGCAACACTGCCTCAACATGCGCTTTTACGGCTCGGCCATGCCCTTTCCCCACATTCAGGGCGCGTTTCGCGAATACATCGTTGCGGATGCATCCCAATGTGTCCCGGCAGACGGTCTGAGTGCGGCTGAGGCGGCTGTGGCCGAACCCCTTTCGGTCTGCCTGCATGCCGCGAAACAGGCGGGCGATCTGATGGGCAAGCGCGTGCTGGTCACAGGCTGTGGTCCCATTGGGCAGCTGTGCGTGCTGGTGGCCCGCGCGGCGGGCGCGGTCGAGGTGGTCGCGACCGACATCGCCCCCTTTACCTTGTCCATGGCCGAACGTCTGGGGGCCACGCGGGTCGTGAACATGGCCGAAACGCCGGACGGACTCGTACGTTATCACGCTGAAAAGGGCCATTTCGACGTTCACTTCGAATGCAGCGGTGCAGCCCCTGCGTTGGTGGCCGCCATTCCCGCGCTGCGCCCACGCGCAACGCTGGTGCAATTGGGTCTGGGCGGCGATATGACCCTGCCGGTGCAGGCCATGACGGCCAAGGAGATCAGCTTTCGTGGCTCGTTCCGGTTTCACGAGGAATTCCGCACTGCCGTCGCCCTGATGCAAGGCGGGCAGATCGACGTGACCCCGCTGATCACCCACAGCTTTCCACTGGCCGAGGCCGGGGCGGCGTTCGAGATGGCGGCGGATCGGTCGCAGGCCATCAAGGCCCAGATTGCCTTCTGAGCGATGCGCGTGATCCCGAACCCCTATCGTGGCCGCGGGCTGCAACACCCCTTGCTTGAGGAGGTGCCATTTCCGAGCGTCGATGCAGGCGTGCCGCTGGCCCTGCTGGCGCGATGCCCTCATGCTAGAATAACGCCGCTTGCGAGGGCTCCGAAGATCGCCAGTGCCTGCGACGTGGCCGAAGTGCTGATCAAGGATGAACGCAGCCGTATGGGCCTTGGCAGCTTCAAGGCGCTTGGCGCGGCCTACGTCGTCGCCTGCGACGCGGCCAAGGGCGAGGCGGCGGGTCAGAGTTACGTCACCGCCAGTGCTGGCAATCACGGGCTGTCCGTGGCCGCCGGTGCGGCAGCCTTCGGCGCGCGCGCGGTAATCTATCTGGCCGAAACAGTGCCGGAGTCCTTTGCGCACCGCCTACGCGGCATGGGCGCTGAAGTGGTGCGCGCCGGGGCCGATTACGAGGCGAGCATGACGGCTGCCATGCAAGGCGCCGATGATACAGGCGCAATACTGCTTTCGGACAGTTCATGGCCCGGCTATACGGATCGCCCGCATTTGTTGATGGAGGGCTACCTTGCCCTTATGGCTGAGGTGTTCGACCAGATATCGGCTACACCTACGCACCTTTTCCTGCAGGCCGGGGTCGGTGGCCTTGCCGGGGCTGCGGCGGCCATTGCGCGTCAGCAGTGGGGTGAAGCGACGCGCATCGTCGTGGTCGAGCCGGACGCCGCCCCCTGCCTGATCGCATCTATCGAAGCAGGCGCGCCCGTGGAAACGACGGGTCCCGCATCGGCTATGGGGCGGCTGGATTGCAAGGTGGCGTCCCTGATCGCTTTGAAAGGGCTGGCCATGGACGCGGACGATTTCATGACCATCACCGAAGCTGATGGCACAGCAGGCGCCGACCTGAGCGCCGCCCATGGGTTTGCCAGCACACCGTCCGGTGCAGCGGGCCTTGCCGGGCTGGCCGCAGCGGATCGTGCAGTCTTGGGACTTGATGACACATCGCGCGCACTGATCATCCTGTCCGAAAGACCGGAGGCGTGACAGGCTTTGCCGTCACCGAATACCGCGCCCGGCTGACCCGCGCGCAAGCGATGATGGACAAGGCCGGGCTGCACGCCCTGCTGCTGACGACCGAGCCCGAGGTGCGCTATTTCACTGGCTACCTTACCCGCTTCTGGGAAAGCCCGACGCGGCCATGGTTCCTGATCCTGCCCCTGTCTGGCGACCCGATCGCCGTGATCCCGTCCATCGGTGCGCCGTTGATGGGCGCAACGTGGATCCGCGACGTCCGCTCGTGGCGCAGCCCGGATTACACGGATGACGGCGTGTCGCTGGTTGTGGATGCACTTGGCGGGGTGACGCCCAAGGCAGGGCGGATCGGTGTGCCATCTGGCCCGGAAACCCACCTGCGCCTGCCGTTGGACAGTTGGCATGCCCTAAAAGCGCGCTTGCCGGACAGGGCGTTTGCCGACGACGCAGGCATCGTGCGCGCTTTGCGTCAGATCAAGTCCAAGGCCGAGGTGGACAAGATCGCCGCTGCCTGTGCCGTGGCCGATGCCGCCTTTGCCCGCGTGCCGGAGATCGCGGCGCCGGGGATGCCGCTGTCACAAGTGTTCCGCCACTTCCAGATGCTGTGCCTTGAGGAAGGCGCCGACTGGGTGTCTTACCTCGCAGGCGGGGCAGGGCCGGACGGCTATAGTGACATCATCGCACCCGCAACGGACACGCCGCTAGCCATTGGCGACGTGCTGATGCTGGACACCGGCGCTGTGAGAGACGGCTATTTCTGCGATTTCGACCGCAACTGGTCGCTTGGCCCTGCGACCCCGGAAGCCACATCAGCCTATGCCCGCCTGATCGAGGCGTCCGAGGCAGGCTTTGCCGCTGCGCGCCCCGGTGCGACGGCGGCGGACCTGTTTCATGCAATGGACGCGGTCTTGACCGGCGGCGCGGGCGGGTCTGACGCGGGGCGCTATGGGCACGGGTTGGGGATGCAGTTGACTGAATGGCCTTCGCTGATCCCGGACGATCACACGGTACTGGCACCGGGCATGGTGCTGACGCTGGAACCGGGGCTGGAACTGGCACCTGGACGCGGCCTGGTACACGAGGAAAACATCGTCATAACCGCGACCGGCGCGCGCTATTTGTCCACCCCTGCGCCCCGCGTACTGCCGGAGATCTGAATATGGTTAGTTATACCACCGTCGAAGACAATCGGATCAAGCTGGGGTTGATCGCATTGCAGGCGGATCGCACGATCGAAGATGACCTGCGCCGCCTCATACCGGAGGATGTCAGCCTGATGGTGTCGCGGGTGCCCTCGGCGCTGGATGTGACCGTGGAAACGCTGGCGCAGATGGAGGGCGCGTTGACGGGTGCAGCGGCCCTGTTTCCGGTCGGGCACCGGTTCGACGTGGTGGGTTATGGCTGCACCTCGGGCACGGCGCAGATCGGGGCGCAGGTGGTGGCGGACCGGGTGCATGCGGGCACGGAAACGGGGGCGGTCACGCAACCGATGTCCGCATTGATTGCGGCCTGTGATGCGCTTTCGGCAGACCGGATCGCGATCCTGTCGCCTTATATCCCGTCCGTGTCGGACAGATTGCGGACCGTACTCGGAGAATCCGGGATCGTCACGCCGATGCTGGCGAGTTTTGACGAGGCGAAGGAGGCCGCCGTGGCCCAAATCGACGAAGGCTCGATCACATCCGCAACTATCGACATGATGGCGGGCGCGGATGTGCAGGCGGTGTTTCTGTCCTGCACGAACTTACGCACGCTGGGTGTGATCGCCTCGCTTCAGGACCATTTGGGCCTGCCGGTGCTTTCCAGCAATCTGGTGCTGGCATGGCACATGCTGCGCCTTGCCGGGGTGGATGTGGGTGCGCCGCGTGACTTGCTTTGAAATCACGAAATTTTATGACCCGGTGCCGATTGCCTTGCAGCGCGTGCCCCCTGCGTGTTTCCTGATATGGAGCACGAGAGGGGCGACAGCAAAGCTATGAAACTTGGATGCATCGGCGACGATTTTACCGGGTCGAGCGATCTGGCCAACACGCTGGCCAAGGGCGGCATGCGCGCCACGCAATATACCGGGGTCCCGGACTGCCCTGCGGACCCGCAAGTCGAGGCGGGTGTGGTCGCGCTCAAATCCCGGTCGATCCCTGTCGATCAGGCCGTGGCCCTGTCGCTCAAGGCACTGGAGTGGCTGAAAGCGCAGGGCTGCACGCAGTTCTTCTTCAAGTATTGCTCGACCTTCGACAGCACTCCCGAGGGCAACATCGGCCCTGTTGCGGATGCGCTGGCCGAGGCACTCGGCGCGCATAAGGTCATCGTTTGCCCTGCCTTTCCGGGCACGGGGCGGTCGGTCTACCAGGGGCATCTGTTTGTGAATGATGTGTTGCTCAGCGAAAGTGGGATGCAGAACCACCCCCTGACCCCGATGACGGACCCCGACCTGCGGCGCTGGTTGAGGCCGCAGACCCGCCATAGCGTTGGGCACGTGGCCGCAAGCGCGGTGTTTGGCGGTGCAGGGGCGATTACAGCCGCGCTTGAGGCACAGCATGCGGCGGGGCACCGCCTGATCGTGGTGGATGCGATCCGGGACGAGGACCTGCGCGCCATCGGAGCGGCGGCGCGGGACTTGCCGCTGATCACAGGTGGTTCGGGCGTCGCCTTGGCCCTGCCTGCAAATTTCGGCTGCTCACCGGGTGCGGTGCCCTGGACGGATCAGGCGGGCAAGTCCGTGGCGTTGTCCGGGTCCTGTTCTGCTGCGACGCGCGCCCAAGTCGCCTATCACGCCGCGCGCCACCCCGCGCGCGAGATTGTGGCCACTGACGTCATTGAAGGGCGGCTGGACGTGGGTGCACTGGCCGACTGGCTGTTGGAACAGGACGGTGTGCCGCTGGCTTACAGCTCTGCCGAACCGGCGCAGGTGCAGGCGGTACAGCAGACATACGGGCGCGAACGGTGTGCCATGGCCATCGAGGAATTTTTCGCCGAACTCGCGCGCATGCTGCGCGATGGCGGGGTGACGCGCATCATCACGGCAGGGGGCGAGACGTCGGGCGCGGTGATCGAGGGATTGGGCTTGAGCATGCTGGACATCGGCCCGGAGATCGACCCCGGCGTCCCAGCCTTGCGCGCCGCGCCCGATCTGGTCGTGGCGTTGAAATCGGGCAATTTCGGAGCCGAGGATTTCTTTGAAAAAGCGAACAGGGTGCTGGCTGGATCATGAGCAGCGAACGGGCGTTACGCGAACAGATTTGCATGCTGGCCAAGTCCCTGTTCGACCGGGGCCTGACCCATGGCAGCACCGGAAACATCTCGGCCCGCACGGGCAGTGGCGGGCTGCTGGTATCGCCTACGGGGACCAGTTTCGGGCGACTCGATCCCGGACGCCTCAGCCTGTTCGACGCGGATGGCAATCACGTGAGTGGTGATGCCCCGACCAAGGAAATGCCGCTGCACAGCGCCTTTTACGACACCCGTGGCACGGCGGGTGCGGTGGTGCACTTGCATTCCTGCCATTCGGTTGCGCTTTCGATGCTGCCGGGCGCTGATGCGGACAACTTCCTGCCGCCGCTGACGCCCTACGGGATCATGAAGCTGGGCAAGGTCGCGCTGTTGCCCTTCTTCCTGCCCGGCGATCCGGCCATGGGGCAGGCGGTGCGGGGGCTGGCGGGCAAACGCAGTGCGGTCATGCTGGCCAATCACGGGCCCGTGGTGGCGGGCCAGGACGTGGAGGCGGCGTGCAATGCCATCGAAGAACTCGAAGACACCGCGCGGCTGGCGCTCATGACACGGGGCTTGTCACCCCAAGTTTTGACATACGCGCAGGTGCAGGCGGTCGTCACGAAATTCGACGTCACTTGGGACGATTAAGCCCCTTTCAGGATCAGGTCTGATGCCTTTTCGCCGATCATGATCGCAGGGGCGTTGGTGTTGCCGCTGACGATTTCGGGCATGATCGAACAGTCGGCCACACGCAGCCCCGTAATCCCGCGCACGCGCAACTGATCGTCGACCACCGCCATCTTGTCGGACCCCATCTTGCACGTGCCCGTGGGGTGATAGATCGACGCCGTGTTGTTGCGCGCCCAGTCGAGCGTGGCGTCGTAGTCGTCCATCGGCAAGTCCGCGTGGGGCCGGTATTCTTGGCTGATCTTCGAGGTCAGGGGTGCATGGCGCGCGATCCGGCGGGCGATATTCACTCCTTCGACAATGGTGCGACAGTCGGTTTCGGTGCTGAGGTAGTTGGGGATGATCTTGGGGTAGGTGCGCCCATCGGCGCTGGCCAGCCGAATTTCGCCCTTTGATTCGGGGCGCAACTGGCACACGGACATTGTGAAGGCGGAAAAACGGTCCGCGCCCTTGCCCGGATTCTCGGCGGACAAGGGCTGAACGTGGAACTGGATGTCGGGGGTTTCTACATCCTCGCGCGTTTTCATGAACCCGGTGGCAAGGCTCGCGGCCATTGTCATGGGCCCCGAGCGGAACATGAGGTATTTCAGGCCGATACGGGCCTGACCATATAGCGTCGAGACCTCATCGTTCAGCGTCGGCTCGTTGCATTTGTAGACGAGGCGGGCCTGTAAATGATCCTGCATGTTCTTGCCCACGCCGGGCAGATCCGCCACCAGGTCGATGCCGTGCTCGGCCAGTTGGGCGGCTTCGCCAATGCCGGACAGCATCAGCAATTGGGGCGAGTTGATCGACCCGCCCGACAGGATCACTTCGCGCCGGGCGGTGACGGTGCGCGCGTTTCCGCCCCGGTCGCGATAGGTCACGCCGGTGGCGCGTTTGTCGGTGACGTTGACCTTGTCCACTTGGGCATGGGTGATGATCTGCAGGTTGTCGCGGCTTTTGACAGGGTTCAGAAACGCAACTGCCGACGAACAGCGCCGCCCGTTGCGAGAGGTGAGCTGGAAAAACCCTACGCCTTCCTGATCCGCGCCGTTATAGTCGGGATTGAACTTGTAACCTGCGGCCTGAGCTGCGGCGACCCACGCATCGGTAATGGGGCGCTGGATGCGCATGTTGGACACCGACAGGTTGCCCTGATCGCCGTGGTATTCATCCGCTCCGCGCTCGTTGCGCTCGGAGCGTTTGAACAGCGGCAGCACGTCGTCCCAGGCCCAGCCGCGATTGCCCATCTGCGCCCAGCGGTCGTAGTCCTGCGGCTGACCGCGGACATAAAGCAGCCCGTTGAGCGACGAAGAGCCCCCCAACACCTTGCCACGTGGCCATTCGATGGAACGCCCGTTCAGGCCGGGATCGGGTTCGGTTTTGTAGCACCAGTCTACGGTCGGGTTATGGATGGTCTTGAAATAGCCCACGGGAATGTGGATCCACGGGTTCCAGTCGCGCCCCCCTGCTTCGAGCAGCACAACTTTTACAGACGGGTCCGTACTGAGCCGGTTGGCCAGCACACAGCCTGCCGAGCCTGCCCCCACGATGATGTAGTCTGCGTCCAAGAATTCCATCCTTCCGCGTTTTGCTGAAAAAAAGACTATTCAGAACACTCAAGTTACGCTAGCCTTTTTTGAGATAAAACGTCTCAATATTGTACATCAGGGAGGATGACATGGGAGTTAGCGACAAGATCAAGGGAATCTCACGCCGGGATTTGTTCAAGGTTGCAGGCCGTTACGGGATGAGTTCGACACTGTTGGCCGCAGGTGGTTTCGGTGGGGCAATGACCCTTGCGAACCTCGCGGCAGCGGCTGAATCGACCTATGAAAAACGGTTTGCGAAAGAGGCCAAGTTCACGCTGAAATTTGGCGCTGCGGGTTTCAACGCGCGCAACCTGTTGATCGAGCGCGCAGGCGCTTTGGAATTCGCCCGCGATCTGGAAAGCCGCACAGATGGCGAGATTCGGGTTGAATTCATCGGCGACAACCAGATTTGCGGTCAGGTGTCCTGCGTCGAGAAATGCCAGCAAGGCATCGTCGACATCTACGCGGCCTCGACCCAGAACTCAGCCGGGGGTGCGCCATACCTGAACGTATTGGACTATGCCTACATGTTCCGCAGCCGTGCGGACCAATTCCACTTCCTTTACTCGCCCAAGTCAGAGGCGCTGCTGCGTGAACCTTACGAGCGTCGCCATGGCCTGAAGTTCCTGTTCAGCCATGCCGAACTGCGTGGCATCCAGATGGGTCTGTCATGGGCCGACAAACCGACGGTCACATCGGTCGAGGAACTGTTTGGCACCAAGAACCGCGTCACAGGCACACAGCTGGGTCGCATCGCGATGACTGCGCTGAACCTGAACCCGGTTCCAGTCGCTTGGGAAGAAACCCTTGACGGCCTGAAGCAGGGCCTGATCGACGGGGCCGAAACTTGGGCCTCTGCCGTGGCCTATGCCAACATGTCCCCTGTGGTCAGCCAGTCGGTGAACCTCAACTTCTTCTGCGGCACAGAACATACGGCAATGAATGCCGGCGTGTTCGACAGCCTCGGTGGCGAGTTGCAGGATGCTGTGATGGAATCGTCCTATTGGGCGCAGGTCCACGTTCAGGCGGCCAACGAGGTCGCGCTGATCAAGACGGTTGGTCAGTCCGATCCGCAACTGCCTGGCACGATCTTTGCCGAGAACGGTGTGCGTAACGCCTTCCTGTCCGACGCCGAGATCAAAAAGGCCGAGGAAATGTGTTCGCCGGAATACCAGCCCCAACTGTGGGAAGAATGGCGCGAGCGCATCAACGGCTGGCAGGGTGGCGCGGACACCTATCAGGAAATCTATGACGAGGTCCGCACGATCCCGGCTGACACGAAACCCGAGAATGTCGAACCGCGCCGGTGGTGGAAAGCCTGATCCGGAACGGCAAGAACAGGACCGACCCCGCCTGACGGGGTCGGTTTAATTCGTCGCAAGAGCGCGCAAATCCGCCATAGTCGACGAACCGGGAATCAAGGGAGGGGCCAGGATGTCAATCTGGGCGGACATGTCGACCATCGTCACGGCGACGGTGAGCGGGGACATCAACTTCAAGGTCGTGCAAGCCTACAGATCGCCGGGGGCGTGGTACGTGTTCGGCCCCCTGACGGTGATCGGCTCATTCCTTGTGCATTACCTTTACAAGGCGGTGCCGTGGATTGATCGACATCTGGAACGCTCGATCATCGTCTACGCCTATATCATCATGGCCACGATCATCTTTGTGGGCGTGATCCAGCGGTTCGTCTTTTCCAATCAGGTGCCGTGGTCGACGACGATCCCGCCGCTCTTGTTCATGATCATGGCGTGGTATGGCTGTTCCTTTAACGTCAAGTTGCGCACGCATCTGAGCTTTTCCGAATTCCGCAGCAACCTGCCGCCGAAGGGGCAGTTTTTCTGCCTGATGTTCGACAACCTTTTGTGGATGATCTTTGCCATCATCGTGGTCACGACCACGGCGCGTGTCACCGTAAACACCTATGACAATTTCGCCATCGTTCTGGGCACCGACAACGTTATGCGCTGGTGGTTCATCGTGACCATGCCAGTCTGTTTCATCATGCTGGCAGGGCGTGTCGTGGGCAACGCGCTCGAGGACATCGCGAATTTCCGCAGCGGGTCCCCACTGATCCAGCAATCTGTCATCGGGGGGGATGTCTGATGTCTGACGGAACGTGGATCACACTTATTTCGCTGGCCGTGACCTTTCTGTTCATGATGGGCACACCGGTTCTGCTGATCATCTTCTACTGGGTGGTCGGGTGCAGTTTCGTTCTGGACCTCACGCTCGACAACACGGGCGCCGAGATGCTGAACGTGTTCAAGGACGGTTTTGCCCTGTTGGCGATGCCGCTGTTCATTCTGACCGGGGACCTGATCAACAAATCCGGGATCGCCAAACGGCTTTCGGACTACGCCTATGCTTGTCTGGGCTGGCTGCGCGGCGGGCTCGCCATGGCCTCCATCGGGGCCTGTGGGCTGTTCGCGGCGATCTCGGGTTCGAACTCGGCCACGACGGCGACCATCGGGTCGATGCTGCACCCTGAAATGGTCAAAGGAGGCTATGACGAAAGGTTTTCGGCGGCGACGGCTGCGGCGGGCGGCACGGTGGGGATCATCATCCCGCCCTCGATCATCTTCATCGTCTATGGGTTCCTGATGAACCTCGAAGTGGGGCAACTGTTTCTTGCGGGTATCATCCCCGGCGTGCTGATGGTTCTGGCCATGATGTTCGTCTGCTTTGTGGTCTGCACCATCAACAAATGGGGTTTTCTGACCAACCTCAGCATGGGTCGGATCATCAAGACGGCCATCGGTGCCTGGCTTGGCTTTTTTGCGATCGGGCTTGTGCTGTGGGGCATCTACACGGGCAAGTTTTCCCCTACCGAGGCGGCGGGTGTGACCGTTGGCTTCGGGATCATCGTCGGCATCATCAGCTATCCGCTGAACAAGCTGATGAAGAACGAGCCCTCGACGCCCATCGACGAAAAACCGGTGTCATCGATGCTGGTCGTGGACGGGTTCAAACTGTTCGACATTCCGTCCATCGTCGTGCGGTCTGCCCAGATCACGGGCATCCTGGCGCCGCTGATCGCGGTTTCGGTGGTGATGCAGCAGATCCTGTCGCTGCTGGGGGCGCAGGAAACCATCGGGGGCCTCGTGACTTCGATGGGGGGCTATTACCCGGTGCTGTTCACGGCCATGGCGATGGTGTTCGTGGCAGGCATGATCCTGGAAAGCCTGCCGGTCACGATCATCATGGCGCCCATTCTGGCACCGATTGCCGCATCCGTGGGCGTCGATCCGATCCATTTCGCGGTCGTGTTCCTTGTCGGGGCATCGATCGGTTTCATTACGCCGCCTTACGGGCTTAACCTTTACGTGGCGTCCGGCGTTACGGGCGTTCCCTATTTCCGGCTGCTGCGCTATTCGTCCATGTATCTTGTGTCCCTGATCGCAGTCTGGATTCTTGTGGCTCTTGTGCCAAATCTGGCGCTTGCCCTGTTACCGAGCTAAAAAAAGACGCCATGCCCGACGATCAACGCCCAAGCAAAACCAGCCAGATCCCGACCAATATGCGATTGCTGCGGGTGATGGAGGAAGTTGCGGCGCGCGGCGTGGCGGTCAAACCGGCGGACCTGATCGAGGCCCTTGGCCTGCCCAAGCCCACCGTGCACCGCCTGCTGCAAACGGCCGAGGCCGAGGGGTTCCTGCAGCGAGATCTGGACGGGCGATCCTATGGGCCGGGACGGCGCTTGCGTGCGCTTGCCGTCAGCACGATGACATCGGAACATCTGCGCACGGCCCGCCTCACGATCCTCCGCGGCGTGGCGGAAAAGATTGGCGAGACGTGCAACCTTGCCACTCCGGATCGCGAGGGGATGACGTATCTTGACCGCGTCGAAACCGAGTGGCCGCTGCGTATCCAGTTACCGATCGGGACGCAGGTTCCGTTCCATTGCACCGCCAGCGGCAAGATGTACCTGTCGACCCTGCGCCCGCATGTGTTGAAATCCATCCTCACCGCCCGGCCGCTGGAGAAGCGCACAGAGTCCACCATGACCGAACTAGAGCAGATCCAGGCCCAATTGGAAATCACCCGCCAGCGTGGATACTCCACCGACGATGAGGAGTTCATGGCAGGCATGACAGCCTTGGCGGTGCCGGTTCTGGACAAGCAGGGCAAACTGCTGGCAACCCTGTCCGCCCATGCCCCGATGCAGCGGCGGACCTTGACCGAGTTGGTCGCCTATCTGCCTGCCCTTCGTCAGGGGGCCAAGGACCTGACAGCGCTGCACAGCGGATAGCCGTCTCAAAGACCGCGCAGGCGGTGCCTTTCCAACAGTTCCACCAGCATATCCCGCGCCGCACGGCGATGGGCGTGGTGTGTGTCATGTGCCTTGATGGGGTCGCGTTCTGCGATGGCCTGATAGACGGCGCGGTGATCTTCGTTCGATTGAACGGGTTGGGGCCGCATGAACAAGGTCGTCGCGCGCGCCCTTCGCACCTGATCGCGCATTACCGACACGATCATGCCCAGCCGTACATTCCCGCCCAACCGCACAAGTTCGCGGTGAAACCTGTCATCGGCTTCGGCCCATGCGTGCCGGTCATCGGTCGTCAGCGCCGCATCCATGTCTCGAATGGCTGCCGCCAAAACGGCAAGGTCGCCCTTGGAATAGGCGGCTTCTGCTGCACGGGTCGCAGCGAGGCTCTCAAGTTCGGTCAGGATGTCGTAGATGTCGCGCATATCCTGCGCAGAGACGGGCAAAACACGGATGCCCCGGCGCGGGCGCATCTCGACCAGCCCCTGGGATTGCAGCACCATCGCGGCCTCACGCACCGGGGTGCGCGACATGTTCAACCGTTCTGCCAGTTCGCTTTCCAAATGGTCCGAGCCAGGCGTCAAATCGCCCGAAAAGATCATCTCGCGCAGCACGCCCACGGCGCGTTCGACATGTGTCTTGCCGGTCATCAGGGCGCGGGCCGAATGGCCAGTTTCCGCCCAGCTTCTGCCGAGGCATAGATTGCATCCTTGATCTCGAGCACGCTCAGATAGTCCGCTGCCTCGTTTTCCAGCGGCGCGCCCTGCATGGCTGCAATCACATGGGCCTGCAGGGCGTGCACGCAGTCTCCGCCAAAACCAACGTCCGTGTCCGGATCAACCCGCAAGATGTCTTCGTCGATGCGTCCAAAGGGGCGCAAAGTCACCCAACCGTCCCCATTGAGGCGCAGCGCGCCTTTGGTGCCTTCGATCCATGCCTCGCCCATGGTGCAGCGCAGGTTCTCAGCCGCATGATCCAGATGCCGGTTCCCGTCAAACAATGCCCGCACCCCCGATGCGTGATCGAAAATCACAAATCCCGCATCCTCGCCCGCGATTCCTGAGTTCAGAGTGCGCAGGTCGGCATAGACATGGGTGACGGGCCCAAACAGATAGCGGAACGTATCCACCCAATGGACGCCTGTCTCATGAATTAGGAATCGCGGCATGGTCTGGAAGTACGGCTGGCGATCAAGGTACGCATCCGGACCCTGCCCATCACCGGGTCGCAAGCGGAAGGTCGCGTTCTGAACTTCGCCGATGCCGCCCGCGTCGAGCACTGTTTTCATGATGCGGTACCACGGCTGAAAGCGGAAATTCTCGTGCACGACGAGGCGGGCACCGGCGGCGCGTGCCTCTTGTGTGATCACGCGCGCCTCGTCCAGATCCAGGCAAAACGGTTTTTGGCAGATGATCCACTTGATACCCGCATGCAACGCGGTGCGGATCGACTTGGCATGTTCCGATGGCGGCAGGATGATGTCCACAAGATCGGGTGTGGTCAACGCAAGCATCTGGTCAAGATCGTCAAAAGCAGGTGCGCCGGTTGCCCGTGCGCGGGCAAGGTTCAGATCGCAGGCGCCCGTGACCGTGGCCCCGTCGATCCGTGACCACGCATCATAGTGGAACTGACTGAAATAGCCTGCCCCGATG
>CAYGPT010000036.1:0-35643 GCA_964351755.1 uncultured Rhodobacterales bacterium | reverse complement strand
TGGACGTCGGCGGAGGCTTCTCCGGGAGGGAGCGCTGTGCCCCGCTCCATCGCGCCCACGGCGAATCCGGCCAGATCGAAATCGCCGGGCGGGTACATGCCGGGCATTTCCGCCGTCTCGCCCCCGATCAGGGCACAGCCGGAGGCTTCACAGCCCCGCGCGATTCCTTCGATGATGCGGGCGGCCTGATCCAGCTCCAGCTTACCGGTTGCGAAATAATCGAGAAAAAACAGTGGCTCAGCACCTTGGCACACCAGATCGTTGACGCACATGGCAACCAGGTCGACTCCCACGCCATCCACATTGCCGGTGTCGATGGCGATGCGCAGCTTGGTGCCCACGCCATCGGTCGCCGCGACCAGCACGGGATCGACAAAGCCTGCGGCCTTCAGGTCGAACAAGCCGCCGAACCCGCCCAGACCGGACGCGACGCCTGCGCGTCTGGTTGCGGCTGCCGCAGGCTTGATCCGCTCGACCAACGCGTTGCCTGCGTCGATATCGACGCCTGCCTGCGCATAGGTCATTCCATTTTTCTTGATGTCGGCCATGGGCGCGCTCCGTCTGGGTGCTTGCCCCCCCTAGCAAGGCGCGCGCGCGGGGTAAATGGTCTGGGCTGCGGGGCCGTTAAATTGTCGTCCAAACGGGCAACCGCTTGACCTTTTCGCCCGCGCTGGCTAGCCAAGCATCCATGGCGGGCCTGTAGCTCAATTGGTTAGAGCAGAGCGCTCATAACGCTTTGGTTGCGGGTTCAAGTCCTGCCGGGCCTACCAAACTTGCCGCCGGTCGTGTTGTTGGATCAAGCCCCTGCCGCCCGGTCGGGGTCTCGCGACCCCGCACAAGCCGCCGTCATTTTTTCGGTGCCAGCACAAAGTCGTGGATCACCTCGAAGAACGGACCCTCAGCGCCTTCGGCAGCGACCCGCTCCGCATCCTCGATCCGCACGAATTCAGCCATCAGGGACTGCTTCACACCGAACACCGCATCCGAATGGATGTATTCGTCATCCGGGTCGAAGATGTGGGTGACCAAGGTCTCCATCCCGTCCGCTTCGATGATGTAGTGCAGATGCGCAGGCCGGAAGGGGTGCCGGCCCAAAGCGGCAAGCATCTTGCCCACCGGGCCGTCATCGGGGATCGGGTAGGATTTCGGACGCGCCCCCCAGAACCAATATGCCCCGTCGTTGCCGGTGCGAAACACCCCGCGAAAGTTGAAATCGGGCTGGATGCCCTTTTGCTGGACGTCATAGAAGCCGTCATCATTGGTCTGCCACACGTCGATTTTTGCATTCGCAATCGGCGCGCCGTTGGTATCCAGAATCCGGCCCTTGACCAGCATCCGGTCTCCCTTGCCGTCAAGGCAGATGTTGGACCCCATCGGACGCTCCGGCGCGTCGGGCACGTGGAACGGGCCCAACACAGTGCTTTCAGAGGCCCCCGAAGGCTTGCGATTGTTGATCGCATCCACCAGCATCGATACGCCCAGAACGTCGGACAGCAGGATGAATTCCTGCCGCCAGTCGTCACATTTATGGCCGGTTTCGGTCAGGAACATGATGGCTTGCAGCCACTCCTCCTGCGTCGGCTCCACGTCCTTGACGAAGCCGTGCATGTGTTTGATCAGCGCGGCCATGACCTCGGCCAAGCGCGGGTCTGTTGCCTTGGCATTGCGGCTGATGACGACTTCGGCCGAGTCTTCTTCGGTGAAATAACCCTGTTCGGTTGGATCGCTCATGCGGCACCTTTTTTGGCTTCGGCCCGCGCCGGTTGCAGGATGGCGTCAAAGACGCGACTCAGTTCTGCGGCGGGGTCGTCCACCATCTCTTCGCTGCGCCAGGCGACGTGGTGATCGGGGCGCACCAGCACGCAACCGCTGTCACGGATTTCGCTGGCGCGGGCCCAGTCGCCGGTGTGGTCCTGAATGGCGCGGCGCGGCCCGATCAGGTGGACGTTGATGTGCACGCCGAAAGCTGTCGCCATTTTCGCCGCCGCGTCCGCCCAAGCCTCGCCTCCGATCCCGGTCAGCAGCGAAAACGCCCCCTTGCCCGCCAGATCGAGGGTCGAGACCTTGGTCCCTTCGGGCGTGAACACCCAGACATGCGGCAGGCGCGCACCCGGCCATGTGGTGGGATGATAGTGCAGCTCCTCGTCCACGGCGAAGGGGGATTCAAGCTGGCCGTCTGTCACCACCGCGTCCGAGCTGTAGCGTTGGTTCATCTCGACCCCGTGGCAGTCGAATTCGTACTTCTTGAACGCTATGGCCTCGCGCAGGGCGTTGCGCTGATCCTCGGCGGCTTGGTTGGCTTCGGTGCGCGCATCCATGTTCTGCTGCATCTTGACCGGATCGACCGAGCCGGTCAGGCCGAGTGCGTCAAAGATCGGGCCGAATTCGCCGATCGACTGATTTGCACGGGTCACGATCTGTTTGGCAATGGGGGCACGTTCGACCGTGTAGCTGTCAAGCAGCCCCTGCCCGGCCTGCCCCTTGATCACCGCCGCCAGCTTCCAGCACAGATTGAACGCATCCTGAATCGAGGTGTTCGACCCCAACCCGTTGGACGGCGGATGGCGGTGCGCCGCGTCGCCCATGATGAAAACCCGCCCCTTCTGCATGTGCGTGGCATAGGCGTTGTTCACGGTCCAGGTGTTGGCGCTCAGCAACTCGATCTCAAGCTCGGGATCGCCCACCAGTTGGCGCGCCACCTCGGTTGCGTATTCGGGTGTGACGTCGGGCGCAGGTTCGTTGATGTCATAGCCCCACACGATCAGCCATTCGTTCCAAGGCCGGATCATGCGCACGAGGCCCATGCCGATGCCGCCCACGTTTGCCCCCGGCTGCATGACCCAGTACAGGACCGAAGGACGGTGCGCGACGTAACGCGTGAGGTCCGCCTTGAACAGGATGTTCATCGACCCACCAACACCCATCTGTCCTTCGATGGGCAGCCCTTCATTCTCGGCCACAAGCGAATTGCCGCCATCCGCACCGATCATGTATTTGGCGCGGATCGTCAGTTTCTGCCCCGTCAGGCGGTCCAGAACCGTTGCGGTGACGCCATCTGCGTCCTGTTCATGGCTCAGGTATTCCGTGCTCATCCGTGTCTGGCTGCCGCGTTTGGCGGCTGTGGTGAACAGCAGCGGTTCCATGAAGGTCTGCGGCAGATCGTTCATGAACGTGGGCGAGGAGAGCAGGTGTTCGGCCTTGGACAGCGGATGCGTGCCCCAGCTTTTCATCCGCCCGATCTCTTCGCCCGCAAGGCTTTCGCAAAACACGTTTTCGCCCATCAATTCCTGCTCGGTCGCCTTGGCATAGGCTTCGTCCTCTACCTCGCGTCCAAGGTCACGCAGGACTTCCATCGTGCGCTGGTTGGTGATGTGCGCGCGCGGCGTGTTGGCCAGCCAGCGGTAGCGGTTGATCGCGATGTTTTCGATCCCGTAGGTCGACAGCAGCGCCGCACTGGCCGACCCTGCGGGGCCAGTACCGATGATCAGAACGTCCGTTTCCATATCTGCCATAAGTTCCTCCATTATGGGTGTCGCGGCACGCAGGTCGGCCCGCGTGCAGCACGCATTTTAGGTCGTGATCCAGTCGTAGCGGGACGTATCGTTTCCGGCGTAGTCCGGATCAAGGTAGATGAAGAGGCGGCTGATCTTGCCGTCCGTCACTTCAAAGCAGTCACACCACCGGCCCGCGCCCCATTTCGGTTCATCCGCCATCCATGTGCCGTCGCGGTGAATGCCTTCGCTGGTGCCTTCGACCGCGAAACGATCGGTCCCGGTCATATACCAGGTGAAGCCGTCATAGTGGTGCGTGATGCCCTTGAGGGTGCCGCCCACATCCGTGAACATCTGCACGATTTCATCCATGCCACGCGCAACGCCCCACTTGGGGAAATAGACTTCGGCGTTTTGCGCGAAGTGATCGAACAGACCCAGACCGGTGGTGGGCGACACGCCGCCCGCATCCAGCGCCTTGAGATAACTGACAGCAACGGCCTTGCGCGCCTCTTCCGCTGCATCTTGCGCCACGGCCGATCCACCGGCAGTCGCCGCAATGGCCACTGTTGCGGCCCCGACCATCAGTGCGCGGCGGTCTGTGTCCTCGATGTCATCTGTCATTTTCTTGTCTCCTCCCAGTTTGCATTGCAGTTTTCCCGCGCTGTCGGCACAGCCCCTACTCCGACCGCCGCAGCATGCGCCGGATCGGAAACAGCTGAATTCCCGTCTTGTCCGAAATCAGACCCCAAAGTCCGCGCGGGGCGAACAACATCACGACGATGCCAAGCCCTCCGAGGACCATCAGATACCAACTGCCGAAATCCGCCAGCACCGACTGAAGAATGAAAAAGACGAGCACGCCGATGATCGGTCCTTCGATGGTCCCGATGCCGCCGATGACCACGATAAAGATCACATAGGCCGTCCAGTCCGTCACGCTGAAGGCCGCGTCCGGGCTGATCCGGCCCTTTTGCAGATAGATCAGCCCACCCGCGATGCCGGTGCCAAAGGCCGATACGATGAACACCTGCCATTTCAACCGAACCGCGTCGACGCCCACGGATTTCGCCGCCTCGATATTGTCGCGCACCGCCGCCAGTGCCAGCCCGCGCTTGGTGCGCAGCAGCCAGTAGATGCCGCCGATGGTCGCGATGGCGAGGATCAGCGCCAGCCAGTATGTCACGATATCGCGCGCCGCACTCGCCTTGACGTCAAAGACCGTCTCGGCCCACTCCACGCCGATGAAATCCCGCGCCTCGCGTGGCAGCGACGTGCCCGTGCCGCCGCCGACCGATTTCCATTGCGCGACCAGCAGGCGCACGACTTCGGCCACGACCCATGTGCCGATGGCAAAATAGGCGCCCTGCAGGCGAAAGGCGAAAAAGGCCGTGGGGATCGCCAGCACGGCCGCAGCGATACCCGAAAGCAGCAGCGCCAAAACCGGGTCGATCTCCAAAAGGATCGCCGAGCCGAACAGCGCATAGGCCCCAAGCCCGACGAAAGCCTGCTGGCCCACGCTGACCAGCCCGCCATAACCCGCAAGCAGGTTCCAGAACTGCGCAAGCGTCAACATCGTCAGGATAAAGAACAGATCCTGGATCAGCCCGCGTCCGGCAAACAGCGGAACGGCGAAGGCCACCGCCAGAAGGATCGCCGCAACCACCCCGGCGGTCTGAGAGGCCCGTGTCCGGGTCTGCACCTTGACGCCTGCAATCTCGCTCATCATCGCGTCCCCTCAATCATAGGCGCGCGGGAAAAGGCCGCGCGGCCGTACAAGCAGAACCACCAGAAACGCGATGTGACCCGCAAGGATCTGCCATTCGGGGTTGATCGCCGCACCGACAGTCTGGGACACGCCGATGATGATACCCCCCGCAAGCGTGCCCCACAGGGATCCCAGCCCGCCGATTATCACCGCCTCGAACGCATAGATCAGCCGCGCCGGCCCAATGGTGGGGTCGAAATTCGCGCGCATTCCCAGATAGAGCGCGGCGATGGTCACCACGACCATGGCGATGCCCGTGGCCATTGCGAAAACGCTCGCGGGCTTGATCCCCATCAGGCTTGCGGTGACTGGATCGTCCGACGTCGCCCGAAACGCGCGCCCAAGCGAGGTGCGATAGAACAACTGGTTCAGCGCGATGATGACGATGATGGCCGAGGCAAAGGTCAGCATCGGCATGACCCCCAGCGTCACCGGCCCCAGATCGACCGAAGCCGTTTCCAACGCCCCCGCCCCAACCCGCTGACTGTCCGCCGAAAACCCTTCGAGCAGCACGTTTTGCAGCACAATCGACAGCCCGAAAGTGACCAGCAGGGGCGGCAGGATATCCTCGCCCAGAACCCGGTTCAGAACGATGCGTTGCAGGCCCCAACCGATCGCGAACATGATGGGAAGTGCAATGGCGGCGGCCAGAAACGGGTTGATCCCAAGAATCGAGACGACCAGCAGAATGATGTAGGCCCCCAGCACGATCAGATCGCCATGGGCCAGATTGACCAGCCGCATGATCCCGAAGACGAGGCTGAGACCTGCGGCGAAAAGGGCATAAAGACCGCCCAACAGGATACCTTGCACGATTGTGTCCAGCCAGATCATGCCGCCGCTCCGAAATAAGCGTCATGGATCGCGTCGCGGCTGAGGGTGTCGGGGGTGCCGGTCAGAGTCACCCGCCCTTCCATCATGCAATAAACCCGGTCGGCGACCTTCATCGCTTGCCCGATGTCCTGTTCGACCACGATGACGGATGCGCCCGCCTCCTGAATCTGCGGCAGGGCGGCATAGATGTCCCGGATCACCACCGGGGCCAGCCCAAGGCTGATCTCGTCACAGAGCAGCACACGCGGATTGCTCATCAGCGCGCGCCCGATGGCCACCATCTGCTGCTGCCCGCCAGACAGCGACGTACCCGGCGCCGCGCGTTTTTCCCGCAGGATCGGAAACAGCGCGTAAACGGTGTCGAGCGTCCAGTACCCCGCACCCTTGCGGCTGTGCGCCCCGATCAGCAGGTTTTCCTCGACGCTGAGGGATGGGAAAAGCTTGCGCCCCTCGGGCACCATGGCAATCCCCATGGCCAGCACTTCGTCCGCCGGACGCGCACCGATTTTCCCATCCCCAAAGGTCACCATGGCGGGATCGTTGCGCAGCACGCCCGCGATAGAGCGCATCAGCGTCGTCTTCCCCGCCCCATTGGCCCCGATGATGGCAATGGTTTCGCCCTCGTCTACGTGTACATCGACACCAAACAGGGCCTGAAAGTCGCCGTAATGGGCCGTGAGGCCCCTGGTCTGCAAAAGGCTCATATGTCGATCCCCAGATAGATTTCCCTGACCTCTCGGCTGTCCATGATCGCAGCCGGTTCGCCCAGACCGATGATCTTGCCGAAATCGAGCACCAGCAGCCGTTCGACCACCGAATTGAGCGCGTGCAGCACGTGCTCGATCCAGATGATCGTCACGCCGCCTGCGTGGATGGACTTGATGGTCTGGATCAGGGCCTGACATTCGCCCTCGGTCAGTCCGCCCGCGATTTCGTCCAGCAGCAGCAGCTTGGGCTGCGTGGCCATCGCGCGCGCCAGTTCCAGCCGCTTGCGCTGCAGCAGACTGAGCGATCCGGCCGTCTTGTTAGCAAGCGGCAAAAGCTCGGTCTGATCGAGGATGGCGGCGCAATGCTCCGTCACCTCGCGTTCCGATTTGGCCTGCCCATGGGTCGCCGACACCAGCAGGTTTTCGAACACGGTCAGGTTGGTAAAGGGCTGCGGAATCTGGAACGACCGGCCCACGCCGGACAGGCAGCGCTGCATCGGCGACACTTTGGTCACATCAACCCCGTCGAAATGGATCGTACCGCGGTCGGACGGCACATTGCCCGTGATCAGGTTGAACAGGGTGGATTTGCCTGCGCCATTGGGGCCGATGATGCCCAATGCCTCGCCCTTTGGCACGTCAAAGCTCACATCATCTGTGACCGTCAGGGCACCGAAGGATTTGGAGACACTCTGTAAGGACAGGATCGACATTAACTTTTCCCTGTAAACACAGACCCCGTCAAATAAACGGGGCCTGAAAGTGTGCGTGGCTCAGCTCAGCGTTTCCATGGAGCCGCCTGTCGGGATGTTCGGCGCAGTCTGGTTGTCGACCACCACCAGTTCGAAAGAGCCATCGTCCTGACGCCGCCACTGTCCACCGACCAGCGGCGTCTTGCAGACGTTTTGGGCAGCGAACGGTGGTACCCCTTCCCCATTCCAGGCGATCTTGCCCACCATGGTGTCCAGATCGGTGGCCTGGATCGTCTCGACCACATCATCCGCGTCCGTCGGATCGTTTGCCCGCTTGATCACGTCCGCGGCCATTTCGAACAGCGAATGCACGAAGCCGATGGGCTGGGTCCAGGGACGCCCGGTCGCGTCCGTAAACCCGGCGGCAAGGTCTGCGCAGCTTTCGCCCGTCAGGGACGAGGTGAATGGATGCGTGTTCGACCACCAGACTTCGGAGGACAGGTTGTGCCCCGCCTCGCCCAGCGTTTCGACCGATTGCGGGAACAGGATCGCCTTGGCGACGGTGATCGCCTTGGGGCTGAACCCCTGCTGGATCGCCTGATTGCGGAAAGTCGTGAAATCGGGCGGGATGACCACGCCGGTGACGATTTCGGCATTGGCCGCCTTGAACGCGTTGATCTGCGCGCTGAAATCGTCCGTCAGGTTCTGGTAGCGGCCCGGATCGACAGTGGTGTAGCCCGCCGCCGAGAAACCCGGTGCGACACCCACGTTCGGATCGCCCCACGCGTTGCCGTCCGCATCGTTCGGAAACAGCCCGCCGACCTGCTTGTTGGTGTCCAGCTGGTTCCACATGTTGGTGAAGACGGCGATCACATCCTCGAGGCCCCAGAAGTAATGGTAGGCGTAGTTGAACGGCTGCCAGCTGGACGGATCGCCCGGATTGCCCTGCTGCCCGATGAAGAACGGCTGCCACGGGGCCTTGGTCGAGATCACGGGGATTTCCTCGCCTTCGCAGACCGTTGCGACGGGGTTCGTGGTCTCGGGCGTCGAGGCGACCAGCATGAAGTCGATCTCGTCGTCGATGATCAGCTCCTGCGCCACGGCGGCGGCGCGGTTCGGGTTCGATTGGCTGTCCTTGACGATCACCTCGACCGCCACGCCCTGTTCGGCCATCACGCGGTTGAACATGTCGATGGTAAAGCTGTCTGCTTCCGCGAACCCTGCCAGCGGGCCGGTCTGCGGGCTGACATAGCCGATCTTGACACCGCGACCTTGCGCAAGCGCGGGCATCGCAAGACCGCCCGCGCTGGTCACAAGCCCTGTTGCGGCAGCCGTTTTGAGTAGTTTGCGTCGTGTAATCATCTGAGTTCCTCCCTCGTTGATTTTCGTTTTGATCAGTCGTTTGGTCGTGATCCGGCCCACGCGGCCTGTAGGATCGTGCGGATGTCGTTGCGATCAAATGCGCGCGGGTTGTCATAGGCGTTGCGGGTTGCGATCTCGGACGCTGTGTCCAGATCGGCCTCGGTCAGACCCAGTTCGGACAGTTTCAGCGGCGCGCCATTGGCCTTGGCAAAGTCCCAAAGGCCCCCGCCCACACTGCCGCCAAAGATGTCTGCCACCGGGGCCAGTTTGTCCGGAACGGCCGCAGCGTTGAACCCGGCAGTGTGCGGCAACATGATCGCGTGGGTGTCCGCATGCGGCAGGCCGAACGATCCGCCAAGCACGTGGCAGAGCTTGTGATGCAGCGCCATCGAGACATATCCCAAGGCGGTGGAACACAGCCAAGCCCCGTACAAAACGCGGGCCCGGGCCGACGCGTCCGCAGGGTTGGCAACCACAACCGGCAACGCGTCACGAAACGCACGCATCGCGTCCAGCGCCATCATGTCCGTGATCGGGTTGGCATCCGCAGCATACAGCCCCTCGATTCCGTGCGCGATGGCGTTGAGGGCCGAGGTCACGGTCATGCCCACAGGCAAACCCAGCGTCAGGTCAACATCATAAATCACTACCTCGGGCCGGATCGAGGCATCGCGGCGGGTCGTCTTCTCTCCACCCTCGGTTTCGCCCAGAATGTCTGTCATTTCGGACCCGGCATAGGTCGTGGGGATCACCACCTGATCGGCCCCGGTGCGGGTCGCGATGGCCTTGGCCAGACCCACGGTGGACCCGCCGCCGATGCCGACGACGCATCTGGCACCACGTGCGTTAAAGGCCGCGACAGCCTCTTGCGTGACCTCGACTGGCGTGTGCATCGCCGCCCCGTCGAACACGCCGACAGCCGTCGCACCGAGCGCATCGGCAAGCGCCTGCGCCTGATCAGCCTGCTGGGGCGTGGACAGTACCAACGCCTTGTCGTGACCCAGTGCCGCGACCTCCGCCCCGACCGAGGTCAGCGTGCCGCTGCCGAACACGACGCGGGTGTGAATGCCGGGAAAGACAAAACCCCGCTCGACCTTCATGCCGCACCGTCCAGAACCGCCGCACCGGCGGCCAGATTGCGCAGCATCTGCGACAGCACCGCGATTTCGGCCTGCGCGACCTCATGCGGTCGACCCGGAAACATGTCGGTGCGGATGCGCGCCCCGGCTCGGGTCAGGTCGCCCAGCATCCGGTGATAGGCCGCTTGCGGAATCCACGGGTCATTGTCGCCGCAACTGGCATAGACCGGCTTCGCCCGCAGTTGTTCCAGCGGCAGGTCGTCCGTTTCGGCCCCGACCCGGCAGCCGGTCAGCAGACAGGCGGCATCGACCATGCCCGCATGGCGCATCAGCAATTCCATCGACATGCATGCCCCTTGGGAAAAGCCGCATAGCAAAACCGGCTTGCCCGGCGCGCCCGTCTTTTCAGCCGCGATCAGATCGGTGATGCGGTCCAATCCCGCCTGCATTTCGGCGCGCGTCGCATCGCTCAGCGGGTCGATGGCCCGCGCCGCGTACCAGCCTTCGCCCGCCGACTTGGGCAGGGCAAAGCGCACGGCGGGCAGGTCCAGACGGTCCACGATGAAGTCCATCATGTCCTGCTGGGTCTGGCCGCGCCCGTGCACGACGATGCACAGAACCTCTGCATCGTCGCGGGTCGCACCGTGATAGCGGGGATCACCCATGACCGGCCTCAGAAATTCGCAGGCTCAAGGCCGGCTTCCATTTCGGCGCGCCGATCCTCGAACCAGGGCGGGAACACCAGTGTCTGACCGATGGCATCCGCCGGCTCGTCCTTGGCCCAGCCCTCGGGCACGGTCCATGCCAGTTCGAACAGCGCACCACCAGGGCTGCGTACGTAGCAGGACTTGAAATACATCCGGTCCTTCTGTTCGGAGATGTCTGTGAACCCCAGCCCTTCGATATGTGCGCGCAGAGCCATCTGGTTCTCTTCGTTGCCCGTGTTCAGCGCCATGTGGTGAATGGTGCCGCCCGACAGGGTCCACGTGCCCTGCGGCACATCCGGTTCGTGCAGCACCTCGACGATGGAAGTCGCGCCATCATTGGTAGGGACTTTGAATGCCAATCCCTCATGGTTGTCGGCGATCTTCTCCATCGGCAGTGCGATTGTCAGGAAATCGTCCATCGCCGAACGGTCCATGACCGAAATAGCGCCGCCATAGATACCCTTGATCCCGTGTTCCGCGCTTACACCTTGGGCTTCGTTGGCGATGGGGGCGCGGTTGTCACTTGCGTTCTCAACCAACTCGTGCGGGATGCCGCAGGGATGTTCGAACACGACGCGATCCGCGCCGAATCGTGTGGTCTTGGTCGCTGTGACACCCTTTTCGTTCAGGCGGTTGACCCAATAGTCGCTTGCGCCGACAGGAATAGCCTGCATCACAACCTTGGACTGGTTCGATCCGCGCCGTCCGTACACACCGGGCTTTTTGAACGGGAACGTGGTGATGATGGTCGAGGCATCACCATTTTTGGCCCCATAGTAAAGGTGATAGACCGGTAGGACACCATCGAACAGCACGGTGCGCTTGACCGAATAGAGCCCAAGCGTCTTGGTATAAAAATCATAGTCTTCCTGCACGCCGTGGGTGCTGAGTGTCAGGTGGTGATAGCCGCTGATCTGGGTCATGATGTCTCCTCCAAGAACTTTTATTTCGAGTGTGCAGGGCGCGCGCGCGCCAGTCTGAATGTGAACCGCAGGATGTGGTCGTCGGGGGGCACCGGGCCGCCGAAATCAGCCAACAGGGTCGGGCAGACGCAGAACAGCGGGTCCGCATCCACGTGCGGGTCGTCACGGTCAAAAACGTGGGTGACAAGCGTCTGGAACCTGTCGGCCTTGATCCGAAACTGGATATGGGCCGGACGCTGCATCGACAGGCCCAACTGGCCCATCAATTGCGCAACTGGGCCATCATTGGGCAGGCTGTAACCTGCGGGCCGTACTGTCTGAAACGCGACAACGCCGTCGCGGTCCGACACAAAGCGGCCGCGCAGGTTGAAATCGGGCTGGCTGTCGGGGTCCTGATTTTCGAACATGCCCTTGCCGTTGGCGTGCCAGACGTCGACCTGCGCGCCCGCGATCGGGTCGTCGTCCAGATCAAGCACGCGTATGGCAACCTGCAGCGGTGCGCCGATGCCGTCGATGGACAGGTTGTCGCCGTTTCGCTTGGCCGGGGCACCATCGCGAAAGAACGGGCCCATCAGGGTTTGCGCAGTCGCGCGGCCCGGTCGGTGAATGCTGGATGCCTCGGCCAAAGCCGTCAGGCCAAGCGCATCCGACAACAGCACCCATTCATTGCGCCGCTCGTCAGTGGTGAGGGTCACGTCAGAAGCAAAAATTGCCGCCGCACGCAGCTCGCTTGGCAAAATCCGGTGCTTCTGAATGACCCCGCTGATCGCACCGACCAGATCACCCACGATCCCGGCCAGCCGCGGATCGCGGCAAGACGCGAGGCGCATGATCAGCGCATCATGATGAGGGTCGGTCGCGCGGCTTCCATCCATGTCGGTAATACTCTCTCCCTGTCAGACAGGTTAGCGCCCCAAAATATGCGTTTGTATTAAATTTCTGCATCCGGCATAACATATTGTTATGAAGATCGACGAAAAGCACTTGGTCCAACTGGCCGCCGTGGTCGAAGCCGGCGGCGTGACCGAAGGTGCGCACCTGCTGGGGATGAGCCAACCGGCGGTGTCGCGTACCCTCTCCACCCTCGAAAAACGGCTGGGCGAGCCGCTGTTCCAGCCAGGGCGACGCCCGTTGGTCCCCACGATCATCGGCCAGCAACTGGCCGCCCATGGCAAGGTGATCCTTGAGGCGGGGCGCAAAGCCTCTGAATCCGTCATCCAGTTTCGCGCCGGGTCCGCTGGAACCGTAAGGATCGGTGGCGTGCCATTTTTCATGGATGCGTTTATCTCGCGCATGATCGGGCAGTTTCAGGTGCAGGAGCCCGATATTCGCGTCGATCAATCCTATGGCAACCTGCCCGACATCCAATCGCGGCTGCTGTCGGGCCAGCTTGATCTGGCGATCTGTCCCCTTGGCGTGGTCGAGGCGGGTTCCAAGCTGGACTTCACCGAAATTTTGCCCGGGCGAAATGTGCTGGCAGCGCGCACGCGCCACCCGATTTTCAAGAAAAAGTCGGTGACCCGTAACGACCTGCTCAGATATCCGTGGATATCTCCCCTGCCCGGCTCGCCGCTGTTGTCCGATCTGCACTCGATCCTATTGTCCATCGGCATGACCGAAGTGAATGTGCGCTATTCCGGCGGGTCGCTGATGAGCGTGCTGAACTACCTTGAAGAAACCGACGCGTTCACGGTCCTGCCGCAAAGTGTGCTGTTCGCGTTCCGCCAGTCCAAGCTTTTCAAGACCGTACCGATGAAGATCCCCCAGCCGGATCGGTCGCTTGGCATCCTGCGGCTGAAAGGGGCGCCATCGCTTCCGGCATCGGACAAACTGGTCAAGTTCATCGGCGCGGGGTTCGACGATTTGCGCGCGATCATTTTGCGGCACGAAAACGCCGTCGTCTGGGGCGCCTGAGCGCCGGGGATGCTCCCGCTTCGGGTCGCGCTTGAAATCCGGATGTTGACCCAACGCGGTCTACGTTGCTAGCGTTCAACCATTGCTTGAAAAATTCAGCACATGCCATTGAAGGACGCCCTTGCTATGAAACTTCATGTCGCCTCCGGACTTTCCTATGACCCCGAGTTTTTTGACGACGACACCCTTGACGAGATGATGACAGAGACCACCGACATGGTGGATGATACCGACAGCGCCGGTGGCGTGCTTATGGGAGAACTCATGATCGCCGCCCCGTCCGACGCGCCGTTGAGCGATGCAGAAATCAAAGCGCTGCTCGAACAGTCATGGGAAGAAATCTACGCTTCGGAAGACGGCCAGATGATCCGCGATCTGCCAATCGAGGATCAGGAGCGCCTAAAGGCTGATTTCCTGACACCACCTGAACCGATCGACGAAGAGCTTGCGGCAACGCTGAAACCCAAGGGTGAGCCGATAACGTTTCTCGAGACCGAGGACACATTTGCCGTCCTGATGGGCGAGCGGCCCTTGCTGTCAGGGCCACTGGGGGCGTCTGCATCGGACAAAAAGCTGAAATTCCAGATCGCCGCGGGAATCTGCATCGCGGATATCCTTGCGCTGGTCATCGCGGCGGTCGGGGTGTTGCAAGTGCTGAACAATCGCACAATCGCCAAGGTCGGAGCAACCATCAGCGCCCAGCACGGGGCCAAGATCATCAAGGCCTCGCGCGCCATTTCCGCAGCGGGCAAGACGGCCGCGCGTCTGGCCAAGGCCAAGGCCATGGCGCAAGTGGCCAAAGCCGTTGTCGGCAGTGCAACCAAAGCCGCCAGCACGATGATGGTCGGCATGGGCCGGGTCGAAAAAATCGCCGCGTGGACTACGGCAGTGGCCGGGCTGACCCTGGCCTTTGCCACAGGGAGCGCATCGCTGTGGGCCAGCGTTCTTGCCATGGCCGTGACATTCGCGGTGTTCCTTGCCGACACGGCGGTGGCGGTCAAGAAATACAACGAATGGAAAGCGGCCTGACTGTTTGCACCAACCTGTCGCGCCGATAACCTGAGCGGCGCGTCAGGAACCGCCCACCGCAAAGACGGCGACGGCATTCGAAATGCCCTCGAACGTGACCTGTCCGATGTCGATGCAAGACAAGGTTTCACCGGCGGCGCTGCGTGTCGCGTCGTCCATCAGGATCGGGTGCGATACCCGTTTTGTGTGCCCTTCCAGCCGCGAGGCGAGGTTTACCTTGTCCCCGATACACGTATAGGTCGCCCGATGCTGCGTACCTGCGTACCCGGCCACGACCTCTCCTGTGGCAATGCCGATGCCGAGCCGGATTTCCGGTTTCTGAAGGGCGGCCTGATCGTGGTTGAACTATCCAATGATGGCCAGCATTTCCTGCGCGGCCGCCACCGCGCTGGCAGCCGGGTTCACAAGCGGTTTCGGCGCACCGAACAGCACCATCAGTCCGTCCCCGATCATCAGCGTTACGATCCCCTTGTGATGCTCGATCGCTTCGAACATCAGCGTGTAGTAGATATTGAGCAGGTCGATGGTATCTTCGGGCGACTGACGTTCAGAGATGGCGGTGAACCCGCGAATGTCACAGAACAACACAGTGGCATGGACCCGCCGCCCACCCAGTTTGAACCCTGAATCCTGCAGGTCCTGCACGACTTCGCTGGTGGCAAACCGTTTCAGCAGGGTTTTCTGTTCGTCCCGAAGCCGCTTTTTCTCAAGGCTAGAGGACAGGCGCGCCTTGAGCAGCACGGGATTGACCGGTTTGGGCAAGTAGTCCTCGGCCCCCAGATCAATACAGCGCACGATGTTGTCCACGCCTTCGACCGACGAGGTGACGATGATTGGAACCTCGCGCAGCGCGGGTTCTAGGCTGATCGCTTCCAGCACTTCGAACCCGTCCATCTCGGGCATTTCGATGTCCAGAAGCATCAGATCAAAGGTCTGGCTGCGCAGTTTTTCAAGCGCCTGCCGACCGTTTTCGGCGACAGTAGCCGTATAGCCCAACAACTCGACACTGCGCGACAGCAGCAAACGGTTGACCCGGTTGTCGTCTACGATCAGCAGATGTGCCCCTGCCCCATTCATCCTGCGTGCCCTTGCAGGGCGGCGGACGCGCGGGCGAACTCAGCGTCTATCAGGGCCAGAAGCGCCAACGTTTCGGCGGTGCCCGTCGCATCGCCGCTCAACTCCAACTGGCGCGCGGGCGCGGCCAGATCATGCGCGCCGAACACGTCCGCATTGGACTTGAGCGAATGTGCGGCACGGCGAAAGCTGTCGCTGTCGGCGCTCTGCAAGCTTTTGCGTAACTCAGCAATCATGGCCGGTGCTTCGTCCAGAAACGTGGTGACCAGTTCGGCCACGAATTCGGCCCCCGCGGCTGCCTTGAGGTCGTCCAGAACGGCGTGATCAATGGGTCCTTGTGTCATGCCATTTTCCCTTTTCGTTCAGGTACTTGCCTGAGAGCTTCGATCAATTGCGGCACCCGGATCGGTTTGGCGATATAGTCGTCCATTCCGGCGGCAAGGCACATTTCGCGATCCCCCTGCATGGCGTTGGCAGTCATGGCGATGATGCGGGGGCGCGCGTCCGGGTCGGTGTTCGCCGTGATTCGGCGCGAGGCTTCCAGACCGTCCATTTCGGGCATCTGCACATCCATCAACACCACGTCATAGGTCTGACGCGCCACGCTTTCCAGCGCCTCGCGCCCGTTGCTGGCCAGGTCCGCGCGGTATCCCATCTGTTCCAGCAGGCGCAGCGCCAGTTTCTGGTTCACCTGATTGTCCTCTGCCAGCAGAATACGCAAGGGGTGCTGTTTGGCCATGTCCGGGTCGGTCTGCGCGGCACCCGGTTTGGCGGGCGCGTGCGATTTGGTCTGTGTCGGCGCAAAGATCGACACCAGCGTGTCAAACAGGTGCGACTGGCGCAGCGGTTTGGCGAGGAAAGCCCGGAAGACCCCTTCATCCACCTCGGCCTCACGCTGTCCCAATGAACTGAACAGGACCAAAGGCACGCGCGGTGCAATCTTGGCCATTTTCTCCGCAAGCGCGCGGCCATCCATTTCGGGCATGTGCATGTCGAGGATCGCAAGGTCGAAGCTTTCCCCCTTTTTCAGCCACTCCAGCGCCTGCAGTGGCGATCCGGTGCCGCGGCTGTGCGTGCCCCATTTGGCGGTTTGGAGGGTCAGTATCTTGCGGTTGGTGTCGTTGTCATCGACGATCAGTATACGCTTGCCCTGCAACTCGCCCTGCTCTCCAACCAGATCGCGCACCGGCGCATCCGGCAACGCAGCAGCCGACGCCCGGATGTTGAAGCGGAAGGTCGAGCCCATCCCAAGGCCAGCACTTTCGGCCGACATCGTGCCCCCCATCAGTTCTGTTAGGCGTTTGGAGATGGCAAGACCCAGCCCTGTACCGCCGTATTTTCGGGTCGTGGAACTGTCCGCCTGACTGAAGGACTGAAACAGACGCCCCATCCCCTCGGGCGAGAGGCCAATGCCTGTGTCGCGCACGGTAAAGGCCAGCTCAAGATCTCCAGACGGTGCCGGATGGGCCGTGACGGACAATACCACCTCACCCTCTTCGGTGAACTTCACGGCATTTGACAGCAGGTTCAGCAGGATCTGGCGCAGCCGCGTCAGATCCGCACTGACCCCCGGCGGCACGCTGTCGTCATAGACATAGGCAAGGTCCAGTTGCTTCTCCGCCGCGCGGCTGCTGACCAGATCAAGGGCGGATTCGATGCATTCGCGCAGATCGAAGGGCTGGTTTTCGATGTCCATCTGCCCGGCTTCGATCTTGGAGAAGTCGAGGATTTCGTTGATGATCCCCAGCAGCGCGTCGCCACTGGTGCGGATGGTTTCGGCGTAATCGCTTTGTTCGGGGTTGAGGGGGGTGTCCATCAACAACCCGCTCATCCCGATGACGGCGTTCATCGGGGTGCGGATTTCGTGGCTCATGGTGGCGAGGAAAGCGCTTTTGGCCTCGTTGGCCTGTTCGGCGGCGGCGCGGGCGTCCTGTGCTTCGCGGAACAGTCGCACGTTTTCCAGCGCAATCGCCGCCTGATCGCAGAAGGTCTGCGCCACCGCAATCTCTTCCTCCGAAAATGCCTGCTGGTGAAACCGGAAAATATTGAGCGTGCCTGCGCAATCTTCACCGTGGATCAGGGGCAGTATGATGGAAGACCGGATGCCGGTCCGTACCTGCACCGCCTTGTCTATCGGCAAAAGATCAATCGCCAGCCAGTCCGGCGTGTGGATCGGTTGCTTGGACACCACGGCCTGGGAGGGCAGATTGTGGTCGGGATCGAGGGGGACCGAGACTTGTTTCGGGGATGTATTCAATCCCTCATTCTTGGTCGCGACCGCAATTTGCGACAGCTTGTCATCCGCCTTAATGGTGGTGACGACCATGTCACAGTCGATCAGGTCAATTGCTGCGGTGACAATCGCCTGGAACACCGGTGTCGTATCTGTCGGCGAGGCGCTGATGGTGCGCAGGATTTCGGCGCTGGCGGTCTGGCGGGCCAATGACGCTTCGGTCTCCCTGAACAGGCGCACGTTTTCGATGGCGATCACGGCCTGATCGGCAAAGGACTCCGCCATCGCAATCTCGTCTTGCGAAAACGCGCGCTGGACCTTCCGGATGAACGCAAGACCCCCGATGCACGTATCCCCGCGCAGCAGCGGCACCATGAAGGAGGATTGAAACCCGTGCGTTTCGTGAATTTCCTGATCGCGCGGTGGCAAGTCTGCGGCCCCCCAATCCGGTGTATGCAGGACCTTTTTGGTCGCAAGGACCTGCGAGGGCATATCAAAGGCGGGGTCGATACGATTGCGATTGCCGCTGATTTCAGTACTGTCGCAATCCGGCTTCGCTACAGCGGCCTCCCAATAATAAGTGCTGTCGCATTCTAACACGATCGCCTCGTCGCACGAGACCAGCGAGAGCGCGAGGCGGACGATTTCATCAAACACGGGTTTGGTGTTGTTCGGCGACTGGCTGATCACGCGCAAGACGTCCGCGCTCGCGGTCTGACGCGCCAGCGCCTTTTCCGTTTCGTCGAACAGCCGCGCGTTATCGATGGCGATGCTTGCCTGATTGGCAAAGCTTTGCACCAATTCCACGTTTGCCGGGGTCGGTGGTTTCGTATCTGGCCAACCCAGAGCGATGACGCCCCAGATGCGTCCATCGGCCCGGATGGGAACACCCATCACACGTCGGAAGCCGACCCTCTCGGCAAATTCAGGCGAAAAGCAGTCATCTTTCAGCACGTCTTCGATGTGCACAATTGCGCGTTCTTTGATGACTCGCGGCGATGTCCGACCGTGCTGACCCGTGTTTGGATAGCCGTCCGTAAGCTCGACCAGCGCGTCTGGAAGAAATCCATGCTGCGCGCACAGATGGTAGTATTCGCCGTCGTAACGGTCGAGAACACAGAATTTCGCGCCACACAACTCTGCCGACTTCTGAACGATCAGATCGAACATCGGTTGCAGGTCGGCGGTCGCTTCGTTGATCCGCTGAAGGATTTCCGCGCTGGCCTGTTCGCGCACCAACGCTTCTGTCACTTCGGCGGTACGTTGCTGCACCTCGTCAAACAGACGTGCGTTACTGATCGCGATCACGGCTTGGGCGGCAAAGGTTTCGACCAGCTTGATCTGCTTTTGGGAAAACGCGGACGCCTGACCGTGCGCCAGTGATATGACGCCAACCGTGACGCCGTCCTTTATCAGTGGTACGCCAACAGTCGACTGAAACGAACCCCGCCGCGCGGCTTCCTTCCACTCATAACTGTCGTCACCTTCGGTGTCCTCGATATAGACCGTCTCACCCAGCAACGCGGTGCGCCCCGTACATGTCCCATATCCCGGTTCGATCGGATGGGCCTTGAGATAATCAAAGAAATCCGCATCCACGTTCAGCGCCGTCACCATATGATAGCGCCCGTCTTCGGGGTTCAGCATCGCCACATAGGCATATTGCGGATCGCAGATACGTGCCGCGACAGTGAGGATGGCGTCGAGCACTGGACCGAGTTCATTGGGCGAACGCGAGATGACGTCCAGCACCTCGGACGTGGCCGTCTGGTATTCCAGCGCCTCTTGCGTTTCCAAGAACAATTGCGTGTTGCGCAGCGCGATGATCGCCTGATCACAGAACGACTTCGCCAGCACGATGTCCTGCTCGGAAAAGGCGGTTCTGGTCGTCGTACCAAGAGCGAGCGAGCCAAGACAGGCGTCGCCCTGCATCAGGGGGATGTAGATCGCGCCCTTTAGCCCAAGCTGTTTGCCGCGCTCTTGCTCATGAGGGGGAAGATCGTAATTCTCCCAGTCGATGATGTGTTGCGTTTTGCCCGTCATCATGGCCCGCGACGGAAAATTGCTTTCAGCATCCAGTGGCTGCAGCGGCGCGCCTTGCGCATTGAAACGGGTGCCCAGTTTGCGCGCGCCTTCAAGGATCTTGTCGGTGATCAGCGCACCGCCGCGCCGCGACCCTGCCGCCGGTCGGAAATGGTCACCATCCTTGAGGTGAAAGATCGCCATGTCACAGTCGATCATCCGGGTCGCATTGCTGACAATCGTTTCGATCACCGGTTGTACGTCCGTTGGCGATTGGCTGATGGCGCGCAGGATGTCCGATGTGACTGTCTGGCGCTCCAGCGCGTCCTGCGTTTCGGAGAAGAGCCGGGTGTTTTCGATTGCAATCGCCGCTTGGTCGGAAAAGGTTTCGACCAGTTCGATGTCCTTGTCCGGGGGCACGTAACCTGCGGGCCACCCCAGTGAAATCACGCCCCAGATTGCGCCGCCGACGCGGATCGGGACACCAACGGCCTGACCGACGCCATTTTCACGGGCAAGTTTGTGATCGTAATAGTCTTCGGACTGCGCGTCGGGGATGACCACAATTTCGCCAGAGGCCAAAACCTGACCGGCGATTGTATTGCCGTGCAAGGGGATGGTGTCGCGTGCACCGGCTGTATCCAAAACGTCAATGTCGTAACCATGGCTTGCCCGATATTCCGACACGCCGTTTTCGCAATGGAGCAACATGCAATATCTGGCTTTGCAAATCGTTGCGGCTGTCGCGACGACAGCGTCAAAAACCGGCTGTACCTCGGTGGTCGACTGGTTGATCACGCGCAGGATTTCGGATGTTGCGGTCTGCCGCGTCAGCGCCGCTTGCGTTTCGCTGAACTGGCGGACGTTTTCGATGGCGATGACGGCCTGCGCGGCAAAGCTGCGCACCAATGCGACCTCGCCATCTGAAAACAGCCCCGGTTTGTTTCGGTGCAGGTTCAGTGCACCGATCGGGCCCTGCGCATCCATGATTGGAACACTCAGAATGGCGTGATTGCCCTGTTCATCGACCATGATCTTGAAAGTCGGCTCGCCCGATTTGTAGCTTTCCGTCTCGGCCAGATCAGCGATGTGCACGACTGCACCCTCGCAAATGACCTGCGCTGCGACGTGGACCTTCGGGTCCATCCTCATCGGGGTCCGGTTGACCCGGGCAATACGCTCGTCGTTGGCTTCAGGGCTGTTTTCATCGGCATGATTGAGCGCTGCAAGCACCAGATGAGGGTCCTGCGGCCGCCCAAGCAGCAGGGCAGCCGTGTCTGCCCCGCACAGGCGCCTGGCATTGCGCAGCACCGTGTCAAAGACCGGCTTTTCATCGTCGCGCGACTGGCTGATGACGGCAAGGATGTCTGCCAGCGCCTGTTCCCTTTCCAGCCGGGTCTGCACCTCTCGGAACTGTTGCACGTTCTCGATGGCGATGACCGCCTGGGCCGCAAAGGTCTGGATCAGGCCAACTTCGCTGTCGGTAAAGGGGCGGACTTCGGCGCGGGCAAGGTTTATGCAGCCAAACACCCTTCCCTTGCTGAGCAAAGGGACACTCAGTCGACTGCGGATGCCATCCACCTCAACCAGCCGCACCCGAACCGGGTCGCGCAAGTCGTAATAAAGCGGATCGTCAGAGATATCAGGTGTGTTTATGATCCGCGCCTCGCGGATGGCGGTGGCCGTTTGCAGCGGGCCGCCAAGGTCGAATTCCTCGCCCGTCAGAAACGTGTCCGGGTTGGCACCATACGTGGCGACCAGGCGGCAGTGCGTGCGGGCTTCGTTGACAAGGTGCAACCCCGCATCGCGGGCCCCCAGCAGGTGTGCCGCGTTTCGCACGACGGCGTCAAACACCGGTAATTCATTGTCGCGCGAGCGGCTGATGGTTTCGAGGATCTCGCTCGACGCCGCCTCGCGTTCCAGCCGGGTCTGAATTTCGCGGTACTGGCGCACGTTCTCGATGGCGATGACGGCCTGTTCGGCAAAGGTTTCCACCATTGCGATCTGATCCTGCGTGTAGGGCTCTACCCGCTTTCGAAACAGGATCAGCGCACCGATGCCGCCCTTGGCCGACATGAGTGGTACGAACAGGTTGGTACGAATGCCACTGTCGTCCACAACGGTGCGGAAATGAATGTTGCCGCTGGTGTAGCCTTCTGTCTGGCGCATGTCCTCGACATGCACGGCCTTGCCGCTCAGGATCGCGTTGGCCGCAAGTGATATGTCCGGGTCCATCGACACCTGCTGGTCGTGATAGACTTTTACCGTGTCTGGGTGCACATCCCTGTAGGCGACAAGCGTTTGATGCGTGTCACCGGCCTGTCCCATGACAACCACCGCAGAATCAGAGGCACAAAGCGCCGAAGCCTTGTCCAGGATCGCGTCAAAGACAGGGGTGTCGTCATCGCGGCTTTTGCTGATGACCTGCAATATCTCGCGCGTGGCCGTTTCGCGTTCAAGGCGCGTCTGCACCTCGCGGAACTGGTTTACGTTTTCGATGGCAATGACAGCCTGCGCAGCAAAGCCTTCGACCAGAGCCACGTCATCACCGGAAAACGGCGCAACTTCGCGGCGGTAAAGCGTTATCGAGCCGATCCCCTGACCGTCCCGCACCAGCGGCACGACCATCATGCTGCGCGCGCCCTCGTCGTCGACCATCGAAACCCGATTGGGATCGCCGCTTCGGTACAGTTCGTGATCTGCGATATCGCTCTCAAGAAACGTCCGGCATTCCACGATGGCGCGGGCCAGTGCCAGCCGCGAATCCGCCAGTGGCACCTTGAGATTGTCCAGCGTCGTGCCGAAGGCTTCAAATGCGCCAAGACGAGCGGGTGAATAGACATGGCTGCCATCTTCGCTGACCATGGACAGATAGGCCAGCGGCGCGCCACATAGCCGGGAGGCATTTTTGAGAATGGCGTCGAATACCGGCGTTGCGTCATCCCGCGACCGACTGACGACGCCCAGAATGTCCCGTGTGGCCGCCTCGCGCTCCAGCCGGGTCCGCAACTCGCGGAACTGGCGCACGTTTTCGATGGCGATCACGGCTTGAGTGGCGAATGTCTCCACCAGTGCGATTTCGCTGGTGTGGAACGGGTCGACGTCATGGCGGAACAGCGTGATCAGCCCAATAGCCGCCCCGTCCTTGATCAGCGGCACGAACAGCACGCTACGGATGCCCGAAGTGTCCACCATGGCCCGCACGATGCGATTGCCAGCCTTGTAATAATCGCTTTGACCCATGTCTTCAAAGGCGATCAATCGCCCTTCAAAGATGCTTTTGGCGGAATAGGACAGGGTGGGATCCATCTTCATCTGGCCGGTGTCGAACAAATGGACCACTTCGGGAAATATCCCGATCTGCGCGGCGAGGCTCATCGCCTTGTCTTCGACTGTCCCGAGGACCAGAGCGGCCATCGGCGCGTTGCAGATGCGTTGCGCCTTTTCAAGGATGGCGCGGAAGACCGGGCCTTCGTCATCCTGCGTCTGGCTGATGACCTTGAGGACATCCGATGTCGCCGCCTCACGCGCAAGCTGGGTCTGGATGTCGCGAAACCGGCGCACATTCTCAAGGGCGATGACGGCCTGCGCGGCGAAGGTTTCGACCAGTTGAATTTCGGTCGGGGCAAAGGGGCGCACGGTTCGGCGGCTCAAGGAAAGGGTTCCGATGGCGATCCCGTCCTGCAACAGCGCAACGACCAGCCGTGTGCGCACGCCTTCGGTTTCGACTAGGCGGACGGCAATCGGATCGCGATCCCTATAGGCGTCCGTCTGGGCGTAATCCGCGATATGGGTGACCTTGCCCGTTCGGATCGTCTCCACCACCGAAAGGCGACGATCAAGAGAAAACAAGCGCCCCGGCTGCCATGCCGTGGCATCATGGCCCCAATCGGCCACGAGCTGCACATGCGTGCGCGCGTCGTTCACAAGCTGGAGCGCGGATTGATCCGCACTGCACACCGTTGCCGCCTTCTGCACGATCACGTCAAAGACGGGCTGGGCATCGTCCTTTGCGGTGCTGATGGCGCGCAGGATGTCCGCCGTTGCGCTGGCTTGTGCACGTTGATCTGCCAATTCCGCTTCAAGCGCCCGCACCTTGGTTTCAAGGTCTCCGGGTGATCGAGAAATGTCAGAACCCATGCAGCGCGCCCCCGGGAGCCGTTGAAATACCAACTATGCGTCAAAACCAAACAACAATTCGAAAATCGTATGTGGTTTCCGGTTCATTGTATAGTCGGCTGCGCGCCCGAACCTTTGCCGTGCGGTGGCGCATGATGGCCTCGTATCCATAAATGGAAGATGAGCGGCCATCGCCCACAGGTCAGACCGGCAGAGATGGTTTCGCACCACGCAAGCACCCGCCGGTTCCGATGTCGGGGCCGTGCCGCCTATCCTGCCGTCTTGACGTGCCAATCCACAGTCATTTCGACCACCGTGTCCCCGTCGGCATCCCTGATCTCAACCTCGACTGCAAAGGCGACTTTGCCCTCGGTCCTGAGCTTGGCCAGCAGGTCGCCACCTGGTTCAGAAGTGCGTGCGGTGGCCGTCAGCCGCCCCCGCGCGATTTTCACGTACCTGATCTGCGCACCCGCCGCGACGGGACGCACCTCAAGCAGCACCGGGGCCAGCGCACCGCCAAGGGCCCCGCCCGAGGCCGCCTCGCCCAGTGTGAACATCGCGCCTGCATGCTGCGTCTTGATATGGTTTGACGTCTCGGTGCGCTGATCCATCGCCGCCGTACAGGTGCCGTCTGCAATCTCGATCAACTCGATCCCGACGTGGTTGGCGAATGGAATGGCCTGACCCATATGGGCCTTGATCATGTCATAGGGGGTCATGTCGGGCGCTCCTGCGTGACAGCTTGGATCAAGTGGTAAGAAAGCGCGCGGGTCGCGGCAAGCGTGCCGTTGCGGCACGGCATGCCGATCAGCGGGCGATCACGATATCTGCGCGCAAGCCCCCCAGTGCCTCGCTGCGCCCAAGGCGCAACACGCCGCCATGGGCGCGGGCGATGTCAGTTGCGATGGCCAGACCCAGACCGACGCCCGAGCCCTGGTTCTGATTGCGCGCCTGGTCCAGCCGGGTAAACGGGCGCTGGGCCTCGGCATGACGCTCTTCGGGGATGCCGGGACCTTCGTCCTCGATCCGAAAACGCAGGGATTTGTCCGTAAGGCGCACCGACACTTCGGCCCGGTTGCCATAGCGCACCGCATTTGTGATCAGGTTGTCAAGCGCGCGTCGCATGGCAGCGGGGCGCAGGGTGATGGTGCCCTCTCCCTCCGCCTTTATCAGGGTCACGGGTTGCCCGCCGCGCTGCGCCTCGGCCACGAGGTCACGAGTCAGCGCGATCGGGTCGATCACTTCGGGCTCGCCCTCGCTCTCTCCCTTGGCAAAGCTGAGGAAGGCGTCGATCATGCCCTGCATATCATCCACGTCCCGTTCCAAAGGTTCTCGATCCTCGTCCTCCAGCAGGGACAGGGCCAGCCGCATGCGGGTCAGCGGCGTGCGCAAGTCGTGGCTGACCCCTGACAGCATCAGGGTGCGGGTTTCGATCTGCCGTTCGATCCGGTTGCGCATATCAACAAAGGCGGCCCCCGCCGCGCGCACTTCGGTCGCACCTGCAGGCGTGTAGGGAATGGTATTGCCGCGACCAAAGGCTTCGGCGGCACTGGCCAGCCGCCGTATGGGGCGCAACTGGTTGCGCATGTAGATAAAGGCGACGATCGTGACGAGCACACTGAAGAAGACCATGTTGACCAGCAATTGGTGGGGTGCCGCGGCCGACACCCTGCGACGATCGAAAACCATCTCGACCGGCCCAACAGCGGTGGACAAGATCAGGCGGACAACACGATCATTGTATAGGTCGACGACAGCCACCTGCGGAACCCTCTCGCGCAGGTTCTGCGTGATGACGATGCCCGAAAAGTCATACCAAAGCCTCTGGTCAGGTTCGTCCAACACTGCCGCGTTCACAGGTTTAACCGCGATGGCCAGCGGGCCGGTCACGTCAGCCGCAACTTCTGCCAAGTCGGCGCCACTCCCGGCCCGCTCGATCACGGACAGGACCAACTGTACCTCGCGCGCAGCCGCGTTGGACATCTGCCGTGTGACATCCTCAAAATGGTCCTGTACAAAAACCACCGACACGACCAGTTGCACCACGACCACGGGCAGCAACAGGATCAGCGCCACGCGGGCATAGATGCCTCGGGGCATATAGTTCTTGAGCCATTGGAACGACATGGCCGAACCCTAGCGCGCGCCGCGCCCAACCGAAAGGCCCTCGCGATCATGGCAGAGGATACGTTCAACCCACCCATAGGTGTGGCCGAAACCCTTGAGCCTGGCCTGCGCCGGATCGTGGCACCGAACCCGTCGCCGATGACCTATCGCGGCACCAACACCTACCTTCTGGGATATAGTGCGCTTGCGTTGATCGACCCCGGCCCGGACAATGCCGCACATTTGACGGCCATCCTTGGCGCTGTGGAGCCCGGGCAGCGGATCAGCCACATCATCGTGACCCATGCCCATCTCGACCACTCCCCCCTCGCCCGCCCGCTGTCAAAAGCCACCGGCGCACCGGTTCTCGCGTTTGGTGACGCCTCAGCGGGGCGCAGCGCGGTGATGGAGGAGTTGGCAGCAAACGGCCTTGCAGGGGGTGGTGAAGGCATCGACCACGCCTTTGCTCCTGACATGGTTGTGCGGGACGGCAACGTGATTGCAGGCCCCGATTGGCAACTCGAGGTGATCCACACGCCCGGGCATCTGGGCAACCACATCTGTCTCGGCTGGAACGACGCGTGTCTCACGGCAGATCACGTGATGGGCTGGGCCAGTTCGCTGGTGTCGCCCCCAGACGGGGATCTGACGGATTTCATGGACTCCTGCGCGCGGCTGCGGCTGCGGGACTGGCGCGTGTTCTATCCCGGACACGGCGCGCCGGTCGACGCGCCCGCCGAGCGGCTCGACTGGCTGGTTGCCCATCGGCGCGCGCGTGAGGCCGCGATCCTCACCGTGCTCAAGGCAGGGCCGCTTGCAGCGCACGATATCGCACATCTCGTCTATACGGACACACCGCCGGCCTTGCTGGGGGCAGCAGCGCGCAATGTTTTGGCGCATCTTATTGACCTGACAGGAAAATCCAGCGTCTCGCCACGCGGACCGCTTGGTGTGGACACACTGTTTGAATGTGTGTTCAAAGCTTAGAACTTTTTGCCAAAATCGCGACCAAACCCTCTGGACGACAGGAATCCGCCTTGCTATACGGCGCGAACCGTTCCGGCGTAGCTCAGCGGTAGAGCAGTTGACTGTTAATCAATTGGTCGTAGGTTCGATCCCTACCGCCGGAGCCATTTTTCATAAGTGTACCAGAGGGTTACGGGCGGCGTTCAATGTCGCCTGAGAGTGCGGTTCATCCACGGAAGCACTACGGAAGCAGCGCGACAGCAAAAGCATAGTTGCAGAGTAGACACACAAGCCAACGTGTTGCCGTGTCGTTAAATCCATGCCAAAACCAAGGAGGCACGCTTACTACCTAAAGCTGCCGTTGATCGTATCCGACTTTGCCGTTGCGGGGCTCCCTGAGATCAGAGGGCTGCTAACGGTGGTATCTCGGAGTGCAAGCGAAGCTACCTCATTTCTGCAAAACAAACTCTCGCTACTCGAATCTAGTGGCCAAAGACCCAAAGTTGGTGCATAGAGCGGCGGTTTCCTTTTGGGTAGGTCTTTGTTTAGACGGTGACCTCATCGCATCTTCCTATTTTCGTTAGAAGAAAAGGCCGACCATTGATTGATCAAACAATACTCGACCTCATTGAACGCTTTCAAACCTTACTTGTTGGTATAGTTGGTTTTCTAGGTGTCATTTGGACACTGCGCGCCAATGCAAGACATTCGCAGAAAGAGTATCAGAGGCAAACCAATACACGGCGAATGACTTTGCGGCGCATCTTGGCGGCTGAGTTTCGTAGCTACACACGTGCGCTCAAAGCAAACCTCGAAGCGACTGACCCAGAGGACCATCTCTCAGTTGGTAAGATACATAGGCTGTTTTCGGAAGACCTAGCAGCTGAGCTCGGCTTGCTAGAACTGGGCGAGGTTGATGTCGTCGTGAATGCTTTGATCAGCTTAGAAGGTATGGATCAATATTTGGGACATATTTCGGCGGGGCAAACGGACAAACGGTATCTTGTGCCCGCCTCCGCGATGGAGGACTTTCGCATGATCACGGCAACCACTTCTGATGCGCTGGACCATGCGATTGAAGCTCTAGAGCTTTCAGGAGAGGCATAAACGGCCCAAAACTGCCCTTCGATCGATGCCCGGGATGCTGCGTTTTGTCCCGCGTCGAATCCGCCATTCGCTGCGGGGGTATTGTCAGCACCTATACTGAGGCCGCCAGAAGATGCGTTGGCAAATAGCGATAATCGGTCAAGCTCACTGACTAAACTCGTACAGCAGGTGCAGATTGGGTTGTTTAAGGTCCCGCTCTGCACATCTGAGGTTTATACGCGGCGCTTGCCACTCTAACATGCGCACAAAGAATTTTGAGGTGAACCAGTATGATCCCTGACTACCAGTCGCTTATGCGCCCAGTATTGGAGTGCGCTCGAAACAAGCCACGGAAAATTTCCGACGTGGTTGAAGAGATTTCGGATCGCCTCGAATTGACCGAAGAAGAGCGCCAAAAAATGTTGCCGAGCGGAAAGCAGACGACAATTGCAAACCGCGTTCACTGGGCGCGCTCATATATGAAGCAGGCGGGATTAGTGCGAAATATTAAGCGCGGCTGGTACGAATTAACGGATCGTGGGCGCACTGTTGTCGACGATCAGTTTATTACTCTCGACTCGAAATACCTTGAGCAATTCGACGAGTTTCAGGAGTTCAAATCGCGCGGCAAGGAAACCGGCGATGAAACTGCGGAACAAGAAAACACCGAGACTCCCGCCAATACGCCGGACGAAAATCTACAGGCGGCGCACAGAAAGTTGGAAGCGGCGCTTGCGGCCAACCTGCTCGACTATGTTCGGTCCGCGTCACCGATGTTCTTCGAGAACCTGATTGTGGACCTGTTAATCGCGATGGGCTATGGCGGCACGTCTGAGGATGCGGGTCGCGCCCTTGGGCAGTCGGGCGACAATGGCGTGGATGGCGTCATCGACCAAGACCCGCTTGGCGTTGACCAAATCTATCTGCAAGCGAAGCGGTATGGTCCCGCGAACAGCGTCGGGCCAGGTGATATTCGCGACTTTTATGGGGCGTTGAGCATCAAGAAGGCGACGAAGGGCATATTCGTGACCACCTCGCATTTCACGGGCGCGGCGGAGCAGACCGCGAAGGATTTAGGGTCTCGGATCGTGCTTATCGACGGCCCGCAACTCGCCAAGCTAATGATCAAATACAATATTGGGTGCCGCGACAAGGACGTGCTGCACATCAAGCAGATCGACGAGGGCTACTTCGACGAGGCGGCGGACTGACCCATGACCGATAGCGAAGACACGTTGCCGGAAGTCGTTGAGGAGCAGGTGCCGCAGCAGGCACCGCTCCCTGCGGATCAGCCAGTGCAGGTGCCAATGTATCGGCGGGACCTTTTCCCGACCAACCTCATATTGGCTGCTGAGGATTTGAGGGAATTTGCCGAACTGATCTGCGAGGTGAATGAGGGATCCAAGGAACTGGAATACCAACAACTCGATCTCAGCACTTGGGAGAGCTCGCAGCATGCCAAACAGCGCATCAACGAAGTTATCCCAGCGAGTACAACTACAAAGCGCAGAATGGCGACTACGTGCAGGGACTTGGCGTCCCGAACACCGCCGACCGCAATTTCCCCGATGAGTTGATGACCATTTTCTTCTCAAACTCGACGTTCACCGAGCGGGCGATCAAGATCCAACCAAGAAATATGGTCAATGTATTTTTGAGTTTTGAGAAACCGTCACTTAAGCTCGACTTGCAGACCCTGCCCTCGAACCCTACCGACAATCGTAGTGTAATCAATATTGAGGGGCGCAACGAGGCTTGGGTGATCTCGACTGCGCAGAAGATCGACGACTTCTTCAAGAAGCGGAAGGCTACGCGTCCCATAATTCACGGCTCGGGCGCCTACGACTATATCATTTACCTCGCCTTCCTGCCTGCGGTGATTTGGCTATTCTACAAGTATGCGGCACCCGTCAGTAGTTGGCTCGAACAGCAGACAATCTTCCTCAACGTCATCCTTGGCATCTACGGGTTGCTGTTGTCGTTGCTATTCGCTCGGTTCCTATTTCAGTATGCCCGGTGGCTGTTTCCACCGATGGAATATTACAAACGCAGCCGATTGGGTGCATTCATCCACCGGAGCATTGCCACAGTCGTTGCGACGGGAGTGGGCGTCAGCGCGATCTACGACTTGGTGAAGGCGGCAGTCGCGTCATTGGCTCCATGAGGGCGGCCCCATCGTAGCCTGAAAAGGTGGTGCGGCGTTGATGTGTAGAGCGTCCAACAGAGGTGAACGTCCTTTGTCCGATTAACCTAGATGCCAAAGCGGCCATTCATCAAAGACCCGGTATCGGTCAGTTGGGCTGGGAAAAGGTCATCCGGCGGTGCAGAGTGAAGCCTAATTTCGGGGTTGCTTGAATGTCGGCTTCCACGGCTTCGGTTTTGATAGCTCGCAGTTTCAGCGAATGACCGCTCTCCGCCCTCATCATCAAGGCGCGGTTACCGGGTGAACCTATGCGGCGCGCTGAACGCCCGCCGCATACCGTTTCGCGCAACTCCCTTTAACGCCACTTACCCGTCAAAAACACATAACGATCATTGGCGCTTTGCAGCTTTCTCGCGGTCTCTTCCTGCTCTGTCTGGACGGTTTCTTTGAACGCCTCCGCTGTAGAGTCAATGAATTCAGGCAGGTCATCGAAAGCTACCCCATTGAGCGCGCCAAGTGTGATTTGCAGACCGAACGCTTGCCCAGCAATCAAGCTGATATGCGTCGCTTGATGCACCTCCTTCATTGGGTTCGGATCAGCCCCACTGCGCATCTCGGTTAGGTCGTCATTCATTTCAGCGCAAACGATGTCCCAAAGCAGATGGTTGGGCCAACGGCTGCGATTGGGGTCACCGTTAGGATCGCTGTACCTGACAACCTCACCCGTGTGTCGCACCAGATCGCCGAACACGTCGAAAAGTTGGGCCCATGTGCGGATGCCCCACGTGTCCTTCAGGCAGTTTTTGCCCGCACGAAATTCAACACGCCAGATGCGGCTGATGTCGGGATCGGTGGCGTCGATCACCTGCGTCGGTTCTCCTACGTAAGGTATCGTACCGCAGTCATCACCCGGCGCATGTTTCCCTCGTACCGTATCGTAGTATAGGGGCGGCAACCCGGCGCGGCGTAGGGTATAGTTCCAGATCGCCCACCAGTAGGTCTTTGACCGGGAAATCACTTCGGCACGTTTGTCGTACAGGATGACCTGACGGTTTGGCATTTTACCCAGTGTTACCGATGTCACGCGGCCCGACTTGCCATTCACGGCAATGTCCGGGTTGGCGATATGGTCGCGCCGTCCCGTACCGCTGTGCATCACAAAGTTGTCCGGCTCCAAGACGAACGACGGAGCAAACACATCGACGCAGAAATCGACACGGGCAATGCTGATGTCGTCGGCTTGAAAGCGAATGCCCCAAGCGGCCAACGTGTCCTCAACATGGGCCTTTGCGCGACCAAGGCCGTTGAGGGCCAGAAAGCGCGAGCCGATATTGATCCGAATGCCCCAAGGGTCTTTGGGGTGCGGACGCTTAAAGGCCCAAGATGCGCCATCCGGTCCACCATCAAGCAGGAATTGATAGCCTGATCCGCCATGATGTTTTAGGTGGAATGCAACGCCGCCGTAGGTACACAACACAGGTGCGTTGTCGGTCTTGGCGCGGCTCTGCTCGCCCTCCAAAAAGAGTAGAAAATCGGGCGTCAACTTGGCCTTGATCGACAAGGCGATTGTGTCAAAGCCTTTGTGCAAAATCGTCATGTCTGGAATGTGCGGTGTATTTCCAGAGGGGGGTGCTACTACCACCCCCCTTTGACCCGCGCTGTTGGTCTGGCGTTGTGTGGGATGTTGATTGCGGGAGCCTCCGGCGGGGCAGCTTTTGTTTTGGGGCCGGGCTGGTTTTGGTTTGTTGGCTTTATTGGGCTGCATTTGACTGCCTCGCGATCCAGCTTTCGGCGCGTTCCGCGCATTTTGAGATGTTCAACAGGTCTGCGTGGGCAAAGCTGGTGGTATTTTTCCAATTGCCCTCGCTGTCTTTGTAAGATCGAGTGAAATCAACGGAGTAGAAGTCGTTATTCTTCCAGATCGTTGCAGTGATAAGGCCAAGTCGAAGCTTTAAGATGGGCTGATTAGTCATTGATAATACTTCCTATTTTAAGGTTGATTGGCAGGCATGGAAAAGGCGCGAAGTCGCGAGACTTCGCGCCCGTTTGAAAGCCCTCCGGCCCCAAAATCCTCAGAGGTGCTGCCAAGCCCTCAGAGGCAAAACTGGTGTGCTAGGTTGTCTGGCTGGTGTTGCTGACCGTGCGGTCTGCGATCCACTTTTCCAGATCGGAGCGGCGGTAGCGGACAGAGCGGGACGAGACTTTTACAAAGTCTGGGCCGCCGCCGCGATGCCGCCAGTTCTGCAAGGCGCGCACAGAGTAGCACAGGATCGACGCGGCTTCACGTTCGTTAACGAGCTTCGCGTGCTCAGTGTTGGGTTGGGTTTCAGGTTGCATTTTTGGTTTCTCACTCGTGGTTGGCGTTGTGTATGTGAAACCAAAGATGATTGGCGCACGGCACGAAAAATAGTTGCCACGAATATTAAGTTCTCTGCACCTGAATACAGAGGACTAACGTAGATTTTTCAATAGCTTGTGAAGTTGCGTCGAATTCGCAGCACAAGTGCGGAGAACTATTTGGCTCGCTTTGCTTTTGGGCCGGATGTTTTCCATTCTTTTGGTGCGCATTCTTGCCAAGCGCGCTCCATTGCTCTTTCAGAAAGACTCGTGACTACAGCCTTCAACTCCGCAAAAATTTGCGCCTTCTTTGGAGCAGTTTCAGATCCCGACTGCCACCGTTTAACTCGGTCGATCAGCCAGAGTTTCGCGGCTTCTTCAGACGTCCTCGCACTCTGCCACGCGCCAACTTGGAATTCTGACAACATCCAAGCATCAAAGTCATTGCGAGGTATGCTTGCGACGCGTTTCGAACGGTTGCTGTCACGTGCCGGTGTGAAAACGAGTGAAAGCGGAAAGCTGAAGCGGAAATCTGGCAATAGCATCCAGTCGGACCATGGAATGACAGTGTTGAAGCCCGCAATCACCACTAGTTGCTTGTCCATAAAGGCCGCAATCAAGCGACACTCGACTTGGCGGCGTCGTTCAAACGCGCCAATTTCCGCCACGGCGTTCCCGCTACCGTCATTGAGCAGCGCGGATGCAGATTTCAGTTTCGCAACAGCTTTTTTCGCATCCTCTATATGGATGCGATGTTTCGCATAGTCAGCATCGTCCAGATGATCTGTCGGACATGTTAACAGGTCATTCAAGCGATCGAATGCCTTAATCCGAGCCTTTTTCAAACGCGCCTTTTCTGCGCGAAGGTCGGACTTGATCAAATCGGGTTTCTCTTCCAGTTCGTAGCCGGTCCAATCATTCGGAAACATCGCTTTCCCGACAAGCCAGGCCGCCTCACGCAATGGGATGAAAATCGCTATATCGTACATGAGCGTAAGTTGGCTAAATGTCGGCAAAAACACCAGTACGGAATGACTGCATTCAAACCAACCGCAGCTTGGTCACTTTCTCGCTCGGTTTGGAACGCAGCGCGCCCGCGATCCTGCTGGCAACTGACCCTGCCGCACTCTGCACAGCATGATCGGCCAAGTGCGCATATCGCAGTGTGGTTTGCAGGTTCTTATGCCCCATAATCTCTTTCAACATGAACGGATCGACGCCGTTGGTCACCGCAACCGACGCATAGGTATGCCGCAAGTCGTGCATCCGAACTTCTTCGATGCCAGCCTTCTTTCGAACGCGAAGCCAAGTCTTTTGCAAGTTCACCAGATGTCCAAATTCGGTCTCGCCCAAGATCACATGTGGATTACCTTCGCGGCGCGGCAGCGCGGATATTATGTCATGCGCCTCACGCGGTAACGGAATGCGTCTTCGACCGGTCTTACTGTCAGGCAACTCCAAGTGCCGACTTGTCACGAACTCCCATTTCAGCGTCAGAATTTCGCCCAGTCGGCAGCCCGTCAACATCAGCAAGTAGATCGCTGAAACCGCATAAGGCGTCTCCTACCCCGTTTCCAGCGCGTCTGCGAGGGCATTGCCAAGCCGTATCTGTTCATCATCGGACAGATACCGTTTCTTTTCTTCTTCGCGGAACTTTTTGATCCGGCGCGCGGGATTTGCATTGTCGGAGCGCAACCCCCAATCCTCCGCCAAATTGAACATTTTGGACAAGATGCTCACTGCACGGTTTGCCATGTAAGGCCGGTCGCGCATGTTGTGGTGAAATTCCACGATGTCTTTGCGCCGCACGTCTTCAATTCGGAACGCACCAAGCCGGGGTTTGATCCAATTGTCGATGAGACTGATGTAACCTTTGCGCGTGCTCGGCTTACAATGGTGCGTTGCGTATTCGTTTACGAAACGATCACACAGCGACGCCACCGTCGGAGTGCGTAGAGCGCGTTGTCGGTCTTCTGACGGGTTGCCGCCTTTAGCGAGACCTCACCAAGCAACCTGCGGGCCTCGTTGCGCGCCTCATCTGCGGTCAGAACACCATGAGGGCCAATCGAATTTCGACGGGTGCGTCCCCCTGCCCTGTACTGCACCAGATAGCTTTTGCGACCTGACTTCATAACCCGAACGCCAAAGCCTGCGATCTCGCTATCCCAAACAAAGTAGTCGGCGGATTTCACGGTCAAACCTTCAACCTGTCTCTTTGTAAGCTTCGTCATGTCGCGCCTCATTTCATCTTGCGGCACCGCATTTTGTGGAAGCATAACGGAAGCAGTGTGCAGAGAGTTATGGCGTTAGTGATGAGTCAGTTGAGTAAGGACAGCCAAGAATTATCTATGCGAAACAATGATTTATGGCTGATCAGCGAAAACAGGAGAAAACCAGAGAAGCCGCAATTTGCCGCCTGTTAATCAATTGGTCGTAGGTTCGATCCCTACCGCCGGAGCCAAAATCTCACAAAGAAAAACAGAGCCTCAAGAGGCATCTCGGCGATGTGCTGACCGTGGTTTTGGCAGTGCCAAGCACCAAGCAAGAAATCTATGAACTGGTCCGCTTCAGCCGAAACGGCACAGCAGGGTTGAGGCGAAAAAGAGAAACGGAATGAATCCGACAAACCTTACCAATGTGGACAAAGGAACGATCAACCGGTTGCTTTTGACGTGAGTAGAAATTCAAACAATTCGCTCTGGTTCAGACCCATCCGGAGGCGTGAAGCTTGCCTCTCTTGTGTAACCGTTCGTGTAACTGAGTAACGCCCCATTCGCCAATCGAGGCACGAGAAGAGGTCGAAACAACAGTCCAATCAATAAGGCTTTCGCCTCGTGTCTTCTGCGATATTTACCATGTCACTCAAATCGCAACGTGTTCACGTCGCAGTGGCGACGGTAAATGGGGGCCGCTCGGCGGCGGAGCGTTACACAGGAACAAGCAGCCCTGCGCCGTTCATGTTTCACTCCGACCCTATCCGGACGCACTTTGCTGCAGTTCCTCAAACGCCTGCGCCACCGCCGTGGCGTGGGCGCTGCCGGCGCGCAGGCG